>CAWFGS010000003.1:0-514110 GCA_963815535.1 uncultured Alphaproteobacteria bacterium
ACGCGCAGGAACTTCAGATCGTCCTTTTTCGCGATGAAGAAAATCGCGAGCAGAACGCCGAGCAACCCGCCGTGGAAGCTCATCCCCCCGTCCCACAATCGGAACAGGGCGGTGCTGGTCCACAGGTCCGGCTGATAGAAGGTGGCGTAACCCAGCCGTCCGCCCAGAATCACGCCCAGCGTGCAATAGAAGAACAGATCGTCCACATGCCGCTGCGCCATCGGGGCGCCGGGCGATTTTATCATCCGGCCCAGATGCCAGTATGCGAACAGGATGCCGCCGAGATAGGCGAGCGAGTAATAGCGCAGCACGATCGGCGCGCCGAACACTTCGAACCCGAAATCGATGCCGGGCTTCAGCCCCAATTCCGCCCATTGGATCGGCCCCGAAACTGCGGTTCCGACTGCGGTTCCAACTGCGGCCAACGGCGCCTGCGTCTGCGGCGACTGCGGCGAGTAGTGACAGCACGTAGCTAACCCCCTAGACAGGCCGGACATTGTCGGCCGATTGGCGGGAACGCGCGTCCCGCCTTCATGTTCGGGCGGCTTGTGCCACAGCGGCCTTTTGGAAGAAAGCCTGCATTGAATTTGAATGGGACCGCATCGTCTGCGACCCCGCGGTACAGCCGGGGCGGGCACATGCGGGATTGAGAGAGGATTATACCCCTATGGCAACGCAGCTCGACGATGCACTGGACGCGATCATGGACGCGATGGTCAAGCCCGGCCAGGTGTTCGAAACGCACGATGTCGAACGGTTCGGCCAGCCTATGCCCGCGTTCAAGAACGCCCCGCCCAGCATCGCGCATTATCTGGCTCATTACTGCAACGAGCATAAGGATCTGACTTTTCTGGTCGATGGCGATGTGCGCCTGACTTTCGGCGAAACATACGCCGCCGCGCGTGCCGTCGCCGCCGGGCTGGTGGCCGATCACGCTGTGGCGAAAGGCGACCGGATCGGCATCGCCGCGCGCAATTCCGCAAACTGGATCATCGCCTATATGGGCGTGGTCATGGCCGGCGGCTGCGCCACTTTGCTCAACGGTTTCTGGACCGGAGACGAGCTTGCCTACGGCATCAAGCTGGCCGAATGCACCATCGTCCTGGCGGACGAGCCGCGCGCGAAACGGCTGGAGGGAACGGATCACGGCGCGAAGGTGGTGGTGTTCGGCCATCACGGTCCGGCATCGGACGGTCTGTCCGCCATCTGGTCCGACGATCCGGCCACCACCCTGCCCGATCTCGGCCCGGACGATATGGCTTCGATCCTTTACACTTCAGGTTCCACCGGCAAATCGAAAGCCGCCTGGTCCGATCATCGCGGGGTGTTGAGCGGCACGATGAGCTATGTCGCACAATCGGCGATGGCGGCCCAGCTTCTGACGATGCAGGGCACGCCCCCCGCCGCGCAGCCATCCGCGTTGGTCGCCGTGCCGTTGTTCCACGTGACGGGCGAAATCCCGCTGTTCCTGCAAAGCTACGCCATCGCGCGCAAGCTGGTGCTGATGCCCAAATGGGATGCGGAAGATGCGCTGCGTTTGATTGCCGCCGAAAAGGTCAGCTATTTCGTCGGAGTGCCGTTGATGAGTTACGAAATGGCAACCCATCCCAATCGCGACCAATACGACATTTCGACTTGCAAGAGCTTCGCCGCGGGCGGCGCGCCGCGCCCGGTCGATCATGTGACGAAGATCAAGGATGCTTTCCCCGACGGCTTCCCGCTGTTGGGATACGGCCTGACGGAAACCAACGCGGTGGGCTGCGGCAATTTCAACGAAAACTATCTGGCGAAACCCGGCAGCACCGGGCGCGCCAGCCGTCCGCTGGTCGATATCGGCATTCTGAACGATGCGGGCGACAAACTGCCGCAGGGCGAAGTGGGCGAAGTCTGTTTCCGCACCATCGCCAATTTCAAAGGGTACTGGAAAAACGACGAAGCAACTGACGCGGCGTTCACCAAGGACGGCTATTTCCGGACCGGCGATCTGGGCTATCTGGACGAAGACGATTATCTGTTCATCGTCGATCGCAAGAAAGACATCATCATTCGCGGCGGCGAGAACATCTCCTGCATCGAGGTGGAGGAAGGCATTTACGCCCATCCCCAGGTGAAGGAATGTTCGGTGTTCGGTGTGGCCGACGACAAGTTCGGCGAACTGCCCGCTGCGGTCTATCTGCCAAAAGACGGTGCAACTGCTGACGCCCGACGAATTGCGTGAATTCCTGACCGGGAAGCTCGCCCCGTTCAAGATGCCGCAACAGATCTGGCAGGCGAGCGAACCGCTGCCCCGCCTGGGCACGCAGAAGATCGACAAACGCACGGTGAAGGTGCAATTCGCTGGCGATCAGGCGGGGTAGTGCCCAACTGAGATGCCATGACCACCCTTCGCATTCCCAATCAGCGCGCCATTATCGACCGGCGCGCCCTGACCGAAACGATTGCGGAGGCGGCGGCGCAAGACGGCGAAAGCCGCCTTGCCGTGGTCGATGCGTTGAAGGCGGCGCTGGCATCGGGGCGTGCGGAACTGGAACGCCGCCTGATCGCGCGACCATCCGCCGGGCACGAGATTGCGGGCGGTTACGCATTCCTCGCCGATCAGCTGGTGCGTGTCATCCACGACCATGTTCTGGCCGCGCGCGACGATGTGCCGCCCGCGACGCAACGTGGCCCGCATGACCGCCTCTCCATCGTTGCGGTCGGCGGATATGGCCGCGCGGAAATGGCCCCGCAATCCGACGTCGATATCGCGTTCCTGCTGCCCGACCGTGCCGCCCCGTGGTGCGAGCCCGCGATCGAGGCGATGCTGTATTTCCTGTGGGATCTGGGCCTGACCGTCGGCCATTCGACCCGCACCATCGGCGACACCATCGCGATGGCGAAATCCGATCTGACCATCCGCACGTCTTTGTTGGAGGGGCGCTTCGTCTGGGGCGACCGCGACCTCTACGATGCCACCGCACGCCGGTTCTGGGCCGAGGTTGCGAACGGAACCGGCCGTGCCTTCGTGACCGAAAAGCTGGCCGAACGCGATGCCCGCCACAAACGCATGGGCGACAGCCGCTATGTCGTCGAACCCAATGTGAAGGACGGCAAGGGCGGCCTGCGCGATCTGCAGACGCTGTATTGGATCGGCAAGTTTCTGCACCAGGTGCGCAGCGCATCCGAACTGGTCGATGTCGATCTGTTCACGCGCGAGGAATACCGCAATTTCCGCCGTGCGGAGAGTTTCCTGCTGGCCGTCCGCAACCATCTGCATGTGCTGACGGGCCGGGCGGAAGATCGGCTGACCTTCGATCTGCAACGCGCGGTGGCGGAACGCATGAACTTCGCCGAACGCCCCGGTCGCAGCAGCGTCGAACGGTTCATGCAATTCTATTTCCTGCAGGCGAAACGCGTCGGCAGCCTGACGGCGGTGTTTCTGGCGCATATCGATGACGAGCTGGCGGCCCGGTCGCCGATGCGCGAATTCATGGATGGGCTGACCGGCAAGACGCGCACGATGACGGCTACCGCGTGTCGGGCGGCACCATCGCCGCGCCGTCCGACAACTGGTTCCGCGACGATCCGGTTCGTCTGATCGAAGTGTTCCAGATCGCCGAACGCGAAGGGCTGACCATCCACCCCGACACCATGCGGCAGGCGGGCCGGGACAACGGCGTTATCAAGGCCGCGACGCGCAAGGATGCCCGCGCCAACGCCCTGTTCCTGGACCTGCTGGCGGGCCGCAACGATCCCGAAAGCGTGCTGCGCTGGATGAACGAGGCCGGCGTGTTCGGCCGCTTCGTGCCCGATTTCGGACGCGTCAACGCGCAGATGCAGTTCGACATGTATCACCATTACACGGTGGACGAACACACCATCCGCGCGATCGGCCTGCTGTCGAAAATCGAACGCGGTCTGCTGGCGGACGATCATCCGCGCGCCACCCGCCTGATCCACCGCGTCGCCAGCCGCCGGGCAGCCTATGTCGCGGTGCTGCTGCACGATATCGCGAAGGGGCGCGGCGGCGATCATTCCGAACTGGGCGAGGCGATCGCGCTGAAACTATGCCCGCGGTTCGGCCTCGACAAAGCGGAAACCAAGCTGGTCGCTTGGCTGGTGCGCCAGCATCTTTTGATGAGCGCGACCGCCTTCAAACGCGATCTGACCGATCCCAAGACGATCGAGGATTTCGTGGGGCAAGTGCAGAGCCAGGAACGCCTGCGCCATCTCGCCATGCTGACCGCCGTGGACATCCGCGCCGTCGGCCCAGGGGTGTGGAACAGCTGGAAAGGGCAGCTGCTGGGCGAACTGTACGATCTGGCGCAGGAACGTCTGCGGCTGGGCCATGTACCCCATCATCTGCGCGAACGCGTCGCCTTTGCGAAGGATGCCGTGGCCCGCGAACTGGGGCCGCGCGCCGATTTGATCGAAGATGTCGGCAAGTCTGTTCGCCGATGCCTACTGGATCGCGGAGCCCGACCGATGTCGTCGCCCGCAATCTGGTGCAATACCGCGCCGCCCGCGATCTCGACCACGATCTGTCGATCCATTGCGAATATAACGAAACGCGCGGTGCGACCATGATCAGCATCATCGCGTCCGACCATCCCGGCCTGTTCTATCGCATCGCGGGCGGCATCCATCTGGCGGGCGGGCACATCATCGATGCGCGCATCCACACCACCACCACCGGTTTCGCGGTCGATAATTTCCTGGTGCAGACGCCGCTCGGCGGGGCCATGAACGAAGCGGGGCAGCTGGAGCGGATGAAAACCGCCATCGGCGATGCGCTGGCCAACCGGATCGAGCTGACCCCGCGCCTCGCCCGTCGTCCGCTGGCCCGCACCCGCGCAGAGGCGTTCGACGTGGAACCGCGCGTGGTGTTCGACAACAGCGCATCGCGGCGCTTTACCGTGATCGAGGTCAATGCGCGCGACCGCCCCGCCTTGCTCAACCGGCTGGCGCGGGCCCTGTTCGAAAACCAGCTGGTCATCAATTCGGCCCACGTCACAGCCTATGGCGAACGGGCGGCGGATACGTTTTACGTAACCGATCTGATGAAGCACAAGATCACCGCCCCCGAACGGCTGGACACGATCCGCGACCACCTGCTCGATGCCGCAAGCGACGAACGGCAGGCGGAACTGGCAGGCGTGGCCTGAAGGGGGGACTGCGTAAGGCTCGCCGTCCCTATCGTCCCCATTTCCAACCGTCTTGCCGTCCTATCCGAAAATGCGATTTCCCACCGCGGAAAATGCGTGCGCTGATCGATCGCGTCCAGCCGATACCGCCTGACGATCTATTGCTATCGCGACACACTGTCGGGCAGAAAAGCATCCGCGTTCAAAACCCCGTTGCCTTTTGCCATCAATCGTATCATCACGCGATCAAACGGCTGTCACAAAGTCGTCATGTTTGGGAGAAACATGATGCAAACCGCAACCTCGATCCGTTCGCTTGCCTGGCTGGGTGCCGGGATGATGTTCGCCGCAACGCCCGCCATGGCGCAGGACGCCGACGATGCATCGGTCACGCAGGATCAAACCGCAGACACCGACCGCGCAGGATTTCGACGATTCCCGCATGATCGTGGTGCGCGCGCAGGGCCGCGAACAGGAACTGGCCGACGTGCCGGTCGTCGATCTCGGTCGTTTCGGGTGAACTGCTTGCCAATTCCGGCGCGAACGACATTCGCGATCTGAACCAGGTCGCACCGTCGCTGCTGGTTTCCTCCACCGGGAACGAAGCGAACGGGTCGGCGCGTATTCGCGGCATCGGCACCGTCGGCGACAACCCCGGCCTCGAAAGCAGCGTCGCGGTGTTCATCGACGGCGTCTATCGGTCGCGTTCGGGCAATGCGCTCAGCGAACTGGGCCCGATCGACCGGATCGAAATCCTGCGCGGGCCGCAGGGCACGCTGGGCGGCCGCAACGCCTCGGCCGGTCTGATCAACATCTACACCGCCCCGCCCGAATTCGAATTCAGCGGCTATGGCGCGTTCACCTACGGCAATTTCGATGCGATCCGCGTCGAAGGCGGTGTGAATCTGCCGCTCGGCGATACGATCGCCGCGCGTGTCGATGGCGTCTATTTCGAGCGTGACGGGTTCTACAACGACATCACCAACGATGTGCGGATCAACAATCGCGACCGCTATTTGGTCCGCGCCCAGGCCCTGTTCGAACCGACGGAGGACATCAGTTTCCGCCTGGTCGGCGATTATTCGAAGAAGGACGAGGCATGCTGCGCCGCGACTTTCGTGCAGCCCGATTTCGCGCCGCTGGCGACCATCAGCCCCGGTCTCGATCCGTTCACCCGGCCCACCGGCGGCGCCGGCATTGACCAGCACCGCGAACCCGATCGTCCCCGTCCTGCTGGGCCTGGGACAGGATCCGCGCGGCCTGTCGCAAAGCACGTTCAATCGCGATATTTACAACACGCCCGGTCGTTCATTCGAAGGCGAAACCGAAGATTACGGCATTTCCGGTGAGCTGAACTGGCAGTTCGGCGATCTGACGCTGACGTCGATCACCGGGTATCGCGAATATTCCAACACTCAGCTGAGCGATACCGATTACACCACGGTCGATATCCTGTATCGCGGACCCGGTGACTTCGCCAGTCGCGGGCCTTCGATACCTTCACGCAGGAAGTGCGGCTGCAAGGTACGGTCTTCAACGACCGGCTCGACTTCCTGGTCGGCGGTTTTTACGCCAACGAGAAGCTGGAAGTGCGCGACAATCTGCGCTTCGGCACGCAATACGGCACGTTCGTGGCCTGCCGCATCGCGATCGCCATCAACCCGGCGCTGGTCAACACCGGCGCGCAGAACTGCCTTGGCCCCAATGTCGCGGCGCTGACTGGCCAATGGCGGCGCCGGTGCGTTCGGCCCGGCAACACCGCTGATCATTGCAGGGCATCAACAATCTGGGCAGCATCTCCGATGCCGGCGGCACGGCGACGTCTACAATCAGACGAGCGAAAATTTCGCCTTCTTTACGCACAATATCTTGCATCTGACCGATACGCTCGATCTGACGTTGGGCCTTCGTTACACCAACGAAACGAAGGATTTCGATGCAACCTTCGGCAACGACAACACGATCTGCCCGACCAACCGTGCCTTGCTGGCCGGTCTGCTGCCGACGGCATTGGGCGGCCTTGCGGGCGGTCTGATCGCGCTGTCGTGCCAGGGCAACTCGACATCCGAACTGGACGGCGTGTCGGTCGACGACACTCGCGATGAAGACGAATTCACCGGCACGGCGATCCTCAGCTGGAAGGCGACCGACGATCTGCTGCTCTACGGTTCCTATGCACGCGGTTACAAGGCGGGCGGCTTCAACCTCGACCGGTCGGCCCTCGCCAACCCGCTGCTGCTGAATGTCAACGCGCTGAACGTCGGCAATCTGCAGTTCGAAGAAGAGACGGTCAACGCGTTCGAAATCGGCGCGAAATACGCTACTCGCGAATTCAGCCTGAGCGTTTCGGCATTCCGTCAGGAATTCACCAATTTCCAGCTGAACACATTCAACGGTTCGGTCTTCCTGGTGCAGAACGTCAATTCCTGCGGCACGGATCTGGGCGGCTTCGATCTCGATGCCAGCGCCACGACCGGCGCGTGCGCGGTGGACGATGTGGAGCCCGGCGTGATCGCGCAAGGCGTCGAGGTGGAAGCCAGCGTCAATCCAACCCGCAATCTGGCGCTGTCGTTCGGCTTCACCTATTCCGACACCAGTTACGAAGACGATCTGATCGGCAACGATACCGGCGCGCCGCTCGACCCGGCGCTGCGCCTGCTGCCCGGCGACAATCTGTCCAACGCACCGGAAATCGTCGCGACGTCCTCCGTCAGCTGGACGCCGGACCTCGGCAATTCGGGCGCGCAGGGCCTGTTGTTCCTGAACGTGCGGATGTCGGACGATTACAACACCGGGTCGGATCTGCTGTTCGGCAAGGAGCAGGACGGCTTCTTCATCGTCAACGGCCGCGTCGGCATCACCAACATCGCGGACCGGTTCGCGATCGAAGGCTGGGTGCAGAACCTGTTCGACAAGGATTACACGCAGGTCGCGTTCAACACGCCGTTCATCGCGCCGCAGCAGACCTATTCCGCGTTCCTCGCCGAACCGCGCACATACGGCATCACGCTGCGCGGGGAGTTCTAAACCGAACCATTTTTCGGCGTAAAACGGGGCCGCTCTTCATTATGGAGAGCGGCCCCTTTTCGTGGGACCGGCGGTTACAGGGCGGATCGTTCGCCGAACAGGGCGGACCCGACCCGCACATGCGTTGCGCCCAGTTGCACCGCGGTTTCGAAATCGCCGCTCATCCCCATGCTCCGGCCCGCCAGTCCGTGGTCGTCGGCCAGCTTGTCCAGCAGGGCGAAGAACGGTGCAGGCTCTATTCCGGCAGGTGGCACGCACATCAGCCCAGCCAGCGGAATGTCCGCCGCCCGCGCCCGCGCGATCAGGTCCGGCAGATCCGCGATGGCGCAGCCGCCCTTCTGCTCCTCCTGCTCCGATATCGACCTGAATGAAGCACGGCACGCGCCGGTCCGCTTTCGCCATCGCCTTGCCCAGCGCCTTGACCAGGCTGGCCCGGTCCAGCGAATGGATCGCATCGAACAACGCCACGGCATCGTCCGCCTTGTTCGATTGCAGCTGGCCGACCAGATGCAGCCGCACATCGGGATAGGCGTCGCGCAAGGCAGGCCATTTGCGCTGTGCCTCCTGCACGCGGTTCTCGCCGAAATGGCGCTGCCCCGCCGCCAGCAGCGGCTCGATCGCGTCCGCCGGATGGGTCTTGCTGATCGCGACCAGCGTCACGTCGTCCGCATCGCGGCGCGCGATTTTCGCCATGCGCGCGATGCGGCCGTCGATGTCCGCGAGACGGGTCGCTGGGTCGGTGGGTGCGTTTTGGGTCATGATCGCGCTATAGCGGGCGGATGAATGTGCGCCATCCCATACCCGATCTGTGGCTGCTGTCCGATCGCGCGCAACGATGGGGGGCTGGAAGACGCCCTTGCCCGCCTGCCGCGCGGTTCGGGGTTCGTCTTCCGGCATTATCATCTGGAGGCGCAGGACCGTGCGGCACGGTTCGAGCAACTGGGTAATGTCGCGCGGGCGCATGGCCACCGTGTGTTGCTGTCCGCCGACCCGTCCCTGGCGCGCGCATGGGGGGCGGACGGGGTTTACGGGGCGATGGACCGTATAGGAGAAGTCACGGTCGGGCCGGATACCCTGCTGCGCTTCGCGACCGCGCATAATGCGCGTGAGATCGCGGCGGCCAACGCGGCGCGTGCCGATGCGGTGTTCGTGTCGCCGGTGTTCCCGACCCGTTCGCATCCCGGTGGGGCGGTGCTGGGGTCGGAAGGTTTTCACATGCTTGCGCGGTGGCGAACATGCCCGTCATTGCACTGGGCGGCATGACGTTCGAACGCGCGCGGGAACTGGAATGGACGCGTTGGGGGGCGATCGACGGGTTGGGTTGAACGGATTCACGCGGAGACGCGGGGGCGCGGAGAAAGTGAAGTGAAAGGGGTTTCGCGCAGAGGGCGCAGAGGAAAGAGGGACGCAGAGAAGGGTATGATCGCCGAAGGCGCTTTAATCGAAGCCTCTAACGGCATCGTAGCGGGAGAGTTTGGATAGCGGCTTCGCCGCAGGAACAAGCCCTCTGCGCCTCTCTTTCCTCTGCGCCCTCTGCGCGAAACACTTTCTTCGCAGTCCCGCCAACACACGCACCCACAAACCAAACCCGTCCAAAATCCGTGCAATTCTTGACGCGAGACTCCCCCGCGGGCCATGATGGCGCAACACTCGTTTCAACGGACGCAACGCATGGCATCGCGCGCAATCGGTAAATCGCAGGCGACTGGACTGGCGCGCCACGTTTCGGCGCAGCGTGCGCCGTGCCGGCCAGATGGCGGGCGCGGGCGTGCTGTTCGCCGCCATGCTGTTCCTGGGCCTCGCCATCGCCAGCTACACCCAGACGGACCCCAGCGCGTCCACTGCCGCATCGGGCACGGATGTGCGGAACTGGATGGGCCGCAGCGGGGCATGGGCGGCGGAGCGGGTGCTGTATCTGTTCGGGCTTAGCGGATTGTTGCTGCTGCCGCTACTCTATGTCGCCGCGCGCAAATTGTGGCGCGATGTCGAGGAGGAGGATCGCGAAACCGGCACGCGCTGGTGGCGGCCCATCGGCCTGTTGCTGATCTCGATCGCCGCGCTCGCCACCGTGCTGGCGCTGGCGTTCGATGGGCCGGGCGGCACGACGCCGGCGGGTATGGGCGGGCTGACCGGATTGCTGGGCGCCGCCGGGATCGAAGCGATCGGCGCGCGCGTGCCGGGTGGCGGCTGGGTAATCATGGCGTTGGCCGTCCTGTGCCTGATCGGCGGCACGGTGGGTGTGACGCGGGTGTTCGCCATCGATTGGGCGCAATTGCTGACTTTGCCGCGTTTCTTCGCGCGCATGATGGACGAGTGCGCCGAGCCGACGCCGTGGGAACAACCGCGCCGCCGCCGCCATCGCACAGCCGCCACCGGCGACGCGCCCAGCCCTGCCGTTCGCAAACGCCGCGTCGCGGCGCGAACGACGATGCCCCGCCGGTTATCGAACCGTCCCCCCGCCGTGCGCCGGTCATCACCGACCCCGGCGCACCGCCCAAACAGGCCGCCATGCCCCGCGCGGCCCAGGCCGATATGTTCGCGCAATACGAACTGCCCAGCCTCGACCTGCTGGAACAGCCGCCCATCGACGACGCGCCCAAGCTCGACAAGATGGCGCTGGAACGCAACGCCCGCCTGCTCGAAAACGTGCTCGACGATTTCAATGTGAAGGGCGAGATTACCGCCGTCCGCACCGGCCCGGTGGTGACCATGTACGAACTGGAACCCGCGCCGGGGATCAAGGCCGCGCGCGTGGTCGGCCTGGCCGAAGATATCGCGCGCAACATGTCCGCGATCAGCGCGCGCGTATCGCCCATTCCGGGCAAGACGGTGATGGGTATCGAACTGCCCAACGCGCACCGCCAGATGGTGGTGCTGCGCGAACTGGCGGCCTGCGCCGCAATTCGTCGATGCGGACGGCGCGCTGCCGATCATTCTGGGCAAGGATATCGCCGGCGGTCCGATCGTTGCCGATCTGGCCGCCATGCCGCATCTGCTGGTCGCGGGCACCACCGGATCGGGCAAATCGGTCGGCCTCAACTGCATTCTGCTGTCGCTGCTGTACCGCTTCACGCCCGCCGAATGCCGCCTGATCCTGATCGATCCCAAGGTGCTGGAGCTGAAAACCTACGACGATATTCCCGCATCTGCTGTCGCCTGTGGTCACCGAACCGCACAAATCGGTGCGCGCGCTGAAATGGGCGGTCGAGGAAATGGAGCGCCGCTATCGCATGATGTCGAGCGTGTCGTCGCGCAACATCGCCGGCTTCAACGAGAAGGTCCGCACCGCGATCGCCAAGGGCAAGCCGCTGGGTCGCCGGGTCCAGACCGGCTTCGACGCGGAAACGGGCGAGGAACTGTTCGAGGAAGAACAGCTCGATTACCAGCCGCTGCCGCAGATCGTGCTGATCGTGGACGAACTGGCCGATCTGATGGTCACCGTGGGCAAGGAAATCGAGGTTCTGATCCAGCGCCTGTCGCAGAAAAGCCGCGCGGCGGGCATCCATCTGATCATGGCGACGCAGCGCCCGTCGGTCGATGTCATCACCGGCGTGATCAAGGCGAACCTGCCCACCCGCATCAGTTTCAAGGTGACCAGCCGCATCGACAGCCGCACCATTCTGGGCGAGCAGGGCAGCGAACAGCTGCTGGGCAAGGGCGACATGCTGTACAAGCCCAACAGCGGCGCGACGGTGCGCGTGCATTGCCCGTTCGTTTCGGACGAGGAGGTGGAACTGGTCGCCGATCACTGGCGCACGCAGGGCAAACCCGACTATGTCGATGCCGTGACCGAAGAACCCGAAGAAGGCAGCGGCCTCAATTTCGAAGACGATCTGACCGCCAGCGACGATCCCGAAGAACGCAAATACCGCCAGGCGTGCCAGATCGTGATCGAAAACCAGAAGGCATCGGGATCGTGGCTGCAACGCCAGATGGGCGTGGGCTACAACACCGCCGCGAAGTGGATCGAACGGATGGAAGGCGAAGGGCTGGTCGGCCCCGCCAACCATGTCGGCCGCCGCGAGATCTATCGCGATCAGGACGGCAATCCGCTGTAATCACGCGCGACATATCGCGTGGCGGGCCAATCCCGGCGGCGGGTCTTAACTTGCAGATAGGGCACTTCCCCTAACCGCGTGCCGACGAAACCGAAATCCCTCGCGCTTAACCCGGCATGCGACCCGACGAATGCAAAACGGGCCGGGAAAGCTGCCTATGCGTGTCGTCGCCTGCCTGATTACCGAACACAATCCGTGGATCGCGCTGCTCGCGCTGGTGATGTGCGTGTCCGGGGGCGGCGTGTCCATGCGGCTGTTCCGGCGTGCCGTTACCGATGAAGGGCTGGCGCGGCTGCATTGGTCGTTGCTGGCGGCCGTAACCGCCGGGTCCGCCACCTGGGCCACGCATTTCATCGCCATGCTGGGATACGAAACCAGCGTGCCCGTCAATTTCGATGCGGTGTTGACGATCGTGTCCGCCCTGATCGCGATCGCCGGCATGTGGGTCGGCATCATGCTGGCCGCGACGTTGGGGCGCATCGGCGGCAGCATCACCGGCGGCGGCGCGATCGGGCTTGCCATCGCCACCATGCATTATGTCGGCATGTTCGCTTACCGCCCCGACGGCATCGTCAGCTGGCAGCCATCCTATATCGTCGCGTCCATCATGCTGGCGATGGGCCTGGGGATGGCGACCGTGTGGTTCCTGCGCGGTGATACAGGCAGGGCGAATTACGGAAAAGCTCTCGCCAGTTTCGTCGGCGCGGTCGTCGCGCTGCACTTTACCGGCATGACGGCATTTTCCGTCGTCCCGATCGCGGGCGTCGATGTCGGTGCGGACAGCCCCGCTTTCGCCGGTATGGCATCGGCCATCGCGGTGGTCGGCCTGTTGATCGTGGGGGCGGGTTTCTCGACCCAGTTGGTGGAACGCAGCACCCATTCGCGGTCCCAGTTGAAACTGGAACATCAGGCGCTGCACGATCCGCTGACCAGCCTTGCCAACCGGCGCAATTTCACCGAAACCCTGAACGCATCATTGCGGCGATATCGCCGGGGATGCGGCCCCGTTCGCGCTGCTGATGCTCGATCTCGACCGGTTCAAACCGGTGAACGACACGCTCGGCCATCCAACAGGCGACGAAATCCTGCGGATGATCGGGGTGCGGTTGCTGCATGCCGTCCGGCGCGACGACATGGTCGCGCGCATCGGCGGGGACGAATTCGCCATCATTGCGGCCGACGTGACCGAAGACGAGGCGATCGAAATCGCCCGGCGGATCGTGGAGGTCGTTGCGCGCCCCTTCGTTATCGGCGGCAACGTCGCGGAACTGGGCGGCAGCGTCGGCATCGTGCGCGCGCCCGACCACGGCAGCAACGCGGACGATCTGATCAAGCACGTCGATATTGCGCTTTATACCGCGAAACGGCTGGGCAAGAACCAGGCTCAGATGTTCGCGCCGGATATGGTCGGCGATTTGCAGGATCGGCGGGAAATGGAAGCGGATTTGCGCCGTGCCTGTTCGCGCGACGATTTTCGCGTCGTCTATCAACCCGTCATCGCGCCCGGTACGGGCAAGTTTACCGGTGCGGAGGCGCTGTTGCGCTGGACCAGCCCGACCAGAGGCGTCGTGCCGCCCGCAATCTTCATCCCCATCGCCGAAGAGCTGGGCCTGATATCCCGCATCGGAACCTGGGTGTTGCAACAGGCCTGCCGCGATGCCGCAACCTGGCCCGACGACATCGATATTTCGGTCAATCTGTCGCCCGTGCAACTGCTCGACCCGCGACTGGTGCAGACGGTGACGCAGGCACTGGCGGATTCCGGCCTGCCGCCGCACGGCTGGAACTGGAGATTACCGAAACGGCCCTGCTCGAGGATGACGACACCGCGCTCGCCACCCTGCGCCGGTTGCAGGAACTGGGCATCCGCATTTCGCTCGACGATTTCGGGACCGGGTATTCCTCGCTATCCTATCTCCACCGTTTTCCGATCAGCCGGATCAAGATCGACCGATCTTTCGTGCGCCGCCTGCCGACCGATCCGGGCAGCGCATCGATCGTCAAGGCGATCGCGCAATTGGGGGCCAGCATGAACATGAAAATCACCGCAGAGGGTATCGAAACGGACGAACAGATGGACTTCATCGTGCAGCACGGCTGCGACCACGTGCAGGGTTTCCTCGATCAGCCACCCCATCCGCGCGGCGGAGGTGTTGGCGCTGTTCAACGCCGGTCATGCGAAAGTTGCGGCATGATCGGGAGCGAACGCGCCGAACGGCCCATCGCGCGGCTGCTCTACACCAGCCATTGCAGCGATAGTGGCACTGGTGAGCGATGGAGGCGGCACGCAGGCCCGCGCCATCGCCCACGCCGCCCAAACCCGCAACGCCGCCGACGGGTTGAGCGGCCTGCTGCTGCATCTGAACGATACGTTCATTCAGGTGCTGGAGGGGCGTCCGCCACGGTGGAGCGCACGTTCGAACGGATCTGCTGCGACTTTCGCCATCGCGACGTGCGGCTGATCGATCTGGTTCAGGTCGAAACCCGCGTGTTCGGCGAGTGGGGCATGGCGTGCCTGTCGCATGAGGGAGACGACGCCGTGGTTCCGATGGAAGCGATCGCCGATATCCGGTTCATGGCGGATGTGAATGCGCGCGAGGCGATTGTTCGGATGCGGGCGTTGTTGGGGAATGACGGGGGTGACGGAAGGTGACGCGCGGTGACGGGGGGGTCAACAGCGCCTCAACGATGTTCACCATCAATTGCGAATGTTGTCGATGTTCTTCCTATGTTCTAGCTTCGGACCATGACCAATTCGCCCCCCGACGACCGGAAATCGCACGAATGCCTGACCCGGCTATACCTCGATTTCGACAGCTTTTTCGCCACAGCGGAACAGCATTTCAATCCCGATCTGCGCGGTCGGCCCGTCGGCGTCGTTCCGCTCGATTCCCCGCGTACCGGCTGCATCGCGATGAGCCGGGAGGCCAAGGCGCACGGTTTGAAACCGTCGGGCGTTCGAATCGCCGATGCGCGCGAACAGGTGCCGGACATGATCTTCGTCGTCGCGCAGGCCCGATGCCTATGTCCGGTTGCACCAGCCGCATCCTGGAAGTGATCGAAACCTGCCTGCCGATCGCCAAGGTGCGCTCCATCGACGAGCTGGTGTGCCATTTGCTGCCATCCGAAGCGGCACGATCGAGGCAATCGGGCGCCGGATCAAGGATGCACTGGCGCGTGAGTTCAGCCCCGTTCTGACATGTTCGATCGGCGTCGCCAGCACCGAGATGCTGGCCAAGATCGGGGCGGAACTGAACAAGCCCGATGGACTGATCATGCTGCATGACGAGCCAACTGCCGATCGGCTGGACGCATGCGTCTGACCGAGATACCCGGCGTATCGTCGGGCATCGAAGCGCGTCTGGCAGCGGCGAATGTGCATGATTTCAGCGCATTGTGGGCGCTCGGCCCGAAACACATGCGGGCAATGTGGGGCAATGTGGAAGGGGAACGGTTCTGGAACAGCCTGCACGGCGAACCGGTCGAACGTCCGGCGACCATGAAGCGGATGTTCGGGCATAGCCGGATGCTGCCGTTCGACTGGCGCAACCCGGAAAAGCTGCACGAATGCGCGCGGCAGCTGACGCTGAGCGCCGGGCGAAGGTTGCGGCGCGCCGATGTCACGCGCATCGAAAATGACGGTCGGCGTGCGTGAAAGCCGGATCGGCAGCAGCCGGACGGATGCGAAGAAATGGAGCTGCGAAATACCGTTCGCCCCCGCCCGCGACGACGTCATGCTGCTGAAGGTGCTGGGTCGGGCGATGGAACGATACCGCACGCAGGTCCGCTTCAAACCCCGCGCGGTCAGCGTGATGCTGCACGGGCTGGAACTGGAAACGCGCATGCAGGGCGATCTGTTTGCCGACAGCGCCACGGGGGGCGTGACGGCAGATCGCGCGTTGCAATCCGCGCCGTGCGCGCAAGTCCGGCGGAAACGCGAACGGTTGAGCGATACGCTCGACACGCTGCGGCGGGCGCATGGGCCGGCGGCAGCGACGCTGGGGCCCAAAACCGACGTTCCCGGCGGTTATCTCGGCGCGAAGATCGCGTTCGGCCGCATTCCCGATCTCGATGATTTCAACGACAGCCAGTCGGAAGACGGCGCGACGCATTTCTGTTCGCTTTGACGTTCGCGAACAATGCGAAAAGGGGACGCCACCATTTCCGGCGACGCCCCCTTTTCAACCCGTGATAATGGGGATGTTTACTTCAAACCGCTGGCATCGAACACGGTGAACTGCGTTGCCGCGGTGGTGTTCGCCGCCTGAACATCGTCGGGCGAGGCGACCAGACCGATCGCCGCCAGCGGGCCGCCGCGCGACCAGCTCTTGGTCCATTCTACCAGATATTCCTTCAGTCCGGGGATCGCGGCGATGTGGTTCTTCTTCACATAGACGTACAATGGCCGCGCGCCGGGATATTGGAAGCTGGCGATGTTGTCGTATGTCGGCGCGACGCCGTTCATCGACAGGCCCTGCACCTTGTCCGCGTTTTCTTCGAGATAGGAATATCCGAACACGCCCACGGCGCGCGAGTTGTTTTCGATCTTCTGGACGATCAGATTGTCCTGTTCGCCCTGATCGACATAGGCGCCGTCATTGCGAACTTCGGTGCAGACCTGGTCGTAGCGGTCCTCGTCGCTGTCCTTCAACGCTTCCATCGCGGGATCGACCGTGCAGCCCGCTTCCAGCACCAATTCCTTCAGCGCGTCGCGCGTGCCGCTGGTGCTGGGCGGGCCGTAAACCAGGATCTTTTCGTTCGGCAGGCTGGGATCGACATCCGACCAGTTCACTGCCGTCTGTTCCTTGCCATAAGGTTTCGCCGCCAGCGCCTTGTAAACGATTTCCGGCGTCAGGTTCATGTCGATGCCGCCTTGGGCCGATGCGAAAGCGATGCCGTCCAGCCCGACCTGCAATTCGATGATGTCGGTCACGCCGTTGCTTTCGCAGGTCGCATATTCGGATGCCTTCATCCGGCGCGATGCGTGGGCCATGTCGGGCGTATCGGCCCCTTCGCCGCTGCAGAACAACTGCATGCCGCCACCGGTCCCGGTGAATTCGATCAACGGCGAATTGAAACCGGCTGTTCTCACGCGCGAACCGTTCGGAAACGAGTTTGGCGAACGGGAACACGGTGGACGAACCGACCGCGCGGATCGAAATCGCGCGTGCCGCCGCCGCCCGCAGCATTGTCGCAAGCGCCCAGCGCCATCAGGGAAAGCGCGGCCAAGGCCATTGCCGTTTTCGAACGCATGAAATCTGTCCTGTTGTTGAATTGAAATCGTCTTACTCGTGCCGTTACGGCGATCGTGTGACATTGCCAAGACATTGGGTGGAACCATCCTGTCGCATGGGGTCCATTCCGGCCCGCATCAGAAATCCAGCTGGCCGCGCAGGCCGACGACATCGACGCCATAGGACGTGTCGCCATCGGCGGTCGGGAACACGGCGTCGGTGTAATCCAGCCGCGCGTAGTTCAGCAGCAACCGGGTGTAGGCGGTCGGCGTCCAGATCAGCGAAAACTGATAGGAGTCCTGTACGCCGCCGATAATCCCCGCATCGGTCAGATCGAGGTAATCGTAACGCGCATTGACCTGCCACGCGCCCCACCCGCCTTCGCCCACGGGATTGGACGGTTTCACCCTGTCGAACTTGCCACCCCTATACCCGCGCCGATCGCCGGCAGTCAGGAAATAACCCCCTTCGACATAGCCGCCGAAGAATGTCGGATCGGGCGAACCCAGCCGATCGACCTTTTGCCAGAACCCTTCCGACACGATGTGGAACGGTCCGCTGATCGCGGCGGCTTCCAGGCCGAAACCCGTTTCGCTTTCCGCATCGAAAATATCGGTGTCGATGAACCGTTCGTTGGTAAAGCTGACCAGTGGCCGCTGGCGATACCGCGTGCTGCGGTCATCTTCCAGCACGCGGTAATGGATGGACGATCCCAGATGCAGCTGCGTGTCGCCCAGGCGCGGCATATAGACCAGCCGCCCGTCGCCGCCGTAATTCCTGGTTGGCAGATCGTCGGCGTTGGCAGTGAAAAATCCGGCCTGCGCCAGAATGTCGCCGCGCGCATATTGTGCCGATACACCCAGTTGGCGGATGAAACCGAACGCATCGGTGAATGCGGCACGTTCGATGAAGGATGAGTGCAGGCTGCTCGACAATTCGTCCAGCGACTGGAAATTGTTGTGCTGCCCGGCGGTAATGGTGAGCGGCCCGTCGGAATAGGTCAGGAACCCATCCTGCAAGGCCGCCCCGCCGCCGGCAAAATCGACCTCGATCTTGTAGCCGAAGCCGCCGGGAACCGTCCCGCTCGCGCCCAGACGCAGGCGGCGGATATTGCTGCCGAATCCGTCGGTTGCAGCCACGCTTTCGGGCGCGTCGATCACCCCTGCATCCACGTTGATGCGGCCACGCGGCTTGAAGCTCCAGCCATTCTCGTCGGAAATTTGGGGCGCGCCTTTGAACGCCACTTCGAAACCATCGTCCTCGGCGAGGGCCGTATCGGCAAGAACGGTGTCTGGCGGGGCGGCTTCGGCGACGGCGGGCGGCGGCGACGGCGTAAGCGACCGCTTCGGCGGCTGCATTCCTGGTCGCCAGTTCGTTTTCGAGCGTTTCGATACGCTGCGCCATCGCCGCCATCGTTGCACGCATCTGTGCCAGTTCCGCCGCGACATCCGCATCCTGAGCCGATGCGGGTCCGGCCCACGAGACCGCCATAGCGACGGCGCTGGTACCGATTGCAGAACGCTTCGTCATCGTGGCGGCTTTCTTCGTCCTTCGTTGGCAAGCGGGCGCTATTGCACAAGTCGCGGGCCGATAACACAGCGTATGACAGTCTCACCCGGTTGTGTTTGCGCGGTGGCTCGCGCCCGCGTAACGGTGGCGCGAACAAGGAGATGTCCATGCGTATCGGCTGCCCCCGCGAAATCAAGAACCACGAATATCGCGTCGGGCTGACACCGGAAAGCGTCAGCGAGCTGATCGTGTCGGGGCAGGAGGTTTGGGTCGAAACGGGCGCGGGGCTGGGCATCGGCGCGACCGACGCGGAATATCAGTCGATGGGGGCAACCATCGTGGATGGGCCGGACGCGATCTTCGCCGAGTGCGAAATGGTGGTGAAGGTCAAGGAACCGCAGGCGGAAGAATGCGCCAAGCTGCGCGCGGGGCAGATCCTCTACACCTATCTGCATCTCGCCCCCGATCCGGAACAGACGCGCGGCGCTGGTCAAGTCGGGGGTGACGGCGGTGGCTTACGAAACCGTGACCGGGCCGGACGGGCTGCTGCCGTTGCTGAAACCCATGAGCCAGGTGGCCGGGCGCATGAGCATTCAGGCGGGCGCGACCGCGTTGCAGAAGGAACATGGCGGACGCGGCACGTTGCTGGGCGGTGTGCCGGGCGTGATGCCGGGCAAGATCGTGGTGATCGGCGGCGGCGTGGTCGGCTTCAACGCGGCGCAGATGGCAGTCGGGCTGGGCGGGCAGGTCACCATCATGGACCGCGATCCCGAAGTGCTCGACCGCGTCGGCACGTTCTTCGAAAACCGCGCGCATACCCGCTTTTCCAACCACGCCAATCTGCGCGATGCCGTCAGCGAGGCCGATCTCGTCATCGGCGCGGTGCTGATCCCCGGTGCCGCCGCGCCCAAACTGGTCACGCGCGAAATGCTTGGGCGATATGAAACCGGGCGCGGTGCTGGTCGATGTCGCCATCGACCAGGGCGGCTGTTTCGAAACGTCCAAAGCCACCACCCACGCCGAATCCGACCTATGTCGTCGACGATATCGTGCATTATTGCGTGGCCAACATGCCTGGCGCGGTGGCGCGCACCAGCACCTATGCGCTCAACAACGTGACCCTGCCCCACGCCCTGCGGATGGCGCGCGATGGGTGGAAAACCGCGCTGCGCCGCGATCCGCATCTGGCGCAGGGGCTGAACGTGCATGAGGGACGCGTGACGTACGAAGCGGTCGCGCGCGAACTGGATTACGATTATCTGCCGGTCGATGACGTGCTGGCGGCCTGATTGGCGGCGCATGTGATCCCTAACACGGCCTCAGGGCACTGCCTTAACCGTGCCCTAACCCGTCGCGGTTATGGCGCCGCGATCATGGGGTTGCGTGCACTTTTCAGACGCACTGGCCTATCCGCTCGGTCTGCTGGCGATGGTGCTGATCGCCGCATTTGCAGCTGCGCCCTGCACTCGGCAGGCAGACCAATACGCCTGTCCCGCTTGCATGACCATGCGTCGCGGCTTCGCAGGACAAAGCATCGCGCGAGGCCATATCGGCCTGGCGATTGGCGATCCGGCGCCGTGCGAGGATAAGCCAGTCATGGCAAACGATGCGGCCACTATCACTCCGGTTCGATCTGGACACGGAGGCGACCGTTCGCCGGCCCGCTACCTCGTCAGCCAGACATCGCGTTTCGAGACAATTACGATCGTTGCGCAGGATCGCGATGGCGCTTCGCGAAAGCTGGCCCGCGCATTCGACGACCTGACACCCGCCGCGAAGGAACGACGCTTCTATACTCCGCTGCCGAACGATGACCGGGCGCACCCAGCGGATATTTGTAGTGATCGGCCCGGTGGCGCAGAAAATCACTCTGTCGCAGATGCACCTGCGTGCCGACATCTGCCGGATCGACATTACCGGAACGCCGGTCCCTGCTGCATTCTCGCAATGCTGTGCGGGATGCTGGTCATGCCGCTCGGGTTTCGATGCCGCCGTGTTCCGCGCGCTCAAGAAACCGTTCGTCGTATGGCACTGGCTGCTCGCGATGTTCGTACTGATCGCATGATGCTGCTTGTCACTGGCGTCGCGGTGGCACTGTTCGCGCTGGACATCGAACAGTTGCGTTTGATGACCCTGTTGTCGTTCGGCGGGATGGTCGCAAGCGCCGGTATCTTCGGGGCGACGTTCATCGAAACGGGCAAGCTGACGTCTGCCTGGCGGCGCGCGTTGATTGCCAGCGCGATCTGGGTGGCGTATCGACACAGGCGTCGTCGCGCTGGACGTCTTTGCCGACAGCGGCGGTCGGCGTGACATTGTATCATGACCAGCTTCCTGCCGGTGCTGTTCGTGTACAGCTGGTCGCTGCTCCACGCACTGGGCAAGGGCAGCCGCGCTGCGCGATACCAGCTGATCGGATGGATCCCGATGGCGGCGGTCGGCGTGACAAGGTTGTCAGGTGGACTGACCCCGATCATTCCTGCACACGACGCGATGGGCTTGTTCTACGTCGCGACAGTCGTGGAAGTGTTCGCGACTGCATTGGGGATGGCGGACCGGCTCGTTACCATCCGCCGCCAGCGCGACGAGGCGCTGGAGCGAAGCGAGCGAACTGGGATCGCTTTCCAACACCGATCCCTTGACCGGACTGATCAATCGCCGAGGCCTGGCGCAATCGTTTCGAAGAGTTGCAGGTGCAGGGGTTTCGACACTTTCGCCCTGCTCGATCTCGACCATTTCAAGGCCGTGAACGACCGGTTCGGCCATGCCGAAGGGGGACGAGGTGCTGAAAGCGGTGGGCAAGGCGCTGATGGCGGAACCGGAGCGGCGCTGCGTCGCGGCGCGGTTGGGCGGGGAAGAGTTCGTTCTGCTGCTGCAGGGGGACGACGCGCTCGCCCGCGCAGAGAAAATCCGCCGCTCGCTCCCGGCGTTCATCGCGCGCGACGTGCCGAAAATGGCACTGCTTGCCAAGCGCCAGCATGGGCGTGGTGGTAAGCCGATATGAACACCGCCAAACCGATTGGCTTCACGCGCCTGTACGCCCATGCCGACCGCCTGCTTGTACGATGCCAAGCGAATGGCGGCCGGAACCGTTCGGTCCATGAACGCATGATTGGCTTCGGCGGCACCCGAACCACGCCGGCCCGAACCGCTGCGTAACCGCGTTCAGGCCCCCGCCCGTCTTCGCGCCATCTGCGGTATCGGGCCGCGCGGCGGGCGGTCCGCCATTGATCGCCGAGCATTGCGCGGACCGGGGAGATATCGGGTTGCACCGGCTTGCCCTGCTTGCCAGCAATTCCATCTGCGCCTTGGTCACGGCCATCGTGGCCAGCCCCTTCAGCGCGCCGTTCTTCCAAGTGACTTCCGGCCAGCTGACATTTGCATCGAATGCCCTGCGTCGCCATTCCTCCGGCAGCGCCGGATCGAACGCCAACGCGCGCGCGATACCCAGCATGCGCGACTCCGAAACCTGTTCGTCCTTGCGTTCCAGGGCTTCTTCCGCCGTCGCGCAGCTTCGTTATGCCGCCGGTCACCATGATCGGCATGGCGGCGACGGTAGCGATATCGCGCGCAAAATCGATGAAGTAGGTTTCACGCCGGCGTAGTGGAATCCTCTGCACGGCGAACCTTGCATGGCAGGGCTTTCGTAGGAACCGCCCGACAGTTCGACATAATCGACGCCCATCGGGTTCAGCCATTCGACGACCTGCCGCGCATCCGTCGAACGCGAAACCGCCGCGCTGGAAATCGGCGGAGTTCAGCTTCACCGCAACGCCGAACTTCGGGCCGACGGCATTGCGGACCCGATCCACGATCGTCAGCAGGAACCGCGCCCGGTTCTCCGGACTGCCGCCCCATCGGTCGGTACGCTGGTTCGTCAGCGGCGACAGGAACTGGCTGGCGAGATAGCCGTGTGCGGCGTGGATCTGCACCCCGTCGAAGCCTGCTTCCTTCGCTAGCTGGGCGGTATCGACGAAGCGCTGGATCACCGCTTCGATCTCGCTTTCCGTCAATGCGCGTGGTGGTACGAACATGCGTGGAAAACCTGCCGAGATCGAGCGGGGTCGCCGATGGCGCCACCGCTTCTTCGCCGAGGTTCTTGTACATCTGGCGGCCGGTATGGTTGATCTGCATCCACATCTGCCCGCCGCCCGATTTGCCGATCTGCGCCCAGCGTTCGAACGGAGCAAGGTCGGTGCCCGTTCTCCAGCACGACGCCACCCGGCCCGGTCAGCGAGGCGGGGCTGACCATGACATTGCCTGTCAGGATCATGCCGACCCCGCCTTTCGCCCACGCGTGATACAGCGCGAACAGCCTCGCACCGGGCAACTGCCCCGGCTGATCGGCGAGGTTTTCCTCCATCGCCGCCTTGCACAATCGGTTCGGAACGGTCGAACCATTGGGCAGCGTCAATGGCTTGAATATCGGCGATTGGGTCATTGGGCGGTCTTCCATGAAAGGAGACGTAGACATCCTCGCGGATGCGCAACAGCCGCTGGCGTCGCGCGGTCGAGCATGGCCCAGCGGGTGTTCGCTGCAACGATGATCGTGCCCTTGCCGTCGCGAAAATCGACGCGCCGGTCGAACGTCGCGCCGCGCGGGGCGGATGGGCAGGATAGGTTTCGCCGGTCACGCTGTCACCCACTACGATGTTGCCACGATAATCGATCTCGTGCCGGACGACGAGCCAGATCAGGTCCGCCTGTTGCTGCGGCGCTCGCTTTCGCTTCCCAATGCGCGGTCGCCATATCCTGCACCCATTGCACCCATACTGCATTGTTGACGTGGCCCATCACGTCGATGTGTTCGGGCGCGGCGGTGAAGGTTTTGGTGAACGCGCGCATCACTCCTCCAGCCCCAGCTGCGTCAGGATGAATGCGTATTCCTCCGCCGTTTCGCGCAAGCGCGGTAAACCGTCCCGATTTGCCGCCATGGCCTGCGCCCATATTGGTTTTCAGCAGCAGCATGTTGTCGTCGGTCTTGTAGCTCGCGCAGCTTCGCGACCCATTTCGCCGGTTCCCAATACGTCACGCGCGGATCGTTCAGGCCGGCGGTGACCAGCATCGGCGGATAATCCTGCGCCACCACCTGATCGTAGGGGCTAGTAGCTGCAGGATGTAGGCGAACGCCTGCTTGCATTCGATCGGATTGCCCCATTCGGGCCATTCGCCCGGCGTCAGCGGCAGGCTGTCGTCGAGCATGGTGTTCAGGATATCGACGAACGGCACATCGGCCACGATCGCGCCCCACAGATCGGGATCGGTGTTGACGATCACGCCCATCAGGCTGCCCCCTGCCGATCCGCCGCTGGCGCTGATCTCGCCCCCTGTCGGTGTAGCCCGCATCGATCAGACCCCTTCGCCACATCGACGAAATCGTTGAAGGTGTTGGTCCGCTCGTTCAGCTTGCCTTGCAGATACCAGTTGCGGCCCAGATCGTCGCCGCCGCGAATATGCGCGATGGCATAGGACATGCCGCGATCGATCAGGCTCAACCGGCTGCTGGAAAAGCCCGGCGGCACGGCATAGCCGTATGCGCCATAGGCATAGAGATGCAGCGGACCGCCTTTTGCCGCGTCCTTGCGCGGCGAACCACGCTGACGGGAATCTGCGTGCCGTCGCGCGCGGTCGATGGTCAGCCGCTCAGTCACATATTGCGACGCGATCGTAGCCGCTGGGGATTTCCTGCTGCTTCAGCAGTTCCAGCGCGCCTGCTCGCAACATCGTAATCATAGACGCTGTCGGGCGTGACCATGCTTTCGTAACTCAGCCGCAACTTCGCACATGTCGTATTCGGGATTGTTCGACAGGCCCGCATCGTAGCTTGCTTCGGGAAAGGCGACCGGCGTGACACTGCTCGCGTCGATCGTAGGAACGCACCTGCACCTGATCGAGGCCGTTCAGCCGCCCTTCGGTCACGTAGAAATCCTTGAAACAGGTCGATGCCGGTCAGATAGAATTCGTCCGACCCCGCGATCAGCGTGGTCCATTCGCCGGGGCGCATCAGATCGGCAGTGGCGAGGCGGAAATTGACATGGTCGTCATTGGTATGGATGAAAAGTGTCCGCTCCCGCACATCGACATCGTATTCCACGCCTTTCGACGCGCGGTTTGACCATGATCTGTTCGCCCGTCGGATCGTCCGCGCGCACCAGCCGCACTTCGCTGGTTTCGTTGTCGCCGGTCGCGATGATCAGCCAGTCGTCCTGCGCCGAAAGGCCCGTGCCGACGCGAAACCCCTCATCCGCCTCGCGGTAAAGTTCGACATCGTCGCCGCATCGCGCTGCCCAGGCGGTGGAGCCGGGCATTGTCGACTCGCCAGTTTTCGTTCGCCTTGCCGTAGACCAGCGCCGTGTCGTTCGCGACCCAGACCAGGCCGGACAGCGTTTCGGGGATGTCATCGGGCAGCAATTCGCCGGTCGCCAAATCCTTGACTCGCGCGGTGAAGCGTTCCGATCCGTTATCGTCGTAGGAATAGGCGAGCAGCCCGCCGTTTTTGCTGACCGACATCGCGCCGAGGCGGAAATAATCCTTCCCGTCCGCCAGCTCGTTTTCGTCCAGCATCAGCTGGTCCATCGCGCCATCGTCGCCGTCTGCGACGGGTCTGCGCCACCACTGGCGGTATTCCTTCCCCTCCACCACGGCGGTCCAATAGAAGTAATCGCCATCCTTTTGCGGGACGGAGCTGTCGTCTTCCTTCACCCGGCCCTTCAGCTCTTCGAACAGCGTGTCGACCAATGCCGCATGGGGGGCCATGCTGCGCTTCGAAATAGGCGTTCTCCGCTTCCAGATGGGCGAGCACGTCCGCGTCGTCGATGGTGGGATAGGACTGGTCCTTCAGCCAGTGATACGGATCGGCGATGGTGATGCCGTGATGGGTGGCGGTATGGTCGCGTTTTCGGCGCAATCGGCGCGGCGGGTTCGGTCACGATAATCTGGTCTTTCGTCTGGGCGGCGGCCGGTGGAATTGCGGGGGCAATCACAGGTGGAAGGGCAACGGCCATGCCAAGCCCGATCGCTGCAAAAATCGCTTTCGGCATCGAACTCCCCCCTGTTGAAACATGCCGTGCAATGCTACTTCGGGGGCAGAACCGCACAATCGCCGCGACATTAGAGATTACGCGGCCAAAGACCAGAGCAGGAATTGCCCGATGCTGATGCAAACCCACGAAGCCCGCCTCGATGCGCTCCGCACCGAACTTGCCAAACGCGGACTGGATGGGTTCGTGGTGCCGATATCGGACGAACATATGTCCGAATATGTCGGCGCCTATGCCCAGCGTCTGCACTGGCTGACCGGCTTCGGCGGATCGGCGGGCAGCGCCATCGTGCTGAAAGATGCGGCGGCGATTTTCACCGATGGCCGCTACACCGTGCAGGTGCGCGAGCAGGTGGATGGCAAGCTGTTCGACTACGCCGCCGTCCCCGCCGTGACGCACGATGCCTGGCTGAAGGACAATGCCGCGCCCGGTGCGCGGATCGGATACGATGCCTGGTTGCACACGCAAGGGTGGGTGGATGCGACGACAGCGGCGCTCGCGCGAAAGGGCATCGAACTGGTCGCGGTGGATGGCAATCCGATCGACGCCGTATGGGCCGACCGCCCCGCCCCCTCGCCCGCAATCGCCACCATTCAGGGCGACGAGCACGCCGGACGGTCCAGCGCGGACAAACGCGGCGCAGTGGCCGACTGGCTGAAGGACGAAGGGTATGACGCCGCCGTCATCTCCGCGCTCGATTCCGTCGCCTGGTTGCTCAACATGCGCGGGGCCGACGTCGATCACACGCCGGTCGCGCTGTCCTATGTGGTGGCCCATGCGGACGGAACGGCGGAACTGTTCATCGCGGCGGAGAAGGTCACGCCCGAACTGACGCAGCATCTGGGCAATGCCGTCACTATCCGCGATCGCAGCGCGTTCGAAGGGGCGCTGGCGGGCATGCGCGGGCGAACCGTGGCGGTCGATCCCGATTACGGGGTGGCAGGCATATTCCAGGCGCTGCAAGGCTGCGGGGCGCACGCCGTCGCCGCACGCGATCCCGCAATCCTGCCCAAGGCGATCAAGAACCCCGCCGAACAGCAGGGCCACCGCGACGCGCAAAGCCTGGACGCGGCTGCGGTCACCAAATATCTGCACTGGCTGTCGGTCGAGGCGCCCGGCGGCGGCATCGATGAATTGACGGCGGCGGCACGGCTGCAGGCGTTTCGCGAAGAGTTCGCCGGGCTTCGCGATTTGAGCTTCAACACGATTTCCGCCGCCGCGGGCCATGCCGCCCTGCCGCATTACAAGGTGGACGAAAACAGCAACATTCCGATCCCGCCGGGCAGCATCTATCTGTGCGATTCAGGCGGCCAATATCCCGGCGGCACCACCGACATCACGCGCACCGTATGGATCGCGAGTGCAGACGGCACGGCGGAACCATCCGCCGAAATGCGCGATCGGTTTACCCGCGTGTTGAAAGGTCACATTCAGATCGCGTGCGCCGTGTTCCCGCAAGGGACCACCGGCGGCCAGCTGGACGCGTTCGCGCGCCAATATCTGTGGGAAGCGGGCGTCGATTACGCCCACGGCACCGGCCACGGCGTCGGCAGTTTCCTGGCCGTTCACGAAGGGCCGCAACGCATCGCGAAGCCCGCCGGCGGGCAGGCCGGCACGGGGGAGGAACTGCATGCAGGCATGATCCTGTCGAACGAGCCGGGCTATTACAAATCGGATGAATTCGGCATTCGGATCGAAAATCTGGTGCTGACCGTGGCGCAGGATATCGCCGGGGCGGAAGGGGGCTATCTCGGCTTCGAAACGCTGACCCATGTGCCGCTCGACCGGGCATTGATCGACCGGTCCCTGCTGACCGATGCGGAGGTTCGGTGGATCGATGCCTACCACGCGAAAACGCGCGCCATCCTGACGCCGCAACTGACCGGCGACGTGCTGGCCTGGATGGGCAATCAATGCGCGCCGCTGTGATGCGCGCGCACCCACGGCCCACCCCGTTTTGCGGCATTGTGTAACCGGTCGCCCAATCTTCGCGAACCGGCAAAGCAGACACCCAGTTTCAGGAGACATCCCATCGGCCATATTCTCTACGGCGCGCCCCTGTCGCTTTAT
The DNA here is from genome assembly GCA_963815535.1 of uncultured Alphaproteobacteria bacterium. Classification (GTDB taxonomy): domain Bacteria; phylum Pseudomonadota; class Alphaproteobacteria; order Sphingomonadales; family Sphingomonadaceae; genus CAWFGS01. Next base: position 28,059 of record CAWFGS010000003.1, read on the forward strand.
TCCGGCAAAGCCCGCGCCTATCTCGACTGGCGCGGTGTCGATTACGAAGAACAATTGTCCACGCCCGATATCTATCGCGACGTGATCGTGCCCAATGTCGGCCGCCCGGTCATCCCGGTGGTGCAGACGGACGATGGCGCGATCCTGCAGGACACCACTTTGATCATCGATCATTTCGAACGGGGCAGCGCCGGCCCCTCGATCTATCCCGACACGCCGAAACAGGGGCTGGCCGCGCGGCTGCTGGAAGTGTTCGGCGATGAATGGCTGGTCATTCCGGCGATGCATTACCGCTGGCATTACAACGAAGACTGGGTTTACGGCCAGTTCGGCAGCGTCGCCCTGCCCGATGGCACGGCGGAAGAACAGCACGCGGCGGGCAAGGAACGCGGCGCGGCGTTCAAGGGGTTCTGCCCCATGCTGGGCATTACCGAGGCGACGATCCCCGCGATCGAAACGAGTTACGAGGCATTGCTGCACGATCTCGACGCGCATTTCGCCGCACATGATTTCCTGTTCGGATCGCGCCCGTCCATCGGGGATTACGGCCTGATCGGCCCGCTATACGCCCATCTCTATCGCGATCCCAAATCGGGCGAGCTGATGGATCGCATCGCGCCCCGCGTGGCCGCCTGGGTGAACCGCATGGTCCATGTCGAACATCCGCAATCGGGCGAGTTTCTGGCCGACGATGCCATCCCCGAAACGCTGTTGCCGGTTCTCGCACGCATGATGGGGGAACAGCTGCCGCATCTGCAGAATGTCGCCGCCATGCTGGATGCCTGGGCGCCGGACAATGCGGATGCGGACATTCCCCGCGCGCTGGGCATGGCGCAATTCACCGTCGAAGGCGTCACGGCGCAGCGCGCGGCGATCCCGTTCGGCCTGTGGATGCTGCAACGCCCGCGCGAGTTTCTTGAAAGCCTGAGCGGGGACGAACACCGCGAATGCGAAGCGATGCTGGACGATATCGGCGGCGCGGCCCTCCTGAATTTCCAGCAGGCCACGCATTTGGAATTCAGCAATTACATATTGCAAGTCGCCTGAACCCTCGGCCCCGCCCAAAGGCATCGGTCCTGAACGCATCGATCCCTAACGCATCAATCCGCCGATCAGGTTTCGTACGAAGCGCCCCGCGACGGGTCCGGCCAGATCGGTTGCGATGGAACCCACTGCCGATGTCACGCCGGACCGCGCCGGATTGGCGCGCGATTTGCGGCCCAGCACGCTGGCCGCGGCGGCCCCGGCGGCGGAACCCGCCGCAACCTTCGCGCCGCGGCTGAATGCCTTTTGCCAGATGCTTTTGGTCTTGCGCGGGCGTTTGCGAACGGCTTCTTCGCCGGAAGTTGCGACTTCCTGCGCCGTGGCCGCCGCATCGGCCGCTTTCGCCAGCAGCATCTTCTTCCGCACTGTCGCGATCGACTTCGGTATCGTATTTGCCCTCGACGGGGCTGATCGAACGGATGATGGCGCGTTCTTTCGCGCTGACCGGCCCCAGCCGCGAACGGGGCGGTTTGACCAGCGTGCGCTGCACGACCGACGGTGCGCCGTCGTCCAACAGGGTGGACACCAGCGCCTCCCCCACTTTCAATTCCGTTATTGCCTGCTCGACATCCAGATCGGGATTGATGCGGAACGTATCGGCAGCGGCGCGGATCGCCTTTTTGTCGCGCGGGGTGAAGGCGCGCAGCGCATGCTGCACCCGGTTGCCCAACTGCCCGGCGATTTCGGACGGAATGTCGATCGGGTTTTGCGTGACGAAGAACACCCCGACCCCTTTCGACCGGATCAGGCGGACAACTTGTTCGATCTTGTCTTCCAACGCCTTGGGCGCGTCGTCGAACAGCAGATGCGCCTCGTCGAAGAAGAACACCAGCTTGGGTTTTTCGGGGTCGCCCACTTCGGGCAGGCGTTTCGAACAATTCGGCCAGCAGCCACAACAGGAACGTCGCATACAGCTTCGGGCTTCGCATCAGCTTGTCGGCGGCCAGCACGTTGATGAATCCCGCGCCCCTGATCGTCGCAAGCGAGGAAGTCGTCGATTTCCAGCGCCGGTTCGCCGAAGAACTGCCCGCCGCCCTGACTTTCCAGCGACAGCAATTGCCGCTGGATCGCGCCCACGCTGGCGCGGCTGACATTGCCGTATTTGCCGGACAGTTCCTTCGCGTTTTCGGCGGCATAGGCCAGCATGGCCTGCAAATCCGCCAGATTGAGCAACAGCAGCCCGCGATCGTCGGCATGGCGGAAGACGATCTGCAAAACACCTTCCTGCGTGTCGTTGAGGTCGAGCAGACGCGCGAGCAGCAGCGGGCCCATTTCGGATATGGTCGTGCGGATCGGGATGCCCCTGTTCGCCATACAGATCCCAGAATACCGCCGGATTGTCGGAATAGGCGTAATCGTCCATGCCCAGTTCGGCCGCCCGCGCTTCCAGCTTGTCGGCATGTTTGAAGGTCGGCGATCCCGCCATGGCGATGCCCGACAGATCGCCTTTCACATCGGCGACGAACACCGGAACGCCGGCGGCGGAAAAACTTTCGGCCATGCCCTGCAACGTCACCGTCTTGCCCGTGCCGGTTGCGCCCGCGATCAGGCCGTGGCGGTTCGCACGTCCCAGATCGAGCGACTGGCGTTCCGCATTCGCGCCTAGTCCGATGAATATCTCGCCCATGATCCCGTCCCCTCGATCGCCGATACCGCGTGTCGCATGGCGCAGCGCAAAGGTCGGGGTCAAGTGCAGGGTTACTTTGGCCCGGTTTGCGTTTTAAGGCAGGCGGCATGAGCGATCGGCAACCCTTTGTCCTGCTGGATGATGCCCGCGATGGGGCCGACAGTGGGGCCGCCGACGCGCAGCTGTTCACGAACCCGACCCGGATTTTCACCGCGCGGCGCGCGGCGGACGTAGTGGAGGCTTTGACTGCGGCGGACGAGGCACGGCGCGCCACGGGCGGGCATCTCGCCGGATACATCGCCTACGAGGCTGGATTGGCGCTGGAACCCGCTTTGCATGCGCTCGCCGATGCGCGCATCGGGGCGGGCGGGCCGCTGGTGTGGCTCGGCCTGTTCGACGACGCGCAGACGATCCGGGCGGCGGACGTGCCGGCCTGGCTGTCGGACCATGCCGACGCAACCGCGCCGCCGCCATCGCTCGGCCCGCTCGACCCGCAGATATCGCCGGGCGCCTATCGCGCGGCGTTCGATGCGATGCGCGCGGCGATCGGGGCGGGCGATATCTATCAGGCGAACCTGACCTTCCCCTTGGCGGGGTCGTATCGCGGCGATCCGCTGGCGCTCTATGCTGCGCTGCGCGACACTGCGGCGGCGGGATATGGCGCGCTGGTGTTCGACGGATCGCACTGGCTCGCCAGCCTGTCGCCCGAATTGTTCGTCAGCCTGAAAGACGGATCGGCGAAAGCCAAACCGATGAAGGGCACGCGCCCGCGCCTTTCCGATCCAGATGCCGACGACGCCGCTCGTGACGATCTGGCGAACAGTGCGAAGGACCGCGCCGAAAACCTGATGATCGTCGATCTGATGCGAAACGATCTGGCGCGCGTGGCGGTGGCGGGCAGCGTCGCGGTGGAAGCGCCGTTTGCCGTCGAATCCTACCCCACGGTGCACCAGATGGTATCGACCGTTCGGGCCCGACTGCGCGACGATATGGGCGCGGCCGACCTGCTGCGCGCGATCTTCCCGTGCGGATCGATTACCGGCGCACCGAAAATCCGCGCGATGGAACTGATCGACGCGGTGGAACGCGATGCGCGCGGCCCCTATTGCGGGGCGATCGGGCGCATCGGCGCAAATGGCGATGCGGCGTTCAACGTCGCGATCCGCACCTTGCGCCTGACGCCGGTGGAAAACGGGCAGGGCAACGCCGTGCTGGGGGTCGGTTCCGCCATCGTCGCCGACAGCGAACCGATGGCGGAATGGCGCGAATGTCTGGTCAAGGGTGGCTTTGCCCGCGCTGTCGGCGCGAATGCGTCGGGCGTATCGGGCGCCGATCTGATCGAAACCATGCGGTTCGACCCCGACACCGGCATCGCCCTTCTCGATCTGCATCTCGCCCGCCTGTCGGACAGCGCACGGGCGCTGGGCTTCGCGTTCGATCGCCATGCCGCCCGCAATCAAATCCATGCGCTGTGCTTCGAACTGGATGCGCCCGCCCGCGTGCGTCTGGTCGCGTCGCGCGGCGGGGCGATCGCGCTGGAAGCGGGGCCAGTCGCGGATGCCTGGCCCGATCCGGCGATCTGCGCCGTGCTGCCGCTGCCCATCGATCCGTCCGACTGGCGGCTGCGGCACAAGACCACCGACCGCCATTTCTACGACGATGCGCGCGCCGTCGCTACCGATGCCGGCGCGCACGAGGCGCTGCTGCTGCGCGACGACGGTCTGCTGACCGAAGGGTGCATTACCAATCTGTTCGTGGAGCGTAGCGGCACGTTCCTGACCCCGCCCGCCGCACTCGGCCTGCTGCCCGGCGTGCTACGCGCAGAAATGCTGGCCGACGGACGCGCGCGAGAGGCGGAGTTGCGGCTGGACGACCTGCAACAAGGCTTCTGGATCGGCAACGCCTCGCGCGGACTTATGAAAGCCACCCTTCTGCGATGAGCGAACTTCCCATCCTGTTCGAAGACGGCGAAGCGCTGGTGATCGACAAACCGGCGGGCCTTGCCATCGATCGCCCACGCGCGGGCGGTGTCTCGCTCGACGATTTTCTGGACGATCTGCGGCTGGGGTTCCAGCGCCGCCCCGCCGCCGTTCACCGGCTGGACCGCGATACGTCGGGCTGCCTGCTGCTCGCGCGCAATCCCAAGGCGCTGAAACGCTTCGCCAGGGCGTTCGAGGAACGGGCGGTCGCCAAACGCTATCTCGGCATCGTCGCAGGCCCGGTTGCCGAAGAGGAAGGAACCATCGACCTCGCATTGTCGAAAATCAGCAGCGCGGAAAAAGGGTGGCGGATGATCCCGGCCAAGGCTGGCAAACCGTCGGTCACCCATTGGCGCAAACTGGCGGCGCTGGACGGCAACACGCTGGTCGAGTTTCGCCCCGAAACCGGCCGCACGCATCAAATCCGCATCCATGCCGCGGCGGGGCTGGGCCATGCGCTGCTGGGCGATCCCGTTTACGGCAACGAAGGCGGCGGCGCGGGGCGCACCATGCTGCATGCCGCCGCGCTGACCGTGCCGCGCGGCAACAAACCGCCTGTCGAGGCGGCGTCGCCGATGCCGCAGGATTTCCTCCGGCTCGGCTTCACCGATGCGTGACGCGCCTTGAACCAGAATATCGACGACATCCTCGATCGCGCGCACGGGCTGGCGAACGAAAAGTTCATCGCATCGTCCGGCCCCGGCGGGCAGAATGTGAACAAGGTGGCGACGGCGGTGCAACTGCGCCTCAACGTGTTCGCCCTGCGCCTGACGCCGGGCATGTTCAACCGTCTGAAAACGCTGGCGGGCAGCAAGATGACTGCGAGCGGCGAGATCGTGCTGACCGCGCGGGGCCATCGCACGCAGGACGCGAATCGGGACGATGCGCGCGAACGGATGTCCGCCATGCTGCGCGCGGCCCATGCCGCGCCGGTCAAACGCAGGAAAAGCAGGCTGAACCGCATCAACAAGGAAGCGCGCATCAGGGGCAAGAAAAACCGCGGAACGGTGAAGGCCAACCGGGGCAAGGTGGAATGGTGATGCGGGAGTGTTGCCGAACGCGAATGCTTGACTTTATGGGGACACGGGGCCAATGGCGGCGGCTTGAACAAGCCGCGCGCAACCGTTTATGCGCCCGGCCCATACACACTGCACACCACCGAATTAGGATACCGTAATGGCGAAGTCTGCAACCGTTAAGATCAAGCTGGTTTCGACCGCAGACACCGGCTTTTATTACGTAACCAAGAAAAATCCGCGCAACATCACGGAAAAGATGACTTTCCGCAAATACGATCCCGTCGTGCGCAAGCATGTCGAGTTCAAGGAAGCGAAGATCAAGTAATTCGGGGATATCGCCTGAACGGTGGGTTCGTCTGAATGGCGGGAACCGGGCGGGTTCACTGACGGTTCAACGCTCACGTCTATAAACGAGAGCATGATGACCCTTATTTCCAAGATTACCGCAACACCGATTCGCGCCGCCATGTTCGGCGCGCTGGCGCTCGCCATTCCCGCAACGGTACTGACCGTGCCCGCTACGCCCGCGCTGGCGGCGGCGGGCGATCTCGACCGCGCCGTGACCGCCCTGCGCGGCATTTCGACTATGCAGGCCGATTTCACGCAGACCGATCGCAACCGGCAGACTGTCGGCGGTGTGATGACGCTGAAACGGCCGGGCAAGATCCGTTTCGAATACGACAAATCCGTGCCGCTGCTGGTCGTATCCAACGGCAAATCGATGTATATGGTCGATTACGAAGTCAATCAGGTCCAGCGCTGGCCGATCAAGAATTCGCCGCTCGGCGCATTGCTCGATCCCAGCCGCGACATCAAACAGTTCGGCAAGCTGGTTCCGACCGGCAATTCCGACGTGGTCAGTGTGGAAGTGCGCGATCCGAAGAAGCCGGAATTCGGCGTCATCACGATGATCTTCGTCCGCAATGCCAGCGCGCCGGGCGGATTGCAGTTGACCAATTGGGTCGCGCTCGATTCGCAGAATCACCGCACCACCGTTCGCCTTCGCAATCACCGTTACGGGGTCAGCGTTGCGGACAGCGCGTTCACCTTCCGCGATCCGCGCAAATCGTCTCGTCGTCCACGGTGAACGGATGGGTGGTGCGCCGTGCGTTCGGTGCGGCGATTGCCCACATGATGTTCATTGCGGGGAAAGCCGAACACGGGTAATTTAACCGCTCAAATCGGCTGAGAGGGGATTTCCCCCCTGTTGTCCCTTTCGCGAAGGTCGGTTTGAAACAGCGTGACGAACGCTAATGGAAACCCCCATCCCAATGCCCCCGGGGTGGGGGTTTCTTTGTTTTTATTGGCCTTCAAACGCCGGGCGCGAACCTTCCGGTCCACTTGGCTTCGCCGCACAAGCGGCGGCGCGCGGTCGCGCTCTGGCTGCCGCGATGAAGATCCGATCATCGCCGTTTAGGTGATTGCTGGACCGTCGCTGCTTCGCTCTCTATCGCCAGCACCATGATCTCCGTTGCCACCTGGAATATAAATTCGGTCCGTTTGCGGATGCCGATCGTCGAACGGTTTTTGCTGGAACACGCGCCCGACGTGTTGTGCCTGCAGGAAATCAAGACGGTGGCCGAGCTGTTCCCTTACGCCGCGTTCGAAGCGTTGGGTTACACGCACCACGCCGTCCACGGGCAAAAGGGTTATCACGGCGTCGCCACCGTTTCGCGCATCCCGTTCGAGGAGGTGTCGCGCCACGACTGGCAGGCCAATGGCGAAGCGCGGCATGTCGGCGTGGAGCTGCTCGGCCCGGGCAAGGGCACGGTGATCGAAAACGTCTACATTCCCGCCGGCGGTGACACGCCGGACCGCGGATCAGAACCCCAAATTCGGCCAGAAGCTGGACTTCTTCGCGCGGATGACGGACTGGGCGCAGACGATCGACCGCCCCACCCTGATCGTCGGCGATTTCAATGTCGCCCCGCTGCCCAGCGACGTGTGGAGCCACAAGCAACTGCTGAAAGTCGTCAGCCACACGCCCGTCGAGGTCGAAACGCTGGCACGGTTTCAGGCGGCGCACGACTGGGTCGATCTGGGGCGCAAGCATGTGCCCGATCCGGCGCGCTATTATTCCTGGTGGAGCTATCGCTCGAAAGACTACCGCACCGGCGATCGCGGGCGGCGGCTGGACCATATGTGGGCATCGCCGGAACTGGCGGCGCAATCCATCGCGCATCATGTGCACGAGGATGCGCGCGGGTGGGAGAAACCGTCGGACCATGTGCCGCTGGTGACGGAGTTCGACATCTGAGCGAGCGCTCTTCCCCGTCCCCATCGCGGCGGGTGGCGCAGGCGATCGACGCGCTGCGCCATGGCTGGCCGATCGCGATCGACGATGGCCCCGTGTTGCTACCGGTGGAAACCGCCATCGCGCCCGATGCGCTCGCCGCCACGGATGCTGATATCCTGCGCCCGTGCAGCGACGCTGAAACTCGCCAATCAGAAGGACGCCTGCGCCCCCGAAGCGCCGGTCCTGATTGCCGCCATCGACGATGCGTTCACCCTTGCCGGCGCGCTGCCGATCGCGGACCCCGCACTCGATCTGGGCAATCCGATGAAGGGGCCGTTCCGCGCCCTGCCCTGCGATTGGCCGCACGCTGCCACCGCTGCGCTGGAACTGGCGCGCATTGCCGGCATCCTGCCCGCATTCATGGTCGATGCGGACCATGCGGGCGAGGCGCAGGCGGTCTGCTCCGCCGATCTGCCGCAATGGTCCGACACGGGCGCATTGCGAATTGCCGCGCGCGCGACCTTGCCGGTCGCCGCCAGCGACGATGCCCGGATCGTCGCATTCCGCAGCGCGGACGACACGCGCGAACATGTCGCGCTGATTATCGGACAACAGACCGGCGACCGCGTGCCGCTGGTCCGCCTGCATTCCGAATGCCTGACCGGCGACATCCTGGGCAGCTTGAAATGCGATTGCGGGCCGCAATTGAATGCCAGCCTGGCGGCAATGGCGCAGGAAAGCGCGCGCGGTGGGTGGGGTGTGCTGCTGTATCTGCGGCAGGAGGGGCGCGGCATCGGCCTGGTCAACAAATTGCGCGCCTATGCCCTGCAGGATCAGGGGTTCGACACGGTCGATGCGAACCGGCGGCTGGGCCTACCGGACGAGGCGCGCGATTTCCCCGTAGCGGCGCGTATGCTGACGCTGCTGGAGTGCGCGCACGATCCGGTTGATGACCAACAATCCGGCCAAGGTTGCGGCGTTGGAAGCGGCCGGCATCACGGTTATCGAGCGTGTGCCGCATCAGCTGCCCGACAATCCGCACAATGCCCGCTATCTGGCGACGAAGCGCGACCGTTCCGGGCATTTGCTCCTCTGATCAGGCGGCAGTGTAACGACCGATGGCCTGCCCCATCCGCACGCTGTCGCCCGCTTTCAATCCCGCCGTCCATTCGATACGGTCCTGTTCGAACAGCAGGATGACTGTCGATCCCAGCAGGAACCGGCCCATTTCCGCGCCCGCATCCAGTTTGGTGCGGCGTGCCCGGTGTATCGCGTTCCAGCCGCTTGCCATGCGGCGCGACGCGCCCGCCCCAAACGGTTTCGATCCCCGCCACGATCATCGCGCCGACCATCACGCTGGCCATGCTGCCGTGCGACGTGTCGAAGATGCAGGACAGTCGTTCGTTGCGGGCGAACAGGCCGGGCACGCCAGCGGCGGTCGCCTGATTGACGGAGAACAGATCGCCCGGAACGTATGTCGTGCTTTCCAGAGTGCCACCGGTAGGCATGTGGACGCGGTGGTAATCCTTGGGCGAAAGATAGACGGTGATGAAATTGCCGTTGTGGAACCGCTTCGCCAGCGCCTCGTCCCCGCCCAGCAGCTGTGCGACGGTATAATCGTGCCCCTTCGCCTGCAGGATGCGCCCATCGGCGATCCGGCCAAGCTGGCTGACCGCACCGTCCGCCGGGCACAGGACGCAGGTTTCGGCATCGGCCAGTGGCCGCGCGCCGGGTTTCAATGCGCGAGTGAAGAAATCGTTGAAGGATTTATATTGCCCCAGCGGCCGCTCCGCTTCCGCCATATCCACGTCGTAAGCGCGCACGAAACGGCGGATCAGCGGGTCGCGAACGGACGGACGTTCGCTGGCCGCAATGCGCCCGGCGAACCGGGTCAAGGCCAAGCTGCGGCAAAGCGTGCTGCAAGCGGACGAACAGGCTGCTCATCGCGCGATCATCGGAATGTCATCGCAATTGGGAATCCTTGCTGCCGCGGCGGTTGAAGGCGCTGTGCCGCACGGCACCGTCGCGTTCCGACTGGCATTGCACGCATGTCCGCACGCCGGGAAGGGCGGCGCGGCGTTTTTCGGGAATATTTTCGCCGCAATCGTCGCAATATTTCGCACTGTCACGGGGGCGTGTGCCCTTGGGCATACCCGAACGTGCGGCAGTCACCGCATCCTTGATCGTGTCGTCGATCTGATCCTGCACCGCGCCGTCGCGTGCCCATCCGCCTGCCATTGTTCAGCTCCTGTCGGAACGTTAACGGATGGCGGCAGGGGGGAGTTCCGCCTGAAGGAGTTCCCGCGTAAAACGATCGCCGTCAGCGGCGTTCGAAACCCGACAGGCCCTGCCCCAGCTTGTTGTCGTCGATATCCAGCGCGGCCCCGCTCCAATCCGCGACGAAGATCGTGTCGCGCGCCACGCCCGGCACGATGCGCGCATCGTTGCCTGCGATCTGCAGACCGTCCGACGCGTGCAGCTTTTCTTCCGCGCCCACCGCGATGAAGGCGCTGTAATTTTCCTTGTCGCGCCCTTGCACGAACCAGTTGTTGGTAATCTGCCCGGTCGCACCCGCCGGCAGGTCGATCATGTAATTCGTGCCGCTGCCGTTGGAATCATCGAAGCTGGAAGCGGCGATTTCCACCTTGGCGGCGCGCGATTTGACGTAATGGCCGCCCTGACCGCGTTCGAACCGGCTGCGGGTGACGCGCAGCTGGCCGTAATCGCCGATATAGATCGAATGCGCGCAGCCGCCTGCCCCTTCGCATGTGCCCAGCCCGGTGAAGGTCGATTTGTCGATCACGATGCGCGCCCCTGCATCGTTGCCGCTCAGAATGCCCTGCTGGCTGTCGGCGAAGCGGCTTTGCGCGACCGTCAGATCGCCGCTTTCAAGCCGGATACCCGCGCCATTGAAATCGGGGACCGCCATGCCGCGAAACTGGATGCCCGACACGCTGGCATTCCGGCCGCGCAGCACGAAAGCCGCCTTGCCTTCGCACGTCACACCGTCGAACGTCACGCTGCCGGGCTGGCTCGCCATATAGGATATCGATCCCGCCTGCTGCACTGCGCATTCGCGATAGATGCCAGGCGCAATGGCCAGCGTCGCCGTGCCCGAACCGATGGCATCCACGGCCTGTTGCAGACTGGTGTAGCTGCGGCCCGTTTCCACCACGGAAAACGGCTGCGCGGGCGTTTGTGCCAGCAACGCCGCCGCGGGAATGATCGCGATGGCGGCTGCGGCGACCAGGCCTGCCAGTCTAAGCGACGGGCGTGAGCGTTCGATAGGGGCGCGTTCGGTAGGGGCGCGTTCCGCGGTTATGGGGAGTGGGCTGGCGTGAAAGGCGGTCTGGGTCATTCGATCACGGATAGGGTGGGAAGGTTAACGGGCCGATAATCGATGCGGCGATCAATGCTGCCGGATCACTGCCAGAAACGCATCGCCATAGGCGTCCAGCTTCTTCGCGCCGACGCCGCCTATGCCGCCCAGTTCGTACAGGCTGGCCGGACGGCGCGCGGCCATATCGCGCAGCACGGCATCGTGGAAGATGACGTAAGGGGGCATCTGCGCCTCCTTCGCCAGATCGCGGCGCAATGCGCGCAATGCATCGAACAGCGGATCGCCGACGGGGTTCAGTCCGGCGTTTTTACTGGAGCGACCCCGGCGTCCTCTTTCTCGCTTTGGCGGCGTGACTATTTCCAGCGTCGCCTCCCCTTTCAACAGTTCGGGCGCACCGCCGCCCAAGGCCAGCCCGCCATGCTGCGTCGCTACCAGGAAGCCGCGCGCCTGCAACGCCTGCGCTACCGGGCGCAGCATGGCAGCCTCTTCCCCCTCGACGATGCCGAACGTGCTAAGCCTGTCATGTCCGCGCTGCGTCACCTTGTCGTCCGCCACCCCGGTCAGCACCTTTTGCAAATGTCCGAAACCGAAACTCTGCCCGGTGCGATAGACGGCGGACAGCAACTTGCGCGCGGTCTGCGTGGCGTCGATGACGGCGGGTGCGTCCAGGCAATTGTCGCAATTGCCGCAGGTTTCGGGCGGTTCTTCGCCAAAATGCCGCAGCAGCACCGCCCGGCGGCATTTCGGCGTTTCCACCAATGCCGCCAGCGAATCGAGCCGGGTGCGCTCGCTTTGCAGGCGCGCCTCTTCCACATCCGACAGACGTTGCCGCGCGGTCGCGAAATCGGCCGCGCCCCACAGCATCACCGCCGCCGCCGGATCGCCGTCGCGCCCGGCACGGCCCGTTTCCTGATAATAGCTTTCGATCGATTTGGGGATGCCCGCATGGGCGACGAAGCGCACATCGGGCTTGTCGATCCCCATGCCGAACGCGACCGTGGCGACCATCACCATGTCTTCCGACGCCACGAACGCGGCCTGATTGTCGGCGCGCACCCCGGCGTCCAGCCCGGCGTGATAGGGGCGCACTTCGCGGCCCGTCGCGGCGGCCAGCTTCTCCGCCAACTCCTCCACCTTGCGCCTGGTGTGGGCATAGACGATCCCCGGCCCCGGCGATGCGACCATAATCGCGGTGATCTGGCGCACCGGATTGTCGCGATGGCGTGATGGTGTAGCGGATGTTGGGCCGGTCGAACCCGGCAATGACCAGTCCGTCCTCCGGCATTCCCAACTGCGCCATGATATCGGCGCGGGTGTGGCGATCCGCCGTCGCCGTCAGCGCCAGCCGGGGCACATCGCCGAATGCGTCCATCAACGGGCGCAACTGGCGGTAATCGGGCCGGAAATCGTGCCCCCATTCCGACACGCAATGCGCCTCGTCCACGGCGAACAGCGCCAATTTGGTGGAAGACAGCAGATCGCGGAACGCCGGCTGGCTGGCGCGTTCGGGCGCGACATACAGCAGGTCCAGCTCGCCCGCCGCGCATCGCGTCCATCGTCGCGCGCCAGTCCGCATCCGCACTGGTCAGCGTGGCGGCGCGAATGCCGTTCGCTCGCGCGCTGCGGAGCTGGTCGTGCATCAGCGCGATCAGCGGGGAAATGACGACGCAGGTGCCGTCCAGCATCGTCGCGGGCAGTTGATAGGTCAGCGATTTGCCCGCGCCGGTGGGCATCACGGCCAGCGTCGATCGCCCGGCCATGACGCGGTCCAGAACCTGGCACTGCACCCCGCGAAAATCGTCGAAGCCGAAAACTTCGCGCAGTTTGGCGCGCATGTCGTGCGGCAGCGGTTTCGATTGGAGCGGGCGGCGTTCATCGCCGCATCCTTTGGCATAGGCGCACGGGCGGGTGAACCATGAACGGGTCGCTTATTCGCGATATTTCCGAATTGCGCCCCGCCGTCCGTCCAGCTATCCCCGGCCCCGTAGATCTTTCCGGGAGCCAGATTTCATGAACACGACCACATCCTTCGCCACCAAATTCGCAATCGTCGCCGCATCGGCGCTGGCCGTCGCGGCGTGCGGCAGTTCGGACCCCGCCTCCACCGAAGCGGAAGCCGACACCGTCGAAATGCCTGCCGACGATGCAATGGCCGATATCGTGGAAGAACCCATCGTGGACGAAGCGGCCGTTGCCCCCGCGCCCCGCGTCGCGCCGATCGCGCCGGGTGAAGCGACTCCTGCCGAACCCACCGCCGCCGAAACGGCCGCCGCACGTCAGGCTGCGGACAATGCCCGCAACGTCGCGCGCGAGGCGATGGAAGCGGCCGATGCTGCCGAAGCCGCTGCCGGCAGTTTGGGCGATGCAGCGGAACGCACCACGCGATAAGGGTGGGCGCAATAGGTCGCGGCGCGGCGTGTTGTCCGCGCGCATTCCCGGTATAAGCGCCTGCCTGATGCTGATCGCTGCCTGCGGCCCGGCGGATAACGATCCGGGGCCGGGCGGCGTGACCGTGGGCGAAGCGCGCATTCTGGACGAAGCCGCCGCCACGATCGAAGCGGGGCGATTGCCGGATGGGGCGCCGACGAACGACGGGGAAAGGCCCGGCGATGACAGCTTGCCACCATCGCAATCTCCGGCAATGATGGTTGGTGACGACAACACGCAAGGTCGGACGCCGGACGAATAACCGGCACCGATCGCGTCAGGAGAGCCAGCCATGAACGCCATCAGCCCCATCGAAACACCCATCGAACCCGGTCACACACCGACGATCGACGCGACGCGCGGTATGGATGCGGAAATCTTCGCGCAGTTCATCGATCAGCTGGAACGCTATGTCCGCGACCGCCTGATCCCCGCCGAAGCGGACGTGATCGAACATGACCGCATCCCCGAAGATCTGCTGGACGAGATGCGCGAAATGGGCCTGTTCGGCCTGACCATGCCCGAAGAATATGGCGGATCGGGCATGAATGTGCCGCAATATGTCGAAACGATCCGGGTGCTCAGCTATGCCCTGCCCGCTTACCGTTCGATCACATCGATCAATCTGGGCATGGTGTGTTCCGCGATCAAGAATGCCGGGACGCGAGGAACAGAAAACCGAATGGCTGCCGCGCCTCGCCGCGGGCGAAATCGCCTGTTTCGGCTTGACCGAACCTGGTTCGGGATCCGACAGCGCGGGCCTGCAGACCAGCGCCAAGCGCGACGGCAACGGTTATGTCCTGAACGGGTCCAAACGCTACATCACCAACGCGCCGCATGCGAAACTTGGCCTGATCATGGCGCGCACCAATCCCGACAATCAGGCGAAGAACGCGCATATCAGCGCCTTTCTGGTCGATATGGAATCGGACGGAATAACCGTCGGCAAACCGGACAAGAAGATGGGGCAGTCGGGCAGCCATATCGCCGATATCTATTTCGACGATGTGAAGGTTGCCGGGCGATGCGCTGCTGGGCGGGGAAGAAGGGCGCGGCTTCGCAACCGCCATGCAGAGCCTCGACAATGGGCGCCTGTCCGTCGCCGCCGCCAGCTGCGGCTATGCCAAGCGCATTCTCGATACCGCGCTCGAAATACACGACCGAGCGCAAGGCGTTCGGCGAACCGATCGCGAATTTCCAGCTGATCCAGGCGATGCTGGCGGACAGCCGCGCGGAAATCTACGCCGGCGAATGCATGCTGCGCGATGCGAGCGTGAAAGCCGAACAATGGCAAGGCGATTATCGAATGCGCCAGCGCCAAGATGTTCGCATCGGAAATGTGCAACCGCGTGGCCGATCGCTGCGTGCAGATCCATGGCGGCGCAGGCTATCTGGCGGAATACGAGGCGGAACGCTTCTATCGCGACAGCCGGATTTACACGATTTACGAAGGGACCACGCAGATCCTGCAGCTGGTGATCGCCAAGAACATGCTGCGCGAATTTGCCGCGCTGTAGATCGCTGCGCAGCGAACTGCGGCGCGCGCCGGCTCGGCCGTTTGAGGGCGGTAACAGATGTATAACCTGCTGTCCGATCTTTCGATCATCGAAGTCAGCAGCTTCGTCGCGTCGCCCACTGCCGGCCTCTATTGCGCGCAGATGGGCGCGGAGGTCATCCGCGTGGACCAGATCGGCGGCGGGCTGGATTACGACCGTTACCAACTGACCGAGGACGGCCGATCGCTGTCGTGGGAAAATCTCAACCGCGCGAAGAAGAGCGTCGCGCTCGATCTGCGTCAGCGGCGAGGGGCGCGAACTGGCGGTGGAACTGGCGCGCGCCACCGGACAGCTCATCACCAATGTGCCGGAAAACAGCTTCCTGTCGCAGAAACGCCGTTCGCGCCGGACGACGATCGCATGATCACCGTGCGGATCATGGGCTGGGGCGACGGGCGTCAGGCGATGGATTTCACGGTCAACGCGGCCAGCGGCTATCCGCTGATGACCGGGCCGGCGGATTGGGACCGGGACACCGCCCCGCCAGTGAATCAGACTCTGCCCGCATGGGATTTCATCACCGGCGCCTACACCGCATTCACTCTGCTCGCCGCTTTGCGTCACCGCGACAGCACCGGCGAAGGCGGCGAAGATCGCATCCCGCTGGGCGATGTGGCGATCGGCACGATCGCCAATAGCGGGGCGATGGCCGAAATGCTGTATCGCGGCGGGGATCGCGAACGGTTGGGCAATGCGATCTGGGGCGCATTCGGGCGCGATTTTCGCAGCCGCGACGGGCAGCGCTTCATGGTCGCCGCTCTGACCGACAAGCAATGGGCGGCGCTGCTCGACCGCGTTCGACGTGGCGAGCGAGATCGCGGCGGTCGAAAAGGCCCACGATGTCAGTTTCGCCAGCAGCGACCACAACCGCTTTACCCATCGCGACGAACTGTTCGCCCTGTTCCAGCACGCGGCGGAGCGGTACGACTATACGCGATCTGGCTGCGCGAATGGCGGCGGCGGGCGCGACATTCGAAAAATACCGGACCATGCATCGAGGCGGCGACCGATCCGGAACTGGTCGGCGACAATCCGCTGTTCGGCCCGTCGACCGCCAACCCCAGCGGTTTCGACTACCCCGCGCCCGGCGCTTTCGCCAATCAGGCGGACGCGCCGCGCGATCCGGCCCGCCCTGCGCCCTATCTGGGCCAGCATAGCGAAGAAGTTCTGGCGGAGCGGCTCGGGCATGGCATCGGGCGCGATCGCCGCGCTGATCGACAGGGGCGTGGTCGCGCCATCCGACGCCCGATAGGTAGGAGATTTTCATTGCAACTTCGTAAAGCCGCCATTTGTATCGCCGCTGCGCACGCCCGGTCGGCAGTTTTCTGGGCACGCTTGCCCCGATGGAGGCGGGCGCGTTGGGCGCCGTCATCCTGAAAGCGCTGGTGGAACGCAGCGGCATCGACCCTGCACGGGTGGACGATGTGATCTTCGCGCAAGGGTACGGCAGCGGCGAAGCGCCCGCCATCGGGCGGTGGGCATGGCTGGCGGCGGGACTGCCGCATCGAAACGCCCGGCTATCAGGTGGACCGCCGTTGCGGGTCGGGCCTGCAATCGGTCGTCAATGCGGCGATGATGGTGCAGACCGGCGCGGCGGACGTGCGTGGTCGCGGGCGGCGTGGAAAGCATGTCCAACGTCGAACATTACACCACCAAAGCCCGGCATGGCGCGCGGATGGGGGACATGGCGCTGTGGGACCGGCTGACGCGCGGACGATTGATGAGCCAGCCGGTCGAACGCTTCGGCGTGATCAGCGGCATGATCGAAACGGCGGAAAACCTCGCCACGGATTACGGCATCACGCGCGAAGCGCCGATGCATTCGCGGTGCGCAGCCACCAGAACGCCGCCGCCGCGTGGGATGCGGGCAAGTTCGACGCGCAGCTGGTCCCGGTGGACGTGCCGCAGCGCAAAGGCGATCCGGTGCGGTTCGACCGTGACGAGGGCATTCGCGGCCGATGCCAGCATGGAAACGCTGGGCAGCCCTGCGCGCGATCGAAGGCCGCACCAACCCGGATGCCATCGTCACCGCCGGCAATGCCAGCCAGCAGAACGATGCGGCGGCGGCCTGTCTGGTCGTGGCCGAGGACAAGGTGGCGGAACTGGGCCTCACCCCGCTGGTGTATCTGACCGGCTGGGCGGCGGCGGGATGCGACCCGTCGCGCATGGGCATCGGCCCCGTCCCGGCAGTCGAGCGGCTGTTCGCGCGCACCGGAATGGGCTGGGACGATATCGGGCTGGTCGAACTGAACGAGGCCTTCGCGCCGCAGGCGCTTGCCGTGATGAAGGGCTGGGGCTGGAGCCGATGACGACAGCCGCCGCGATCTGGTCAACGTCAACGGGTCGGGCATATCGCTGGGCCATCCGATCGGCGCGACCGGCGGGCGGATTCTGGCCGACATGGCGCACGAAATGCACCGGCGCGAGGCGCGCTACGGCCTCGAAACGATGTGCATCGGCGGTGGGCAGGGCATGGCGGCCATGTTCGAACGCGCGTGTGATCGTGTGAAATGAGTGAACCGGCGAACTGACATGAGCGACTGGGACGCCTGGATCGGGCGGGAAGAAAGGCGGCGCGATGTGCTGACCCCTGGCCTCGCCGCACGCTGGCTGGCGACGTTCGATCGTGATGCGCCCGCCAATGGCGCAATGCCGCAGGGCATTCATTGGTGCCTATGCCCGCCCGATGCGCCGACTGCGGCCCTGGGGGAAGACGGACATCCGGCGCGCGACGATACGCGCGCCGGTTTCCTGCCCCCCATCCCCCTGCCCCGCCGGATGTGGGCGGGAAGCGAGGTCGAATTCATTCGCCCGCTTCGCATCAACGACACGGTGGAGCGCGTGTCGCGAATCATGACGATTGCCGAAAAACGCGGTCAGTCCGGTCCGCTTGCCTTCGTCACGGTGGAACATACGACCCATGCCGATGGGGCGGCGGCGTTGCGCGAAATGCAGACGCTGGTCTATCGCGAGGCCGCCGCACCGGACGCGGCCCTTTCCCCGCCGCCAATCGGCGCCGAACGATCACCGCAGGATGCGCCGAGCCGCCGCTTCACGCCCACGCCGCCGCTGCTGTTTCGATATTCCGCGCTGACTTTCAACAGCCATCGCATCCATTACGACGCGCCCTATGCGCGCGAGGTGGAGCGATATCGCGGGCTGGTGGTGCACGGACCGCTGATCGCATCGTCTCTGCTTGATCTCGCCTCACACGAGCTTGGCGACAACGCACTGTCGCACTTCGCTTTCCGCGCGCAGTCTCCGGCCATTGCGGGCGAGCCTTTGACTCTGAACCTTGCACCTGCCGGGCCGACGCGCGAACTTGTCGCCATGAACGGCGGACGCATGGTGATGAACGCGACCGCTACTTTACGGTAAACCCGTCGATCGGCTGCAGGACTTCATAACTTTCCGTCGCGGGTTCGCCCGGCAACGGATCGAACGCCACATCGGGCGGGGCGATGTAGGTATCGGGCAGCCGGTCCAGCAGATCGCGCACCAGCGTCAGCCGTCCGCGTTTCTGGTCGTTGAAATCCACCAACGTCCACGGCGCCGCGTCGGTATGGGTCGCCGCCAACATGGCCTCGCGCGCGGATGTATAGGCATCGTACTTTTCACGGGCGGCCAGATCGACGGGCGACAGTTTCCAGCGTTTCAAAGGGTCTTCCAGCCGTTCGCGCAGGCGTTCCTCCTGCTTTTCCTGATCGCTCGTCAGCCAGTATTTGAACAGCAGAATGCCGTCATCGGCCAGCATCCGTTCGAATTGCGGCGTTATATCGAGAAACCGATCCACTTCGGCTTGCGAAGCGTAGCCCATGACTTGCTCCACCCCGGCGCGATTGTACCAGCTGCGGTCGAACAGCACGATTTCCCCGGCGGCGGGCAGATGCGCGACGTAGCGTTGGAAAGTACCACTGCGTCGCTTCGTGCTCGGTGGGTTTCGGCAAGCGCCACGATGCGGCACTGGCGCGGGTTCAGACGGCCCGACAGCGCCCGGATCGCGCCGCCTTTCCCCGCCGTGTCGCGCCCTTCGAACAGCACGCAGATGCGCTGCCCCGTCACGCGCGCCCAGCGGGCCATGCACACCAGCTCTTCCTCCATCGGGGCGAGCAGTTTTTCGTAATGTTTGCGTTTCAGCTTGCCCATATCGGTCTTTCCCGCTCCCTTGTCGAACTCGCGATAATCGTTACATCCGTGGTATGGCAACCAACCCCACCCCGACGGACGATTACAGCGCCCTGCCCGAATTGTCGGACGCCGTCTTTACCGCACCCTTGCAGAAACCCGCGCATTTGGGCGACGACTGGCTCGAACCCGAACAGACGCGTTACGACAGCGCGGATGACGCGATTTGGGACGAGCTGTTCGCGCGGCAGATGAAGGTGCTGCCCGGCAGGGCCGCATCGGCGTTCATGGCTGGGCTGGACAAGCTCGATCTAGGGCGCGGCGGCGTGCCGGAATTCGCCGCTATGTCTCAGGAGCTGGATCGGCTGACCGGCTGGAGCGTCGTGCCCGTACCGATGCTGATTCCCGATCAGGTGTTTTTCTGGCATCTCGCCAATCGCCGGTTTCCCGCCGGGAATTTCATTCGCACGCGCGACACGTTCGATTACATTCAGGAACCGGACGTGTTTCACGACGTGTTCGGCCATGTGCCGATGCTGACCGATCCGGTCTATGCCGATTACATGCAGGAATATGGCCGCGCCGGATGGAAGGCGATGCGGTACAATCGGTTGAAAGCATTGGGTGCGCTCTATTGGTACACCGTGGAATTCGGCCTGATGATGGAAGGGGGCGAAGTGCGCGCCTATGGCGCGGGTATCCTGTCGGGGCCGACCGAAGTGGTGTTCGCGACCGAAGGCGACAGCCCCAACCGCATTATGCTGAACGTCGATCGCGTCATGCGAACCGATTACGTAATCGATGATCTGCAGCCGACCTATTTCGTGATCGAAAGTTTCGACGATCTCTATCGCCAGACGGTCAGCCGCGATTTCGACCGGTTGTATCGCAATCTGTCGCCCAGCTTCACTTACGCCAATTCCGCAATCATCGACGTTGATAATGTGGTGCATCGCGGAACGCAGGAATATCTGTTGCGCGGTGGGCGCGGCAGCGGGGCCGTGCCGACCTGACGCTTCCACCCTGAGTTACAGACCCTGAGCCATACACTCTGAAATGCACGCCAGGCGCTTCACGCCTTGAACATCGTGCCACGCCACTTTGCGTAAGCTGGACAAACAAAAACCGGCGCTGGATCGCTCCAACGCCGGTTTTTCGTTCGGTTATCCGAAATCAGGTGGGTTCGGCGTCCATTGCGTCGGCCTGCTCTTCCATGGCTTCGGCTTCAGCGTCGACATTATCTTCCATCGCGTCGGCGGTGTCATCGGTGATCGCGCCGGAATCTTCCATGGCGTCGATTTCCATGTCAGCGTTGTCTTCCATCTGTTCCGCGTTGTCTTCCATTTCGTTTTCGGCGGCGCTGTCACATGCGGCGACGCTGAGGCCGAGAACGGCAACGGAGGTAACCATTGCGGATTTGAAAATGCTCTTCATCATTATTCCCCTTCTTTGGAATCTGGATCACCTGCCTACCAAGCCTTCAGATGGCTGGATAGAGAAAAACGGCGAAAATGTGATAAAATGTGTTCAGAATATGGTGCGGCGTTGCGTAAAACCCAGCACGGTCAACGCGACTATGGACCCGATAATGGCCGCAATCAGTCCCGTGGCGCTGATGCCCGACAGGATCGGCCCGTCATAGGTCATCGTACCCGCCAGCAGGGCGACTCCACCGCCGACCGCCACGTTCAACGCGACCGTATCGCGCATTTTCGCCTGTGTTACGATGGCGGCAAGCCATCCGAAAATGCTGCCCACCACCATCAGGATTAGCATTCCCATGGTGTTTCCGTCCGTTGCGTCGTCTGCCCAATCAACCGGTGTGGGCGCAGCCGGTTCCCGATCGGGCGTGAACGAAGCCGAGGAATGCTGCGGCGAAGCGACCTTAATTCATGCTCAACCATACGATCGCCGCGCCGCCGACGATGATCCGGTAATAGGCGAACGGCGCAAATCCGTGACGGCTGACATAGGCGACGAATGCGCGGATCACGGCGAGCGCCACCACGAACGCCGCCGCGAAACCCAGCCCGATTTCGGTCCAGCCGATCGTCGCCTCGCCTGCGAGCAAGGCGGGATCGTCCAGTATCTTCACCGTTGCGGCCCCGATCATGGTCGGCACGGCCAGGAAGAAGGAAAACTCCGCCGCCGTCTTGCGCCCCACCCCCATCGCGAGCGCACCCATGATGGTCGCGCCCGAACGGCTGGTGCCTGGTATCATGGCGAGGCACTGGACGAAGCCCACCCCGATCGCCATTTTCCATGTCAGCGCAGCGACGCCGGTATCTTCGCGCACGGGAATGGTCTTTTCCAGCACCAATATCGCGACGCCGCCGATGACCAGCGCCACCGCCACCACCATCGGCGCAGCCAGCATGGCGTCGATCGCATCTTTCGCCAGCAATCCGATCACGGCGGCGGGCATGAAAGCGAGCAGGATGTTGCGGACGAACCGCATCGCGGTCGTTTCCTGCCGCATCAAACCCATCCCCATGTTCCAGAATGTGGACCAGTAAGCGACGACCACCGCCAGGATCGCGCCCAGCTGGATCACGATATTGAACTGGCGCCACTGTTCCGGATTATAGCCGAAGATGGATTGCGCCAGGATCAGATGCCCGGTTGAGGACACCGGCAGGAATTCGGTCAGCCCTTCCAGAATGCCGAGCAGGATGGCTGTAATCGTGTTGTCCATAGCGCCCGCGTCATGGCGAAGGGGCGCGGCATGTCAACTTTTTACGCCGATGCCGCAGGATCGCCTACCAGATGCGAACCCGTTCTTCCGGCGGCAGATACAGATCGTCGTCCGGCGTGACGTCGAACGCCGTGTACCACGCATCCATGTTCCGCACCGCACCGTTGACGCGGAATTCTTCGGGGGAATGCGGGTCGATCGTCAGGCGCTGCCGCCCGGTCGCCTCGCGCTGCATGGAACGCCACACCTGCGCCCAGCCCAAGAAGAACCGCTGATCCCCGGTCAGGCCGTTGATTACCGGCGCTTCTTCGCCGTTGAGCGACATGCGATAGGCGCGATAGGCCATCGACAGGCCGCCGACATCGCCGATATTCTCACCCAGAGTGAACCGCCCATTGACGCAGGTTTCGCCCGCATCATAGGGGCAATAGGCATCGTATTGCGCGACCAGCATATCGCCCAGTTCGGTGAACTGCGCCAGATCGGCCTCCGCCCACCAGTTTCTAAGCGCGCCGGTCGCATCGTATTTCGCACCCTGATCGTCGAAGCCATGGCCCATTTCATGGCCGATCACCGCACCGATACCGCCATAATTGACCGCCGCATCCGCGCCGGCGCCAAAGAACGGCTGCTGCAGGATGGCTGCCGGGAACACAATTTCGTTAAACACCGGATTGTAATACGCGTTCACCGTCTGGGGCAGCATGAACCATTCGGTCTTATCGACCGGATTGCCCAGTTTCGACAGATTGTCCCGCGTCGCCCAATTCGCCGCCGACAGATTGTTGGCCAGCGGATCGGTGACGTCGATCGTCAGCCCGTCATAGGTTTCGAATTCGTCGGGGTAGCCGATCTTGGGATTGAAGCTGTCCAGCTTGGCCAGCGCTTCCACTTTGGTCGGGGCGGTCATCCATTCGTTTTCGTTGATGCTTTCCCGCATCGCGGCGCGCAGGTTCTTTACCAGATCGTCCATCGCGACTTTGCTGGCGGCGGGGAAATAACGCTGCGCATAGGCTTTCCCCAGCACTTCGCCCAACTGGGCCTGCGTGTTGCCGATGGCGCGTTTCCAGCGCGGCTCCTGCTCCTCCGTGCCGGACAGCACCGTGCCGTAAAAATTGAAACGCGCCTGATCGATTTCGCTCGGCAGGACCGAGGCGTGGGACGACAGGAATTGCGCGGCGAGATAGGCTTGCAGCACCGGCAGATCGGTCTGCGTCAACAGCTTCATCATCGCGGGCGTACCGCCGCCGATCAGGCCGGGCGCATCGGCGGGCGAAATGCCGGCCTTCGCCAGTTCTTCGTCCGTGGGCGGCAATTGCGACATCAGGAATTGCGGCTGATCGTCCAGATCCATCGCAGCCAGCAGCGTATCGATGGGGAAATCGCCCGACAGCGCGGTCAATTGTGCGCGAGTCAGTTTATTGTAAGTCAGATCGCTGTTGCGAACGGCGGTCTTGTCCCATTCGATCCCGGCAACCTGCCGTTCGAACCCATACACCGCCTGCGCCACGTTTTCCGCATCGTCGTAGCCCGCTTTGTCCAGCAGAAACGCCAGATATTCGCGATAGGCGGTGCGGATCGTTTCATTGCGTTCGTTATCGACCAGATAATAATCGCGGTCGGGCAGGCCCATACCGCCGAACCCGACGGAGGGAATGTATGTGTCGGGGTTCTTGCTATCCACCGTGACGCCGGCGGAAATCAACGACGGGAAGCCGGGCGTGGCGAACACCTGCGTCAATTCGGTCAGGTTTTTCGCGCCGAAGATCCGGCCGAGATGCGGATAGGCAGGGGCCATGCCAGCGGCATCGATCCGGCCCTGATCGTAATAGGCGTTGTAGGCATCGACGATGCGCGCTTCCCCCGTACCGGCGGCAGGTTGCCCGGCAACCAGTTCGTCGATCAGGGTCTTGACGTCGGCGCGCGATTTTTCGTTGAGGAAACTGAACGCCCCGAACCGCCCGAACGCGGCGGGCAATTCGTTTTCGGCAATCCATTTGCCGTTGACGTATTGGAAGAAATCGTCGCCGGGATCGATCGCCGGGTCCAGCGAAGCGGGATCGACGCCCCATTCGCCGAACTCCATCGTCGGCAACGCTTCGACCATATTCGCATCTTCGGATGCGGGCTGCGCGATCGCAGGGGCGGCAATGGCGAGAGCGAGCGCGCTGGCTCCGGTCGTGATGGCGGCTTTGATCATGGATGCGGTTCCTCGGACGGCGAAAGATTGGTTCGCTTATGACCGTAGCGAATGTCGGCGGCAAGGGGGTGACGCCGGTCGGCTGGCCGATGGGGTTCGTCGAATTTGCACGGGCGTTACTTGGCCCACATCGTCTCGCCGGTTCGTGTCGTTCGCAAGCCACCGGGTCGCGAAGGGGTCGGGCGAAACGTCGATCGCCAATTACAAGCGCAACCCAGGCTCTATCCCACCTCGGCCCCAGTGAATTGCAGGGATGCCAGCCGCGCATAAAGGCCGTCGCGCGCAATCAGTTCTGCGTGCGGCCCCTGTTCCACTATGCCGCCGCCATCCATCACCACGATCCGGTCCGCCGCGCGCACCGTGGCCAGACGGTGCGCGATGACGAGCGTGGTGCGGCTGGCCATCAGGCGGTCGAGCGCCTGCTGCACCGACCGTTCGCTTTGCGCGTCCAATGCGCTCGTCGCCTCGTCCAGCAGCAGGATCGGCGCATCGCGCAACAGCGCGCGCGCAATGGCGATGCGTTGCTGCTGCCCACCCGACAGGCGCGTGCCGTTTTCGCCCAGATAGGTTTCGAGGCCGTCGGGCATATCGCGCAGGAACTCTTCCGCATTGGCATCGCGGGCGGCCTGCCAGATGTCCTCGTCGCTCGCATCCCAATTGCCGTAGCGCAGATTGTCGCGCGCATTGGCGGAAAACAGCACGCCATCTTGCGGCACGAAAGCCATCCGCGCACGGATTTCAGCCGGGTCGGCGGCAGTCAACGGCACGCCGTCCAGGCGGATCGTGCCGCCCTGCGGATCGTAGAACCGCTGGGCCAGCTGGAATATCGTGGATTTGCCAGCGCCCGACGGGCCGACGATGGCCACGGTTTCGCCCGGCTCCACTTCCAGATTGAAATCGATCAAAGCGGGCGTATCGAGCCGGGTGGGGTAACGAAAATTCACGTTGCGGAACGACAGATTGCCACGCGGTGGGACAGGCAGAGCCTGCGGCCGGGCGGGTGGCGCGATGTCGGGGACTTCTTTCAGCAATTCGCTCAACCGGCTGGCCGCGCCCGCACCGCGCAGCAGATCGCCATACACTTCCGTCAAAGCGCCGAACGCGCCCGCGACCAGTCCGCCGGTGAACACGAATGCCAGGATCGTGCCGCCACTGATCTCTCCGCTCGCCACCCCGATCGCGCCGCGCCACATGATCGCGGTGATCGATCCGAAGATGAACAGGATGATGATGCTGGTCATCCCGGCGCGCAGAATAATGCGTTTGCGCGCGGTGTCGAAGGTGCTTTCGACTGCGCGCGCGAACCGCCCCGCCTCGCGCCCTTCCTGATTGAACGCCTGCACGATCTTCATCGCGCCGAGCACTTCGGACACCATCGATCCCACATCGGCAACGCGATCCTGGCTGGTGCGCGATACGGTGCGCAAACGCCGCCCGAACAGGGCGATGGGGATGATGATCAGCGGGATCGCCACCGCCAGCCAAATGGCAAGCGACGGCGCGAGGTAGAACAGATAGATCGTGCCGCCGATCCCCATCAATATGTTGCGAAGCGCGACGATGACCGTCGTGCCCACCACCTGTTCGATCAGGGTGGTGTCGCTCGTCATCCGGCTGCTGATTTCCTTGGGGCTGTTCTCTTCGTAGAAACCGGGCGCGAGGCGCAGCAGATTGCGATGCACATTCAGGCGGATATCCGCGACCACGCGCTCCCCCAACCAGCTGACGAAATAGAACCGCATTGCCGTGCCCGCCGCCAGCACCACTACGATCATGAGCAGATACTGGAACCAGCGCCCGATATCCGACGGATCGCCGCCAGCGGCAAAGCCGCGATCGACGATCAGTTTCAGGCCCGCGGGGATGGCCAGCGTCGCCGCCGCCGTGATGAACAGCGCCAGCGCGGCCAGCGCCACTTTGCTGGGATATTGCGCGATCGCGTCATACACCATTTTGAGCGGGCCCAGCGATTTGGCCTTCGGCGCGGTGGTGTCATCCGGTGCTGCGTCGGGCTCGCTCATGCCGTGTCATCTAGCGATCACGCTGCGAACATACCAGTGTGCCAACGGACTTAACTCCGCAGTTGCCATCGCCCGCCATTCCCGCCACGCTGCATCGCAACATATTCTTCAGTCGGGTCGGGATTTACCAATGCTATACAATGCCTACGAATTGCAACGTTCCTGGATGGAAGGGGCAAGCGCAATGGCCGGGATCGGGGCGGAGTTCCTGTCCAACCCCGCTTTGCCCACAGGCTATATCGGCATGGCCCCGATGATGGCGTCCGCGCTCGACGTGTTTTCCCACGCCGCCGCGCCCCGTGGGAAGCCGGCGTTTGGCATAGACGCGGTGACCCTTGACGGCACGCACTATCCGGTCACCGAAAGCATCGTTTTGAACCGCGATTTCGGCGATCTGCTGCGCTTTACCCGCGACGATCTGCCAGACGACGCCCCCAAGGTTCTGATCGTCGCGCCCATGAGCGGGCATTTCGCCACGCTGCTGCGCGGCACGGTGGAACGCATGATCGACCATGCGGATGTGTATGTGACCGACTGGCACGATGCGCGCGAGGTGTCGCTGGATGCGGGCACGTTCGATCTCAACGATTACGTCGATTACCTGATCGAATTCCTCGAACACATCGCCGATCATGCAGACGGCGCGCGCGCGCATCTGATGGCGGTGTGCCAGCCATCCGTGCCTGCGCTGGCCGCGACCGCGATCATGAATGCGGGCAAGCATCCCGCACGCCCCGCCACGCTGACCATGATGGGCGGCCCGATCGACACGCGCCAATCGCCAACCAGCGTCAACGACATGGCGATGGACCGGCCCATCGAATGGTTCCGCAACACGGTGATCGCGACCGTGCCGTTTCGTTATGCGGGCGCGGGGCGGCGCGTCTATCCAGGCTTCATGCAGCTGGCCAGTTTCATGTCGATGAATTTGGGCAACCACATGATGAGCCATTACGAGATGTACAAACATCTGAGCACCGGCGACGAAGCGAGCGCCAATCTGACCAAGGATTTCTACGACGAATATCGCAGCGTGTGCGACATGACGGCGGAGTTCTACCTGCAGACGGTGGAAGTGGTGTTCCAGACCCATGCCCTGCCGAAAGGCGAATTCATGCACCGGGGCGAACGGGTCGATCTGGGCGCGATCACCGACACCGCGATCCTGGCGATCGAGGGCGAGCGCGACGATATCTCCGGCATCGGCCAGACCAAAGCCGCGCTGGACCTCGCGACTGGTTTAGCCGATGACAAGAAGCGCTATTATCTGGCGGAGGGGGCCGGGCATTACGGCATCTTCAACGGCAGCAAATGGCGAGGAAAGATCGCGCCGGTGGTGGATGAGTTTATTCGAACGCATGGATAGCCGCACCGGTGTGCGGCTATCGAACGCGCACCATTGGCGTTACCCTGATCATGCAGTGATTAACTCGGGGGCGAGCGGTTCGACAATTGGCTGGCGTTCCTGACGGGCCGCCAGCCAAAGCGCGCCCAGTTCCCGATCAAGTTCCGGTGTGGCGAACCGGTCCAGCCCGGAACCCGGATAGAACGTAACTTCGCCGAATTTAGCAACCCCTTCAATGTCGTAGAAATCCACCCGTGCGAACTCGAACCCGCCAGCGATCATTTCAGCGCCGGCCAGCATGGCGGCAAGGGTGGCCGGCGGCATGGTCGATGAAGCCGCCTGACCCGACCGCCGGTTCCAGTTCCTGTCGTAAAGCACCCAACGGTGGTGTCCGCCGCGATCGAAATGTACCTGTACGAAGGCGGCGACCCCGCCGAAAACATATATCTTGTAATCGAGCGGCAAGGTCGCGCCGTCGCCCAGATAGGGTTCGACGATATATCCACGCGGCAGGTCGCGATACGCCCATTCATCGAGCCACAGGCCATAGGGCCGGTCCGTCCAACGCGATGCGACCACGCGGGCACGTTCCACATCCGCTCGGTCGTGACACACGACGTTCTGGTTGCAGCCGTGAGTGGCCTTCAGGATGAACGGATAGGGCCACGGGGGATCGACAGGCAAGGCGTCGCCCGTCCAGATCGTGGGGATGATCCAGTCGTCGCCAAGCAACCGCGAAACGATGGTTTTGCTTGCGACCTTGTCCACAAGCGGCGGCATTCGTGGGTCGCGGTCCACAAGCTTTCGGCGCTGCACCAGTTCGGTGAACCGCTGAGGGTTGTCCAGATCGGGAAGGCGACGGTGACGCCATAAATAGGTCAGGCGAATACGCAAACGCCGCGATGGAACGAGCCAGTGCGGTAAGGAGGGAAGTTTCCGCAAGTTCATGCAGATAAGGACCGTCCACCCGGGCCACGGTTCCTTTGGCGTGACATATCGCGTCCAAATTGCCTTAAGACGCAAAGTGGAGCGCAGCTTTGCAGGCCGCGCCCCCTCACAATCACAGAACTTCGAACAGTCCGGCAGCGCCCATGCCGCCGCCGACGCACATGGTGACGACGACGTATTTCGCGCCGCGCCGCTTGCCTTCGATCAGGGCGTGGCCGGTGCAGCGCGCGCCGGTCATGCCGTAAGGGTGGCCGATGGAGATCGAGCCGCCATTGACGTTGAGGATATCGTTATCGATGCCCAATTTGTCGCGGCAATAGAGCACCTGCACGGCAAACGCCTCGTTCAGTTCCCACAGGCCGATATCGTCCATCTTCAGGTCGAAGCGTTCCAGCAGCTTCGGGATCGCGACGACCGGGCCGATGCCCATTTCGTCGGGCTCCGTCCCTGCGACTGCCATGCCGACATAACGACCGAGCGGGGTCAGGCCGCGTTGTTCCGCCACCTTGGCTTCCATTACGATACAGGCGCTGGACCCGTCGGACAGTTGCGAGGCGTTACCCGCCGTGATCGTCATGTCGGGGCCCATCACGGGGTTCAGTTTCTGCAAGCCCTTCCAGCGTGGTCGATGGGCGGTTGCCTTCATCCTTGTCGATGGTGATATCGACGTCGCTGATTTCGCCGGTTTCCTTGTCCTTCACCTTATGCGTGGTGGAGACGGAGACGATTTCGTCGTCGAACTTGCCCGCTTCCTGCGCGGCGGCGGTGCGTTGCTGGCTCTGCAGGCCGTATTCGTCCATCGCCTCGCGCGTGATGCCGTACCGTTTGGCCACGGTTTCGGCGGTCTGCAGCATCGGCATGTAGACGTCGTTGTGCATCGCGATCAGTTCGCGGTCGGGCGCGACGCGCATTTCCGGCGTCTGCACCAGGCTGATCGATTCCTGACCACCGGCGGCGACGATGTCCATCCGGTCAGTGATGACCTGCTTTGCGGCAGTGGCGATGCTCATCAGTCCGCTGGAACATTGCCGGTCGATCGTCATACCCGACACGGTGATCGGCAGGCCGGAACGCAGCGCGACCTGACGGCCCAGATTGCCCGCCTGCGTGCCCTGCTGCAGCGCGCTGCCCCAGACCACGTCGGCGACTTCCGCGCCTTCGATCCCGGCGCGTTCGACAGCGGCTTTCAGGGAATAGGAGCCGAGCGTCGGCCCGGCGGTGGAATTGAAGCCCCCCTTGTAAGCGCGGCCGATGGCGGTGCGGGCGGTGGAAACGATGACTGCGTCACGGGACATAAGAAGTTCCTTTTGAATAGATGGTCGTCATCCCAGCGAAAGCTGGGATCGATGTAAAGTTGGCGCTTTGTTGCGAGCGATCCCAGACTGCGCTGGGATGACGGCAGCCTCAGACGAAGTACTGCGTCATCCATTCGCAGATCAGCGCGGGCTTGTCCTCGCCTTCGATCTCGATGGTGATTTCGCACGATTGCTGCCACTGGCCGGGCCGCTTTTCGGTCATTTCGGTCAGTTTCCAGTGGCCGCGTATCTTCTTGCCGCTGCGAACGGGGGAAATGAAGCGCGTTTTGTTGCCGCCGTAATTCACCGCCATCTTGATGCCGTCCACGCGCGGCACATCGCTGTTCGCGGTGAGGTAGGGGATCATGGAAAGCGTCAGGAAGCCATGCGCGATCGTGCCGCCGAACGGCGTCATCTTGGCTTTTTCCTCGTCGATATGGATGAACTGGTGATCGCCCGTCGCTTCTGCGAACTGGTTGATGCGTTCCTGGCTCATTTCGGCCCATTCCGACGTGCCGATGGTTTCGCCGATCTTGGCCTGGATTTCCTGCGGGGACATTGGGGTGCGCTCCTTTGTTGCTTCCATACAATGACGCCCGTCATGGCGCATCGTTCCGGTCAGCGCAACGCGGGCTCGCGTGTCGTTACGGCATGGCGCGGACCGTGCCGTTTATTCGGTGCGGCATCGGGGGCACGCACCAATTCGAGGCGCTTGCAATAGGTCCACAGCGCGCATTGCAGACCGATCAGCATCAGGATGAAGGGTTGATAGGCGATGCCCTGGAACAGCGATCCGACCAGATAGACGATCTGCCCCGTCTGCAACGCACTGGCGAGCGGGGCCAGCCATGTCTCGCCCGTGCCATTCCTGTTGCGCCATCGCCGCCGCAGCCGTTCCATCTGCCACACGCCCGTCAGTTGCAGCAGCAGCCACAGCGTCAGGCCGGGCCAGCCCTGTTCGCCCAGCATTTCGAACGGCGCCGAATGATAGGCACGCGCCTCGTCCACGACTTCGCGATATTCCACGCTGGTCGTGTTCCCTTCCCCTTCCGACCACCGGCATGTCGTACGTGAAACGGTTGCCGAGATAGGCGTTGAACCCGCCGCCGAGCGGATGTTCTCCGGCATAATCCAAAGTCCAGCTCCACACCGCAACCCGTGTGGAGGCGGATTCGTCCCCCGCCGGGCTGCCCAATGTCGCCATCCGTTCGTAATAGCTCGCGGGCAGAAACGGCAGCGCCGCCAGACCCAGCGCCGCACCCGCGACGATGAAGGTCAATCGCCGTTTCGCATCGCGCAGGGCCAGCACGCCAAGCGCCGCGATG
Source organism: uncultured Alphaproteobacteria bacterium (assembly GCA_963815535.1). Taxonomy (GTDB): domain Bacteria; phylum Pseudomonadota; class Alphaproteobacteria; order Sphingomonadales; family Sphingomonadaceae; genus CAWFGS01. The sequence goes on from CAWFGS010000003.1 coordinate 59,241, forward strand.
CACAGCAGCCCCGTGCGCGCTTCCGTTCCGATCGGCAGCAGCAGGCAAGCGAAGATCAGGGCATATGCGAACGCCTTCACTCGCCAGTCGGGCGCGAAGACCGTGCCGTGGCGGGTGAACCAGATAATCAATGGAATGATGGAAATGGCGACGGTCGCCAGCGTGCTCGATTCATAAAGGCCGCTATTGTCGTTGACGAAGAAATACAGGCTTTCATACCCGCCCCCGCCCGCCGCGGTTTTCAGCCCGGCACTGATGATGATCGCGCTGACCGTCAGCACCATGATCAGCGCCGCCCCCTCCAGCCGCAATCGCGTGGTTAGCGTCAGGGGCAAAAAGATCGCGAACACCAACGCTTTCCAGACCCATTCCCATTTCTCCAGCGCCGCTTCGGGAAATTCGGCCCCCGCCGTCGTGAACGCGCAATAGGCGAGCAGGGCCAGCATCAGCCCCTGCCGGAACGTGAAACCCGCGCCGCGTTTCGGATCGGATAGCAGCCAGCCGCCGAATGCGGCGCAGAACGCGATCAGCGAAATCGGCAGAGCCGGGGTCAGCGTCCAGCCGATTTTCTGCGGCGCGAGGATATCGATATAGAGATACGCCAGCACCCATACGAACGGCCGGCGGATGCCGACGACCAGAAACGCCATCACGAAGGCGAACAGCGCCAGATCAAGCATCGCGCGCGCCCTGCGTGATCGTCCGGTTGCGGGCTGGCGTGGGCTTGGAAGAGGAGGCCGTGTCGGAGCGTGGGCGGAAACCGCGTTTTCGGGGTGCGGGCAGTGCGGGATCCTCGTCCAGCGCGTCGTCGCCGGACAAGCGCCACAATGCGATCACGATCAGGCCATGCGCCAGCGCCAGGGCGAAATAATCGATCAATGCTTGCGACCGGACATGATGGCGCGATGAACCCCGTGGCCGCGCCGGAATGGCCGGACCGATGCGATCGCCTATCACCGGGCGGTTGACGCGGCGTTAAGCCTATCGTGGCAAATATGCCCGCCATGACCGCCGCGCCCCTGAAAATCCTGCACGTCCTCGACCATTCGCTGCCGCTGCACAGCGGCTACACCTTCCGCACGCGCGCCATCATGAAATCGCTGGAGGCCGCGGGAACGCAGGTGCGCGGCGTGACCGGGCAGCGGCAGGAAGGGCGGCAGACGGACGCTCTCGACCATGAGGACGGACTGCAATTCTATCGCACCGACGGCGAACCGTACGGACCGGCGGGTTTGCGCGAATGGCGCGAGATCGCGGCGTTCGCGCGTAGTATCGACGGTGCGATCGCCGATTGGCGGCCGGACATCCTGCACGCGCATTCGCCCGCGATCTGCGGCCTGGCGGCGCTGCGGGCGGCGCGGCGGCATGACCTGCCGCTGGTCTATGAAATCCGCGCATTCTGGGAAGATGCCGCCGTCGGCAATCTGACGGGCCGTGAAGGATCGGTAAAATACCGCATGACTCGCGCGTTGGAAAACCGGGTGGTGGCGGGCGCGGATGCGATTTTCACAATCTGCAACGGCTTGCGCGACGATCTGATCGGCCGCGGCGTTGCGGCGGACAAGATCGGCGTGTCCCCCAACGGCGTCGATATGGCGATGTTCGGAACCCCGCCCGCGCGCGATGGGGCGCTGTCGGCGCAACTGGAACTTGGGCAGGGGCCGGTCATCGGCTTCATCGGCAGCTTCTACGATTATGAAGGGCTGGACGATCTGATTGCGGCGATGGCGCAAATTCGTGCCGAAATCCCCGATGCACAATTGCTGTTGGTGGGCGGCGGGCCGATGGACGACGCCCTGCGCGCGGGCGCAGCGGCCAGCGGCGCGGCACAGGCCATTCATTTCACCGGGCGCGTTCCCCATGGCGAGGTCGAGCGGTATTATTCCCTGATCGACATCCTCGCCTATCCGCGCAAGGCAAGCCGGCTGACGCATCTGGTCACCCCGCTCAAACCATTGGAGGCGATGGCGCAGCGGCGGCTGGTCGCGGCCAGCGATGTCGGCGGCCACCGCGAACTGATCAGTGGACGGCGAAACGGGCGTGCTGTTTCCCGCCGACGACCCGACTGCGATGGCGGGCAGCCTGATCGCCCTGATCGCGGCGCGCGGGCAATGGCCCGCCATGCGCGAGCGTGCCGCCGCCCATGTCGCGGCCAACCACGATTGGGCGCGAAATATTTATCGTTATCAATCCGTTTACCATCGCTTGCTAGACGAACGGTCAACAAGGTTCGTCCCAGCCGCCGCGTAACATGCGAAGGCCAGGGGCGAATGGAACAGGGATCGACGCAACGTGGTGACACCAAATTCCTTTATTGAACGGCTGTCGGCCACGGATGGCAGCGACGCCAATCGCAGCGCGCCCATCAGCGCGCACCCGCTGTTTCCCGCCATCGTCGCGCTGTGGTTCGCGGCCCTGTTCGGGTTGGGCACGTTCGTGCTGCCCAGCGCCCTGTTCGAAAGGCTGGTCACCGCGATCAACCTGCCGTCCCTGATCGCATCGACCGCCCCGCCGCTGGGCTTCACCGCGCATCTGATGATCGCTTGCGCCGCCGCGATCGCCGGTGCGGCTGCGGGATATCTGCTTGCCCGCAAAGTGAGTGGCAACATGGTTCCCGCGCCCAAACGCAGCCGCCGCCCGGTGCAATCCCACCCCGCGCCGTTTTCCGCCGGACGGCCCGTCAACCGCCCGATTTCCGCAATGGAGGAACTGGGATCGCAAGGGCTGGACGAACCGGTTGCCGATGCGCCGAAGCAGGACGGTTCCGGCGCGAAACAAGAAAATCTGAACGGCCGCCGCCGCCGCCTGTCCGTTACCGACGAAAACGCCCGCAGCGATTATCTGGTGGATGTGCCGCTGCCCGGCGCGGACCCCTATGCCGCCGACTACACGCCCGACACGGCGGCCATCGATCCCGCGCAAGACCAGGTGTTCAAGCCGGCGTTCGATGCTGCCAGCGATACAAATAACGAAGAAGCTTTGGATTTGACCACGATGGAAACCGCCCCGACATTCGAAACGAACTTCGTGGCAGACGACGCCGACGCCGTGGCCGAGTTTGCCGCGCAAACCGCAGAACTGGCGAATGTCGCGCAGCCTGCGCCCCATCATACCGCACCTGACGGCTCATCGTTGAACGACCTCGACATGGTCGCGTTGGTCGAACGGTTTGCCCATGCGCTGAAATCCCATCGCGACCGCGAGGAAACGGCGCGCGCCGAAGCGGAAGCACAAGAGCGAGACCGTGCCGAAGCTGCCGCGCGCGAAGCCGATGCACCGCTCAACCTGCCGTCCTTCGGTTCCCTCGCTGCAACCGATGCGTCATCACAGAACGCTGCCGCATCTTCACCCGCTCCGAACCCGAAGGTCGAGGCGGAGCCCACCCCCGATTTCGCCGCATTGAGCGCAATTCCCGATTTCCTGCGCCCGATCGCCGCCGACAATGGCGGGCTGGACGGCGACACCCATGATGATGATGACGACGATGTGTTGGATCTGTCCTTCCCTTCCTTCGCCGCTCCGCCGGAATCGGTCAGTGACAATGGCAGCGACGATGGTGACAGCGATGACGATATCGCCGCACAGGATGAACCGGGCGCTGCGTTTCTCCTGTCAATGCCGTCGCGCAGTCAGCCGCCGCGCGAATTCGTGCGGATCGAGGATGGCGACATTGATGACGCCGACGTCGGCGAAGACGCCTTGCCCGAATCCGTGGTCGTGTTCCCGAATGCGGAGAAGTCGGCTTCGCGGCCACCCGAACCGGTGGAATTCACGCCCGAACATACGCAGATCGCGAACATACCCGCAACCATCGACGATGAAACCGATGCCACTCCCGCATCGCCGACCCCCATGTTCCAAAGTACGCAACGCCCGGCCCCCAGTGAAACGGAACAGGCGCTTCGCAATGCGCTGGAAAAACTGCAACGCATGAGCGGGTAGTTACGATTTGCGTCACATAGATGCCCTTCGGTTCGGGCAAAGCATTATTGCCTGTTCGCAGTTGCAATAATCACTTCATGTCGGCAATGCCGTTCCAAACGACATAAAACCTGCGTCCCCGCGCAGAATGGTGTTTGGAAACGCAAGGCTCACCCCGTCGCCCCTTCCCCCACAAGGGTCGCGTGCGAAGGTCATGGCCACTGACAGGAATGGAGCCGCCCGATGGGTCTGCCCGATCGCCAGGGATTGTACGATCCCCGCAACGAACACGACGCCTGCGGTGTCGGCATGGTCGCGCATATCAAGGGTGAACGCAGCCACGCCATCGTCACGCAGGCGTTGGAAATCCTGTCCAACATCGATCATCGCGGCGCCGTCGGCGCGGATCCGCTGCTGGGCGATGGGGCGGGCATCCTGCTGCAGATCCCCGATCCGCTGCTGCGTGCATGGGCGGGCGATGCCGGGCTGACCCTGCCCCAGCCCGGCGAATACGCCGTCGCGCAATGTTTCATGCCGCAGGACCGTGCCGCGCGCGATTTCGTGACGCAGCAGTTGGAAAAATTCATCGTCAAGGAAGGGCAGACGGTAATCGGCTGGCGCGACGTGCCCACCACGCTGGCCGGTCTGGGCAAGGCGGTGGTGGATTCCATGCCGGTCATGCGTCAATGCATCGTCGGACGCGGGCCCGATTGCGCGGATCAGGACGCCTTCGAACGCAAGCTGGTGGTAATCCGCAAACAGACGTTGAACCCGCTGGCGGCTTTGGCGGACAAGCACGATCTGCCCGGCCTGACGCAAACCTACATCCCCAGCTTTTCCAGCCGGACCATCGTCTATAAGGGGCTGCTGCTCGCCAATCAGGTCAGCTCATTCTACGACGATCTGCGCGATCCCGCCTGCGTATCGGCGCTGGGCCTTGTCCATCAGCGCTTTTCGACCAACACGTTCCCCAGCTGGCGGCTGGCCCATCCCTATCGCTTCGTCGCGCATAATGGCGAGATCAACACGGTTCGCGGCAATGTGAACTGGATGAATGCGCGCCGCCGGACGATGGAAAGCGAGTTGCTCGGCCCCGATCTCGACAAGATGTGGCCACTGATCCCGCACGGGCAGTCGGACACGGCCTGCCTCGACAATGCGCTGGAACTGCTGGTGGCGGGCGGATATTCGCTGGCCCATGCGATGATGGTGCTGATGCCCGAAGCGTGGGCGAAAAATGCCCTGATGGACGGCGAACGCCGCGCCTTCTACGAATATCACGCCGCGATGATGGAACCGTGGGATGGCCCCGCGGCGGTCTGTTTCACCGATGGCCGCCAGATCGGCGCGACCTTGGACCGCAACGGTCTTCGCCCCGCCCGCTTCGTCGTGACGAAAGACGACATCGTCTGCCTCGCCAGCGAATTGGGCGTGCTGCCCTTCGCCGAAAGCGACATTACGCGCAAATGGCGGTTGCAGCCGGGCAAGATGCTGCTGATCGATCTGGACGAAGGGCGCATCATCGAAGATGCGGAGCTGAAATCCAGCCTGGCGGGCGCGAAGCCTTACGCCAAATGGCTGGAACGGACGCAATATCAGCTCGACGAGCTGGAGCAGATCGACCCGGAATTCGACGAATTGCCGCAGGACGAAAATCAGGCGACGCCTACTTTGCTCGAAGCGCAACAGGCGTTTGGCTACACCCAGGAAGACATCATGCGTTTCCTGGAACCGATGGCGATGAACGGGGAAGACCCGATCGGGTCGATGGGCACGGACACCCCGCTTGCCGTGCTGTCGGGCCGATCGCGCCTGCTTTACGATTATTTCAAACAGAACTTCGCGCAGGTGACCAATCCGCCGATCGATCCGATTCGCGAGGAATTGGTGATGAGCCTGCTGTCGATCATCGGCCCGCGCCCGAACCTGCTGGGCAATGCGGCGGGCCTGCACAAACGGCTGGAAGTCAGCCAGCCGATCCTGACGAATGACGATCTGGCGAAGATCCGCTCCGTCGAACGGGTGCTGGACGGCGCGTTCCGCACCGAAACGGTCGATATCACCTGGGAAGCGGCCAGCGGCGCGGACGGGTTGGCGCAGGCGATCAAGGAAATGTGCTGGGCCGCGACCGAAGCGGTGCTGCAGGATCACAACATCCTGATCCTGTCCGACCGCACGCAGAGCAAATCGCGCATTCCCATTCCCGCCGCGCTGGCGACGGCGGCGGTGCATCATCATCTGGTCCGGCAGGGTTTGCGGATGCAGACCGGGCTGGTCGTGGAAACCGGGGAAGCGCGCGAAGTGCACCATTTCTGCGTGCTGGCGGGTTACGGAGCCGAAGCCATCAACCCCTACGTCGCGCTGGAAACGATGGAGGAATTGCGCGTCCGCAAATTCGCGCATCTGACCGCCGATGAGGTGCTGGCCAATTACGTGAAAGCGGTCGGCAAGGGCATTTTGAAAGTCATGTCCAAGATGGGCATATCGACGTACCAGTCATACTGCGGGGCGCAAATATTCGACGCGGTCGGCCTGTCGTCCGATTTCGTGGACCAGTATTTCAAAGGCACGGCGACCACGATCGAGGGGGTCGGCCTGGCGCAGGTTGCGGAGGAATCCGTGCGCCGCCACACGCTCGCCTATGGTGACGATCCGGTTTACAAATCCATGCTGGATGCAGGCGGCATCTATCAATATCGCCTGCGCGGGGAAGATCATGTGTGGACCCCGACCAGCGTCGCCAATCTGCAGCACGCCGTGCGCGGAAACAATCCCGCCAATTACGACGAATATGCGGCGAGCATCAACGAACAGTCGGAACGGCTGCTGACCATTCGCGGGTTGATGGAATTCAAACCGGCGAACGATCCGCTGCCGCTCGATCAGGTGGAACCGGCGTCCGAAATCGTCAAACGGTTCAGCACCGGGGCGATGAGCTACGGCTCCATCTCGCACGAGGCGCATACGACGATGGCGCTGGCCATGAACCGCATCGGCGGACGGTCGAACACGGGCGAAGGCGGGGAGGAGGCGGAACGCTTCACCCCGATGGCGAATGGCGACAGCAAGCGCAGCCGGATCAAGCAGGTCGCGTCCGGGCGGTTCGGCGTGACGACCGAATATCTCGTCAATTCGGACGATATTCAAATCAAGATGGCGCAAGGTGCGAAGCCCGGCGAAGGTGGGCAGCTGCCCGGCCACAAGGTGAACAAGCAGATTGCCGCCGTGCGTCATTCCACGCCGGGCGTCGGCCTGATCTCCCCCCCGCCGCATCACGACATCTATTCCATCGAAGACCTCGCCCAGCTGATCCACGATCTGAAAAACGTGCAGCCGAGCGCGCGCGTTTCGGTGAAACTGGTGTCCGAAGTCGGCGTCGGCACGGTGGCGGCGGGCGTATCGAAAGCGCGCGCGGACCATGTGACCATTTCGGGTTACGAAGGCGGCACGGGCGCATCCCCCTTGACCAGCCTGACCCATGCCGGTTCCCCATGGGAAATCGGGCTGGCGGAAACGCAGCAGACGCTGCTCCTCAACGATCTGCGCGCCCGCATATCGGTGCAAGTCGATGGCGGTTTGCGGACCGGGCGCGACGTTGCGATCGGCGCATTGCTGGGCGCGGACGAGTTCGGTTTCGCCACCGCACCCCTGATCGCGGCGGGCTGCATCATGATGCGCAAATGCCATTTGAACACCTGCCCGGTGGGGGTGGCGACGCAGGATCCCGAGCTTCGCAAGCGGTTCACCGGCACGCCCGAACACGTCATCAACTACTTCTTCTTCGTGGCGGAGGAATTGCGCGGCATCATGGCGCAAATGGGCTTCGCCACGGTCGATGAAATGGTCGGCCGGGTGGACCGGATCGACAACACCCGCGTCGAACGCCACTGGAAAGCGGACGGGGTCGATCTGTCGCGCCTGCTGCACCGCGTGGACGTGCCGGAGACGGGCAGCCTGTATCACACGCAAACGCAGGATCATGGGCTTGGCGGGGCACTGGACAACGACCTGATCGCGGCGTGCGAACCTGCCATCGCACGCGGCGAGACGGTGGTGCTGGATTTGCCGGTGCGAAACGTGAACCGCACCGTAGGCGCGATGCTGTCGGGTGAAATCGCTCGCGCGCATGGCCATCGCGGCCTGGCGCCGGACACCATCCGCATCAATCTGACGGGCGTGGCCGGGCAAAGCTTCGGCGCATGGCTCGCGCATGGGGTCACGCTCGATCTGACCGGCGATGCCAACGACTACGTCGGCAAGGGGTTGTCGGGCGGGCGCATCGTGGTGCGCCAGCCATCGGGCACGACCCGCGACCCCGCCGCCAACATCATCGTCGGCAACACCGTTCTGTACGGCGCGATCGCGGGCGAGGCGTATTTCAACGGCGTGGCGGGCGAACGGTTCGCGGTGCGAAATTCGGGCGCGATCGCGGTGGTGGAGGGGGCAGGCGACCATGCCTGCGAATACATGACCGGCGGTGTGGTCGTCGTGCTGGGCAAAACGGGACGCAATTTCGCTGCCGGAATGAGTGGCGGCATCGCCTATGTCTTCGACGAGGACGGCACGTTCGGCGCGCTGTGCAACCGGGCGATGGTCGATCTGCATCCGCTGTCGGAGCTGGGCGACGAAGACGGCCCGATGGGCGAAGGCGGCCATCCCAAACAGCGCAGCGCCAGCGTGCTCGACAACGGAATGGGCGATCCGTTGCGCCATGACGCCGCGCGTCTGAAAGTGCTGCTGGAACGGCACAAGCTTCATACCGGTAGCGAGCGGGCCGCCCAGATGCTGGCGAACTGGGAACTGGCGCAAGCGAAATTCGTGAAGATCATGCCGCGCGATTACGACCGCGCGCTGCGTCAGCTTGAAACCGAGAACGCCCAGGCGGCCAGCGTGGCAGCGGAATGATGGATATTACCCCATTCACTCCCAACCGTCATCCCAGCGAAAGCTGGGATCGTTACCGATCATGCGCCACACTTGCGACCGATCCCAGCGTTCGCTGGGATGACGGGTTACATTTCAAACGGACTGACACATAATGGGTAAGGAAACGGGATTTCTGGAATTCGACCGGCGCGAACGGGATTATCTCGCGCCCGAAGACCGGCTGAAAAACTATCGCGAATTCACGGCGACCCCGCCGGAAGACGAGCTGAAATCGCAGGCCAGCCGCTGCATGAATTGCGGCATTCCCTATTGCCACAATGGCTGCCCGGTGAACAACATCATCCCGGACTGGAACCACCTCGTCTATGAAGGCGACTGGAAGAACGCGCTCGCGGTCCTCCATTCCACCAACAATTTCCCCGAATTCACCGGCCGCATCTGCCCCGCCCCGTGCGAAGCGGCCTGCACGCTCAACATCACCGACAATCCGGTGACCATCAAAAGCATCGAACAGGCCATCATCGATCGCGGCTGGGACGAAGGGTGGGTCGTGCCCATGCCGCCCGAAACCAAGACCGGCAAGTCGGTGGCGGTCGTCGGCTCCGGCCCCGCCGGCCTGTCATGCGCGCAGCAGCTCGCACGGGCCGGCCATGCCGTGACCGTGTTCGAAAAATCGGACCGGCTGGGCGGTTTGCTGCGATACGGCATCCCCGATTTCAAGATGGAAAAACACCTCATCAACCGCCGCGCCGTTCAGATGGAGGCGGAAGGGGTGCAGTTCAAAACCAGCAAGGAAGTGGGCGTCGATATCTCCTTCGCCAGCTTGCAGGACAATTTCGATGCCGTGGTGCTGGCGGGCGGCGCGGAAAATGCGCGGCGGATGGATATACCCGGCGCGGAACTGAACGGCGTGCGCCTGGCGATGGAATTCCTCAGCCAGCAGAACAAACGCAATGCGGGCGACGACGAACTGCGTGCCGCCCCGCGCGGCACGCTGACCGCAACGGACAAGCATGTGGTAGTGATCGGCGGCGGCGATACGGGCAGCGATTGCGTCGGCACGTCCAACCGGCAGGGCGCTGCCAGCGTGACCCAATTGGAAATCATGCCGCAGCCGCCTGAAAAAGAAGACAAGGCGCTGACCTGGCCCAACTGGCCGCTGAAAATGCGGACCAGTTCCAGCCATCAGGAGGGGGCGAACCGCGATTTCGCCGTGCTGACCAAACGCGTGATCGGGACGGATGGCGATGTCACCGGGCTGGAATGCGTGCGCGTCGAATGGCGCGATGGCGCGATGGAGGAAGTCGCGGGCAGCGAGTTCACTTTGAAAGCCGACCTGATCTTGCTCGCCATGGGCTTCGTCGGGCCGTTGAAGGCGGGTCTGCTCGATCAGTCGGCGGTGGCGTTGACGGATCGCGGCAATGTCCATGCCGACACGTTCAGCTATCGCACCAGCGCCGACAACGTATTCGCATGCGGCGACATGCGGCGCGGGCAAAGCCTGGTCGTGTGGGCCATCCGCGAAGGACGCCAGGCGGCGCGCGCAGTGGACGAGGCGCTGATGGGCGCGACCACTCTGCCGCGATGATGTTCAAAGGGTAGGTTCGTTCGTTCGTGAGGGGATGAGGGGGTGCGAAGACCTTGCTTCACTTGCAAACGATGGGCGCGCAAAACACGACGAGGCGCGCTACACGGCGCACCAATCCACCCCGCCCCGCCCCGCACTTTCCAAAAACGCATTCGCCCGACTGAACGGTTTCGATCCGAAAAACCCCCGCCGGGCCGATAGGGGGCTGGGATGCACGGATCGCAGCACCAGATGCGGGCCATCGTCGGACAAACCCGCCACCTGCCCCATTTTGGCTTGCGCGTGATTGCCCCACAGGACGAAAACCGTGGGCACGTCGCGCGCGGCGACGGCGGCGACCACCGCATCGGTGATCGCTTCCCAGCCGCGTTTCGCATGGCTGCCCGCGCGGCCGTCCTCCACCGTCAACGTCGTGTTGAGCAGCAGCACGCCCGATCCCGCCCAAGCGGTCAGATCGCCATGCGCGGGGACGGCGCAGCCGATATCGTCCGCCAGTTCGCGATAGATATTCCGCAAGCGACGGCGGCACGCGCACTCCGGCAGGGACGGAGAAAGCCAGCCCATGCGCCTGCCCCGGCCCGTGATAGGGATCCTGCCCCAATATCACGACCTTCACGCCGTCCAGCGGCGTCAGTTCCAGCGCGCGCAACCGCGATCCTGCGGGCGGATAGATCGCCTTGCCCGCCGCTTCTTCCGCCCGAAGCCAACCGCCCAGCCGCCGCGCCTGCTCCGCCGCCAGCGCAGGTTCCAGCGCGCCGCGCCAGCTTTCGGGAATGGCATCCTCGTTCATCGCCCTTCCCCTCCCCCGCCGCAGCGCGTAGGGCAAGCGGCATGACCGTACATTTCCACGAAGAAGACTTGCCCGCCGATGTGCTTGCGCCCGGACCCGTTGCCGTCGATACCGAAACGATGGGCCTCGTCACCCGGCGCGACCGGTTGTGCGTCGTGCAGATCAGCGACGGCGGGGGCGACGAACATCTGGTTCGCTTCGCAAACGGCAGCGATTACGCCGCGCCCAATCTGAAAGCCGTGCTGGCCGATCCGGCGCGAGTGAAGCTGTATCATTTCGCGCGGTTCGACCTGGCCGCGATCGAATATTATATGGGCGTGATGGCCGCGCCGGTGTTCTGCACCAAAATCGCCAGCAAGATGGTCCGCACCTACACCGATCGGCACGGATTGAAGAATCTGGTTCAGGAGCTGTTGGGCGAAGACATGTCAAAACAGCAGCAATCCTCGGATTGGGGGGCGGACGACATCTCTGCGGCGCAGCGCGATTATGCAGCGTCCGACGTGCGTTTCCTGCACCGGATGAAGGATATATTGCAGGTTCGGCTGGAACGCGAAGGGCGCAGCGAACTGGCGCAGGCATGTTTCGATTTCCTGCCCACTCGCGCCCGGCTCGACATTGCGGGATGGGCGGAACAGGATATTTTCAGCCACATGTAAGGTGGCCTCTAGAACAACGGGCAAACGACAGCAGTGACCGATACGATCCGATCAGAAACCGTGCAGGCAACCGCGCGTCGCAGCGCGCGGCAACGCTTCGCCGCGCCCGGCGGGTCGCACGATCGGCTGGTCAAACTGCTCGGTGCGGTCCTGCCGATGGGGGTCGGGGTGCTGGCCGCCCTGATGCTGATCACGCCCTTGTCCCCGCGCGGTGAGGTCAGCTTCCTGCTCGACCGGAACAAGGTCGCGATGATCGACGAACGCGCCAGCGTGTCCAATGCCATGTATCGCGGGCGCGACGACATCGGGCGGCCGTTTTCGATCATGGCGGGCGATGCGGTGCAGAAATCGCAGGCGGAAGGGATCGTGCGGATGGAAGATATGATCGCGCGCATCCTGCTGCCGGAAGGGCCGGCGCGGCTGGCGGCGCCTGCGGGCAGTTACGCCCTGACGCCGCAACTGATGAACGTCGATGGCGACGTTCGGCTGACCACGGCGGATGGGTACAACATGGTGGCGCGCGGCGTCTCCGTCGATCTGGCGGCGCAGGAAATGCGCGGGCGCAACGGGGTCAGCGGAATGATACCGGCAGGCACATTCCGCGCGGACCGGATGCGCGGCGATCTGGCGGCACGGACCATCGTGCTGGATGGCAACACCAGGGGCCGCATGGTCCCCGGCAAATTGAGGGCACCGTAATGGCGCGACTGACGACGACTGCTTTGCGTTCGGCCACGATCGGCTTCGTCGCGACGATCGCGGGCTTCGGCGGACTGCACGCCTATGCGCAGGGGATCGCCGCGCACAATTCGCGCGCGCCGGTGGATTTCGCCGCATCGCGCACCGAATGGCAGGATCGTGAAAACCGCGTCATCCTGTCGGGCAATGTCGATATCACGCAAGCCGGATTGCGCCTGCAATCGGCGCGCACCATCCTGACCTATACCGATGCCGGATCGCTCGAAATACAGCGCATCATGGCCACCGGCGGCGTGCGTGTGTCGCGCGGCAGCGAAGTCGCGACGGGCGACGCGGCGGTGTATGATTTCAACCGGCGCATCATCACGATGGCAGGCAATGTCCGGCTGCGGCGCGGGGGCGATACGCTGAATGGCGGGCGGCTGACCATCGATCTGGTCAGCGGCGTATCCAGCGTGGACGGCGCGGCCAGCGGATCGTCGGCCATCGTGGACGAGGCGGATGGGCGGATCGGCACCGCCAACGGCAATGGCCGCGTGACCGGGCGGTTCTCCGTCCCGCAGTGATCCGTTCGGCGTTCGGGGATCAGCGTTTGGGCGCGGCGGCGCGCGTAATTTCCGCCAGACCCTGCGACAGCAGCATTTGCGCCGACTGGCTGTTGGCGAGCAGCGACTGGTGCAGCCCCATCAGCTTGGCGACCAGCCGTTCCAGCCGCTTGCCGCGCCAACGCTGCAATTGATCGGTCAGATCGCCCGCATCGCGAAAGAAGATCCGCCGCGCATCCTTTTCCCCTTGCATGAACCGTTCGACATCGCCGCGTGTGCCCAGCCGCGCCGCCAGCTGCGCCAGTTGCGCCGCCCGCCGTTCGAACGCCAGCAGCACGCCGACGGGGTTCAGCGACAGATCGCGCATCCGCCGCAGCTCGTCGTCCAGCTGCGCCGTCCGGCCCGACAGGACGGCGTTGATCAGGGGCGCGAAGCCATCCTCCTCGCTGCCTGCGCCGACCGCTTCGTAAGCGGCGGCGTCGGCGGCACGGGGCGCCTGGGGGCTGGCATCGCAATACAGCGCCAGCTTGGTCACTTCGGACTGCGCGACCCGCACATCCAGCTTGGCCCCGGCCGCGATCCGGTCGGCCAGATCGCCGCTCAGCTTCAGCCCCGCCGCATCGGCCATCGCGCGCACGGACTGGCGCACGCTGCCAAGGTCGGGCGGATAGAACATGGCGACCACGGCATCCTTGCGCTTATCGAGCAGTTTCGCCGTGCGCGATTTGTCCGTCGCGGCGGTGGCCACGATCACGACCGGGCATCCCGCAGCGCCGCCGGCATCGCCGGTTTCCAGCATCGCCTTCACCGCATCATGCGCGTCGTCGCCCGTGGCCCGCACCCAGATGTGGCGGGCATCGCCGAACAGCGATGTCGTGCGCGCCTCGTCCCCCAGAGCGGCGGGGTCGCGGCGAAGGTCTGCGCCCGACAGTTCGATCCGTTCGCCAGCATCGGGGAACTGTTCGACGATGTGAGAGGCCGCCGCGATCGCGCCGCCTTCATCGGGGCCGCACAGGAAGAAGATGCCGCATTCCGCCGCCAGCCTGGCGCTTTGCCCGCGAATGGATTTCTGCGCGACTTTCATATCGGCACGACTGGCAAAAAGGGCCTATTGCCGTTCACGCAGGGTCTTCGCCAGATCGATCACGATGCGGTCCGCAATATCGACCGCCAGGCGTTCCAGCGCAGTCTGTTCCGCCGCGATGGTGGCATATTCGCTCGACACGACGTCGATCCCGGCATCGCTGCCCGCCGTCGCATCGTGCACGATGTCCCCGGTGGCGATATCGACCAGTTGATAGCGGGCGCGCAGAGTGCGGCGTTCCCGCCCGACGGTGTCGTCGCTCAACACGCCCAGCGCATCCAGCTGATCGTCCAGCCGCACATCCAGCCGATATTGCGGGCTTTGCGTGCCCCCGCCCAACCTATCGTTGAGCGCATTGCGAACCAGCCAGCCCGACCGTTCGGGAATGGCGGGAACCTCGATCGATCCCAACCCTTGCGCCACGACGCCGCTGCCCCCGCCGCCATAGAGCGGTTGCAGCGCGCACCCCGGCAGCAGGGCGCAGGCGGCCAGGATGGCGAACGCCCGCATCATGTCACGATATTCACAAGCCGATCCGGCACGACGATGACTTTCCTGATTTGGGCTCCATCGACCGAACGCTGCACCTTTGCGCTGGCGAGCGCAAGCGCCTCGACCTCGTCTTTCGCCAGCCCTTTGGCCACGGTCAGCGTGTCGCGCAATTTGCCCTTGTGCTGGACGGCGATGGTCACTTCGTCATCGATCAGGAATGCGGGATCGACCGTCGGCCAGGGCGCGTCGGCGATCAGGCCGTCCATTCCGGCATCGTGCCAGGCTTGTTCCGCCAAATGCGGCATCATCGGGCTGACCAGCAGCAAGGCGGTGCGGATCGCCGCATTCCGGCTGGCGGAGGGTGCGGCCTTTTCGATGGCGGCAGTCAGTTCGTACAGGCGCGCGACCGCCTTGTTGAACGACAGCGCCTCGATATCCTCGGCCACGGCCGCGATGGTCTGGTGAGTCTTGCGTAGCAGCGCCTTGTCGGCAACGTCGTCGTCGCCCGACGCGCTGGCATCGTGCGCGTCGAACAGCCGCCACAACCGCTGGACGAAGCGCCAGCACCCTTCGATCCCCGCTTCGGACCATGGCAGATCGCGTTCCGGCGGGCTGTCGGACAGCATGAACCACCGCACCGCATCCGCGCCATATTGCGCCACGATGGTATCGGGATCGACGACGTTCTTCTTCGATTTCGACATCTTGGTGACGCGGCCTGCGGTGACCGGCGAACCATCTTCGATCGCCACCCAGTTGCTACCATCGTTTCGCACCTGTGCCGGTGAGAGGAAACTGCCATCGCCAAGCTGATACGTCTCATGCGTCACCATCCCTTGCGTGAACAGGCTGGCGAAGGGTTCGGCGAAATCCAGCTTGCCGATATGCTGCAAGGCGCGCGTCCAGAACCGGGCATAGAGCAGATGCAGGATCGCATGTTCGACGCCGCCGATATATTGTTCGACCGGCAGCCATTGGGCGACTTCCGCCGCATCGAACGGCCGGTCGGCGGGCTGACTAGCGAAACGTAGGAAATACCACGACGAATTGACGAACGTGTCGAGCGTGTCGGTTTCGCGCACCGCCGCGCCGCCGCATTCGGGGCAAGTGGTGTGCTTCCAGGTCGGGTGACGATCGAGCGGGTTGCCCGGCTGGTCGAAGCTGACATCGTCGGGCAGTTCGACGGGCAACTGCGCCTTGGGCACGGGAACCACGCCGCAACCCCCATCCTGTCCGGCGCAATGCACGAACGGGATCGGCGTCCCCCAGTAACGCTGCCGCGACACGCCCCAATCGCGCAGCCGCCAGACGGTCTTGCCCGTGCCGCTGCCTTGCGCCTCGATCTTCGCGATGACGGCAGCTTTGGCATCATCGACGGTCATGCCATCCAGGAACTGCGAATTGACGAGCAAGCCTTCGCCCGTTTCCGCCTCCGTCATAGGGGCGCGGGCATCGTGCCCGTCGGCGGCGACCACGCGCATGATCGGCAGGCCGTATTTGGTCGCAAATTCGAAATCGCGCTGGTCGTGCCCCGGCACGCCCATGACCGCGCCGGTCCCGTAATCCATCAGTACGAAATTCGCGATATAGACGGGCAGCCGCACATCCGGATCGAGCGGATGCTGCGCCGTGATGCCGGTGTCGAAACCCAGCTTTTCCGCCGTTTCCAGTTCCGCCGCCGTGGTGCCGCCCGCCTTGCACACAGCGATGAAATCGCGCGCCTCGGCGCTGCGCTCGGCGACGCCCTGTGCAATCGGATGGTCGGCGGCGACGGCCACGAAGCTGGCGCCGAAAATGGTATCGGGCCGGGTGGAGTAAACTTCGACCTTACCGCCATCCGACAGCGCGAACGCGAACTGCAGCCCTTGCGATTTGCCGATCCAGTTTTCCTGCATCAGCCGCACCTTGTCGGGCCAGTTTTCCAATTCGCCCAGCCCGGACAGCAGATCGTCGGCGAAATCGGTGATCTTCAGGAACCACTGGTTCAGCTTGCGCCGTTCCACCGTGGCCCCGCTGCGCCAGCCCTTGCCGTCGATGACCTGCTCGTTCGCCAGCACGGTGTGATCGATGGGATCCCAGTTCACTTCCGCCTGTTTGCGAGTGACCAGCCCCGCTGCGTACAGATCGACGAACAGCGCCTGTTCGTGGCCGTAATATTCGGGATCGCAGGTGGCGAATTCGCGCGTCCAGTCCAGCGCGAAGCCGATCTTCTTCAGCTGCGCTTTCATGTGGGCGATGTTGTCGCGCGTCCACCCGCCGGGATGCACACCCTTTTCCATCGCGGCGTTTTCCGCCGGCATGCCGAACGCGTCCCACCCCATCGGGTGCAACACCTCGTGCCCGGTCATCCGTTTGTACCGGGCCAGCACGTCGCCCATCGTGTAATTGCGAACGTGGCCCATGTGAATGTATCCCGATGGGTAGGGAAACATTTCCAGCACATAGCTTTTGGGTTTGGGCGAATGGCTGTCGGCGGCAAACGTGCCCGCATCGTCCCAGGCCGCCTGCCAGCGCCCATCGGCGGCGGCGGGATCGAAACGGCTGTCTGTCATGAATGCCTGCCAGTCATATTGTGCGTTGTTATCATGCGCCCCGATTTCGCGCGGATATGGCAGAGTTCGCGGCGACCATCGAAATCGCGAACGCCGCAAGCGGACGGCACGGCGACGAAAGGCGGTGCGATGTGCAGGCCGAACTCGGCCCGATCAGCCGGAAACGGCCTGACGACGCAGGTTGCGGGCCTTGGTCAGAATGATGTCTTCCAGCTTCTGCACGGTGGCCGCCTGAACCGGCGCATCGACCCAGCCGCCGCCCTGCGCGACCTGACGGCTGGCGGCAACGCGCAAGGCGTCGGCGCGCAGATCCTGATCCAGAATGGTGACGGTCATTTTCACCCGTTCCCCCGGATTGCCGGGATTGGCGTACCAGTCGGTCACGATTACGCCGCCGGTGCTGTCCGCCTGCAACAGCGGCGCGAAAGACACCGCTTCCAACGAAGCGCGCCAGAGGTAGGAATTGACCCCGATCGCATTCACCTGCGCCGCCGCCATGTCCGAATCCGGGCGGCTCTGCCCGGCGCACGCCCCCAGCAGGCCGATGGCAACAGGCGCGGCAATGGCGAATGCGAGACGGGTTGAAAATGCCATGATGGATGCTGTTCCTTGGGAGAGTTGGGCCTTGGATAGACTGGGGCCGGAATAGAATGAGCGCCGCCGTAATGCTGTGGGGCAGCTTTACCCGTGCGTTCCGATGGCGGCAAGAGGGGGCTTGGCCGGTGAACGGCGGCTTAATTCGCGCACACCGTTTTGCCGTTTGCGGCGTGGCGACTGTGGGAACGGGGCAACAGTCCATCCGCAATCGGCACGGGCGGGCGGGCGCGTGGTGTCGCAGCTTCGATTGCGGACGTATGTATTGGATCAACCTGTAACCGGAGTCGTTCGGCCCGCGAACAGGTATGATGTCAGGCACCATTCACGCAGATGCGCGTATCGGTATTGTTGAATTTGAGGCGCGCCTGTTCGGTGCGGCCATTTGGGGAAAAGCGAAACTCATGTCCGTTGCCCGTTCCTTGACACGCAAGCGCAGGATCATTCCCGCCGCTTTCGTCATGGCGGGCATGGCATTGGGCGCGCCGCATGTCGGTTTCGCTTTGCCCGGTGCAGCGGATATCGCGCGCGGGGCGAACGGTATCGACTGGCGACGATACGGGCGCGTTCCGTCTGTTCACGCCGGCAACCGTGGATCCGCAACTGGCCTTGCGCGTATCGCGTTCGCTGGGATCGCAGGGAATGCGCTTCACGCCGGTCGTCACCGAACGGCAGGCGGATAAACGCACCGTGACCGTGGCGGTGCGAGTCGATGATGCGACGGCGCGGGCCATTTCGGTGCGATCCGCGATCGACAACGCCGCGCCCGTTTCAGCACGCTCGGTCGCCGCGTCGCGCAACGTGCCGCTGGCCGCCACGAAATTCGATCTCGGCATTGCGCGCGGGTATCAGGGTTTTGCGAAAAAGGTGACTTTGCCCAGCAGCGTGAAACGGCTGGACATGCCCGATCTGGCGCAGTTCGATATCGCCGGGAAATCGGATAAGGATGCCGACAGCAAACCCTCCCGGTTCCAGCCGCGCGTCGCCATCGAATCGCCCAAGATACGCCCTGGACGCGGTGCGGGCAGCTTGCTGGGTCTGGGCGAACAGACCGTCGATGTCAGCGGCGCTTATCGCGTGACTCGCAATCTGGACGTCACCGCAGGGGTACGGCTATCGCAGGATCGCGATCGCATCGCCCCGCTGACGGATGCGGAGGCCGACAGCCAGGCGGTCTATGTGGGGACGCAGTTCCGTTTCTGACGCGCATCGTTCGTCGGAACGCGGTTCGAACACATTCTACCACCCACCGGTCAAACGCTCCGTCGAAATCGCCGGACACAAAACGTCCATCAGCCTCGAACCCGTTTTCTGGGAAATGCTGCGCGATGCCGCTGCGGAAGAGGGTGTGCCGCTGAACGCCTTAGTCGCGCGTATCGATGCGGAACGGATTGCGGTCGCAACCCCGCCGGGGCTGGCAGGCGCGGTTCGCCTGTGGCTGGTCGCGCGGCGGCGCAGTGGCGCACACCAAAACGGGCGGCCCGCATGATGCGAACCGCCCGTGCATATTCGATCCCTGTAGATCGATCAGTTCGGTTTGGCCGTCGTCCCGGCAATCGATCCGGTCTTGCCCGGCGCCGCACCGGTGGTGTCGGCCGCCGCCTTGCCGGTCACCGATCGATCCAGCGTCTTGGTCGGCGATGCGCCCGTGCCGCCATTGTTCATATATTTGTCGAGCGTGCCGTCTTCCTTGGCTTTCTCGTACTGTTTGTAGCCGAAATATCCCAGCGCGCCGAGAGCGGCCATCTTGATAATACCCATATCGTGTCTCCTTTTGCCTAACCAACCCGCGATGGGGGCAAAAGGTCCGCGAAAAGGGTCAACGCATGGTCAGTTAGGGTCAACGCATGGTCAATTGGGGGGCAATTTAGAATCAATCGTCGCCGACACGTTCGATCTGCGCGCCGACCAGCGCCAGTTTTTCCTCCAGCCGCTCATACCCGCGATCGAGGTGGTAAATTCGCCGCACCGTCGTCTCTCCTTCCGCCGCCAGCGCGGCGATGATCAAGCTCATCGATGCGCGCAGATCGGTCGCCATCACTTCCGCACCGGTCATGGCATCGACGCCGTGGACCACCGCCGTGCGCCCTTCAGTTTCGATATGAGCGCCCATCCGCGCCAGTTCCGGTACGTGCATATAACGGTTTTCGAAAATCGTTTCCTTCAGCACGCTGGTCCCTTCCGCCCGGCACAACAGCGCCATCAATTGCGCCTGCATATCGGTGGCAAGGCCGGGATAGGGCGCGGTGGTCAGATTGGTTCCACGCAACGGCCCGTCGCTCGACACGTAAATGCCGTGCTTGTCGGCTTCCACCTGCACCCCGATATTCCGCAAGGCGTGCAATGTCGCCGCCATCTCGTCGGCCCGCGCCCCTTCCAGCCTGACGCTGCCGCCGGTAATCGCGGCGGCGCAGGCGTAGGAACCGGCCTCGATCCGGTCCGGCATCACCTTGTACGTTGCGCCGTGCAAGCGGCGCACACCGTGGATGGTCAGATCGGATGTGCCGACGCCTTCCATCTCTGCGCCCATATCGATCAGCAGATTGCACAAATCGACGATTTCCGGCTCGCGCGCGGCGTTGCTCAACCGCGACGTACCATTGGCGAGAACGGCGGTCATGACCGCGTTTTCCGTCGCGCCGACCGATACGACCGGGAAGGCGAAATCGCCGCCGGGCAAGCCACCATCGGGGGCATGGGCGCGAACGTAGCCCGCCGCGAGTTCGATCTCGCCACCGATCGCCTCGATCGCTTTCAGATGCAGATCGATCGGGCGGTTACCGATGGCGCAGCCACCGGGCAGCGACACCGTCGCTTCCCCCGCACGCGCCAGCATCGGGCCGAGCACGAGGATGGACGCGCGCATTTTCCGCACCAGATCGTAGGGGGCGACCGTGTTGGTGATACGCGGCGTTTCCATCGTAACGACGCGGCCGAAATCTTCCGCCCGCTGCCCCTTGATCGTATGGCTGACGCCGAATTGCGTCATCAGATGCTGAAATCCATCGATATCGGCCAGGCGCGGCAAATTGCGGAGAGTCAGCGGCTCTTCGGTCAAAAGAGCGCACGGGATCAACGTCAACGCAGAGTTTTTCGCGCCGGAAATGGGGATCGTGCCCGACAGGCGATTGCCGCCCGTGATAAGTAGTTTGTCCATCGGGATCGTGTAACGCGATTTGGGCGCGGGGCAAGTATGCCGGGATCGCGCCCGCTTGGGCTCAGGCCGAACCGTGCATCGCGGCGGCGAATTCATCCTTCAATTTGCGCTTGTACAATTTGCCGTTCGCTTCGCGCGGCAATTCGCTGCGAAAATCATACATTCGCGGCAATTTCATGCGCGACAACCTGGTTTCAAGAAATGCAGCAAGCTCCGCTTCCAGCGCGGCGGGCGGGGCGTCCGCTTCGGCCGGCTGCACCACCGCGACCACCTGCTCCCCCATTTCGTCATGCGGCGCGCCGATGACGGCGGCATCGATCACCTTGGGATGGGTGACCAGCAGGTTCTCGATTTCCTGCGGATAGATGTTCACCCCGCCCGAAATGATCATATTGGTGCGCCGGTCGGTCAGATACAGGAAGCCGTCCGCATCCAGCCGCCCGATATCGCCCAGCGTCGTCCACCCCGCCGGATGGGTCGCCTCCGCCGTTTTCGCGGCATCTTTGTGATAGGCGAAGGGATAGGGGCTTTCGAAGAAGATCGCGCCTTCTTCCCCCACCGGCAGTTCAGCGCCGTCGTCGTCGCAGATATGCACCGTGCCCAGCACCGCGCGGCCCACGCTGCCTTCATGCGTCAGCCAGTCCCCGCTGCCGATCATCGTCATGCCGTTGCCTTCGCTGCCGGCGTAATATTCGAACAGGATCGGTCCCCACCATTCGATCATCGCGCGCTTCGTATCGGCGGGGCACGGCGCGGCGGCATGGATCGCGCATTTGTGGGTGGTGAGATCGTATCGCTCGCGCGTTCGTGCGGGCAGTTTCAGCATGCGGACGAAATGCGTGGGCACCCATTGGCTGTCGGTAATGCCGTACTGTTCGATCGCGCCGAGTGCGTTTTCCGCATCGAATTTTTCCATCACCACCACGGTTCCGCCCAGACGGTGAATGGTGGAAGACCAGCCCAGCGGCGCGGCGTGATACAGGGGCGCCGGTGACAGATATTTGCATTCCGCCCCGCCGGCGATGCCGAACCCGCGCGCCAGCATCATCAGGGGAACCGCCGCCTCCACATCGGGATCTTCGGGCGGGGTCGGCAGGATGCCCTTGGGCCTTCCGGTCGTGCCGGAACTGTAGAGCATGACGCGCCCAGTGCTTTGATCGGCGATGGGGGATGCAGGATGCGCGGCGAACTGCGTTGCCGCATCGTCGGCGTCGCCCGTGCCGAAAACGGTTTGCGGCACGGCATCGTCATGCGCGGCCAATTGCGCCAGGCGATCGGCGAACTTGACGGTCGCGATCAGATGGCGGCTGTCGCTGTCGTCCAGAATATAGCCGATTTCATCCGCGTTGAGATGGGTGGAGATCGGGACCAGCACCGTGCCCGCGCGCTGGGATGCCCAGAACAGCGCATGATAATGGATGGTGTTTTCCATCAGTACACCGAACGCGTCGCCCGCCCGCAGCCCTTGCGCGCGCAACCATTGCGCCATCCGGTTCGCCATGGCGTCCATCGCGCCATAGGTCAGCACTTCGCCGCTGCCCGCCATGATCACTGCCGGTCGATCGGGTGCGGTTCGCGCATGCGTTATCGGGTGCATTTTTTCCGTCATGGGCCAGTCCTCTCCTCGCGCCCCGCTCTATGACGGGTGCGCTTTGGCAAGAGGGTATAGGCCAGCGCCCCGACCGCAAGAAAAAGGGACCGCGATCGCTCGCAGTCCCTTCGTTCGTAACGAAATTCGTAAAAGTGGCGCTTATTCCGCGCCGCCTTTGCCGCCATCGCCCATTTTCAGGGCGAAGGCCTGCTGCGCGTCCGATTCCGCCATGTAGGGAATGGGATTGACCGCCTTGCCGTCCATGCGGACTTCGTAATGGAGGTGCGGGCCGGTGGAACGTCCGGTGGACCCGACATAACCGATAATGTCGCCCTTCTTCACCATCTGTCCGTTGGCAACGGCCAGTTTGGACATGTGGGCGTAACGGGTCTGCAGGGACGCACCATGTTCGATGCTGACATACAGGCCATAGCTGGAGAACCAGTCCGCCTTGCTGATACGGCCATCGGCGGTGGCGTAGATCGGCGTGCCGGTGGGGGCGGACAGATCGATACCCTTATGCGCGCGGCGACCGCCGGTAACGGGGTGGTTCCGCATGCCGAACCCGCTGGTCAGCTTGGAATCGGATAGCGGCATGCGCGATGGAATGGCGACACTGACCGCCGGAACGGGATTGGAATTGCCATCGTCCAGCGCTTCCCACTGGCCGAACAGAGCGCGGAACTGATCGTCACCGCCGCCCAATGGCGAAATGTTGCCATCGCGAACCGGGGCGGTGATGTCCGCAGCGGCGGCGCTGGAATTGGCCTGCGCCGGAACTGCGGAAACCGCCATAATGCCGACACCGAATGCGGCGATCAGAGCGTTGAAGCGATTTTTAAGGTTCGTTGCGATCAATGCTTCATCCTTTTATCGCGGCGCGTCCCCTCGCCGCTGTGCTTAAATCCGCATGCCCGGCGGCGTTGCGAAACTTTTTTCAAACTCGCGGGAACCCCCGTTCGCCTGGTGTGTTCCATTGTTACGCAGCCAAAAGTTTACGAGGCAATAGCGTTAACGCCGGGGAGCGATAAACCGCCCATCGCGCGCGTCGAACCGATTGCGTAGCCTCGGTTCCGATCTGAAATATCCCCGAAAACCCAAGGATTTGCGAGCTTTCGTGGTTCCGTTCATCGCTGTCGGCGAACCGTTCGGCAATGACCCGTCGCTGATTCTCGAACGCTGCTTCGCCGATCCCTCTTATTTCAGAGCGATTGCGGCTTCCAGCACTTCGCGGACATGGCCCTTCACCTTCACCTTGGGCCAGACCTGCGCGATCGTGCCATCGGCATTGACCAGCACCGTCGTACGGACCATTCCCATGTAGGTTTTGCCGAAAGTCTGTTTCTGCGTCCAAACCCCCAGCGCATCCGACAATCCATCCTCTGCGTGGTCCGTTGCCAGCGGGGTTTTCAGATCGTGTTTGGCGATGAAGTTCAGATGTTTACGCGCGGAATCCTTGCTGATGCCCAAGACCGCCGTATTCGCGGCGGCGAACTGGTCCATCAATTGCGAAAAATCCTTCGCTTCCGTCGTGCAGCCGGGCGTGTTGTCCTTGGGGTAGAAGAACAGCACCAATTTGCGCCCTGCAAAGTCGGCGGGCGACACCGTGCCGCCATCGGGAGTTTCCATTGCGATATCGGGGATCGCGACGCCCGTTTCCAACTTGTCCATGATCCATACCCCATTCGTTCAATCCGGCGGTTCCAGCGCAGTGCCGAAAACATCGTGCCAGCATTGTGCCACAACCTCATGCGCTTTCGTAACCCCCGCCATCAGCGTATCGTAATCGGGCGCATGGCAAGCTGCCGCCAGGGCGCGGCGCGGTGCCGGCGGCGGGCGCGTGCATGCGGGGGCAAGCAGGCGTGCGGCGACCAGCATCCGGGTCAGCGCCGCTTCCGCCCCGGCCAGTGCGGGCGCGACATGGCCAGCCTCCACCAATGCCGCGATCGCCCGCGACAGATCGGGATCGAACGCGGTGCGGTGTCTTAGCTGGAGGAAATGGACCAGAAATTCCGCATCGATCAGCCCGCCGCGCGCCAGTTTCACATCCAGCGGCCCGCGCGGGGGTTTGTGCCGTGCCATATCGCCGCGCATCGCAATGACGTCGCGGCGCAGCGTTTCGGGATCGCGCCGTTCCTGCAGCACGCGCGCGATTATGTCCGTCACTTGCTTTTGCGCCCCGTGCGAACCGGTGATCGGCCTGGCGCGAGTCAGCGCCATATGTTCCCACGTCCAGGCATCGCGCAGTTGATATCGGGCGAAGCTGTCCATGCTGACCGCGATCGGTCCCTGCGCGCCCTGCGGCCGCAGCCTGGTATCGACCTCGTATAACGGCCCGCGCGCGGTCGGCAGGGACAGCGCGCCGCCGATCCGCTGGGCCAGACGGTTGAAATACAATGTCGCGCCCAGCGGCCGCGCACCGTCCGACTGCGCGTCGAATGCACCTGTGAACAGATAAATTACATCGAGGTCGGAATCGTGCGTCAGCATTCCGCCACCCAGCCGCCCCAGACCCAGCATCAGCAATTCCCCGCCCGGCACGGTCCCATGCACCTCTGCAAACTGCGCGGTGGTCGCTTCGACTGCGGCGTGCATCGCCGCCTCCGCCGTGCGCGACAGGGCGGCGGCGATGGCAAGCGGATCGTGCGCGCCTTCGATCAGCTGGACGCCCAGGGCGAAGCGGGCTTCGCTCGTCACCGTCCTGATCCGGTCCAGCTGCCGTTCGTAATCGTCGCCGGTACGCTGCATGGCCGCGGCGATTTCCGCCACACTGCCAGGCAGGTCGAGCGCGGTGCGATCGATCAGGCGGTCGAACAGCTGCGGCGTCTGCCCCAACTGATCGGCGAGCGGTCCCGCCAGCGTCAGAACGCGCACGAACTGATCGAGCAACGCCGGTCGCGCTTCCAGCAGACGGAACAGGTTTATCCCGCTCGACAAGCGCGCGACGAATGTTTCGAACCGATTGAGCGCGCGCGATGGGTTGGGGGCGGCGGAAAAAGCCTGCAGCAAAGGCATCGTGATCCGCCCGAAGGCTTCGCGCGCGGCATCCTGACGCAAGGCGGGGTAACGGCCATCGGTCCATGCCGCGATGCGGGCGGGCACCCGATCGCCGGAATCGAAATTGAGGTCGGCAATACGATCCTGCAACGCCGAACCCTTTGGCGCGACCGGGGCGGGATCGTCGGCGATCAGACCATCGAAATGCGCGGCCACCGTGCGGGTAATGCGCGTCAGTTCATCGATGAGAACCGCGCCATCTTCCAACCCGTCCAACCGGGCGACGGTATCGATCCCCTCTGCATGGGGCGGCAGAACATGCGTCTGCTGATCGTCCACCATCTGCAGCCGATGTTCGATTTGCCGCAACCGATCGTAGCTTACGCCGAGCGTCTGCGCGGCGTCCGTCGTGACATGCCCCGCCGCCGCCAGCGCATCCAGCGCGGCGCGCGTTCCGCGCAGGCGCAGCGACGGGTCGCGGCCGCCGTGTATCAACTGGTGAGTCTGCGCGAAAAATTCGATTTCGCGAATGCCGCCCCGGCCCAGTTTCACATTGAACCCCGGCCCCGGTGCATCCGCCCCTTCGTGATGGGACCGGATACGCGCGGTCAGATTGCGAACTTCGTCGATGGCGCCGAAATCCAGGCTGCTGCGCCATACGAAAGGGCGGATGGCGTCCAGGAACCCCTTCCCCAACGCGATATCACCACCTGCCGAACGCGCGCGGATGTAGGCGGCGCGTTCCCACGCCAGCGCGGATGATTCGTAATGGCTGAGCGCGCCAGCGACCGGAATGGCGAGCGGGCTGACTTCCGATGCCGGACGCAGCCGCAGATCGACCCGAAACACATATCCTTCCGCCGTATTGTGCGACAGCATCTGCACCAGTTCCCGCGCGTAACGCTGCGCCGCATCGGCGGGATCGTCGCGCGGTCGGCGGGGCAGCGTTTCGGGATCGAACAGCAGGATGGGGTCGATGTCGGAGCTGTAATTGAGTTCATGCGCGCCCTGTTTGCCCAGTGCCAGCGCCACCATTCCGGCAGGCGCGGCATCGGGCACGCGTTTCATGATGGCTGCACCGATCGCCCGATCCAGCGCGCGGTCGGCCAATTGGGAAAGTTCGTCCATCACATGAGCGAGATCGAACGCCCCGCCCAGATCGCCGATGCCCAAAGCCAGCGCCAGCCCCAACCGTTCCCGGCGAAGCGATATGCCGGTATCGTCCACTGTCCGCGCGCAGGTTTTGGCAAGCGCGACCGCCTCCGCCCCGCGCCCCTGTTCCAGCAATTCTGCAAGGTCGGGCCGCCGGTCCAGCGCGCGGGACAGGAACGGCGAATGCGCGCGCGCGCGGCGAAGGGCATCCGCCCAATCGTGATCCGTTGCCGAATTGCCGCCCGGTTCCATCGCTCCCGTGTCCGTCGTTATTGCCATCGCCCCCGCACTGCCCGCCCACCCCGGTTTAGGCAACACGCGCCGTTTGGTCACTGTTTCAGCCCGCTTGCGCCCGCCAGGTGGGTCTGCGAAGGAAAGCGCATGACATTCCCTTGCGAAAGACCATCCATGATCCGCAAAATCGCCTCCGCGACCACCACCGCCCTTGGCGGCATCGCCCTGTCGCTGACCCTGTCGGCCTGCGCCATGCAGGACACCGGCGCTCAAAATGTGCGCGCCGCCGGCACGCTCGACATACCCGAAATTGCCGACGGGGATCTGTCGGTCGATACGATGAGGAACGTCACCCGCACCCTGTCGTCCGACGCGTTCGAAGGCCGGATGCCCGGCACACCGGGCGAGGAGAAGACGGTCGCACTGCTGATAGAGGAGTTCGGCGCGGCCGGGCTGGTTCCCGGCAACAACGGCAGCTGGGTGCAGAACGTGCCGCTGGTGGAGATCACCGGCAGCGATTTCGCACCGCTGACGATTGCGGGCGGGACGACGCCCCTCAGCTTCGCGCCATCGCAGGACTGGGTCGGCGTGTCCTATCGCGAAGTGGCGAGCACCACGCTGACCGACAGCGAGCTGGTGTTCGTCGGGTACGGCGTCAATGCGCCCGAACGCGGCTGGAACGATTACGCCGGGCTGGACATGCGCGGCAAAACCGCAGTGATACTGGTCAACGATCCCGATTTCGGCGCGGAAACGCTGGATGGCCCGTTTGGCGGCAAAGCCATGACCTATTACGGGCGGTGGACCTACAAATACGAAGAGGCGGCGCGTCAGGGGGCGGCGGCCGCGCTGATCGTTCACGACACCGCGCCTGCATCCTATGGCTGGAACGTCGTCGAATCGAGCTGGACCGGGCCGCAAGCCTACGCCCAGCGCGGTGCGGACGCCCCGCCGCTGACGCAGATGAACGGGTGGCTGCAACTGGCCGCGGCGCAGCGGATGATGGCATCGGCGGGGCAGGATCTGGCGCAGCTTTCCGCAGCGGCGAAGGTGAAGGGGTTCAAGGCCGTGCCGCTCGGCCTGACCGCCTCCACCAGTTTCACGAACACCGCACGCAGTTACAATTCGCGCAACGTGATCGGCATGCTGCCGGGAACCGACCGGCCCGACGAATATATCATGCACACCGCGCATTGGGATCATCTGGGCCGCTGCACGCCCGCACCCGATGGCGACGACATCTGCAACGGTGCGGTCGATAACGCCACCGGCACGGCGGCGCTGGTCGCGCTGGCGCAAGCCCATGCGAAGGCCGGTGCAGCGGAACGCAGCCTGGTGTTTCTGGCCGTAACGGCGGAAGAACAGGGTTTGCTGGGCGCGGATTACTACGCCGCCAATCCCGTCCTGCCGCTGGCGCAGACGGTCGGCGGCATCAATATGGATGCATTCCAGGTGGCCGGCGTCGCGCGCGATGTCACCGTGGTCGGCCCCGGCAAATCGCAACTGGACGCCTATCTCGATGCGGCGCTGGTTGCCGATGGCCGCGTGGCGACCCCCAATCCCAAGCCGGAAGCGGGCTATTACTATCGCAGCGATCATTTCGCCTTCGCCAAACGCGGCGTTCCGATGCTGTATATCGATGGCGGGGAAGATCTGGTTGCGGGCGGCGTGATTGCGGGCGCGGAAGTGGCGCGCGAATACACCGAAAACCGCTATCACGGGCCGAAGGACGAATTCAACGAGAACTGGGACTGGTCGGGCGTGATGGGCGATCTCAATCTGTTCTACCGCATCGGGCGTTCGCTGGCGCAAAGCGAAAGCTGGCCCAATTGGAACCAGGGCGACGAGTTTCGCGCAATTCGCGACGAAAGCTGCCGGGCGGCGGACGGCGCCGGCTGCTGATCGCATAGGTCATATGCCGCTGATCATGCCGCCCGAATGGGCGCCGCAGGACTGGCTGTGGATCGGTTTCCCGCACGACCCCGCCGAATGGGGTGGATATCTGTCGCGCGCGCAAGCGCAGATCGCCGCTTTCGCCAATGCGGTTGCCGATAGCGGGCAGGCCGTGCGGCTGCTGGTTCGGGGCGCTGCCAACGAAGCGCGCGCGCGCGAACTGGTCGGCGGGAACGTGACCTTGGAAATTCGCGAATATGGCGACATCTGGTTGCGCGATACCGGTCCGCTGGTCGTGTTGCAGGATGGCAACCGCGCCGCGCGCCGGTTCGGTTTCAACGGATGGGGCGGCAAATATTCGATGGCGGGTGACGAAACGATCGGCGCGGAACTGGCGCGCGATTGCGGATTGGCGTTGCGGACGGCGGATTGGGTGCTCGAAGGCGGCGCGGTGGATGGCGACGGAACCGGGCTGGCCGTCACCACCGAACAATGCCTGCTCGATCCCAATCGCAATCCCGATCTTGGCCGGGCGGACATCGAACGCAATCTTTCCCGCGATCTGGGATTCGACGCGCATCCTGTGGCTCGGCGACGGATTGATGAACGACCATACCGACGGCCATGTCGATAATCTGGCGCGGTTCGTGGCACCCGGCGTGCTGGCCGTGCCGATGGCGAGCGGGGCGGACGATCCCAATGCCGCGATCTACGCAGATGCCCGTGCGCGCGCCGACGCGTTCGGGGTTGCGGTCGCCGACATCCCCTCCCCCGGATTGGTGGAACGGGACGGGTGCGTCGAACCTGCCAGCTATGCCAATTTCGCGATCACGACGCAGCTGGTCGTCGTCCCGACATTCGGCAGCGCGCATGACGAAGCGGGGGTTGCCGCCATCGCGGCGCTGTTCCCGGACCGCGCGACGATCGGCCTGCCCGCCGATGCGGTGCTGGCGGGCGGCGGGGGATTCCACTGCGCCAGCCAGCAAATGCCATCCGCGCCTTAACCCGCTGGTAAGGGTTGCGCGGCAGAACCGCCCGATGTTGCACAATGCCCTTCGCCGCGAGATCACCCTGGACCTTGCCCGCGCCGCCATCGTCATGGCCAGCGCGATGTCGTTGATTGCGGCGGGGACGTTTTTTCCCGCCTGACATGTAACCGATCGCATCCCTCTCGCGAACAGCCCGGTAGAATATCATCCCCGCCGGAGCTTACCATGCGAACCCCCCTGCTGTTTATTGCCGCCACCGCCCTCGTCGTCGGCGGCCTGTCCGTCACGACCGGGCAGCCATTTCTCAATATGCTGAACAACGGCGAAGCGGTCCCATCGGCCAAGGCGAAAGCCATGATGGCTGGCAACGCAATGGCGGCCAAGGGCGCGCCGTCCGTTGCGGTCGGCCAACCGGTCGTGCTGGAACTGTTCACCAGCCAGGGCTGTTCGTCCTGCCCGCCTGCCGATGCCATAGCCGCGCGGATCGACGACGAGGGGCAGCATCTCGTCATCTCGCGCCCGGTTACCTATTGGGATCGGCTGGGGTGGAAGGATACGCTGGCGCTGGAAGGCAACACCACATTGCAGCGCGCCTATGCCCGCAAGGGGCATCGCGGGGGCGGTGTCTATACCCCCCAGATCGTGATCGACGGGCAGGATGGCGCGGTTGGCGGGCGGGAAAGCGAAGTGCGTAAGCTGGCCGGTATGGCGTCGGGCAACGATACCGCCGCGATCGCCATACGCCCGCAGAACGATGGCGGCTTCGCAGTCGGTATTAACGGCATGGCCGCGCGCGGCGAGGTGCAGCTGCTGGCGCTCGACAGCCATGAAGACGTGCGGATCGGTCGCGGGGAGAATGGCGGGCGGACGGTCAGCTACACCAACGTCCTGCGTAGCGAGATGACGCTGGCGGACTGGAACGGCGGTCAGCGGGCGATTGCCATCCCGGCGGCGCGGCTGAAAGTGGCCAAGGCGGACCGGTACGCCATCATCGTGCGCGAGAAGAACGGCGGCGCCGTGCTGGCGGCGCGAATGCTGCCGGTCTGACGTTCGACACCTACCCCTGGACCAGCTTCGCTAGCGATGCGGCGGCGGCTGTGCCCAGTACGCCCATCGTGAACAGCCGCCAGGCGGTGTCGCCGATCTTCCCGAATGCGAGCGATCCCAGCCAATTGCCGATCAGAACCACCGGAAACAGTAGCGCGCCCAGCCATACGATGCTTCCGTGCATCAGGCCGATGACGCCCCCCGATGCCAACCCCGCCGCCGCCGCGATCGTGAAGATCAGCAGCATCGACGCGCGCGCCATCGCCTTGGGAATGTCGCGGCCCAGATAATAAGGAACCACGGGCGGGCCGGGCATTCCGGCAAAGCCCGTCAGCAAACCGCTGGCGATCCCGGTCAGCCCGGTCTGCACCCGCCCCGGCAAATCTGCGGGGCGGCGCGGCAGCAGGACTGCGACGAATGCCGACAGCGCCACCAGCGCGATCAGGAACGTCGCAATGTCGGGCGGCGTGATCGACAGCACCCACAGCCCCGGCCCGGTCGTGACCAGAACCAGCGCCCCGATGGTCCATGCTGACCGTTCCGCCGTCGCGAGCAACCGGCGAATCTCGCTCAGCCCGATCAACAGCGCGACCACATTGGTAATCAGTACGGCATCCACCGGCGACATGGCCAGCGCCAGCACCGGAACCAGCAGGATGGCGAGGCCGAAGCCCGCCAGCCCGCGAATGAACGCTGCGGCCAGTGTCGCGAGGACCGCCACGGTGATCTGGGTGGCGGAAAACTCCGCGAGCAGCGCGCTAATGGGCGGAATGGTCCATTTTGAGCCCGTCGACCGCGTCAGTAGGCAACGCCGCATCGCGTGCGGCCAGCCAGGCGGTCATCTGATCGATCTCCGGCTGCTGCGCGGCAATGATGTCCTCTGCCAAAGCGCGCGCTTCGGCATCCTCGCCGTGTTCCAGCATCACCTCCGCCATCTCGACCGCACCGATATGATGCGCCAGCATGCCCTGCATGAATGCCACATCCGCATCGGGGTCGATGGTCGCCATGTCCGAATGCATCCGCATGTTGACATCGGCATAGGCCGCTTGCGCTGCGTTCAGTTCCGGTTCGGCGGCGGCCCCCGCTTCTTCGGGAGTGGTGCGCGGACCCTCGCAGCCCGTAACGGTCAGCGTTAGAAGCGCGAAAAGTATCATGGATTTAGGCAAGGAATTGCTCCGATTTGACGGGTGCGGCCGGCATTACAGGTTCGACCTGTTAACGATCAGCCATAAAGTAACGCAATGAAAGGCCGCGATCATCAGGTTGCTCGTAACCACGGGATTGTCGAATGTCCCGACAGTCCATGGGGTAAGGAGATTGTAGACTATCTGCAACGCCAGCAGCATTCCCACCATCATGGGCAGCGGTTTGGCCAGCAGCACGACCGATGCGATCAGTATCGCCACATACAATGCCAGCAGGATGGACCGCGCGGGGGGATGCCGGACCGTAGGCGGCGTCTGCCCAGCCCGCCGATGTCGCCATACCGAACGCGACCGGAACCAGCACGGCGATATTCAGCAACAAGGACACTATTATCATCACCTTCATCGTGATGTCTTTCTCTGCGTGCAGGCAGTTAATTCCGCTGATCCGGGGCCAGCACCCCCTTGGTCAACATCGCCGCCGCATCGTCCAGCGACATGATGCGCTGCTCCTTCTCGCCCAAAGTGCGGATGGCGACCGTGCCTTCTTCCGCTTCCCGCTTGCCGACGACCAGCAGGTGGGGAACCTTGGCGAGCGAATGTTCGCGCACCTTGTAATTGATCTTTTCATTGCGGACGTCCGTTTCCACCCGGATGCCCGCCGCCGCCAGCTTGGCCGCGACGACGCCTGCGTAATCGTCCGCGTCGGACACGATCGTCGCCACCACCGCCTGCACCGGGGCGAGCCATAGCGGCAGTTTCCCGGCGTAGTTTTCGATCAGGATGCCGATGAAACGTTCATACGATCCGAAGATCGCGCGGTGCAGCATGACCGGGCGATGCCGCGCGCCATCTTCGCCCACATAAGTCGCGTCCAGCCGTTCGGGCAGCACCCGGTCGGACTGGATGGTGCCGACTTGCCAGGTCCGCCCGATCGCGTCGGTCAGATGCCATTCCAGCTTGGGCGCATAGAACGCCCCT
Source organism: uncultured Alphaproteobacteria bacterium (assembly GCA_963815535.1). Lineage (GTDB taxonomy): Bacteria > Pseudomonadota > Alphaproteobacteria > Sphingomonadales > Sphingomonadaceae > CAWFGS01. Next base: position 92,241 of record CAWFGS010000003.1, read on the forward strand.
TCGCCCGGCAGTTCCTCCCACCCGAATTCCTCCGTCGCCATGCCCGCATCGGCGACCGCATCGCGCAATTCCTGTTCCGCCTTGTCCCAATCGGCATCGCTGCCGAACCGTTCGTCGGGCCGGGTGGCGAGCTTGACCGCGAATTCGGCAAAACCCAGCTCGCGATAGACGCGGCCCGCCAATTCGCAGAACTTGCGGACTTCCTCCACCACCTGATCTTCGGTGCAGAAGATATGTCCGTCATCCTGCGTGAACTGGCGCACCCGCATCAATCCGTGCAGGGCGCCGTGGGGTTCGTTGCGGTGGCAACAGCCCATTTCGCCCAGCCGGATCGGCAGATCGCGGTAGGACGTAATCCCCTGTTTGAAAACCAGCACATGGGCCGGGCAGTTCATCGGTTTGATCGCCATCCAGTCGGCATCGTCCGCAACCTTGGTCCCCGCGGCATCGCCATCGGGCACGATGTCGGGCACGGCGAACATGTTGGCGCTGTATTTGCCCCAATGTCCGCTCGATTCCCACTGGCGCACATCCATCAGCTGCGGCGTCTTGATTTCGCGGTAGCCGCCGCCATCCATCGCGCGGCGCATATACGCTTCCAGCTCGCGCCAGATCATGTAGCCTTTGGGATGCCAGAACACGCTGCCATGCGCTTCTTCCTGCAGATGGAACAGGTCCATCTCACGGCCCAGTTTGCGATGGTCGCGCTTGGCCGCTTCCTCCAGCCGCATAAGATGCTGATTAAGCTGTTTCTTGTTCAGCCAGCCCGTCCCGTAAATGCGGGTCAGCTGCGCGTTGTTCTGATCGCCGCGCCAATATGCGCCCGCTACGCGCATCAGTTTGAACGCTTGGGGGTCGAGCTTGCCGGTGCTGGGCAGATGCGGCCCGCGGCACATGTCGAGCCAGCGGGTTTCGTCGCCATCGTCGCCGGACCAGTAAACCGTCAGTTCTTCGTGTTCGGGCAGTTCGGTGGCCCATTCGGCCTTGAACGTCTCCCCCTTCGCCTGCCAGCGGTCGATCAGTTCCTGCCTGCTCCACGCTTCGCGATGGAGGGGTTTGTCCGCCTTGATGATGGCGCGCATCTTTTCCTCGATCGCGGGCAGGTCGTCCATCGAGAACGGATCGCGGCTGGCGGGGGCCATCACGTCGTAATAGAAACCGTCGTCGGTCGCCGGGCCGAACGTGATCTGCGTGCCGGGCCACAGGGCCTGCACCGCTTCGGCCAGGACATGCGCGTAATCGTGGCGGGCAAGGTCGAGCGCTTCCGCCTCGTCGCGATTGGTGACCAGCGCCACTTGCGCATCCCCGTCGAACGGGCGCGCCATATCGCGCAATTCGCCATCGACTTTCGCCGCGATGGCCGCTTTCGCCAGACCCGGCCCGATCGCGGCGGCGAGATCCGCCGGAGTGGATCCGGCAGGCAATTCGCGCACGGAGCCATCGGGCAAGCTGATTTTCACAAGTTCGGTCATGGTGCGTATCTCAGATGGCGTATCGGCGGGTCTGTTCCGCCAATGGCAGAATGATGCGCCAAGGTGAAGAGTACGCGTGTCCGGTCAGAGGGCATCCAGCCGCTTCGCACCTGCCGCAACGCTCATCCTGTGCGTTCCCGCCAGATACGGAACTCTTTGCCGCACGCCCTTGACGAACCGCCATTCGGCGAACGCCGCCGCCGGGGTCAGTTCGACCGCGAGATAGCCGCGCTGGCTGGTATCGGCCCAGCGCAATTCTTCGTTCCGGCCCACCAATTGCCGGGCCATGTCGTCGGGCGCGATCATGCCGAGATAGGATTCGAAACCGGGCGAGGTAACGCCGGGCGCGCCGAACTCCGTCCCGATCGCCGCACCGTCCTGCGCCAGATCGAACGCCCAGGCATTATGCGTGTCGCCCGCCAGCACCAGCAGCCCCGCATCCGCATCCTGCGCGGCGGCGAACAGCGCCTCGCGCGCCACCGGATATCCGTCCCATGCATCCATGTTGAGCGGCAGCCCGGCCTTGCTGGCCAGCGACGCCACGCGCAGCCTGTCGCGCAGATAATCGGGCATTTTGTCGGCCACCCCGTCGAGCAGTGTCGGCGGGGTCGCGACCTTGCCCATCAGCACCTGCTGCACCAGCACCTGCCAGGGCTTGCCCGCCGCGCGCGACCGTTTGAAACCGTCGGCCAGCCACGCCTGCTGGTCCGCGCCGATCATGGTGCGTGCCGGATCGCGATAATCGCCGCTGCGAAACGCGGTCAGTGCCGCAATCGCTTCGGTCTGCGATGTCGCCCCCTTCAGCACCGCGCCGACATCGAATTGTTCGGAACGTGCCGTCAGCCGCGTTTCCATGCGGAATACGGTGGCCAGATCGCCGACCTCGTATTGCGCCCAGTCCGCATCCGATACCGGCAACCATTCGCGATAGGCGCGCATGGCGGCCCCGCTGCGCGCGGGCCAGCTCCCTTCCGTATCGGGCTGATGGTTCTGCGCCCCGCCCTGCCAGCTGTCATTGGCGGTTTCGTGATCGTCGGGGACGAAGATCATGGGGTAGTTCTGCGTCAGTCGCTGCAGATCGGAATCGGCGCGATAGGTCGCATGGCGCAGCCGGTAATCGGCCAGTTTCGTGATCTCGCCGGTGGGAAAGATATCGCGACCCGGCGCGGTCTGGTCGGGCGAAGGGTAAGTGTCGCGGCCGTATTCGTAGAAATAATCGCCGGTATGCACCGCCAGATCGAAGGCGTTTTGTTCCGCCGCATGGGCATAGGCGTTGAAATAGCCGAAGCCGAGGTTGGAACAGGCGAACACCGCCATGCGGAACCGCGCCGTCGGTCCTTCGGGCAAGGTGCGGGTGCGCCCGATGTCGGACATCGCGCCATCGGGCGCGACGAAACGGTAATAATACCACCGCCCCGGCTCCAGCCCGGCAGCGACGGTTTTGACGCACCAGTCCCGGTCGGGCGATGCCACGACTTCGCCGCCCGCGACGATGCGCGCGAAGTCGAGCGTGTCGGCGACTTCCCAGCGCAGATCCGTGTCGCCCGTCCCGACATAGCGACCCCAAAGCAGCACTTGCCGCGCGCCCGGCTCCCCGCTCGCCACCCCATGCGAAAACCCGGTTCGGGTCTGTGCGATCGTGGCGGCAGGCAACGACGCCAGCCCCGCCCCCAGCAACCCCGCCTGAAACAATCGACGGCGGTTCAGCGTGGGCAATTGGGCGATGGCGGGGGGCTGGGTTTGCATGGGTTGAGAGACTAACGCGCCGAATGGATATTACCAACCGGAAACGGCATGACCAATCCACGCATCCGTCACCACAATGTCAAACTCCCTTGACACTCATAATCGGTAGTCTAGTTAGCTTTACATAGTTGCAAGGACACCTGACCATGAAGGCCGTTTCGAAACTTATTGAAAGGCCCGGTTTCTGGGCGGGATTGATGTTCGGCATCTATGGAGCAATTGCGGGATTGCATATCAATGGTGTCATTGCGGGAACCGCCGCGACCCTGCTGTATGTATTACCGATCGGATTGCTATGGCCGCTGTACCGGTCCAGCCAACGAACATCGCAATCGAATGGAATGGCCAGCCGCGCAATCCGCACTTACCATCGGCGCTTCCTGTTGGCCACATTGGGATATCTGCTCGGGCTCGGCGCAGCGATTGTCATACAGCAGTCCTTTAACGGCAGCGGCGAATTAACGACTGGTTTGGCTTTCGCGATAGCCGTTTTGCCAATCATCCCCGTTATCGGCATGATTTGGGCGATGGCCCGATATCTGATCGAGGAAACGGACGAATATCTGCGATACCGCGCCGCAGCAGCTTCATTGTTTGGGCTGGCGGCCCTATTGGTCGTCGCCTGTTCATGGGGCTTTCTCGAACTGTTTGGTGCGGTCCCGCACGCACCGGGCTGGTTATCCTTTCCCATTTGGGCGCTCGCAATGGGCGTGGCGCAGCACTGGATGGGCCGTAATTCGGATGCCGATGCGAGCAACAGTGCGGCTTCGGAAATCGCCGAATGAAGAACCGCCTGCGCGTCCTTCGTGCCGAACGGGAATGGAGCCAGCAGGACCTTGCAGATCGTTTGGGCGTATCGCGGCAATCGGTGAATGCAATCGAAACCGGGCGGTACGATCCGTCCCTGCCGCTGGCCTTTCGGATTGCGGACCTGTTCGCCATGTCGATAGAGGACATTTTTCAACGCGAACCTGCCGGATGACCTACCTGTGACCGAACTCGAGTTTCACGACCTGCCCGATGGGCGGCGCATCGCCTATCGTTATCGCGATGGCGACGGGCCGATGCTGGTGTTTCTGCCCGGTTACATGTCCGACATGGCGGGCGGCAAGGCGACGGCGGTGTATGATTGGGCCGGGGCGCAGGGGCGTGCATGTCTGCTGCTCGATTATTCCGGTTGCGGCGCGAGTTCCGGCGATTTTGCCGACGGAACGCTGACACGCTGGCGGGATGAAGTGCTGCGTGTGATCGACGCAGCCGGGGCGGCCGCAGGAAAACGCGTCGTGCTGGTCGGATCGTCGATGGGCGGCTGGCTGATGCTGATGGTATCGCTGGCTCTTGGCGAACGGCTGGCAGGCATGGTCGGCATTGCGCCTGCACCCGATTTTTCGCGCTGGGGCTTCTCGGATGAACACAAGGCTCAGCTGACGGCGGGGGAGACCGTGTTCGAAGACAATCCGTACGGGCCGGACCCCACCCCGACCCATGCCCGGTTCTGGCAGGACGCCGAAACCCATTTGATTCTGGATGCCCCCATCGCGATCGACGCGCCCGTCCGGTTGCTGCACGGGCAATGCGATACGGATGTGCCGTGGGACATATCGATGCGCCTTTCCCGTGCGCTTCGTTCGGGCGACATACAGGTCACGCTGGTCAAGGATGGCGATCACCGCCTCAGCCGGGATGCCGATATTGCGTTGTTGCTGTCGCAGATCGCCGGTTTGCCCGATAGGAAAGATCCGTCTTCGTGATGCTGTTCACTGCCTCCGCCACTATCCTGCTGTTGCAGGCCAACCCGATCGAACCGATGTCGGTTACGCCTGAAACGCTGCGCGATCGCGCGCCGCGCACCGGCTCCGTCATCGAAGGCGCGCCGGTTCGCACCGAACCGAGCCGCCTTGGCCGCTGTTTGCAGACCGCGCCGCTGAATGCCACCGCCACCGAAAGCGCGGCGCGCGCATGGGTTGCGGAAGTTTCGGGCGCGGACCTCGCCACTGCCAATCACTGCCTGGGCATGGCGCTCAGCGAACAGAGCCGCTGGGCGGAAGCGGCGGGCGTATTCGCAGCGGGACGGTCCGCCCTTCAGGACGGGGCGAGCGGGCGGCTCGATGCGGGCGACGGGGCCTATGCCGCGCGGCTGGGCGTTCTGACCGGCAGCGCGATGCTGGCGGGCGGCAACGCGCAAGGGGCGCTGGATGCGTTCGCGCGCGCGCGCGGCGATGCGCTGGTTGCGGGAGATGCCACTCTGGCAGCCAATATCGCCGTCGATCTGGCCAGCGCGCAAGGGGTGCTGGGCGACCTTGCCAGCGCGGCCGGCACGCTGGCCCAAGCGCGTGAGGGCGACCCCGCCAATTCCGCTGCGTGGCTGGTGTCGGCGCAAGTTGCACGGCAGCAGGGCGACCTGTCCACGGCGCAGGAATTCATCGTGCGGGCAGGTGACCTAGCGAAGACGGCCGACGGCGCCGAACCCGATCCCCGTGCCGCGCCGATCGGTTTGGAAGCGGGCATTATCGCGGCCTTGTCCGGGCGATACGATGCTGCCCTGCTCAGCTGGCAATCGGTCATCGCGCTCGCCCCCGACGGCGCGGATGCCGCCCGCGCCACCGAACTGATCGCGCAAGTGGAAGAACTGCAAGCTCCGGCCCCGTAATTACCTGCCCCGAACCGCAGTGTCCCGTGTTGCGACCGTGGCGAAGCCAGCGTAACGCAGCGGCAATACGACCGCATGTGTTTGATCAACAATCGCGCGGTATTATGGGAGCAGGCGGATGAGTGCGGCAAAGAATTCGGCGGGAACCGGCACCAAGATCGTCGCCATGCTGAAACGGCATATGCGCCAGTCGCTGCTGCCCGGCGACACGCAATTTGCCGACCGGGATATGGACGATGCGGCGCGCTTCGTTGCCGCCACCGCCGAAAACCGGGAACCGGCCCGGTCGGCGATGACGATCGAAACCGTCACCGGCGAACGGCGTTTCATGCGGATCGCCATCGTCAATGACGACATGCCGTTCCTGGTCGATTCGCTGGCCGCGATCATCGCCGCACAAGGGCTGGCAATCGATCGGCTGGTCCATCCGATCATGCCGGTGGAACGCGACGCAAAAGGCACGCTGACCGCCATTCTGGGCAAATCGCCCGCCGACGTACCGCGCGAATCGATGATCTACATCGAAACCGCGCGCGTCGATGCACGGCAACGGCGCGAGCTGGAAAGCGCGCTTGCGCGTAACCCTGGGCGATGTCCGCGCGGCAGTAACGGATTGGGCGAAGATGCAGGCCGTGCTGGATGCCGATGCCGACGCGCTGGACGCAGGCGATATGTCCGAAGGGGCGGAACTGCTGCGCTGGCTCAATCGCGGAATGCTGACGCAGCTGGGCCATTTGACGCGCCATCGCGATGGGTCGGAAACGGCAATTCTGGGCGTGTGCCGCAAAAGTGCGCGCAGCCTGATGGCCGACGCTTCCTACGACGCGGCATTCGCCTGGTTCGACGAACGCGGCGCCAGTGCACGAGCGCCGCTGATCATCAAGGCGAACCGGATGGCGAACGTCCACCGGCTGGTTCCGCTCGACCTGATTATCGCCCCCATCGGAACCGGCGACGAACTGACGGCGCTGTCCATCCATGCGGGCGTGTGGACCAGCGCCGCATTGGCCGCGCCGCCGTTTGCCGTGCCGCGCCTTCGCACCCATCTCGACACGCTGATGAACAAATTCGGCTTCGATGCGAAAGGGCATGCCGGCAAATCGCTGACCCATGCGCTGACCGCGCTGCCCCACGATCTGGTGATCGGATTTTCGGACGGGGATATCGAACGGGTCGCGACCACGATGATGAGCCTGGTCGATCGCCCGCGCGTCCGTTTGGCATTGGTGGAAGCGCCACTGGGTCGCCACATCTTCGCCTTCGTCTGGTTGCCGCGCGATATGCTGTCCACGCAGGTTCGCCTGCAGATCCAGGAACTGCTGGAAAACAGCACCGGGTCCGCGCTTTTGGACTGGAGCCTGATGGTCGAAGGGGGCACGCTGGCCATGCTTCGCTTCGTCCTGGATTCACGCGAAAGCGGAACGCTGTCCAAGGCGGACGATGTCGAACGCACTTTGCAGTCGCTGCTGCGCGGTTGGCCCGAAGCGGTCGAAAACGCGTTGAGCGAAACGCAGGATGCCGCCCGCGCCGCCGCCATAGCCGCCCGGTTCGCGCCCGCATTCCCAACCGCCTATCGCACGCGTTACGGCGCGGCGGAGGCGGCGCGCGATATCATTCGCCTGCGTAATCTCGCCACCCCCGATGGGGCAGACGAAGTCACCGGACCGAACACCATGCCGCCATCCGCCCCGCCGCGCGATGCCCGGCTGTATCATCTGGACGGCGATGCACCCGACCGGTTGCGGATGAAGATCTATCAGCAGCACGGATCGCTCGACCTGTCGGCCGCCGTGCCGGCGCTGGAAAATTTCGGTCTGCGCGTGCTCAGCGAAACGCCGACCATGCTGGATGACGGGCGGCTGGGCACGGTCCACGATTACACGCTGGCCCTGCCCGACGGGGAAACGGCGGACCCGGTGCTGGAACGCGCGCCCGCCATCGAAAGCGCGCTGGCTGCAGTGCTGAACGGCGATGCGGAAGACGATCCGTTCAACCGGCTGGTGCTGGGAACCGGCCTGTCCGCGTGCGAGGCGACCTGGCTGCGCGCATTCTATCGCTATTTGCGGCAGACCGGGATGGGCTTCACCATCTACACCGTCGTCGATGCTCTGCGCGGTGCGCCCGACGTCACCCGTGCGCTGATCCGCCTGTTCTATACCCGCCACGACCCCGCGTTCAAAGGCGACCGCGAAGAGGCTGCCGAGGGCGATCGAAAGCGAGATCGCGCAAGGGTTGGGGCAAGTCGCGGCCATCAACGACGACCGCCTGTTGCGGCTGTACAAATCCGTCATCGACGCGATCTTGCGAACCAATGCTTTCGCCCCCGCCGCGAACGAGGCGCTGGCGTTCAAGATCAATTCCGCGCTTGTGCCCAATCTGCCCAAGCCCGTGCCGTGGCGCGAAATCTTCGTCTATTCCCGGCGGGTGGAAGGTATTCACTTGCGGTCCGGCCCGGTTGCGCGCGGCGGTTTGCGCTGGTCCGACCGGCGCGACGATTTCCGCACCGAAGTGCTGGGCCTGATGAAAGCGCAAAGGGTTAAGAACGCGGTGATCGTGCCGACCGGGGCGAAGGGCGGTTTCTATCCCAAACAACTGCCCAATCCCGCCCGCGATCGCGACGGCTGGGCGGCGGAGGGGCAGGCGGCATACGAGATTTTCATTCGCACCCTGCTGTCGGTGACGGACAATCTGGTGGACGAGGCGGTGGTCCATCCCGATGCGGTGGTGCGCCACGATGGCGACGATCCCTATTTCGTCGTCGCTGCGGATAAGGGCACGGCGCGTTTTTCCGACATTGCCAACGGCATCGCGCAGAACCAGGATTTCTGGCTGGACGATGCCTTCGCCAGCGGGGGATCGAACGGTTACGATCACAAGGCGATGGGCATCACCGCGCGCGGCGCATGGGTTTCGGTGCAGCGCCATTTCCTGGAAATGGGCGTCGATGTTCAGACCGACCCGGTCCGCGTCGTCGGTTGCGGCGACATGTCGGGCGATGTGTTCGGCAACGGAATGCTGCTGTCCAAATCGTTGAAACTGGTGGCGGCATTCGATCACCGGCACATCTTCCTGGACCCCGATCCCGATCCCGCCGCCAGCTGGGCGGAACGCCAGCGGCTCTACGACCTGCCCCGATCGAGCTGGGAGGATTACGATGCATCGTTGATATCGAAGGGTGGCGGGGTGTTCGGGCGGGGTTTGAAAACCATTGCATTATCCAAACGCATGCGCGCCGCGCTGGATATCGAAGACCGCAATATCGAACCCGAACAGTTGATCGCCGCCATCATGCGCGCGCCGGTCGATCTGATCTGGTTCGGCGGGATCGGAACCTACATCAAGGCTGCGGCGGAGAACAACACGACCGTCGGCGATCCGGCGAACGACGCGCTGCGCGTCGATGGCGGCGAAGTGCGCGCGAAAGTCATCGGCGAAGGGGCCAATCTGGGCGTGACGCAAGCCGGGCGGATCGAATTCGCGCTGGCGGGCGGGCGCATCAACACCGATTTCATCGACAATTCCGCCGGCGTCGATTGTTCCGATAACGAGGTCAACATCAAGATCGCGCTGGCGGCGGCGCGGCGGGCAGGCAGGCTGTCCGAAGCCAAACGGACCCAATTGCTGGTGTCCATGACGGACGAGGTCGGCGCCCATGTGCTGGAGGACAACCGGCTGCAGGCGCTCGCGCTCAGCATCGCGGAAAGCGGCGGCACGCGCACCACGTCGGCGCAGGTCCGACTGATCGAATCGCTGGAAGATGGCGGCAATCTGGATCGCCATACCGAAGGGTTGGCCGATGGCGAGGCGCTGGGCCGGCGCGCGCTCGATGGAAACGGGCTGGTGCGCCCGGAACTCGCCGTGCTGCTGTCGTCGTGCAAGTTGGTGCTGCAGGACGCGATCGAAGATAGCAAGGTTCCCGACGATCCATCGCTCGAACCCATGCTGATGGCCTATTTCCCGTCGCAGATGCGCGGCAAGTTCAAGGCGCAGATCACCGGCCACCAGCTGCGCCGCGAATTGATTGCGACCATTATCGCCAACCGCATTGTTAACCGGATGGGCATGGTCAATCCTTTCGAACTGGCGGAGGAAGAAGGCGCGTCGCTGGCGCAGATGGCGGCGGCCTTCGTCGCGGCGGAACGGCTGTTCGCGATGGGCGATCTGTGGGCCATGCTGGACGATGCCGCCATGCCTGAAACCGCGCGGCTGATGCTGTTCGATCAGGCCGCGCTCGCATTGCGGAGCCAGATGGCCGATTTGCTGCGCGCCGGTGTGGGGCAGGCCGGTCAGGGCACTTTGGTGGACGATCTCGCGATGGGAATTGCCGATCTGGGCAAGGCGACGGACGACCTGCTGAGCGACGAGATCCGTCAGCAATCGGACCGGATGCGCGCCGAATATATCGCCGCCGGCGCGCCCGACGATGCCGCCGCGCGCGTGGCGCATCTGTTCGATGTCGATGGCGCGGTGGGGCTGGCCAAACTGGCGCTCGACGCCGGGATCAAACCGCGGCAGTTGACGGGCGCTTTCACCAAACTGGGCGCGCAATTGGGGCTGGACTGGGCGCAAGGCGTGGCGGCGACCATGCGACCGTCCGACGTATGGGAACGGCTGCTGGTGGCGGGCCTGGCGCGCGATTTCCAGCAGATGCGGCTCGATTTCCTGCGCCGCCTGTCCCGGCGCAAGGGCGCGAAAGACGATATGGCAGGCGCGGTGGCCGGTTGGGCGGACCAGAACGACGGTTCCATCCGCCAGTTCCGCGCGATGATCGGGCGGGCGCAGAACCACGTTCCGGTCGCCCCCGCCATGCTTGCGCAGATTGCCAGCCAGGCGCGCAACATTTTGGGCCGGTAACGAGGCTGCATCGAAGAGAACGCCCGCTTCGCTTGACGGCATGGGGGATTATGTGGACGGGTCGGCGGTATGGAAAACGCCGATATCGTGATCGTGGGAACCGGGCATGGCGGGGCGCAGGCCGCAATCGCGCTGCGCCAGCGGGGCCATGAAGGCAGCATCGTCATGGTCGGCCGGGATGCGGACCTGCCATACGAACGCCCGCCGCTTTCGAAAGAATATCTGAGCGGCGATAAACCGTTCGAACGCATCATGGTGCGCCCCGAAGGTTTCTGGGGCGAACGCGATATCACGGTGCAGACGGGCACGCTGATTACGCAAATCGACTGGATGGCGCATCAGGTCGTGCGGGCCGACGGCAGCCGCATCGGCTATCGCAAGCTGATCTGGGCGACCGGCGGCGATGCGCGGCGACTGTCCTGCCCCGGCGCGGATCTCGTCGGCGTTCACGCGGTGCGCGACCGGGCCGACGTCGATGTGCTGCGCGCGCAGCTGGCCGCGGGCGATCGCCGCGTGGTGGTGGTCGGCGGGGGCTATATCGGGTTGGAAGCGGCGGCGGCGTTACGCAAGCTGGGCTGCGAAGTGACCGTGCTGGAGGCGCAGGACCGCGTGTTGAACCGTGTGGCGGGCGAAGATCTGTCGCGCTTCTACGAAAGCGAACACCGGGCCCACGGCGTCGATCTGCGGCTGGAAACCACGTTGGAAGCGATCGAGGGCGACACCGAAGTCACCGGCGTCCGGCTGGCCGATGGTACGATCGTGCCTTGCGAAATCGTGGTCGTCGGCATCGGCATCGTGCCCGCCATCGCCCCGTTGATCGCGGCGGGCGCAGCAGGCGCGAACGGGGTAGATGTCGATGAATTCTGCCGCACGTCGCTCGACGATATCTATGCCATCGGGGATTGCGCGGCGCATGCCAATCCCTATGCCGAGAACGCGGTCATCCGCCTGGAATCGGTGCAGAATGCCCATGATATGGCGGCGGTCGACAGCGCGGGCGATCATGGGGGACAAACAACCTTACGATGCGCTGCCCTGGTTCTGGTCCAACCAGTACGATCTGCGCCTGCAAACGGTCGGCCTGTCATTGGGCCACGATGCCACCGTGCTGCGCGGCGACCCGGTTACTCGCAAATTTTCGGTGGTGTATCTGCGCGAAAGGCGGGTGATTGCCCTCGATTGCGTCAATTCGACTCGCGATTACGCGCAAGGCGGCAAATTGGTGAAGGCGGGCGCGGAAGTCGATCCCGACCAGCTTGCCGATCCCGAAATCGCGCTCAGATCGCTGATGTAGCGAGCCGCCCTGCCGCCCATTCCGCCGCCTCCGCCACCACCGGGTCGGGATCGGCCAGCAACGGTTCGACGGTCGCCAGCAAGTCCGCGTTCCCGCTGTTCCCCGCCGCGATCAAACAGTTTCGCACGAACCGGTCGCGCCCGATCCGTTTGATGGGGGAGCCGGAAAACTTCGCCCGAAACCCCGCATCGTCGAGCGTAAGCAATGCCGCCAGTTCCGGCGCGACCAGATCGGCGCGCGGCGCGAACGCCCGGTGCCGGGCGGCGGTCTGTGCGAATTTGTTCCACGGGCACACGGCCAGGCAATCGTCGCAGCCATAGATGCGGTTGCCCATCGCTGCGCGGAATTCATGCGGGATCGGCCCGGCATGTTCGATGGTCAGATAGGAAATGCACCGCCGCGCATCCAGCCGATAGGGTGCGGGAAACGCATCGGTCGGACAGGCCGTCTGGCACGCATCGCACGATCCGCAGCGATCGGTGTGCGGTGCATCGGGGCGCAGCGGTATCGTGGTGTAGATCGCGCCCAGAAACAGCCAGCTGCCGTGATCGCGGCTGACCAGATTGGTGTGCTTGCCCTGCCAGCCGATGCCCGCCGCCTCCCCCAGCGGCTTTTCCATGACCGGGGCCGTATCGACGAACACTTTCAACGCCGGGCCATCGAACCCCAGCGCCTCCGCTCGCGGGATCAACCAGCGCGCCAGCGCCTTCGATGCCTTCTTCACGACGTCGTGATAATCGCGCCCGTGCGCGTAAACGGATATGCGCGCTTTATCGCCGTCCCCGTCCAGCGCCATCGGGTCGGTTTCGGGGGTGTAGCTCATGCCCAGCGCGATAACGCTTTGGGCGGCGGGCCACATGGATTGCGGACCCTGCCGCACGTCCGCCCGTGCCTCCATCCAGCCCATCGTGCCGTGATGCCCCATATCCAGCCATTCGCGCAGCCGCGCGGCGCGCAGCGGATCGTCCTGCGCCGAAGCGATACCGACGCTGACGAAGCCCAGCTCGTGCGCTTTCGCCAACAGTTCGGCCCGCAGACCGTCGCTTGCCGCGCCGTTAACCATGAAGGGGGTTGCTCCCGTTTACGTGCAGAGCGTAACGCGCGGGCATGGAAATGCACATGAACGGCGCGCTAAGCGATCGGCCCCCTTTCGACAAGCTTGCCGGTTCCGCCCCGGATCGCGGGGATGACGCCGCCCGCTCCCTGGCGATCGAGGCACGCGGGCTGGTCAAACGGTTCGACGGGACGACTGCCGTGGATGGCGTGGACATCTCCGTTCCCGAAGGTGCGATTTATGGCATTCTTGGCCCCAACGGGGCGGGCAAGACCACCACGTTGCGGATGCTGTTGGGCATTATCGACCCCGATGCGGGCGTGCGCCGCGTGTTCGGCCACGACCGCCCCCACGATATCGCGAAGCTGATCGGCTACCTCCCCGAAGAACGCGGACTGTACCCGTCGATGAAGGCATATGAGGCGATCGGGTTCATGGGCAGCTTGCGCGGGGTGCCCCAATCCGTCGGGCGGCAACGCGGGCGCGAATTGCTGGAAGAGCATGGCCTGGCGCACGCCATCGATAAACAGATCCGCCAATTGTCGAAGGGGATGGCGCAGACCGTGCAACTGCTCGGCACGCTGGTTCACGAACCGCGTCTGGTGGTGCTGGACGAACCGTTTTCCGGCCTCGACGCGATCAATCAGGGCAAGCTCGAAGGGATGATCCGCGCTTTGGCGGCGCGCGGCACGACCGTCATTTTTTCCACCCATGTCATCGCCCATGCGGAACGCCTGTGCGAAGGGATCGCCATCATCGCCGGCGGCAAGGTTCCGTTTGCGGGCGATGTGGACGAGGCGCGCGATCGCATTCCCGCACAGGTTCGCCTCGAAACCCGGCAGACGGCCGGGCCGTGGCGCGATGCCCTGCCCGCAAATGCGCGGCAGGATGGTAATTTCTGGTCGTTCGATCTGCCCGAAACCGGGGTCGAACCGCTGTTGCGCCGATTGATAGAAGGGGAAGCGGGCATTCTGTCGCTGTCCATCGAACGCGCCGGGCTGCACGATGCGTTCGTGCATATCGCCGGCGAAGCGGCGGCGCGGGCGCTCGATGCCGATGCGACGGGAGCCACCGCATGAATATCGCCCCCAATACCGGTATCGATACCGATATCGATACCGGCGCCAAGTCCCGCCTCAATGTGTTGCAGGCCGCCTTCGTCGTCGCGCGGCGCGATTTCACCGCCATCCTGTTCAGCAAGGCGTTCGGGTTCTTCCTGCTGGGGCCCTTGCTGTTCATCGGCATCAGCGTGGCGGCGGGGGCTTTGGGGGCGAAGGCCGCCGATTCGATCGACCCGCCACAGCTCGCCATTGCGTTGGAAGCGGTCGAGGCGCAAGCGTTGACGGCCGCGCATGGGCGGTTGGAAGATGCCGCCAACCTGCCCGCCATCGTGGTTCTGCCGGGCGACACGAACCTCGACAGCGTGCTGCGCGACACGGATCGCAATATCGGTGCGGTGATCGGCGGCACTTTGGCAGCGCCCACCCTAACCGGCACACCCGATTCCATCGAACGGTGGAGCGGGCGGGTCGCGCTGATGGCGGCGAATGCCAGCGGCGCATCCGCCATTCTGCCGCCCGTCACGGCCCGGCCCATCGCCAACAGCACGGCCAACACGCGCAGCGCGAACACCGCCACGGCCACCGCCGCCCTGACGCTGCTGTTCCTGCTGACCATGTTGCTGGCGGGCATGGTCCTGTCCAATCTGGTGGAGGAAAAGGCGAACAAGATCATCGAAATCCTGGCCGCCGCGATCCCGATGGATGCGGTGTTCATGGGCAAATTGTTCGCAATGCTCGGCGTCAGTTTCGTCGGCATCGCGGTATGGGGCAGCGTGGTCGGCATCATTCTGGCCGTGGGCGCAGGCGCATTGCCGCCGCTGCCCCCGCCCGCCGTGGGCTGGCCGATATTCGTGGGTCTGTTCGTGATCTATTTCGCAATGGCCTATTGCCTGGTCGGATCGATTTTTCTGGCAGTGGGATCGATGGCCCCAACCGTGCGCGACGTGCAGACGATATCGATGCCGGCCACGATATTGCAGCTGATCGTGTTTTTTCTGGCGACATACGCGATGACCGATATCGGATCGCCGGTGGAACTGTTCGCGGTGATTTTCCCGCTCAGTTCCCCTTACGCGATGGTCGCGCGTGCGGCGCAGGAACCTGCATTGTGGCCTCACGCGGTCGCGCTGGCGTGGCAGGCGGCGGCGGTGGTGGTGTTCGTGAAAGGCGGCGCGACCCTGTTCCGCACCAAAGTCATGAAATCGGGGCCGCAAGGCGCGAACCGAAAACGCTTCGGGTTCCTACCGGCGAAAGCCGGCGCAAAGTAAGTGGCGATCGGCAACGCACTATTGACATCCGTGTCAACTGGCGCAGGATGACGGTGTAAGGACGGGCGCCGTCAGATGTGGCCCGCCGCAGGAGAGATGCGATGGCCACCGCCGCCCCCGAAAAACCCGCCACCGCCGGGTCCGCAGATGCGCCGCAATGGCGGACATCGCCCACGGCGTATGAGAAACTGCTGCAGCATCTGGATGCCCATCCCGAAGCCATGCCCGAGCACACGCATGATTTCGATGTCAGCCGCAGCGACATCTATGTGGAGGATCGCTGGCAGCCGATCTTCGCCGAAATGCGCGCCAAGGGGCCGCTGCATTACATTCCCGACAGCCCCTATGGCCCCTATTGGGCGGTGGTCCAGCACAAGGCGATCCAGCATATCGAAGCATTGCCCGAACTGTTCTCGTCGAGCTGGGAACATGGCGGCATTACGATCCTGGAACGCGCCGATAGCGAGGGGCTGGAACTCCCGATGTTCATCGCGATGGATCGGCCCAAGCACACCGGCCAGCGCCGCACCGTCGCCCCCGCCTTTACCCCCAAGGTGATGAAGGCGATGGAGGAGGATATTCGCCGTCGCACCGGCGAATTGCTCGATTCCCTGCCTGAAGGCGAAACCTTCGACTGGGTGGACAAGGTCAGCATCGAACTGACCACCGGCATGCTGGCGTTGTTGTTCGGTTTTCCCTGGGACGATCGCCGCCTGCTGACCTTCTGGTCCGATTGGGCGGGCGATACGGAAGTCGCTCTGGTAAAGGAACTGGAGCCCGATCGCGAGGCGGTGCTGCAGGAAATGGGCGCGTATTTCCAGAAACTATGGGTCGAACGCATGGGGCAGGAGCCTGCGCCCGACCTGATATCGATGATGATCCATTCCGACGCGATGAATCACATGGAGCCGCGCGAATTCATGGGCAATTTGGTGCTGCTGATCGTGGGCGGCAACGACACCACGCGCAACACCATGTCGGGCATCATCCATGCGCTCAGCACCTTTCCCGATCAGCGCAAGGCGTTCGAAGAAAGCGCGGATGTGATCCCCAATGCGGTGCAGGAGGTGCTGCGGTTCCAGACCCCGCTCGCACATATGCGGCGCACGGCGACCGAAGACACCGAACTGTTCGGCGAGACAATCGCGAAGGGTGACAAGATCGTGCTGTGGTATCTCAGCGCCAATCGCGACGAGAGCCTGTTTCCCGATCCCGACGCCATCGACTTTTCCCGCGACAACGCCCGGCGGCATCTGGCGTTCGGTTACGGCATCCACCGCTGCGTCGGCGCGCGGTTGGCGGAATTGCAGTTGCGCGTTCTGATGGAAGAAATGCACGAACGGCGGATGCGCGTCGATA
Organism: uncultured Alphaproteobacteria bacterium; assembly: GCA_963815535.1. GTDB lineage: Bacteria > Pseudomonadota > Alphaproteobacteria > Sphingomonadales > Sphingomonadaceae > CAWFGS01. Next base: position 108,999 of record CAWFGS010000003.1, read on the forward strand.
TCGTCGGCGATGTCGAACGCGTGCGCGCCAATTTCGTGCATGGTTTCCGCAAGATGGAAGTGCAGGTTTCGAAGTTTTGACCGGGGCTTGAACGACAACCCGAACTGTGGATGCGCTGCATGCTTCGTTCAGCAGTCGTTCGGATGATTGGTGCAATAAATGCACTCATGAAAAACACACTTTCCCGTCGCAAGATCATGCACTGGCTGGGCGCAGGCGCGGCCCTGCCGTTCCTGACCGCCTGCGGCAGCGCGCCCGCACAGGCCAAGAACTACCGCGTTTCGTTGAGCGACGCCCAATGGCGCAAGAAACTGACGGCGGAGCAATACCGGATCTTGCGAAAGGCGGGGACGGAACGACCCTACAGCTCGCCGCTCGATAAGGAAAAACGCGCCGGCACGTTCGTATGCGCCGGGTGCGGCAATGCGCTGTACTCATCAAAAACCAAATTCGACAGCGGAACGGGCTGGCCCAGTTTCTGGAAAGCGTTGCCAGGCGGCATCGCGACCAGCACCGATTACAAGATCGGCTTCCCCCGCACCGAAGCGCATTGCGCCGATTGCGGTGGGCATCAGGGACACATTTTCAACGATGGCCCGAAACCCACGGGCAAACGCCATTGCATCAACGGGGCGGCCATGAAGTTTCGCGCCGCGTAAACGGTCCGGCAATTGGGCGTGGTACGGGTGACTGGACTCGAACCAGCACGATCATAAGATCAGGGGATTTTAAGTCCCCGGCGTCTACCATTCCGCCACACCCGCATGCCGCAGCCGCCTTTAACGCTCGATCGTGTCGGCGACAACGGTTCGGCGTCGGTTTTGCCGTCGGGCGGTTTGCAATGAACGCTACAGATCGTTCAGGCGCGCGCGCATTTCCTTGCCGGGTTTGAAATAGGGGACATGTTTGGCGGGAACGTCCACCGATGCGCCGGTACGCGGATTGCGGCCGATCCGGGCCTTGCGCTCTCGCGTCGAAAATGCGCCGAAACCGCGCAGTTCCACCCGGCCCCCTTCCGCCAGTCGCGCCGATATTTCATCGAAGAATATATCGACCACCTGTTCGACTTCCTCGCCGCGCAACTCCGGGTTGTCCTGCCCGATTGCATGCAGAAGTTCCGACCTGATCATGCATACCTCCTACGCCTCGCCACTATCATCGCGGCGACCCGAACCGCGCGACCGACGCCAGCTATATACCATCCACGCGATCCCATCGATGAAATCGCGATACCGTTACGAACGCTGGCAGAACATTGCGCCAGGCGCAACACAAGAAACACTCAATTGTTAAGTTAAGCGTATAATCTTGTCGTTCAGCCATTCGTGGGGACGATATCGAGAAGTTCGGCGGGCGTCAGCCGCAATTGTCGCATACGCGATTGCAGGGCGGGCCATTCCACCGCCAGGAATGTCGCGCGTTCGGATGCGCGCAGCCGTTCCGCCGCGCCTTCGTTCACGAACATGCCGACGCCCCGGCGCACTTCCACCAGCCCGTCGTTCTGAAACTGCTGGTAAGCCTTCGCCACAGTCAGCGGGTTCGCGCCCTGCGATGCGGCGAAAGCGCGCACCGACGGCAGTGCGGCCCCTTCGGCATACGTGCCGTCCATGATCGCACCTGCAATCATCTCGCGCAGCTTGAGATAGACGGGGCGGGCTTCGGCGGGCATGGTGATGCAGTGACATAACACAGCACACCGGGTCAAGCGGAGCGCGCGGGCGACGGTTTGCGGCACGGTTATGCAAAACTATTCCTTCCCTTGCGCGAATCAGACGTTAGGGTGCGGCGCTTCATGTCGGGGGTGGACCGGCCATGTTTGTTTCGCGTTTGGTTTTTGCAGGGAGGGCATTGCGCCCATGACTTTCGAACTCATCCTATTCTGGGGCGCGGTCATCGTGCTGGGCGCGTTCCTGCTGGGCGGCGTCGCCATTACCAGCGTAACGAAGGGGGACGAGTTCGCGGGCCACCCCAAGGGATTGTTCCTGCTGTTTCTGGCCGAGATGTGGGAACGTTTTTCCTATTACGGTATGCGTGCCCTGCTGATTTTCTATCTGGTTCAGCACTGGCTGTTTTCCGACAGCGAGGCCAGCGTCATCTACGGCGCATATACTGCGCTGGTTTACATTACGCCGGTTATCGGCGGCTATCTGGCCGACAGATATCTGGGCCAGCGCAAGGCGGTTCTGTTCGGTGCCATCCTGCTGACCTTCGGCCATTTCTTCATGGCATTCGAAGGGGATGGCGGACAGGGCGATCCGATCATCAATGTGTTCTGGCTGGCGCTGGCGCTGATCATCGTGGGTTCCGGCTTTCTGAAAGCCAACATTTCGGTCATCGTGGGGCAGCTATACCCCCGCACCGATCCGCGCCGCGATGCGGGCTACACCATATTCTACATGGGCATCAACGTGGGCGCGGCGACCGCATCCATCATCTGCGGCTATCTGGGCCAGACCTATGGCTGGCAGTACGGCTTCGGCCTGGCGGGCATCGGCATGCTGATCGGGCTGGTGTTCTTCGTGCTGGGCAAGCCCTTGCTGCGCGGCAAGGGAGAGCCGAAAAATCCGGCCCTGCTCAAAGAGAAATTCGCCGGTCTGCCGCGCGAATGGTCCATTTACGGGCTGGGCCTGGCGATGGTCGGCATCTGCTGGCTCGCAATCCAGTATCAGGAACTGGTCGGCACCGTCTTGCTGGTATTCGGCGGCGGCCTCGTCGGTTACGTGATCTATGTCGCCATCATCAAACTGCCGACCGAGGAACGCGACCGCATCTTCGCAGCGATGTTCCTGATCATCACTTCGATTATCTTCTGGGCTCTGTTCGAACAGGCCGGGTCCAGCCTCAACCTCTTCACCGATCGCCATGTCGATCGTGCCGGGGTGGAAGCGTCCATGTTCCAGTCGATCAATGCGATCTACATCATCCTGCTTGCTCCGTTGTTCGCAGCCGGTTGGCAGTTTCTGGGCAAACGCGGGGCGGAACCGTCCACCCCGTTGAAGTTCGGACTGGCCATCATTCAGGTCGGGCTTGGCTTTCTGGTGTTGGTATGGGGCGCGAACTCGGTCGGTGTGAACGTACCCACGCCGGTGATCTTCATCTTCCTGATCTATCTGCTGCACACGACCGGCGAGTTGTGCCTGTCGCCGGTTGGCCTGTCGGCGATGAACCGCCTGGCCCCGTCGCACATGGCGTCGTTGATCATGGGCATGTGGTTCTTCGCATCGGCGCTCGGCAATTTCGCCGCCGGTCTGATCGCATCGGCCACCGGCGCGGAAGGTGTCGGCGAAGAAGCGGGCAAGCAGGTCGTGCTGGGCGTTTATTCCACCGTCGGCTGGTTCGCAGTCGGTGTCGGCGTCGCGGTGATGGTTATCAGTCCGCTGATCAAGAAGCTGATGCATCTCGATACGCTGGTGGATGATTCCATCGACGACGATCTGGCTGGTCAGGCTCAGGCCGGGCTGGAACAGCAGGAAGCCGGCATCCGTCCCGCCATTCGCGATTGAGGCGACCCGATCTTTAGCAACAGGATAGTTCGATAATGCGTTACGGTGCCTTCGCAGCTTTGGGGGGTGCGTTGGCGCTCGCCGCATGTTCGGCCACCGGCGGGGACAGCCGGACGGCCCCTCGCACTGCCGGGGCGGGCACTGCCGATGCGCCCTATGCTTCCACCTATCGCGCCTATCCCGGCGCGCCGACCGCGCTGGTCGGGGCGACCGTGTTCGATGGTGCGGGCGGGCGGATCGACGATGGCGTGGTGCTGATGTCCGGCGGCACGATCACCGGCATCGGCCCCGCCGGAACCGCCATCCCCGATGGCTTCACCCGGATCGACGGCGCGGGCAAGTTCGTGACGCCCGGCATCATCGACATTCACAGCCATTTGGGCGATTACCCAAGCCCATCGGTGGAAGCGCATGCCGACGGCAACGAAGCGACCAGCCCGACCACGCCCGAAGTGTGGGCCGAACATTCCGTCTGGCCGCAGGATCCCGGGTTCAGCCGCGCGCTCGCCAATGGCGGCGTAACTTCGCTGCAGATCCTGCCCGGCTCCGCCAATCTGATGGGCGGCCGCACCGTCACCTTGAAAAACATACCCGCGCGCACCGTGCAGGGCATGAAATTTCCCGGCGCGCCCTATGGCATGAAGATGGCCTGCGGCGAAAATCCCAAACGCGTCTATGGCGGCAGGGGCCGCGCGCCCAGCACCCGGATGGGCAATTTCGCAGTCAATCGGCAGACCTGGTTCGACGCGAAGACCTACGCCGATGGGGACCGTTCCAAACGCGATCTGGCGAAGGAGACTTTGGCAGGCGTGCTCGATGGCGACATTCTGGTGCACAACCACTGCTACCGCGCGGACGAGATGGCTCTCGTCCTCGATATGGCGAAGGAAATGGGGTACAAGGTTACGGCGTTCCACCACGCCGTCGAAAGCTACAAGGTCGGCGATCTGCTCGCCGCATCGGGAACATGTTCCGCCGTGTGGGCCGATTGGTACGGGTTCAAAATGGAATCCTATGACGGAATCCCCGAAAACGCCGCGCTGATCCACAATCAGGGCGCGTGCGTGGTCATCCATTCGGACGACGAAAACGGCATCCAGCGTTTGAATCAAGAAGCCGCCAAGGCGCAGGCGAGCGGCCGGCGCGTGGGCGTAAATGTCCCCGATGCGGACGTCATCGGCTGGGTCACTTTGAACGCGGCGAAGGCGATGGGGATCGACACGATGACCGGCAGCATCGCGCCGGGCAAAATGGCCGATCTGGTGCTGTGGAACGGCAATCCGCTCAGCGTCTATTCCCGCCCGGAAAAGGTCTGGATCGACGGCGCGCTGATGTACGACGCGATGGATCGCAAACGTCGCCCGGTCAGCGATTTCGAACTGGGCCAGCCCGGTGAAGGAGACGTGAAATGAACGCCGCCATTTCCAGGCGCCGCCTGACGCCGATGGGCGCGTTGGGCATCGCCTGCGCTTTCATCGGTGCGTTCACCGGCTATTCCGCCAACGCGCAGGATTTCGCCATCACCAACGCCACCGTCGCCACCGGTGACGGGTCCGAAGCGACGCCCGCCAGCACCGTCGTCGTGCGCGGCGGCAGGGTGGTGGCGGCCGGGCCGAACGTGTCCGTCCCCGCCGGCATTCAGTCGATCGACGGTACCGGCCAATGGGTCACGCCCGGCATCTTCGCCGCGATGACCGATCTCGGCCTGTGGGATGTGGGCGCGGTCGGCGAAAGCAACGACACGCGCGCCGGTTCCTCCCCCTTCGGCGCGGCGTTGGATGTCGCGACATCCATCAATCCATCCTCGCAACATATCGCGGTCAGCCGTGCGGGCGGCGTCACGCGGGCGAGCGTGACCTCTTCGCCCACCTCCTCCATCTTCGGCGGTCAGGGCGCAGTCATCGATATGGGCGCGGATGCCGATGCGGTGGTGCGCCCGCGCGCGTTCCAGTTCGTGGCTCTGGGCGAACGCGGCGCGCGGATCGCAGGCGGCAGCCGGACCAGCAGCGAGGCCTTGCTGCGGAATGCGTTGCGAGAGGCCCGCGATTTGGGCACCAGCATGGGCATGGATATGTCGGGCGGCGGCGGCAGCGGCAGCGTGGCGATCAGGGGCGGCCCATCGTCGCCCGCGCCCGTTACCACCGGCGACGATCTGCCGTATGATTTCCGCCTGAGCCCCGATGGCGGCGCGCGGGGCAGCGACGTCCTGCTCAGCCGGTTCGATGCCGCCGCGCTGGTCCCGGTGGTGATCGGCGAACAACCGCTATACGTTCATGTCGAACGCGCTGCGGATATTCGCAGCGTGCTGGCCTTACGCGATGAATTTCCGCGCCTCGATCTGGTGCTGGTCGGGGTGAGCGAAGGATGGCTCGCCGCGACCGACATCGCTGCGGCAGGTGTGCCGGTGATCGCCGATGCACTGGACGATCTGCCCAGCTCGTTCGAACAGCTTGCCGCCACGCAAAGCAATGTCGGGCGCATGGTCGCCGCCGGTGTGCGCGTGGCGATCGGTGGGCTGACCGATGTGGAACAGCCGCGCAATTCGCCGCAATATGCCGGCAATCTGGTTGCCTTGCAGCAAGATACCGGGCGCAAGCGGATTGAGCTGGGGCCAGGCATTCGCGACCATCACTTCCGTCCCGGCGCAGATCGCCGGGTTCGGCGGGCGGTACGGCGTGCTCGCACCCGGCGCGGCAGGCGATGTGGTGATGTGGGACGGCGACCCGCTGGAACTCTCCTCCGCCCCGACGCGGGTGTTCATCGACGGGGTCGATCAACCGCTCGACAACCATCAGACCCGCTTGCGCGACCGGTATCGCGATCTCGACGAAAGCGATCTGCCCAAGGCGTATGATTGGTGACTGATATGACGAAACCACGAAACCGGCGAACAGTCGGCCAAGCCCATCGGCCGCAAGCTCGCCGCCTATATGGGGCTGGCCGCCGTCGCCGGCCTGTCCGCCATCGCCTACGCACAAGGAAACAGCATGCCGGAACCCAAGGATGCCGCCTGGCACAACAACCAGCAGCTGGCGCTGGCCGAATTGTCGCCCGCCGATGGCTGGCAGGTCATGCCCGGCAATCTGCACTGGCGGCGCGTGGCAGGCGATGGCGATGGCGCGAAGCCCACCGTCGCCGATACGGTCACGGTGCATTATGCGGGCACATTCGTCGACGGGACCGGGTTCGACAGTTCGTACGACCGCGGCGAGCCGGCGACATTCCCGCTCGGCGGGCTGATCCCGGCATGGCAGATGGCGATCCCGCAAATGGCGGTCGGCGATACGATCGAAATCGTGGCCCCTGCCGATCTTGCTTACGGCCCGGTAGGTCGCGGCCCCATTCCAGGCGGTGCGACGTTGAAGTTCACGGTGGAACTGCTGGGGATCGAGGGGCAGTAAGCCCCCGCCAACGCTCTAGGTCCAATACAGGATGCGCCCACGCGGCAACACATCGCCCAAGCGCGCTTCGAAGAAGGTGCGAAGGGCGCGCATCGTATCCTTGTCGTAAACCTGCTTCTCGCCGCCGAACTTGTTGCGTTTGGCAGTGCGCCGATCGCCGGTCATGTCCAGTTTCGATCCGGGATACCAGCTTTGCAGCACCGCCTTCGATCCGGGGGTGTAACGGTGGGTAATCAACTCGATGGTGAGGTCCAGATCGGGCACATCGTTCAGCGCCGCGCCGGCGGCATCGATCAATTCGCCATAGGCGGCCTGCCACCCCTGCGCCGCGATGATCGGGGCGATGGTCAGCCCGACGCGATACCCCGCCAGCGCCATTTTCCGCAGACCGGCGAGCCTTGAGGCGACGGGCGCCGTGCCACCTTCGAACCGGGCGTAAGCAGCGGGGTTGATCGACGCACGCATCCGGGTGCGCCCATTATGCGCCAGACCCGGTCAGCGCATCGACGTCGGCGTATTTCGTGGTGAAGCGCAGTTGCGCGTCCGCGTCCCACGCCCCGAACCATTCGATCGCCGCCGACAGCGATCCGGTGACCCCCTCGATACCCAGCGGATCGGTGTAGCACGATGCCTCGTAAGTGGTGCCCTTCATGTCGCGCGGTCGGCATTGCGCGAGGTGATGGTCCCTTCCCCCAGATAATCCGGCAACGCGCCCAATATCTCGTCCAGATTGGCGTAGACGCGCGTGATCGGCGGCCCTTTCAGCGATCCGGCGAGATAACAGTAATTGCAATGCGCCGGGCACCCCTGCGCCAGATCGACGCGCCAGTCGGCGCTGGGCGCGATCGGCTGCAATTTGCGCTTCGACGGCGGGCGCGACGACGACGGCCAGCGTCTGCTTCGCCTGTGCGTAGGCTGCGCGCGGATCGTCGGGGTACTTCATGGTAATGCGGTCGCCGGGCAACTCGGTCACCGCGACCCCCGTCGCGCCCGCCCGTTCCATGATCGCACGGCCATGCGCGAAACCGCGTGCGGAATTGGTGATCAGCAGATGTTTGGGCCGCCAGGTGCGGGAGGGTGCGGTGGCGGGAGTCGGCGTCGGGTCGCGGCGTTGGGCAAGGCAGTCATGTCTATCGAACGAACCACCTTCGCGAACGTTCACATATTCGCAAATGGTGCAGGCGCTTCCCCGTCCCCATAAAGGTGAGTGGCCGACCAACTGCCCATCGCGCGAATGACGGGCGACAATTCACGGCCCGCCTCCGTCAGCCGATAGCGCGCGATTCGGCCAGTCGGCGGGTCGCGTCGCAGCACGCCTGCGTCACACAACATCGCCAGCCGCGACGTCAACGCGGCGCGGCTTATCGGCAAACGGTCCATGAACTGTTGAAACCGTGCCGCGCCCAGAAACGCCTCGCGCATAATCAACAGCACCCACCGATCGCCCAGCAAGCGAGACGCGCGGCCGATGGGGCAAGGCGAAGTCGATGGCACATATTTACGCATGGTCTGTATTCTAGACTTGCGATTGCCGCGCACAAGCGCTTTATAGGTCTGTAAAACAGACCGAGGAGCACGACATGGCCCACACGCGATTTGCAAACCAAGACGAAGCGCTCGCCTATATGAAGGAAGTCGCGGTCAAGGGGTCGGGGTTTTCGAACTGGCTGGGCATCGAACCGGTGCGCGTTTGGGAAGGATCATCGGAACTCGTGCTGGAAATGCGCCCCGAACTGACCCAGCATCACGGCTATGCCCACGGCGCGATCATCGGCGTGATGGCGGACAATGCCTGCGCCTGGGCCGGTGCGAGCGCGGTCGGTGACGTGGTGACCGGCAATTACACGATCAATTTCCTCAGCCCCGCGCAAGGCACGCATTTGCGGGCGAACGGTACGGTGATGAAAGCCGGTAAACGCCAGGCAATAGTGCGCGCCGATGTCTGGTCGGAAAGCGCGGGCAGCGCGCCCGTGCTGGTCGCGGTCGCACAGGCGACCATCATCCCGACCGGTCGCTGAACCCCGCGGGGTTGCTTACGCCCGCGCGTCTTCCACGCGTTCGCTTTCACCGGCGCTGTTGTGGCGCAGCGCCTTCAGCACCGTGTCGACGATATGCGGCGCGTTGAGGCCCGCTTCGTCATATTGCTTGTCCGGCGCGTCGTGGTCCTGAAACAGATCGGGCAGGCGCAGCGTGCGGATTTTCAGGCCGGCATCCGTCAGCCCCTCGTCGCTGGCCATCGTCAGCACATGCGCGCCCAGCCCGCCGATGCTGCCTTCCTCCACCGTCACGACCACTTCATGGTCGCGCATCAGCCGCGCGATCAGATCGGTGTCGAGCGGCTTGGCGAAGCGCAGATCGGCGACCGTGGTGCTGAGCCCCTTGGCTTCCAGCTGGTCGGCCGCCTTTTGCGCTTCGGCCAGCCGCGTGCCGAGCGACAGCAGCGCGATCTTGCTGCCTTCGCGCACGACGCGGCCCTTGCCGATTTCCAGCAGTTCGGGCGTTTCGGGCAAAGCCACGCCCGTGCCGGCCCCGCGCGGATAACGAAACGCGATCGGCCCGCTGTCATGCATCGCGGCGGTGTAGGTCATGTGGACCAGCTCCGCCTCGTCCGCAGCGGCCATCACCACGAAATTGGGCAAGGTCGCGAGATAGGTGACGTCGAACGTGCCCGCATGGGTCGCGCCGTCCGCACCGACCAGCCCGGCCCGGTCGATCGCAAAGCGCACCGGCAGGTTCTGGATCGCGACATCGTGCACCACCTGATCGAAAGCGCGCTGCAGGAAGGTCGAATAGATCGCGCAGAACGGCCGCATCCCCTGCGCCGCCAGCCCGGCGGCAAAGGTCACGCCGTGCTGTTCGGCGATGCCGACATCGAACGCGCGAGTCGGGATGCGCCTTGGCGAATTTGTCGACGCCCGTGCCGCTCGGCATGGCGGCGGTGATCGCGCAGATGCGGTCGTCCGTTTCGGCCAGCTTGGCCAGCGTTTCGCCGAACACGTTCTGATAGGATGGCGGGCCGCCGCCCGGCCCCTTGTCCTGTTTGCCCGACACCACGTCGAATTTCGCCACGCCGTGATATTTGTCGGCGCTTTCTTCGGCAGGGGCGTAGCCCTTGCCCTTCGTCGTGACGACATGGATCAGCACCGGCCCCTGCTCGCTGTCGCGCACATTTTCCAGCACGGGCATCAGATGATCGAGATTGTGCCCGTCGATCGGGCCGACATAATAGAAGCCCAGCTCTTCGAACAACGTGCCGCCGGTCACCATGCCGCGCGTGAATTCTTCCGCCTTGCCGAGCGAGTTGTGCACCCGGCGCGACATTTTCGCGACCATTTTGGACGCCATGGTCCGCAGGCCGAGATATTCGCTGCTCGACACCATGCGCGCGAGATAGGCGGACAGGCCGCCCACCGGCGGCGCGATCGACATGTCGTTGTCGTTCAGGATCACGATCAGCCGGTTGCCCGCCTGTTCGGCGTTGTTCATCGCTTCGTACGCCATGCCCGCGCTCATCGCGCCGTCGCCGATGACGGCGATCGCCTTGCCCGGCGTGCCTGCCAGCTTGTTCGCCACGGCAAAGCCCAAGGCCGGCGGAAATGGAGGTGCTGGAATGCGCCGCGCCGAACGGGTCGTATTCGCTCTCGCTGCGCTTGGTGAAGCCGCTGAGGCCGCCGCCCTGGCGCAAGGTGCGGATACGGTCGCGCCTGCCGGTCAGGATCTTGTGCGGATAGGCCTGATGCCCGACATCGAAGATCAGCCGATCGTCCGGCGTGTTGAACACGTAATGGATGGCGGTGGTCAGTTCCACCACGCCCAGGCCCGATCCCAGATGCCCGCCGGTGCTGCCGACCGCGCAGATCATTTCGGCGCGCAGTTCATCGGCCAGCTGGCGCAATTGTTCGGGTTTCAGCTTGCGCAGGTCGGTGGGATTATCGACCTGATCGAGCAGCGGTGTATCGGGCGAACCAGTCATGCGCCCTTGCATACACACGCTTTTTGCCGCTGTCGATGAACGAGACGGCGCGCGATCGCGCAGGCGCGTCAGGCGTCCGCTGTCAAAACCGATTCCAGCAGGCCGGGAAAACGGGCATCGACCGCGTCGCGGCGCAAACGTATGCAGCACGCGCACACCGTCCTTGCGTGCCTCGACCAGTCCGGCAGCGCGCAGGATGGTGTAATGGTTGGACATCGTCGCGCGCGGCAGATCGGGACAGGCGGCCTGACTGCACGACAGCCCTTCCCCCGCAATGCGGCGATCCTCGATCCAGCCGGCGAATGATGGCGAGCCGCGACGGTTCCGCCAACGCGTGGAGAGCCACCGCAAGCGGTACGTCGTCCAATCGGGGATGCGTGAAATGTGCCACGCGTTCGATATATCACGAACGACGACACTTTCAATTCCGTCGGTTTCTTTGTTCGGATATATTGAACTATATACCGAACGCTGCCTATCTGGATTTGAGCGGAACGGCGATCCTGCCGCTTCCATCACAGGAGAACATCATGACCAAACCCCTTGAAAACCAGATCGCCCTCGTTACCGGGGCATCGCGCGGCATCGGCGCGGCCATCGCCAAACGCTTCGCCGCGGATGGCGCGCATGTGCTGGTGCATTACGGCAGTTCGGACGGACGCGGCGAAGGATGTCGTCGCCGCGATCGAGGCCGATGGCGGCGCAGCCTCGATCGTTCAGGGCGACTTGCTGGCGGCGGATGGCGCGGCAGAACTCTCGCCGCCGCCGTCATCGCCTGGCTGGACGGGCGCAAGCTGGATGTGCTGGTCAACAATGCCGGGGTGGCGGAATTCGTGGAACTGGCGGACACCGATGCAGGGGTGATCGACCGGCAATTGGCCGTAAACGTGCGCGCGCCGTTCCTGCTGTCCGTCGCGCTGAAGGATCATCTGGCGGACGATGCGCGCGTGATCTTCACCAGCTCCATCGTGGCCGAGCACGAATTTCTCCGGCATCCCCGCCTACGCGTTGACGAAAGGGCGCGGTGAACACACTGGTCCGCGATCTGGCGGCGAATGGGGGCCACGCGGCATCCGCGTCAACGCAGTCGCACCCGGAGCCATCCTGACCGATATGTCCGCATGGCTGGAAAGCGACGATGGCGAAGCGAACGCGCGAAGGGACATGCAGGCGTTGAAACGGATCGGCCAGCCTGACGATATCGCTGGAACCGCTGCATTTCTGGCGGGGCCGGACAGCGCATGGGTGACCGGTCAGGTGATCGACACGTCGGGCGGCGCGAAGCTGTAGGGCGCAATCGGAACGGCCCGCCCGGTTCATGCCGGGCGGGTCGTTTCGCCGTCATGTCAGGCGCAGGCGCCGCACAGACCGCGGATTTCGATGATCGGGCGGCGTGTGTGAAACCCGCTATCGCTGGCAACGGCGCGCACCTTGCCGGACACCTCGTCGCTGTCGATATGGGTCGCTTCCCCGCATTCGTCGCACACCAGGAAGATGCAATCGTGCTCGCAACCGGGATGGCTGTTGGCGAGGTAGGCGTTGGAGCTTTCCACGCGCATGGCCAGATTGTTCGCCACGAACAGGTCCAGAATGCGGTAGATGCTGTTGGCCGCAACCCGCTTGCCGCGCGACTTCGACAGATTGTCGGCAATGTCGTAGGCGGAGGCCGGTCGTTCGTGCCGCGCCAGTTCGGCAAACACGTCGCCGCGCATCCCGGTCCATTGCTCGCCTGCGGACATCAGGGCATCGCGCGCCGCATCGATCAGGGTCTGGCCCGAATGTTCGGCGTGGGGATGGATATGTTTCGCTGCTGTCTGCGCCATCGCCTGCATATAGCGACGCACGCGGGCCGCTATACCAGCGGGCGCGATCAGTTGCGGGTGAAGGACGCTTTGTAGAAGCTGGATACATCTTCTGCAACGCCGCCACCTTGGGCTTGTCCCAGCGCAGGATGTAACCGTGGCGCGGGTTTTCGACCATGAAATCCTGATGATAATCTTCGGCCTTGTAGAACTTCTTGTAGCTTTCGACTCGGTCACGATCGGGCGGTTCCATTTGCCCGATGCCTTCATCTGTTTGAGATAGGCGGCGGCAACGGTGCGCTGTTCCTCGCCCAGCGGAACCAGCGCGGCGCGATATTGCGATCCGCGATCGGGGCCCTGGCGGTTCTTCAACGTCGGATCGGCAACGACGGAAAAGAATATGCGCAGCAACTCGTCGTAGCGCACGACTTTCGGATCGTAGACGACCCGCACCGCTTCGGCATGGCCGGTGTTGCCGCTGTTGGTCTGTTTGTAGGTCGCGGTCGACGGCGCTGCCGCCGTGATAGCCGGCAACGGCGCTCTTCACGCCCTTGACATGGCTGAACACCCCTTCGACACCCCAGAAACATCCGCCTGCGAAAATGGCGACCTTGTTGCCGCTGCGTTTCCTTGGCGACGCGTTTGGCCGCGGGGGCGGCGACCACATTTTCGGCCGCGATGGCGGGTTGCTGGCAGGCCGACAGAGCGAGGCCGAGCGATGCGGCGGCGAGGACTGTGCGCTTCATGGTCAGACCTTACCCGATGATCGCGGCGGCGGCTTCGGGAACCAGCGGCGACCACAATTCGGGGCCGGACTGAACGGTCAGCGCAATCGCGCCCAGGATGAAACCGATGGCGATGTTGCGGGCGGTGTCGGTGTTGAAGATGCTCATGATGATGGCTTTCGGATCTGTCGTTCGAATTATGAAAGCCATGTATCGAACCGCGGTTAGCGCGGACTGAACATGACGTTTTCATTATGTTATTCGACACGAACCCGCGAACGGTTACATCGGTTGCAAATTAATTGTGATGAGGGGTGAACAAGGGGTCAATCCTTGCTCGTTCACCTTCGATCAGGCCTGAACTGTGTCCGATCTGGCCCGATCAGTGCCGGAAATGGCGCATTCCGGTGAATACCATCGCCAGACCGGCCTCGTCGGCGGCGGCGATCACCTCGTCGTCGCGGATCGATCCGCCGGGCTGGATGACTGCGGTCGCGCCCGCTTCCGCTGCCGAGATCAACCCGTCGGCGAAGGGGAAGAACGCATCGGACGCGACTGCGCTGCCGACGGTGCGCGGCGCGTCCCAGCCATGCGTTTCCGCTGCCTCGCGCGCCTTCATCGCGGCGATGCGCGCGCTGTCGCGGCGGTTCATCTGGCCCGCGCCGATGCCCGCCGTCACGCCGTCCTTCACATAGACGATGGCATTCGATTTGACATGCTTCGCCACGGTCCAGGCCATCAGGCAATCGCGCAGTTCCCGCATCCGTCGGCGCGCGCTTGGTGACGACTTTCAGGTCGTCCGCGGCCACCGCGCCATTGTCGCGGCTTCTGCACCAGCAGCCCGCCGGCGATGGTCTTCATGGTGAAGCCGGCGCGCGCCGGCATCGGCGAGATCGCCGGTCAGCAGCAGGCGCAGGTTCTTCTTTTTCGCAAAGACCGCCCTGGCCGCATCGTCGGCATCGGGCGCGACCACGACTTCGGTGAAGATTTCGGCGATGGCTTCCGCCGTCGGCCCGTCCAGCGGACGGTTGCAGGCGATGATCCCGCCGAACGCCGACACGCTGTCGCATTCGAAGCGCCGCGCGATACGCTTCCAGCAGCGTGTCCCCGCTCGCAACGCCGCAGGGATTGGCATGTTTGACGATGACGACGGTCGGCGGGCCGCTCGGCAAATTCCGCAATCAGTTCGACCGCGGCATCGGCATCGTTGTAATTGTTGTAGCTGAGCGCCTTGCCCTGAACCTGCTCGCGCCTGCGGCAACGCCGACGCGCGCCCGCAGCCTGCCCCAGATACAGCGCCGCCTCCTGATGCGGGTTTTCGCCGTAACGCAGCGTATCGGCCCGCTTGAACGCGATCGGCATGGTGTCCGGAAACGGGGTCGCGCCGCAATGCCTCGGCCCCCAGCGGATTGGTGAAGGCATCGCCCCAGGCGAACCAGTTGGCGATCGCCGCGTCATAAGCGGCGGTCGCGGCGTAAGCCTTCGCCGCCATGCGGGTGCGGAACGCCAGCGAGGTCGCGCCGTCGCCGGCATCCAGTTCTTCGATGACAGCGCCGTAATCGGCGGGATCGGTCACGATGGTGACGAACCGGTGGTTTTTCGCAGCGGAACGCACCATGCTCGGCCCGCCGATATCGATGTTCTCGATGATTTCCGCCCGGTCGGCGCCCTTCGCCACGGTCGCTTCGAACGGGTAGAGGTTGACCACCACCAGATCGATCGCGCCGATGCCGTGTTCTTCCATCGCGGCGGCATGCCCGGGATCGTCGCGCACCGCCAGCAGTCCGCCATGCACCTTCGGGTGCAGCGTCTTGACCCGGCCATCCATCATTTCGGGAAAGCCGGTCAGGTCCGACACGTCGCGCACGGTCAGCCCGGCATCGCGCAGCGCCTTGGCCGTGCCGCCGGTGGAAATCAGTTCGACACCGTGGCGCGGCCAGCGCATGGCCCAGATCGACCAGCCCGGTCTTGTCGGATACCGACAGCAGCGCGCGCTTGATCGTGACATGGCGGTCATAGGCGTTACCTGTCTCATTCTTTTCAGCAGCCAGGAAAAACTGTTGCCGCTGCGCCGGGTCAAGCCCTGGATCACCAGTTGCTGCACCGGTTGCGGGCGGCCGTTGCCATCGACCCACATGCTTTCTTCGACTTGCCAAGTGCCCTTGTCGCCATCCGCATCCTCGTCTGCGGCGAGGCGGAACTGCCAGTAAGCGCCATCGGGCAACGCCAGCCCCGCGCCCATGCCGTCATCCGACAGACCGCACGTCGATACCCGGCCCGATATGGAACCGGATCGCGAAACCGATCTTGCCGCGCTGCCCCTTGCGCCCTGCGGCACCAGCATATCTTCGCCGCGCAATTCGCTGCCATCGTCGCGCATGATCAGGATGCGGCGATGGAGCAGGCCGTATCGCGCGACGTAACCGTCATGGCTTGCCTCCAACCGGGTGGCCGCGCCGCCCTGGCTCTGCAGGCTGCGGCGGTTGATCTCGACCTCCTCCACGCCCTTGCCCAGCTTGCCCTTGATCAGCACGGCGGTGGAATTGACGTCGTCCAGCACCAGCGTCGAATGCGCGGCGGTGGCGCGCAGGCCCTGTTCGATGCGCGCGGGAACCTGCCCGCCCGCAAACGCCGCGCCGCCGCAATTGACGATGATGCGCTGCGGTCCGTCGCGACAGTTCGAACGCCAGCGTGGAAGCGCAGCCATAACGGGCATGGCGCGCGCGCGGCGGCGGGGCGGCGTCGAACAGCAGGGTGCTGCCCGCTTTCGCACCATTTCCGGCAACGCCGTCGCGACCCTTGATAGCCCCATTGGCGCACATCGTTGAGCGGGCGGGCGCGCACGCCGCTGGCCGCGATCGTGGCATCGACCCGCGCTGCGGACACCGCGCCGCGCCCTGCCAGCTGCCCAGCCCGCCATCGCCATGACGCAGCGCCAGCAGCGGCGGTACCAGCAGGTTCAGCATGGCCGTGATGGCGGGCGGCGCATCGCGCCGCACCGCACGATAGCAGGCGCCCAGATCGGACAGCAGGTCGATCGCATCCATCTGCGCCAGCGGGCTGCGCGACAGCACGCCGCCATCATCCGCGACCATTTCGCCCAGGGCGCGCACCAGCCCGGTTTCGCCGAACAGGCGGCGCGGCTTGCCGTCGGGCAGCAGCAGTCCGGCCGCGACGATCGCGCACCATCCCGCGACCGCGCCGAGACCGTCATCCGCCCGCGCGACATTGCGGTCCAGCCAGCGCGCCGTATCCACTGCCGCATTCAGCGCGCGGCCACGCAGCTGGCGATCCGGCCCGGCAAGCAGGATCGGCGCATGGACCAGCCAGGCGAGCAGGCGATGCCCGGCATTCTCGACCGTCCAGGCCGCGCCCTTTCCCGGTTTCGGATTGGCGCGCAGCCATGTTCCCAGAATACGCTCCGCCGTCGGGGTGGCCTGTTCGCGCGGGCCGCTGGCCGCCAGATCGGGCAACCAGGAAAAACCATGCACGACGCGTTCGAACGGCGGCGTCAGGCGCGATGCGGTGGAACCGAAATCGATCTGCGCGATCGGCGCCTTCACCCCGTAAACCAGGAAATGCCCGGCCCTCAGCGCCGTACCGGCGGCACGGTTGCCCATCGCGCGGGCTTTCGACCGTGGCCAGCAATTGCGGGCGCGCGGCTTTGCGGAACGGGGCGCTCAACGTGGAACCGGGAATGCCCATGCGATAGGCGAAACGGATCAGTTTCTCGCCCGCGCCCAGCGATGGCGGCGCGAATTCCGCCAGAGCCAGCGCGCGGCCCGGCTCGAGCACATCCTCGCGGTCGGCGTGGGCTTGCGGCGCGGAACCGTCCGGCGCAGCGTTCGCGTCCGCTTTGCACCAGAACAGCATCCTGGCCGGCGGGGTCGGATTGGGTCAACGGAATCGCCATCCGGTCGATCGCGGAAGGCATTGGGTCGGGCGCCGCGTCGGCTTTCTGCATCGCTGGCGATACCGGTTGCATCGTGCATCAGCCCTCGCCCTTCAGCGCGGCGATGTTGGCGGCATAACGATCCGGTCCGCCCTTGAACGTGGCGGAGCCGGCGACCAGCACATCCGCACCGGCATCCACGCATTGCCGCGCCGTTTGCGCGTTGACGCCGCCATCGACTTCCAACCGGATGTCGCGCCCGCTCTTGTCGATCATGGAACGGATCGCCTCAATCTTGCGCAGTTGGCTGGAAATGAAGCTCTGCCCGCCGAAGCCGGGGTTGACGCTCATCACCAGCACCAGATCGATTTCGTCGATCAGATAATCGAGCATCTTGGCAGGCGTCGCGGGATTGAGCGATATGCCTGCCTGCTTGCCCAGCCCCTTGATCGCCTGAACCGTGCGATGGGTATGCGCGCCCGCTTCGGGATGGATGGTGATGATGTCCGCGCCGGCATCGGCGAATGCTTCGAGATAGGCGTCCACCGGCGATATCATCAGATGCACGTCGAACGGCTTGTCCGTGTGCGGGCGCAGCGCCTTCACCACGGCGGGACCGATCGTGATGTTCGGCACGAAATGCCCGTCCATCACATCGACATGGATCCAGTCCGCACCCGCCGCATCGATCGCGCGCACTTCCTCCCCCAACCGGGCGAAATCGGCGGACAGGATGGACGGGGAAATCAGTGGCGTCATGTCGGACATTGTATCGGGCGATCAATCGGAGGCATCTATCGAAATGTGCAATTTCTGCCGGGAACCGGTAATCCGCGCTAGAACGCTGGCGAGTCGCGCGCAAGTTTCGCGCCCGCCCTTTTCCACATACGCCCCCAACTGGGCCAGTTTGGGCCAATTCACGGGCAATTCAGGGGCTGGCGACCATAACGATATCGAACTGGAGTGCATGCGCGATCGATTTCGCGGTGATTCCGGCAAACATGAATTTCAACGATCGGGGCTTCCACATGACATTTTTATCGAGGCGGACCGCCGGGCTGGCCATGATGGGGACGGTATCGGCCATGCTGATGCAAGCGCCCGTCAACGCGCAGCAGTTCAAACAGAAAATCCGCGAAAACCCCGCAGCCTGCAACGGTATGGCGTCGGCCGTGCGCGTGAATATCTCAGGCGTGGAAAGCGGTTCGGGGACCATCCGCGTACAATTGTATCGCGGCATCAAATCGGACTGGCTGGAAAGCGGCCGCTGGCTGAACCGGATCGAGGTTCCCGCGCGCGCCGGCAGCATGAGTGTGTGCATGCCCGCGCCCGGCCCCGGCGTTTACGGCATCGCGGTGCGGCACGACACCAACGGCAACGGCAAGACCGATTTGACGAAGGATGGCGGCGCGATGTCGAACAATCCGTCGATCAATATCTGGAACCTGGGCAAGCCGAGCTTTCAGAAAACCGCATTCCGCATCGGTACCAGCGTGAAAGCCATTTCGGTCACGATGAAATATGCGTAATCGTCTTTTTACGGTGTAACGCTGACGTTCACCGCGATCGGCGGCGCCACACATCCAGCAGCACGCCCGGCGCCGCCAATACGGGGTGTTTCTCCCGCCAGGCGGTCAGCTTGACCGGAACCCCGGTGTGGCGTTCCACCTTCCATGCGGCATATCGGGCCGCGCCGTCGAACGTTGCGCTCGCCTTGGCCAATCGTGCGATGTTGAACGGTTTGCCCAGTCGGCGGCGATAGGACCACCAGCGCGCGATCCGTTCGCGTTCCGCATCGGGCATATCGGGCGTCAGCATCGTACCGTCCCGATGATAGGGAATGCCGATCGCGGCCAGCGCCGGATACCAGCAGGCCGTCGAAATGATCGCGGTTGGTGGACAGGATGGTTTCTTCGCGCCCCGGCTTTTCGACGCGAAACTCCGCTCGATAGGTCGCCTGGAACAGCGCGCGCCAGTAATCGTCCGCCTGCCCCGATCGCGGGCCGAGCGCGACGGCGATCTGAGTGGCGGTCTTGGCCGCATCGACCACGGCGGCGTGGATCGCGTCGTGCGCGGCGGCATCGCGTGACCATACCAGCGCGCTCGGCTGGACGAAACGCGTCCAGATGGTGGTGTCGCGCGACCCCCCGGCGCAGGCGCGCGCAAACGTGTCGAGCGCCATCGTCGCGATCTTGGCGCGCAAGGTCCGCCCGCTGCGTTCGCATTCGAGATAGCTGACGCGCGGCCAGATGCGGTCCACCTGCGGGCCGGGCATCAGGACGTAGAAATCGAGCACGCCGTCGAGCGATCCGGTCCGCAGGTTGGAGCCGTAGAACAGCACGCCGACCGCGCCCGCCTCGTGCGCCAGACGTTCCCCGAACGCGGTCACGGCCGGGTCGATCCGCTGCCGCAGACTTGCCGCGACGCGCGCGTCCAGCGTGTTCGCATGGGAAGGCGCAGTTGCGTTCATGGAACCGCGAATTCCAGCTCCGGTCCGGGCTCGACGCGGTATCGCCCGGCGGCGAAAGCTTCCCCGTCCAGAATGATATCGTCGCCGATCGTCAGTTCGAAACCCCGCGATTCCACCTGATGCAATCCGATCCCGAAAAGCCACCGGGGGCGGTAGCCTGCGAGGATCGCCGGCAGCATCGCCATGATGCGACGCCGGGGCGAATCGATCAGTGCCAGTTTCAGCCCGCTCTGCCCCGCGCCGAATGGCTGCACCCCGACGGGAAAGCGCTGCAACGTGCTGGCGAGCAGCAAGGCGCGGTTGGCTTCGTCGCCAACCCCATGGTGCGGCGTCCCTCGATCGTTCGCATCGGCCTGGATATCCATCGCGACCCCTTCGCGCCAGATATTGCCCGCCCGTCCGAACAGGGTTTCCGCGATCACCCGTGCGATGGTCAGACCCACGGCCAGGCCGTTGAACGCGCCCGCCCGATGCGCGTCCTGCGCCGCACGCGTGCCCTTGGTGAAATTGCCCGCCCCCATGATAAAGCCCAGTACCGGCGGCTGACGCTCCCCCGATGGCGATAACGGAGTCAGCACGATCGGTTGCCGGGTGCGCGTCGGCAATGTGTCCAGCCGTTCCAGCGTTTGGGACAGCGATGCTTTGGGCCGCCCGCCCAGATCGAGATTGAGCGCATTGGTCTTCCCCTTGGGCAAGACGCAAATGGTCGGCCAGTCGCGCCCGAAAATGGGATATCCGGCAGTCAGCACGTCGCGCACCGTCCCGTCGCCGCCATTGATGACCAGCGTTGTCACGCCCCGATCGGCGAAATCGCGCAGCAGGCCGGGCAGATCGGCCCGGTCGGATGGCTGGACCATCACGCTGTCGGGTGGGCAGGCGAATGCCGGATCGCGCCCCTGGTTGCGATGGCTCAACGGGTTGTAGATGACGCCCGTTCGGATGGCCCCGCGGTGGCGCGCCGTCGCCCGTGACGCTGCAGCCGTCGCCGGGGAAAGCGGTGCGGCAACCGGGCCGGTCGCGACCTTCGCCAGTCGGGGCGCCGGCGGCATGGGCATGGGTGACGCCATGCGCGCCGCATCCATCCGATCCTTGCGTTCCATCTTCATATCGCCCCCGCATAGCCGGGCATTGGCCATTTCCGCCACATAAATGTAACATTGCCGGCCGATGGTGGCTGGCACGCGCCCTTGTAGCATCGCCGCGTTTTGGATAAACACTTGTTGCATAAACAGTTACGGCGAACGGGCTTTGCAGTTCGTCCTGACCATCCGCCAAGTGGGAGAATGACAGTGGCTGAACGCAATCCGACCGACGTGACACGCCGAGGCGTTCTGGCAGGCGGGGCGATGTCCGCCGCCGTCGCGATCGGCCCGCAGGCGAAGGCGCAACAGGCGCGCGGCGCGGACCGCGTGGCGACGACTTCGGTTTCGATGACCGTCAACGGCACTGCGCGCGAAGTCGATGTGGACACGCGAACCACGCTGCTCGACACGCTGCGCGAACATCTGAAACTGACCGGCACGAAGAAAGGGTGCGATCACGGCCAGTGCGGGGCCTGCACGGTTATGGTCAACGGAGACGCGCATCAATTCCTGCCTGACGCTGGCCGTAATGCACGATGGCGACGAGGTGACCACGATCGAAGGGTTGGGCACGCCGGACAATCTGCATCCGATGCAGGCCGCCTTCGTCGAACATGACGGGTATCAGTGCGGCTATTGCACGCCAGGGCAGATTTGTTCCGCCGTCGCCACTTTGCAGGAAATCGAACGCGGCATTCCCAGCCATGTGACCGAAAGACCTGTCCCGCGTATCGGCGACGAATATGGAAATGCGCGAACGGATGAGCGGCAATATCTGCCGCTGCGGCGCCTATTCCAACATCGCCGAAGCGATGGCCAAAGTGGCGAAAGGGTAATCCATGCGTAGCTTCACTTACGAACGCGCCAGTTCGATAGAAAATGCGGTGCAATCGCGCGACGCAGCGCGAAGGCGCGAAATTCATCGCCGGGGGAACCAATCTTCTCGACCTGATGAAGCTGGAGATCGAAACGCCCGGCCATCTGATCGATCTTCAGGATCTGGAACTCGATACGATCGACCGACCGACGGCGGCGGCCTGCGGATCGGGGCGATGGTGACCAACACGGCCCTGTCCGCACACCCCACGATCATGCGCGATTACGCGGTTCTGACACGCGCGATCCAGGCCGGGGCTAGCGGGCAGTTGCGGAACAAGGCGACCACCGGCGGCAATCTGCTGCAACGCACCCGGTGCCCGTATTTCTACGATACCAATCTGCCGTGCAACAAACGGTCGGCGGGGTCGGGCTGCGCGGCGATCGGCGGCGTGTCGCGGTCCTTGGGCGTGATCGGCGTATCGGACGAATGCATCGCCACCTATCCCGGCGATATGGCGGTGGCCATGCGCGTGCTGGACGCTCAGGTCGAAACCATGCAGCCGGACGGCACGGCGCGCACCATTCCGATCGCGGATTTCCACCGCCTGTGGGGCGACACGCCGCAAAACGAAACCGTGCTGGCGGATGGCGAACTGATCGTCGCGGTGACGCTGCCAGAACCGGTCGGCGGCAAGCATTTCTACCAAAAAGTGCGCGATCGCGCATCCTATGCCTATGCGCTGGTATCCGTCGCGGCCATCGTTCAGCCGGACGGCACGGGCCGCGTCGCATTCGGCGGCGTCGCGCCCAAACCGTGGCGCAGCGCAGAAGCCGATGCGGCCCTGCCGAATGGCGCAAAAGCGGTGACGGCGCGCGCTTTCGCACAGGCGACCCCGCGCGACGGCAACGCGTACAAGATCGAACTGGCGACGCGCACGCTCGCTCGCGTCCTCAACGAAGCGAAGGGCTGACCTCATGAAATTCGACGCTCCTGCCGGAACGAACCTGTTCGACGATGCCAAACTGGTCGGCAAATCCACCCCGCGCATCGACGGCCCGCGCAAAACCAGCGGCCAAGCGCCCTATGCCGCCGAACGGCACGATGTTGCCGCCAACCAGGCCTATGGCTGGATCGTCGGTGCTGGCATCGCGAAGGGGACGATCCGTTCGATGGACGCTTCCGCCGCGCGGAAAGCCCCCGGCGTTCTCGCCGTGCTGACCGCGCCCGATACGAAACCGGTCGGCACGTCCGACTGGAACCCGGCGCCTTTGTTCGGCGGGTCCGACGTGACCCATTATCATCAGGCAGTGGCGTTGGTGGTGGCCGAAACATTCGAACAGGCGCGCGCCGCAGCCGGGCTGATCCGCACCGATTACGAGCGCCGATGGGGTGTTCGATCTGGAACGTGCGAACGAAAGGTCGGAAATCGGCACCGGACGAGCGGCAAGCCGACGACGCACAAGGCGGGCGATTTCGATAGCGCATTCGCCGATGCGCCGGTCACGGTCGACCGAGACACTACACCACCGCCCGACGAAGCCCATGCGATGATGGAACCTTTTGCCACCATCGCATCGTGGGATGGGCGGCAAGCTGACGCTGTGGACATCCAACCAGATGATCGAGTGGGACAAGAAGGCGATTGTCGCAGATCCTGCGGAATGGAGGCGGACGACATTCGCGTCGATTCGCCGTTCATCGGCGGCGGTTTCGGCGCGAAACTGTTCGTGCGGGCCGATGCCGTGCTGGCGGCATTGGGCGCCAAAGCGGTCAAGCGTCCGGTCAAGATCGCCATGCAGCGTCCGTTGATGGCCAACAATTCCACGCATCGCCCCGCCACGATACAGCGCGTCCGGCTGGGCGCGACGAAAGATGGCCGCCTGACCGCCGTCGGGCATGAAGGGTGGTCCGGCAACGTCGAAGGGGGCGATCCTGAAAATGGCGTGCTGCAAACCCGCCGCCTGTATGCCGGGGCAAATCGCATCGCCACATCCTACCTCACCCGCCTCGACCTGCCGGAAGGCAACGCCATGCGCGCGCCGGGTGAAGCTCCGGGCCATATGGCGCTGGAAGTCGCGATGGATGAACTGGCCGAAAAACTGGGTATGGATCCCGTCGCATTGCGCATTCTCAACGACACGCAGATTATGCCGGACGAACCCGATGTGCAATTCTCCGACCGGCATCTGGTTCGCTGCCTGGAAGAAGGGGCCGAGCGTTTCGGTTGGAACAAACGCGGCAAGCCCGGTGCGCGCCGCGATGGCAACTGGTTGGTCGGAATGGGCAGTCGCCGCCGGATATCGCGGTGCACCGACCCAAAAATCCGCCGCACGAGTCAAACTGGGCCGGGACGGGCGGCTGGTTGTGGAAACCGACATGACCGACATCGGCACCGGAAGCTACACGATCCTGGCGCAGACGGCGGCGGAAACGATGGGGCTGGCGCTCGATCGCGTCAGCGTCCGGCTGGGCGATCAGCGATTTTCCCGCCTCGTCGGGTTCGGGCGGACAATGGGGCGCGGCCAGCGCCACCGCCGGCGTCTATGCCGCCTGCGTGGCCTTACGCGAAAAGATCGGCGCGAAACTGGGCGTGGATGGAACCGATGCCGAATTTGCGGATGGGCAAATCAGCGCCGACGGCACATCCTTCGCCATCAAGGACGCAGGCGCGATGTCGGCGGAAACCGGTATCGAGTTCGGCGATTTCAAATCGAATTACGACGTGGGTAGCTTCGCCGGGCATTTCTGCGAGGTCGGCGTCGATGTCTATACCGGCGAAATCCGTATCCGCCGCATGCTGGCGGTGTGCGATGCCGGGCGCATCATCAACCCGCTATCGGCGCGCAGCCAGGTGATCGGCGGCATGACGATGGCGGCGGGCGCAGCGCTGATGGAAGAGCTGGCCGTGTCGACAAGCGTTTCGGCTTGTTCGTCAATCACGATCTTGCCGGATACGAAGTGCCGGTTCATGCCGATATTCCGCATCAGGAGGTGGTCTTCCTCGACACGCTGGACCCGGTCGTTTCACCGCTGAAGGCGAAGGGCGTGGGCGAGCTTGGCATTTGCGGCGTTGCCCCGGCCATCGCCAATGCGGTTTACAACGCCACCGGCATCCGAACGCACGAATATCCGGTGACGCTGGACAAATTCTTGGACAAATTGCCCGCCGTTACCTGATCGGCTCATACATATCTGGGGATCGGCCCATTCTGCGAAGTGGTGTCGTCGCCCAGATCGATCATAACGTCCTCGACGAAGCAATAGCCCCAGCCTTCGGGCGGGTCATACCCTTCGATGATCGGATGATCGGTGCGCTCATTGTGCTTGCGCGCGTGGCGGTTCACCGATTGGTCGCAACACCCGACATGCCCGCATGTCCGGCAAAGCCGCAAATGCACCCATTCGTCGCCGGACTGCAGGCATTCCTCGCACCCTTTCGCGCTGGGCCGCACCGTTTGAATACTATCGAAATGTTTGCATTGCGGCTTCGCCTTTTCTCCTCGCAGCTTGTTATACAAAGCTTCTCGAACGTTTCTACGCTTCGTCCACCCGGACAGCCGCCTGAAAGCGCAGCTTGGTGTCAAATCGCTTCACCACACGACCTACAGCAACAGTCTAAGGCCTGAAGGCGAACGTGACATGGAACGTACTCAAAAATTACTCGATATTCTCATGGTGCTTGGAGAAGTGTCCGACACGGTTTCCGCCCCAAAGGACGTTGCACGGATAATGGCCCGTCATCTCGCTCGGTGGAGATCGAGGGAGTGATCAAGAATTAACGCGGTTTGGCGATGCGTTCATGCATAGTGGCCAGCAATCCTTCGGGTAGGATGTCTGAAAACACGGATTGCAACTTGTTGAGGAAGTTTCCGCCAACCACTCCGAGTTCGCCTGCCATCATCGCGCGGTAGCCATCTTTCGCAACATCGGCCGGATCGTCTTTCAGGTCGGTCCGGCCGACGAACGTATCTTCCATGTCCGCGCGTTCGAAGAAATCCGTGTCGGTCAAGCCGGGCATCAGACACGTAACGGTCACACCGGAATCCTTCAGTTCCTGAGCCAGTCCATATCCGAAATTGTCGATGAACGCCTTAGACGCATTGTAGAGGAGATTGTAGGGTCCAGGAATGTCATCGACGATGGAACCGGTAATCAGAATACGCCCTTCGCCCGTGTCGCGCATCTGTCGTCCGATCTTGTGAATCAGCGAAACCGTGCCGGTTACGTTGACATCGATAACGGGTTTTGCATGATCGAACTTCTGATCGAGAAACTTGCCCCCCAGGCCGGTTCCGGCATTCGCCATCAGCAAGCCCACCGGACGGTCGCCGATGGCCTTCACCAATATTTCGATCCCACTTTGTGTGCCCAGGTCGCATTGGACGCTGTTCACTTTGACGATGTCGGAACGAAGCTGCGTGGCGACGTCGTGGATCGCCTCTTCATCGGAAGCGATGATGAGATCGTTGCCATGCTGCGCCGCGATGCGGGCCAGCTCCAGCCCGATACCCGACGATGCGCCGGTTATCACTGCCAGCCGGTTCGTTGCCTGTGTCATGTCATGATCCCGGTGTGAGGACGACTTTCGTCCATTCGTTCTGGTTGTTTTTGAACTGATCGTAACCGCGCGGTGCGTCTTCCAGGCCCAAACGGTGACTGATGAGCCAAGTCGTATCGATCTCCCCCTCCTGAATCTTTTTCAGCAGCGGTTTCAGATAGCGTTGTACGTGGGTTTGACCTGTTTTCAGCGTCAGCCCCTTTTCCATCAAAGCCCCAAGCGGGAACTTGTCGGTCATCCCGCCATAAACGCCGGGCATCGATATGCGCCCGCCTTTGCGGACCGAGAGAATAGCCTGTTTCAGCGCGGAGGCACGGTCCGCGCCGATACCGATCTTCTGTTTGGCGACATCGATGACGTTGTCGATCGCGAAGCCGTGCGCTTCCATACCGACGGCATCGATCACGGCGTCGGGTCCGATACCGCCCGTCATCTCCTTCAACGCATCGCGAATGTCGGTCTCTTCGAAGTTCAGAGTTTCCGCGCCCACTTGCCTTGCAAGTTCCAAACGATGTGGGTGATGGTCGATAGCGATTACTCGCGCGGCACCCATCGCCATTGCCGATTGAACGGCGAACAGACCCACAGGGCCGCAACCCCATACCGCAACCGTATCGCCCTCCTCGATCTCGGCATTTTCCGCGCCCATCCAGCCGGTGGGAAGAATGTCGGACAGGAACAAGACCTGTTCGTCATCCATGCCATCGGGAACAACGATCGGGCCGACATCGCTGAACGGCACGCGCACATATTCGCATTGACCGCCGGAATAGCCCCCGGTCATGTGGGAATAGCCGAATATGCCGCCCATCGCCTTGCCATAAAGCTTTTCCGACATATCCTGTTTGTCGGCGGGGTTGGTGTTGTCGCAGGCGGAATATTGCTGCTTTCCGCAAAAGAAACACGAACCGCACGATATGGTGAAGGGAACGACCACCCGCTGCCCCTTTTCCAAGGTGCTGTCCGAACCCGTATCGACGACCTCGCCCATGAATTCGTGGCCCAGAACATCTCCGGGCAGCACACCGGGGATGACGCCGTCATACAAATGCAGGTCGCTGCCGCAGATCGCAGTCGATGTGACCTTGATAATGGCATCGCGGGGGTTGACGATTTCCGGATCGGGAACATTATCCACGCGAACGTCGTGAGTGCCGTGCCAGGTTAAAGCGCGCATCGATCAATCCTTGTTCTGGTTGGTGTCGGCCGTGGTATTGGCGGACGTCGCGATCTCGCCGGTTTCCATCAGCATTTTGAGGCGTTTGAGATCATGCCGTGCCTGTATTTTCGCATCGAAACCGGTTGCCTTGCCCAACAGCGCACCGATGCTGGTTCCGGCGGGGAGGTAATCGTTGGTAAGTTCGACATACGTTCCGCGATCCCCAGTGGCAGGCCGGAAAGTCACCGTGCCGTTCACTTTCGCGCCGGAGCCCGATTCCGATTTCCAACTGAGACTTTCATTGGGTTCGTCATCGATCATTCGCGTGACGATCGGACCGTCGAAACCGATCGTCTCGTCCAAATGCCACGATGCCGTGCCGTCATCATTCTCCACGACCCTTTCGACGTGGGTCATGAACGCGGCAAAGTTCTTTGGCTCGCGGCAAAACGTATAAAGTTCGCTCGCGGGTAAGCCGATCAGGATGGTTTTGCTTTCGCCGAAATCATGATCGCCATCGCTGGACTCGCTATCCACGCCGTCCGAACGGTTCTTTACCAAACCAACCGCCGCCCCGATTATGGCAGCGGTCGTCGCGGCGCCAATGCCGGTTGCGACCAGCGCCCCTTTCGTCATCGAACGGATCATTTCCAGCTTCCCCTTATCGGCGTTTAAAATACCCGGCGTGTGAGCGCCCGTGCTCAGACAAAAGGCATCGGACCGCGCCCGCGTTCCATAAGAAACCAATGTTAGGGTTTGCTCAGCACGTCCAAGCGGTAGGTCGGAAACGATCGGGCAGTTTCGGCTTTCCAATCCGCAGCACCGGTGAAGATGGCCACGGCATCGTCGCCGGAAACGCTGAGATCGTTCTTGCCGGTCCAATTGACCAGCAGGCAAAGGCCGCTATCCATTAGCGAAGCGTGCGCCCGCTTGCTGACGCGTTTTACTTCTTCGGCATCGAGAAAATACAGGATTTCCGAAAAGACCAACAAGTCGTGAGCGCCATCCGGCCATTGCGCGGGCACTTCCATTTCCGCAAAACCGGCATTCTCCACATCGCGGCAATGTCGGCGAGCCAGATCGATGGCAACGGATGAAACATCTATTCCCAACACTGTTTCGCAAACTGCCGCCAGTTCGCGTGTCAGTGTTCCGTTGGCGCAACCTAATTCGATTATGCTGGCAAACCGCCGATCTCGCAGGATGGCCAGCGTCTCCACTCGTTTATCTCGTTCATAGTCGCTGGTCCGAAAATTCCAGGGATCTTCATCATTGCCGAACAATTCATCGAAAACGTGTTTACGCGTGTCAGGCACGGACGAAAATTTCCGCCGAGTTCGAAAAATGATCGACCAGCTGTGCCGGCATGACAAACCCGTCGGGATCGTCGTCGATCATAGCCGTCATCTGGGACTTATAGGCAGCGATAGCCCGTCGTTTGGCGCATTTTGCCGCTTCGTCCTCGAACGTGACCACTTGCCCGTCGGTCATGACATCATCACCGATTTGCCCCCAGATCGGGCAGCTCCAGCAGTCGGCTCCGATGTCCCCGGCGATTTGCAGTGCGAAGCGCCCCGCCGTTTCATGATCGCAATGCGGATCTCGTTGCCAATTCGTCCAGATGCTGCTCGTTTCCAATTGGCCAAGGCGGTTCGCAATGCCTCGTCGTGTAGCCGGCGATATATCGTCAAAACGGCTGGCCCCATCCTCCAGGCCGAGCCGTGTGATGGACGTGAGGCGACAGCCCAATGCGGTCAATGCGGCATCGAGTTCCCGTCGGCGCAAAGCGGCAAGATCGTGAGATTTGTATCGGGTCGAACCCGGGTGCGATCCTTCTCCATCGGTCAGCATGACCAGCGCGATCGTCCGGCCCGATCGTGCGGCTGCGTGCAGCGCCATGCCGCATCCGATCGTCTCGTCATCGGGGTGGGCCATTATGACAGCGAGAGTCGGACCGGGGCAAAGCGTATCGATGGCCGCGTTCGGACGATCTGCAATGACCGTATTGCGATGGTCGATCAATTCGGCAATGTCGTCTGCCGTCATTTCAGTCCGCCTCGGTCAACAACGCGTCGGCAATCCGCATCCGTTTCGCATCGGGCGCAGCCTGGCAAAGATAAACGCGCAAATCGCGGCGCATTCGCTCGACGTCCGAGCCTTTGCGGTGGGCAGCCATGCCCATACCCCGTTCGACATTTGCGATGACGTCCAGACAGGCGCGTTCGGTGACATCGCGTGCCATCAGCGATGTCGTCGCCGCACCCATCGTTGCCCCGATCGCTTCGACGTCATGCGCGGCGGCGGCAATCCATAAGTTGCATCGTGCGAACGGCCTGCGCTGCGGAAACGAGGCGTTCGCGCTGAAACGGATCGCCGCTGCGCTCGGTAGCGATGAGATGCGCGCGAAAGCCACGATACAACGCCATCGCTCCGCCGCAATGCACGGCGCAATATCGCCAGACGCCCCCTTCGAAATAGGGTTCGGTGAAATAATCGTCAGGCTCGCCGATCAACCGATCCCGGCCGATGGTGACGGCATCGAAATCGTAATGGCCGGACGCCGTGGCCTGCATGCCCGCCATATCCCAGGGCTCGCCATCCTGCCGGGGCAGATCGCCAACCTTCACGATCGCCAGTTGCACGCCCGGTTCGCCGTCGATTTTAAGCGATACCACCGCTTGCGCGACGACCCCCAGACCGGATGCGAATTGCTTCGTTCCGCCAAGACGATACTGCGTCGCCAATTGGCGTCGCGACAAGAGGCTGCCCCGGCGCATCCGCCCCCCAAACGCCCAACAGTTCGCCATTCGTTACGGCTGTAAACACTGCGTCACGCAGACTATCGCGAACCATGAACCGCCATCAATTTGACCGCATTCATGTGCCCTTCGAACAATCGCCCGACACTAAGGTTCACCGAACCCAAAGACTGCAAAGCGAACAAGGCCGCGTCCGTTCCTGCCGCATCGCTTCCCCAACCTTCTCCGCCCCGTTCGGTCGGCAGGCAAGCGCGCAGCCAACCGGCCTCTCGCAACAGTTCGACAGCATCGGCCAGGCTTCCCCCACGCCGGTCTTGATCAAGTGCGTCATTACGGATGCTTTGCAGAAGATCCGCCCAGCGTTTCGCGAAATCGGGTAAGCCGGTCTGGTTCATGTTGCCGCAGCCACCAAAGCGTTGTCGGTTCCGGCCATATCGATAAGCAGCGTTCGCGCTTTGGCCAGTTCGCCTTCCACTTCGCTCAACCGCATTTTCGCATCGTCGAACAGAGGCGATGCATGTTTGAACATTGCAAATGACTGCTGCGTGTCGTTCCCCGTCGATACATCGTTCCACGCCGATGCCGCTGCGCGCAATAGGTCCACCGGCATCAGCGCCTCGTCGCAAGTGGGGTCGCTCACCTGCGACCGTTCCCGCAAAGCGTCGCCCATACCTCCTGCCGCACGCGCATCGGTTCGGCCCGACGTGACCACCTCGACCCTGGGATTATCGACCACGCTCAATCCATGACGCGCGCAGCGCCCCGCCAGCGCCTTGTCCTCTGCCACCGGTGGCGTTGGCAGACCGCCGACCGCCCGATAATTGCGCGCTGCAATCGCCAGACTGGCGCCCATGGCATTGTGAAAAAGCGTCGGCGCGGCATGGCCGGTCCATGCTTCCCAAAGGGCTATCATCATAAGCTTGTAATCGCTTTCGACGGCCCCACAGGCCAGAACCGCCGGAGGTAAAGCATCGAGCGCATCACGGCCCAGACTGACGGTCCCACAAACCAGGCCCGCCCCGGTCGCAAGACTGCGTTCGTTTTCGACCAACCAATTCGTATCGACGATTGTGTCCGCATCGGTCGTCATCAAATACCCATCGGCTGCGAGCTTTGCCGCGATATCGAGCGCAAGGCGGCGGCAATGGGGTGCGTCGCCGATCGATCGATCGAATGCCACATCGACAATGAGATACGGGACTGCCGCTTCGTCCAACACCCGCTGCGCGACAGCGTACGAGCCATCGGTAGTGTCGTTGCACACAATAACGACTGCGGTCCTGCGCCGGGTTCGACGTATGGCCTGCACCACCGCATCGCAGGTCGCGCCGATATAGTGTTCTTCGTTCCGCAAAGGGATTGCGACACATTGATCGAGGTTAGCTGCGACGGCATGGGCGAAACGATTGAGGGCGGCTTTTCCGGCGAACAGAGGCTGCCCCATGGCCTCGGATACAATGTCGCCGGGTGTGGAGGGGCCGGGTATGGAGATGGAAGCAATCATCCCAAGCGGTCCAGCATTGCGCCAGCTGCCGCCCGGTCGGTTTTCACTTCGGTAAACGCACTACAAGCCATGCCCGATGGTAGAACGCGGGCTGGCAATACCGGCATGAATTAATGTTAAGTCCAACCCATACGTACGACCTCACCTCTTCGCGTTGTCGGGCGATAAGTCGTGGCGATATCAGGTCGCGACAATACGGCGATAGAGCTCGATGTAGCTATCGGCCATGCGATCGACGCTGAAATTGTCTTTCACGTGCTGGCGGATGGCCGCGCGATCGAGTTCACCGGCACGCTCCACGGCATGGACCGCTTCGCCGATGGTATCGACGAGGAAGCCTGTCTTTCCATCGACTATCAGTTCGGCCATCGAACCGCGACGATTGGCGATAACAGGCGTTCCGCACGCCATCGCCTCGATAACGGACAATCCGAACGGTTCGTCGAACTGGATCAGATGCAGCATCGCTCTCGGCCTGCCCCAAGGCCCGCAATCGGTCCTGCCCACCAACCGCACCGTGATATTCCGCAACCTCCGGCGAAAGATTCGGGGCGACATCGCGTCGGTAGTAGGCTTCGTCTTGAACGATACCGTAAAGGTCGAGCTTTCGCCTGGATCGTCGCGCCACCTCGATGGCTTCGAATGCGCCCTTGTCCCGATGAATCCGACCGAAGAACAGCAGATCATCGCCACCTGTTGGATCGAAGGGAAAGGCAGCAACATCGATCCCGTGATGGATCGTCGCTGCATAGGTTAATGCCGAATGTCGGTCGGCCTCGCTGATGGCGACATAATGCACCCTATGCCGGAACGGTTCGTACATCGGCAAAATTCGGTCCGAGGACAGCCCGTGGATCGTCGTCACCATCGGTGTTCGCACCAACCCCGCAAATGCATGCGCCGGAAAATCCGCCTGGTTGTGAATGACATCGAAACGATCCGCCTGCGCGAACACATGTGCCAGATGTCGAAACTCCCATACTTTGGCATCCACGCCGGGATCGTCATTATACGGGGCCGGCACGATTGCATCCAAAACCGCATCGGTGATGCTGTCTTGCGTCGCGAACAAAGTCACTTCGATGCCGCGTTCGACCAATGCGTTCGTCAGGAGGCTGGTTACCAGTTCCCACGGCCCGTATTTTCGCGGAGGAGTGCGCCAGGCGATCGGCGCGATCATCGCAATTCGCATGGCGCATCCTATATGTATGGTCTACTCTGAAGCCTGCCCATCCTCTTGCAAACCTTCGCCCGATGCAAAGAAAAGCAAGGTCGGTACCTGGTCGCCGGTTTGCGTGTTTAATAGACAAACGACGAATATGGAAAGACCCGATGCTCACCGATCCTTTTGCCCGAACCCCACACACTGCCAAGCACAGCGATCATGTGCAGTCCGGCTCTGGAGTGAAACGAGCGGCGATTACGTTCGGGCAGCCGCCATTGCGCGATCGATCGCGCGTTACGCATATCGCGTTACTCGGCAATTACGCACCGCAACAATGCGGGATCGCTTCCTTCACCACGGACACGCGGTCGGCGCTGATCGCGAGCGACAGCAGGCTTCGCATCGACACTTACGTCATGAATGACGGCAGCGTGGCGCAGTACCCCGAGGAAGTGTCCAGCACGATCGACCGCAACAGCCGTGCAGCCTATGTCGAAGCGGCGAGAGCGATCAACGGCAGCGACGCACATATGCTGTGGTTGCAGCACGAGTTCGGCATATTCGGCGGCAATGATGGCGAACATATCTGCGATCTGCTCGATCGTTTGACTGTTCCACTGGCGGTCACGTTGCACACAGTGCTGGAACATCCCTCCCCCAATCAACGCCGCATCATGCGACGTATTGTGAGCGCAGGCCGAAACGTTGATCGTGATGGCGGAACATGGGCGCAAATTGCTGCGAAACGTATATTGTGTGCCCTCGGATCGCATTGCCGTCATTCCGCACGGCATCCCCGACTTCCCTTATGTCGAACCCGACATTGCGAAGCGCAAGTTCGGGCTGGAGGGGCGCCGCGTGCTGCTGACATTCGGTCTGCTGTCTCACGACAAGGGCATCGGCCACATGATCGACGCGCTGCCCGCAATCGTGGCGGCCGAACCCTCTACGTTGTATGTCATTCTGGGTGCGACCCATCCCAATCTGCTGGCAAGCGATGGAGAAACGCTGCGCCGATCGCTGGAGCGGCGGATAGACACCCTCGGGATGCAGGACCACGTTCGCTGGGTGAACGACTTCGTGGCGGCGGAAACGCTGGTGGATTATCTGCAAGCGGCGGACATCTACGTGACGCCGTATCTCAACCCGATGCAAGTGACATCGGGGACGCTGTCCTATGCGACCGGCCTTGGAAAACCGGTCGTTTCGACGCCTTATGTTCATGCGAAGGAATTGCTCGCGCGAACGGGCGGTGCTCTGGTTCCCTTCGCGGATAGCGGGGCGCTTGCCGATGCGGTCATTACCATTTCGTGTGACGATGGGTTGCGCCACAAGATGGCAATGCGCGCCTACAATGTCGGGCGCACGATGATCTGGGACAGTTACGCGCAGAACGTGTTGAAACGCTTCCGCGCGTCGGGGGCTGTGGTTGACGAGCCGATCCAGCGCCCGTCCCTCGCCCAACGGCAAGCTTCCCATTATCACACTGCGGCTTGATCGCATGGACGGCGAACCACTGGTGGGGTTCGATGCCGTCAGGCGGCTGACCGACGATACCGGGATGCTGCAACACAGCCGGTTTTCCGTACCCGACCGCAATCATGGGTATTGCATCGACGACAATGCGCGCGCGCTGCTGTTGCTGTCGTGGGCCAGAGATCTGCCTCGCGCTTTGCGCGTCGAATACGGATCGATCTACGCGGCTTTCATCCAGCACGCCTGGAACGCGGATGAGGGGCGATTCCGCAACTTTATGGGCTTCGATCGCAAGTGGTTGGAACGGGTTGGTTCCGACGACAGCAACGGGCGGACATATTGGTGCTTGGCGGTCGCCGAATGCGAGTTTCCCGACGATGGCGTGCAGCGATGGGCGGCGACATTGCTGGACGAAATCGGATCGAAACTGCCACGGACCACATCGCCGCGAACCGCAGCGTTTCTGATTTTGGGTGCTGCCTGCATACTTGAAAGCCGCCCCGATGCCGAAACGCCCTACGACATTCTCAAAAGCTGTGCCGGGTTTTTGATGGATCGCTACCACGAAAGCCGAACCGATCATTATCGATGGTTCGAAACCAGTCTGGCCTACGATAATGCTCGGTTGTCGGAGGCAGTGTTACGGGCCGGCAAGATTTTGAACGACGACCGGATGATGGAAATCGGTTTGGACACCCTGGAATGGCTGATCGAATGGCAGACCGGCGAATGCGGGCGCTTCCGACCGGTCGGCACCCATGCGTTCGGTAGGGAATTTGCACCGAAGACCTTGTTCGATCAACAACCGCTGGAAGCATGGGCAACGATCGACGCCTGCATCGCCGCAGCCCAATGCGACGACAATTCGAAATGGTTGCCAGCGGCGGAAAATGCCTTCGCCTGGTTCAAAGCAGCAAACAGCGCCGATTTGCCAGTATCCGAATTGAAAAACGGCGAATGTTACGATGGTATCGGTGAAAGCGGCATCAATTTAAACAGAGGCGCGGAGTCCGTTTTATCATGGCAATGCGCCGTTCGTAGAATTGCATCGGTGCGAGAAGGGACTTGATACGTTTGTTGGTGGCGGCAAACATAATGACTTTAAGTAGTTCTATTAAATTAAATTATGCCTGAATAATATTCGATACCGTTATCTTAATAGTACAACGCAAGAGTTTTACCGAATTGCAAATTGTCTCGTTAATAAATTCGGTTCGCTGCCTCAGACAGTTTACAAAAGGCAGCAGCAGATCTAATTTTTAAAAAACTGGTGCACCCGACTGGATTCGAACCAGTGACCTCTGCCTTCGGAGGGCAGCGCTCTATCCAGCTGAGCTACGGGTGCGTCGGCGATGCGATATGCTTTATCGCACATTGCGGCGCGTAGCAAAGGGTTGGGCGGCGCGCCAACACTTTTGCGTTTGCTTGCCGCTGCCGAAAATGCCTGCCGCTGCCGAAAACTTCGGCGCGTTAGCGATTTGGCAAGCGGGGGCACGGTATCCCCTGTCGATTATGCAGACAGACGGCACACCGACCGAACGGGACTTTGCGAATGCGGCACAAGCGGGGCAAGCGGCGCAGCCCCCCATCGCCACCCAATGGGCCGCCATTCGCGATGCGGCGGGGGCGGTGGCGATGATGGCCGGTATCGCGCCCGAAGCGGTGGACAGCCGCATTCGCAACCTGCCGATCCTGCTGCGCGACGAACCGGAATGGAAGCGCGCATTGGCGGCGCGCGGCGTGGCCGATCTGGCCGCCATTCTGCAACCGGGCGTAAAGGCGCTGTTGGCGGTCCATGCGCGCGGGCAGGACGCCCGTGTTCCGGCAAATGCCCTGTGGCGCGAATATATCGCGGCGCGCGATGCGATCATGTGCCTGGTTCCCAACGCCAGCAGAATGGGCCCGCCCCGCGCGGCTTGACCAGGTTCTTGCTATGTTCCATTCAGGGGCATGGCCGAATCACAGACGATCGCACGTATTTCAAAGGCAGCTGCACCGGACCCGCGAGAAGGCCGTGTGGACGCCGCCACCGTGGTGCGCGGGATCGGGCGCCTGTTCGCGCGCAACGATATCTGGTGCCTTACCGAAATGCCGCTTCGCAACAATCGCCGGGCCGATCTGATGGGCATCGACGGCAAGGGGCGGATCGTCATCGTGGAAGTTAAGGTAAGCCGCGCGGATTTGCTGGGCGACGGCAAATGGCCCGATTATCTGGATTTCTGCGACCGGTTTTATTGGGGTGTGCCGCCCGGCCTCGATCGTGCGCCGCTCGACACCCTTGATTACCAACCCGATTGCTGCGGCGTGATCGTGGCGGATGGATACGATGCGGAAATCGTTCGGCCCGCCCCCACCCACCCGCTCGCCGCGGCACGCCGCAAGACGGAAGTGGAACGCATCGCGCGCGCATCGCTGCGGCGGCAATGGGTGACAGGCGATCCGCAATGCGCCCCGTGGGCCGCCGGTCAGGGGTAGCGAGCGCGGTTTCGCTGCCGGGACGGTGAGCTTTCGCGCACCGACATTCCTTCGCACTGAATTCCTTCGCACTGGGTTCCTTCGCACTGGATAGTGTTAACCGGTTTCGTCATAGAAGGCGGCATGTTCATTGCGATTGCCTTGTCTGCGCTGGCCATGACCGCCATCATCGCGGTGCGATATTTCGCGTCGAGCGGCCTGTTCGCCTGGGCGACGGGGCGGCTGCTGCCAGGGCATTACACCGCACTCGCCCCCCAGATCCGACGCGAAATAGGCTGGTCGCTGGTGTCGGCGGCGATCTACGGAATACCGGCGGGAATCGTCGGATGGGGCTGGCAGAACCGCGGCTGGACCCAGCTTTACGAAGGGTCCGCCGATTATCCGCTGTGGTATCTGCCGCTGTCGGTGCTGATCTACCTCGCCGCGCACGACACCTGGTTTTACTGGACCCATCGCTGGATGCATCGGCCCACGCCGTTCCGCATCGCCCACGCCGTCCATCACGCCAGCCGTCCGCCGACGGCCTGGGCCGCGATGAGCTTCCACCCGTGGGAAGCGCTGACCGGCGCGATCGTCATTCCCGTCCTGGTGTTCGTCGTGCCCATCCATGTCGGTATGCTGGGTCTGGTGCTGGCGATCATGACGATCATGGGGGTGACGAACCATATGGGGTGGGAGATGTTCCCGCGCGCCCTCGTTCACTCGCGGTTCGGAAATTGGCTGATAACCGCCAGCCATCATCAGCGGCATCACGAACGGTATCGCTGCAATTACGGATTGTATTTCCGGTTCTGGGACCGCGTCTGCGGCACGGATAGCGGGCTTTCGACGACGTTCGAGGGGCAATCCGGGGGACGCAAGAATAAAGCGCGCAAAGCGTTGGAAACGGGTATTTGACTATGTTTGAGCCTGGGGCACCCGTGACCGCCCGCCCGCAAAATCCCATTCGCCTTGCTGCCCTTGCGGCGGTGTGCATGCTCGCCACCCCCATCGCCGCCGCCGCGCCAACCGGGCAGAACGTGCCTCCCGGTACGACCGCCACGGCCACCGTTGCCAAGGGTTCGGTCAAGGTAACCGTCACCAACCTCCGCAATGAAAAGGGCATCGTGATGGCCTGCATGACGCGGGCGTCGGCGCAATTTCCACGCTGCGCGGATGATGGAACGTCCTACCGCATTACCCTTCCCCCGTCGGACCGTACGGTGCTGACGTTTCACGACGTTACGCCGGGCCGCTATGCGATCGCGTTGCTGCATGACGAAAACAACAACGGCAAAGCGGACAGCGCGATGATGATCCCGACGGAAGGGTTCGGCTTTTCCCGCGATGCGAAGGTTCGCATGGGGCCGCCCAAATTCCGCGACGCCGCGTTCGATGTCGGCCCCGGCAAGGCGGCGCAGACGATCCGCATGCGATACATGCTGTAATCCCTGCCCGGCAGGCGCGGCAAACCACGCGCGCTTAACGGGATTTTTACCACGCCGCGCCACAACCCATTGCAAGGACAGGCAATGGACAGGGGCAAGCGACGTCATGGACACTCTGCGCGGCGAATTCGAAGCTGCAGATCACGAGTACGGATCGTATGATGCGGGCCGCGACGCCGCGCCGGTCGATCACGCCGACCATCGCGATGAGCACGTGGACGACGATGCGCCGTCGCGCGAATTGCCGCCGGCGGCGATCGGGCAGGACGAACGCCGGATGCAGGTTCGCGCATACAATCACTGGGCCGGCCTGCTGGGCGATCGGCAATTCCCGAATATCGATGCTCTGACTCCGGAAAAGCTGGACGATTTCGGACCGTTCAGCGTCCTTCTCGATTTCAAGCCGGGTGTGGACAATCCCGGCATCCGCTATCTCGGCACGTCTCTGGCGCAGGAATGCGGCACGCATGGCGATATCGGCCAAGTTGTCGGACATACCCAGCCGATCCCTGCTGAGCCGGATCACCGATCACTACATGCAGATTCTGGCGAATCAGGCCCCGATCGGATTCGAGGCGGAGTTCGTCAACCAACGCGGTGCAACCATCCTGTATCGTGGCATCCTGCTGCCGTTTTCCAGCGACGACGATACGATCGATTTCATTTACGGCGTCATCAACTGGAAAGAGATGGCGGATCAGCAGACGACGGACGAATTGTTGCTGGAAGTCGAACAGGCGCTTGGCCAGACCGACGATTCGGACGATCTGGAGACATCCGGTCCGCGCGAACCCGATGCCGAACCCGTCGCCGACTGGGCCGATGGGCCGATGGCGGACACCCCGCCCGATACCGTTTCGGACGACGATTTCCCCCAGCCGATGTTCGGCAGCTACACTGCCGAGGACGACGGCTCCGACGAAGATTACGAAGACGGGCCGGACGGCGAATACGTCCCCGTCGCACCGTGGGAATTCATCCGAACCCACCGTGCAAACGCATTCCGAGCCCGCCGTATTGCCGGTGGTGGAAACCGGCAGCGCTCTGGCCGTGATCGCGGACGATGCCGCCGGATTGCACGATTGCCTCGCCAATGCGCGCGAACTGGCTCATGCCGCCAGCCACAGCGAGGATCGCAGCGCGCGCGGCGCTGTATGCCGCCGTCGGCCGCGCTTACGATGTCGCGATCGCCGCCGATGATTCGCCCGAAGATTTCGCCGAACTGGTCGAGGATAACGGCCTGACCGTGCAGGCCCGCGCGCCGATGACGCCGATCGTGAAGCTGGTGTTCGGGATCGATTACGACAAGACGCGGCTGACCGAATATGCCGCCGTCCTCGCCCATGCCCACCGTGCGCGGCTGGAACGCGGGCAGCTGGCGGATTATCTGCAGTCCGCCGATGGCGGCCTGAAAGGGGTGGTCGTCGCCGAACGCCGCCTGCGTCGCGCCGACAGCGGCAAGCAGGTCGATCCGGTCGGCACGATGCGCGCCAAGCTGGTTGCAAAACTGCGCGCCCTGGATGGCGGGGACTTCCTGGACGATTTGCCGATGGAGGGCGAGGAATTCGCACTGGTCATGGTGCGCCGGATGCCGACAGGTGAGATGGTCGTCGTGGGTGAGGTTCCGCACGATGTGCCATTGCTGGAACGCGCGGCGCGCAAGCTGGTCGCCTGACGCGAACCGCCAGCGGGGTTCCCTTGCCGCGTTCGCCGCGATAGCGGTGGGCGATGCCGCTATTCCCGACCGCCCCGATCCGCGTTCAACCCTATTTCGGGTATCGTTCCGCCACGCATCTGCACATTTCCGCGCGCGTGCTGCGCGCCGGCAAGGCCGCCTTTGCCAAAGGGGGGCGGTTGCAGGCGATCCGCACGATGATCGCCCAATTCGCCTCGCACGAGGTTCCCGACCACCCGGTGACCTTGACTCTGACGCGCCCCGACGGCGGCACGCGGGCGATCGAACGCCGCGCCGACGGCGAAGGGTTCGTGACGTTCGACGTGGATTTGCCCGATGCATGGCCCCTGCCCGCCGACACCGCATGGGAAATCGTGGCGCTCGACTGGCATGACGGCACGGCGCATCGCGGGGTCGATGGTCATGTGCTCGCGCCGGGCGCGGACACCGCCCTCGCGGTGATATCCGATATCGACGATACGGTCATCGAAACCGGCATTACCGGCAATGTCCGCGCCATCCTTCGCAATTGGCGCCGCGTCGTGGCGCAATTGCCGGAAGAACGGCTGGCAGTCCCCGGCGTCGATCATTTCTATGGCGCATTGGGCGGCGGGGCGGTGCTGGAACGCACGCAATCGCAAACGGCAAACGGCGGGCGCGGAAGCGAGCGACTGACCGCGACGCAGCGGCCGTTCTTCTATGTCTCGTCCAGTCCGTGGAACCTCTATTCCTATCTGATCGCCTTCATGCAGCTTCGCAAATTGCCGCTCGGCCCGCTGATGCTGCGCGACTGGGGGCTGAATAGCGCGACCTTCGGTTCGGGCAGCCACGGCGCGCACAAGACCGCCGCGATCGAAAACATCCTGACCCGGTTCGGCGCGCTGCAATTCGCGCTGATCGGCGACGATACGCAAGGCGACCTGACCGCCTATGCCCAGGTGGTGCGCGATTTTCCCGACCGGATCGCGGCGGTGTTCATCCGCACGGCGGGGATGGAGGCGTTCTCTGCCGAAGAAGAAGCGGCGAAAGCGGCGATCGAGCAGGCGGGCGTGCCGTTATGGCTGGGCAAGGATTACGCCACGGGCAAGGCTTTCCTGCAAGCAGCCGGCATTGCGGGCGAACCCGAAGCGGAACGGGTGATGGAACTGGTGGAATCGGGCGACAACAGGCCGGACGGAATGGAAAAATATCATGACGACGAAGCGTAAGGGGCGGCGAATCGTGTGGGCCGTCGTCATCGTTCTGGCCATCCTCGCCATCGCCTTCGCCGCGCTGCAATATGCCGTGGCGCGCAACGGCCCCGCGGTACTCGATCGGATCGACCGGCTGACCGGCGGCACAGTCGATATGGCGCGGGCGAACGGTCCCGATCTGGGCGGCGATCCGGCGCGCAAACTGCGAATATTCACTCCCGGCGATAACGGTCCCTATGCAGCCGACAGCGTGGGCCACCCCGTTCTGCTGTTCGTGCATGGCGGCGGCTGGCACGCGGGCGACCCCGACGATTACACATTCATCGCGCGGACATTCGTGCGCGAAGGATATGTCGTGGTCCTGGCCGGGTATCGGCTGTTCCCCGACGCGCAGTTCCCCGCCATGCTGGAAGACACCGCCGCCGCAATCGCGTGGACGAAAGACAACATCGCGCAATATGGCGGCAGTCCCGACCACCTGTTCCTGGCCGGGCATTCCGCCGGAGCCTACAACGTCGTGATGGCCACGCTGGACCCGCAATGGCTGGGCCGCGAAGGGTTGGGCGATGGCGATGTCGCGGGCGTCATCGGGCTGGCCGGCCCTTACGATTTCCTGCCTCTCGACAGCAAATCGACCATCGACAGTTTCGGCAAGGCGCCGCAGCTGGACGCGACGCAGCCGGTCAATTTCGCCCGCGCCGGTGCGCCGCCGATGCTGTTCCTGCATGGAGAGCAGGACACCGTCGTCCGTCCACGCAATTCACGCATTCTGGCGAACCGCATCGAACGCGCCGACGGCAATGCGAACGCGCAGTGTTTACGCTGGGCTGGATCATGCCGCGATCCTGACGGCACTGGCCAGCCCGTGGCGGCGGCGCAATCCGCAGGTGGTCGATGCCATGACCGCATTCATGGAAGCGCAAACGGGCGCGCGCGAACCTTCAGTTCCGGTTCAGGGCGAAACACGCTAGACCCCGTTCATGTCCATCCTCGCTCGCTTTTCCGCC
Organism: uncultured Alphaproteobacteria bacterium; assembly: GCA_963815535.1. Taxonomy (GTDB): domain Bacteria; phylum Pseudomonadota; class Alphaproteobacteria; order Sphingomonadales; family Sphingomonadaceae; genus CAWFGS01. Next base: position 151,065 of record CAWFGS010000003.1, read on the forward strand.
CGTCTGGTTGCGCTGCTGGCTGCAACGGTGCTGGCGGTCCAGCCCGCTTCCGCACAGTCCGTGCTGCGCGATGCGGAGACGGAAGCGTTGCTGAACGACATGGCCGCGCCGTTGGTGGAGGCTGCCGGGCTGGAGCCGGGCAATGTCGATATCGTCCTGATCAACGACCCCAGTCGATCAATGCCTTCGTCGCGGGCGGGCAGGCGGTCTATATCCACAGCGGGCTGATCAACGCCGCCGACACCGCCAACGAAGTGCAGGGCGTGATCGCGCACGAAATCGGCCATATTACCGGCGGGCACATCGTCCGTTATTCCGAAGGGGCCGGCGCGGCGACCAACATTTCGATCCTGTCGCTGATCCTGGGCGGCGTGGCGGCGGCGCTGGGTTCCGGCGAAGCGGCGACGGGCATCATCGCGGCCGGGCAGCGCGCGGCGATCGGCAGGTTCCTGGCGTTCAGCCGCGTGCAGGAATCGAGCGCCGATGCCGCCGGGGCGCAATATCTGTCCAAGGCAGGCATTTCGGGCCGCGGCTCGCTCGCGTTCTTCAAGAAGCTGCAGCAGCAGGAATTTCGCTATGGCCGCAGCCAGGCGGACGAGGCGGAATTCACCCGCACGCACCCGCTGTCGGGCGACCGCATCGCTCGCTTGCGCGAAACATACATCGTCGATCCCGCCTGGGATGCGCCGGACGATCGCGCGAATTCAGGCGCGTTTCATGCGGATCAAGGCCAAGCTGTATGGCTATCTCGCGGAACCCGAACGCACGCTGCAGTATTTCCCGACCACCGATCAACAGCGTGCCTGCCCGCTACGCCCGCGCTTACGCCTATCACAAGGACGCGCTGATCGACAACGCGCTGGCCGAAACCGATGCCCTGCTGGCGAGCGAACCCCGACGATCCCTATTTCCTGGAACTGAAAGGGCAGGTGCTGCTGGAATCGGGCCGCCCGGACGAGGCGCTGGATTCGCTGCGGCAGGCGACCGACACTGTCGCGCAACCATCCGCTGATCTCCGCGATGTTCGGCCATGCTCTGATCGCGACCGAGAACGACGAGCAATTTCGCCGAGGCCGAACGCGTGCTGCGAAACTCCGTCGCGCGCGACCGGCGCAATCCGTTCGCCTGGTATCAGCTGGGCGTCGTCTATGCGGCGAAGGGCGACATGCCGCGCGCCCGGCTCGCCAGCGCGGAACAGCAGGTGATGACGCGCCGCTACACCGAGGCGATGCGCAGCGCGCAGGTGGCGGAAGCGGGCCTGCCTGAAAACACGCCCGACTGGCTGCGCGCGCAGGACATCATGTTCCAGGCCCGCGCGGAACTGGAAACCATTCGCGATTCCGGCCAGAACCGGCGCTGAAGCGAATTATCGGACGGACCGTTATGCGCCCCCATCTAATCACTGCGCTGATCGCGCTCGTCTTCGGCTTTGCCGGCGCTGCCCTGTGGTCCTATTCCGGGTTGGGCGACGATCGCACCCGCGCCTATCTGGTCGCCAACCCCGACGTCCTGCCGGAAATGGCGGGCGAATTGCAGCGCCGCGAAGGCGCGGCGAAGACTGGCCGGTGTCAGTTCGGATGCGACCACCCCCTTCCCCGGCGCGGTGTTGGGCAATCCCGATGGCAACCGGACTCTGGTCGAGTTCACCGATTACGGTTGCGGGTTCTGCCGCAGCAGCACCGACGATGTGAAAGCGATGATCGCCGCCGATCCCGATCTGAAAGTCGTCGTGCGCGAATGGCCGATTTTCGACGGCAGCGAAGAGGCCGCCCGCATGGCGCTGGCGGCCGCCAGACAGGGCAAATATGCCGCGTTTCACGACGCGATGTTCGAACTGGGCCCGCCGAGCGAGGCCAGCGTCGAAGATGCGGCGCGAGTCGCCGATCTGGATATCGGGATGCCGCGATCGCTTTCGCCGCATCGGCGGAAGCGGACCGGGAAATCGCAGCGAACATGCGGATTGCGCAAACGCTGGGGTTCAGCGGCACGCCCAGCTGGATTGCGGGCGGCGGCATCTTGGAAGGGGCAGTCGGCCGCGAGACCTTGACTGCCGCGCGTCAACGGCAAACTGCCCTGATCGCGCCTATTCGGCGGGTTCCAGTTCCTCGGCAGCTTTCGCATACATCGAATTGAGCGGGCCGCGCCATCACCCGGCGCACCATCGGTTCGAAGAATTCCAGCGGTTCGCTTTCGTAATCGGGATCGAACGCCGCCTGATCGTATTTCTCGCAGAATTCCGCGCAGGCGTCGAAATGTTCATGGTCTGCGGAACTGGTCGCGCACGTCGCGGTCCATGCCCAGATGGTGGAAATAGTAATAGCCCTGAAACGCGCCGTGGTTCTGGCAGATCCAGTGCAGTTCTTCCGATACGAACGGCTTGATGATCGACGCGGCGACTTCGGGATGGTTATAGCGTTCCCAGCGTGTCGCCCATATCGTGCAGCAGCGCCATGACGACGTAGGGTTCGTCCCGCCCGTCGCGATGCGCGCGGGTGGCGGTCTGCAGCGAATGTTCCAGGCGGCATACGGGAAAGCCGCCGAAATCCCCATCGAGCAGGCGCAGATGTTTCAGCACCCGGTCGGGCAGTCCGGTCGCGAACGCCATGTATTCCGCGCCGATTTTCGCCCAGTCTTCCTGCGTCCCTTCCTTCATTTCGCGAAACTTCGCCCGCTCGGCCATGTCGTGCGCCATTCGGGGGGGTGCGGGCGTTTCCGCTTCGGGGGTCCACTGTCGTTGCCATCTTCCATCTCCGTCGATCGTCCGACCCGATCATACCACACCGGCGTCCGATACGAAAACGCGCTGACGCATCGTCGGCAAAATCGGGTAAAGCCGTAAGCGTTATGGCCGCTTCCCGCTCTTCCGTTCCAGCCGACGCCGTTTTTCGCGGACAAGAACCGCGCATTCTGGAACCTGCAATTCGCCGGGTGGGGCGGGGCGATGATGCTGCGCTACATGTCGTCGCTGGCGGGCAATCAAAGCTTCGATTTTCTGGTCGTGGTGCTGATTTCCACCGTCACCGGCTTTTCGATCAGCCTGGTTCTGTCGGTCATCTATCGCCAGCTGATCAATCGCACGCCGTTCGTGACCTGGGGCACGACCACCGGGGTTCTGATGCTGGCCGTGGCGTCTCTACGCCTTTATCGATGCATCGGTGCAAACGCTCTATCGCGCCGGAAAGCGATGCGTCGTTCGTCGCAGACGTTGCTCGGCTTACGTGTTCTTCGACCTGACGCTGCTGGGCGCATGGTCGGCGCTGTATTATGCGATCAATTACTTTCTTGCAGGTGGAGGAACAGGCGGACCGGCTGGAACGGCTGGAAATGCAGGCGACCAGCGCGCAGCTTGCCATGCTGCGATATCAGCTGAACCCGCATTTCCTGTTCAACACGCTCAATTCCATCAGCACGCTGGTGCTGTTGCAGCAGACGCGGCCCGCCAACGCGATGCTGACGCGGCTATCCAGCTTCCTGCGCCACACGCTGATCACGCAGCCGGGCGGCAAGGTTACGGTCGCGCAGGAAGTGGAGACACTGCAGCTCTATCTCGAAATCGAACGGATGCGGTTCGAAGAACGGCTGCGGACCAGTTTTCAGATCGACGATGCCGCCACCAGCGCGCGGCTGCCGTCCATGCTGCTGCAGCCCCTGGTCGAAAACGCCATCAAATACGCCGTGTCCCCGCAGGAGGAAGGCGCGCAGATCACGCTCGCCGCACAGATCGTGGCGGAACGGCTGCGGATCACGGTGTCGGACACCGGCCCCGGCGTGCCGCCCGACAAAACCGCGGCTGCCGATGGCGACGACGCCGATCTGCCCGACTTTGTCGGCACGGCGGGGCAAGACCGGATCCACCGGAGTCGGCCTGGCCAATATCCGCGACCGTCTGGCGCAAGCCTATGGCGACGAACACCGCTTCGAAATACGCACTCCTGGGCAGGGAGGATTTATCGTCGTGATCGAAATACCGGCGGAAATCGAACCTGCGGAAGCGGCCGACCCCGCAATCGACGGCAATGTGACGCCTTCGGGGGTCAACAATGCGGAAAACGGCGTGAACATCGTTCGCCCAGACTGCGGCCAAAACGGGGCCAAAAACGGGGACAACAAACCATTGATCGGATCGCCAGCATGACCATTAGCACCATCATCGTCGACGACGAAAAACTCGCCATTCAGGGTTTGCAGTTGCGGTTGCAACCGTTCGAGGATGTCGAGATCATCGAAACCTGCGCCAACGGCCGCGACGCCATTCGCAAGATCAAGACGCTGAAACCCGATCTGGTGTTCCTCGACATTCAGATGCCGGGCTTCGACGGTTTCAGCGTGGTGAAGGGAGTGATGGAGCTGGAGCCGCCGCTGTTCGTGTTCGTCACCGCATTCCAGGAACACGCCGTCCGCGCGTTCGAAGCCAATGCGGTGAATTACCTGATGAAACCGGTGGACGAAGACAAGCTGGCCGACACGCTGGACCGCGTGCGCGAACGCATGGCGGAAAAACGATCGTCCGAAGAGGTCGATAAGCTCCGCAACGTCCTGTCCGAAGTGGCCCCGGACGCCGCCGAAGAACTGGCCGAGGGCGACGGCGAAAGCACCGAACGGTTCGAAAAACTGATCAACGTGAAGGATCGCGGGCAGATCTTCCGCGTCGAGGTCGGCAGCATCGAACATATCGAAGCGGCTGGCGATTACATGTGCATCTACACCGGCGACAATTCGCTGATCCTGCGCGAAACGATGAAGGATCTGGAACGCCGCCTCGACCCGCGCACGTTCCAGCGCGTGCATCGCTCCACCATCGTCAATCTGGACCAGGTGCGGCAGGTGAAACCGCACACCAATGGCGAATGCTTTCTGGTGCTGGACAGCGGCGCCGAGGTGAAAGGTGTCGCGCAGCTACCGCGATGTGGTGGCGCGGTTCGTGCATTGACGTGTTAGCCGTTGCGGGCGGCTATTTGGTTGCTTCACGCCCGCCTTAAAAAACGGGCTTGGTCCTCTTCGCTCGACATTTCCCGTGCACACGCATTACACCGCCGCATGACCTTCACCCTCCCCGGCTTCGACCTCGACCGCTTCGTCCGCGACACCTTGGACGAGGATCTGGGCGACGGGTTTGCCCGGCGGCGGCCGCGATGTCACGTCGGACAGCGTCATTCCCGCCGATGCGCGGTTTTCCGGTGTGATGGACAGCCGCGATGCGATTACCGTTGCCGGCTTGCCGATCGCGGCGGCGTTCTTCCGCACGCTGGACCCCGAATGTTCGGTGACGATCTTGGTGGATGAGGGCGCGCAGGTTCCCGCCGGCACCGATCTGATGCGCCTGTCGGGCAATGCGCGCGCCTTGCTGACGGCGGAACGCAGCGCGCTCAACACGGTGCAGCATCTGTCGGGCATCGCCACCATGACGCGCGCCTATGTCACCGCGATGGACAATCCGGACTGCACCTTGCTCGAAACGCGCAAGACCATTCCCGGCCTGCGCCATCTGGAAAAATACGCGACCCGGATGGGCGGCGCGCAGAACCATCGGATGGGACTGTGGGATGCCGCCATGATCAAGGACAATCACGTCGCGGTGGCGGGCGATGTCGGCACCGCCGTCGCGCGCGCGCGGGATGCGGGCGTCGCCACGATCATTTGCGAGGTCGATCGGCTGGACCAGATCGAACCGGCCATCGCGGCGGGGGCAACGCGCCTGCTGCTCGACAATATGGCGCCCGCCATGTTGCGTGAGGCCGTCGGCATCGTCGCAGGGCGCGTTCCGACCGAAGCATCGGGCGGCATCGATCTTTCGACCATCGCTGCGAAGGCCGCCACAGGCGTCGATTTCGTGTCGGTCGGACGGTTGACGCAAAGCGCGCCTGCGGCAGACATCGGATTGGATTTCACACCTCTATGATCGGGCGCGCGGCGACAGCGTGTTTGGCGGCGGTAGCCATCGTTCAGGCCGCACCTGCCGCCGCGCAGGCGTATCAATGCGCCATTCCCAAAGGCATTACCGCACCCGCCGTCGACCGCGGCGGACCGCCGCGCCGCGTGCCGATAACAGGCTACACGCTCGCGCTCAGCTGGTCGCCCGATTACTGCCGTGGGCGCGAGGCGCGGCGGGCGGACGCGTTGCAATGTTCTGGCAATAACGGCCGGTTCGGCTTCGTCGTGCATGGCCTGTGGCCGAACGGGCGCAGCACTTACCCGCAATGGTGCCCGACTGCGCGGCGACCGACGGCGGCAACCATCGCGCGCAATATGTGCATCAGCCCGTCCGCCCGGTTGCAGGCGCGGCAATGGGCGAAGCACGGCAGCTGCATGACGCGCCGCCCGGACACTTACGCGAAGGTCACGCGCATTCTGTGGCGATCGCTGCGCTTGCCGGTGATGGACGGTCTGTCGCGCAAAGACGATCTGACTGCGGGCGATATTCGGCGCGAATTCGCCGCCGCCAATCCGTTCTGGGAAGCCGATATGGTCGGCATCAAGCTGGATCGGCGCGGTTGGGTGGAGGAATTGCGGCTGTGCTATGCCAAGAATTTCATGCCGACCCGCTGCGACCGCCGACGGCTCGGCCCCGCCGATGCAACTGGGGTAAAAATCTGGCGCGGCCTGTATTGACGCCTATCGCCGCGTCGTAAAAAAACCGCGCAATATCGTGGCGGCATCCTCGGCCATGATGCCGGAATAGATTTCGGGTCGGTGCAGGCATTGCGGGTGCGAAAACACTCGCGCGCCGTGTTCGACCGCGCCACCCTTCGCATCGTCCGCCCCGTAATACAGCCGCGCGATCCGCGCATGGGATATGGCCCCGGCGCACATCGCGCAAGGTTCCAGCGTGACCCACAGATCGCATCCGGTCAGGCGATCCCGCCCGATAGCCAGGCTGGCGGCGCGCAGTGCGACGATTTCGGCGTGCGCGGTCGGGTCGGGGCCGTTTCGGGTGGCATTCGCACCTTCGCCGACGATCGCGCCGTCACGAATGACGACGGCGCCGACGGGAACTTCGCCCGCATCCCCGGCCTGACGCGCCAATGTCAGCGCGCGTTCCATGAACGGGGCAGGAAATGGGCGGGGTTGGTGCGTATTGTTCAAATTGCGGACTGGCGGACCGGCGCGCCGTCGAAGGCCGCGCCGGTCCGCCATCGTCCAACAGCGAAATCTTATTCGGTTTCGCCGGTCACGGGTTCACCCGCAGCATCGTCGGCGGAATCGACATCGACCACGGGAACTTCGATGGTCTTTTCTTCCATTTCGACATCGACTTCCGGTGCATCGACATCGAATTCAGGCAGATTGCCGCCTTCCACTTCCACTTCGGGCAGGCTGCCTTCTTCGGTCTGATCGACGTCGCACGCGGCAAGGCCCAGGGCAAAGGTAGCGGCGGTCAGCGCTGGTTACGAATTTTTTCATCACATATTCTCCAAATGAGTGCCGCGCTGAATAAATGGAATGGGAAGCGATGGCAATCATACGTTTGTGCGCCAACGGCAATGCGCCGCCATTCGGTTGACCGACCGGGGCGATCCGCGTAAGGCCCGCGCTTTATTTCAACATTCCGCCGTGCATATGCCGCGCGGCCCGATTCGAAACGAGATATACCATGTCGCGCATCTGCGAACTGACCGGCAAGGGCCGGCTTACCGGCAACAATGTCAGCCACGCCAACAACCGCACGAAGCGGGTGTTTCTGCCCAATTTGCAGAATGTTACGCTGTTGAGCGAGAAGCTGGATCGCGGTTTCAAGTTTCGCGTGTCCACCCACGGTCTGCGTTCGGTCGAACACAATGGCGGCCTCGACAATTGGCTGGTCAAGACCAAGGACGAAAAGCTGTCGAAGCAGGCGCGCAAAGTGAAGCGCGAGTTGAAGAAGCTGGCGAAGGATGCGGCCGCCCCTGCACCGGCCACCGAAACGGCTCCCGCCGCCGCTTAATCGGTAGCGGGCTCGTCGGCATCGGCATCGGGTTGGGCGAGCAATTCTTTCACGAGCGGTTCGTTCAAACGCAATCTGACCATCAGCGTGTGTTGAAACGCAATCGGACCATCAGCGTGCGTTGAAACGCGCTGAGATTGTCATCGGATATCAGCCATAGCACCAGCGCGCCGTCATCGCCGCGCGTCACTGTCATTCCTTCGAAATTGTCGCTCCATTCCGGGGCGTCCAAATTCGCAATGACGCGCCCCTGCCACGCAGAGCCGGCACGAATATCGCGCGGGATCGGCCAGTACGATGGCCCCCGCGAAACCGGGCGGTAGGCCCCACACGACCTTGCGGACCAGTATCAGCGCCCGACCGCCGGGCAGCTCGACCATATCGACCGGCCTGAACCCTTGCGGCGGCCGGAACTGAAACGCAGTGACCGCTTGCGGACCGGCGGCGGTCGGGTCGCTGGCGAACAGCACTGCGTCATGCCGGCCATTCCCCTCGTCGCTCGGCCCTTCCGCAATCGCGATGAACCGCCCGTCCGCCAGCCGCACCATCGCTTCCGGTCCGGAATTCGCGGACCAATCGCGCATCGCATCGGGTCGCCGCTCCCTGATCTGACGCAGATCTGCATCGAACAGCTGTACGGCGTTGCTGTTTTCGAACCCCGCCCAGATGCGCCCCGTTGCAGGATCGGCGGTCAGCGATTCCAGATCGTAGGAGCGCGGGGTTCCATTTTCCGCCGCACCGTCCAATGCGTCGAACATGTCGGTTTCGACCGATTGTCCGGCCCCCTCCTCCAGTCGGAACGCGACGTGATGCCCCCGGTCGCTGCCCGCCAGAAAGCGTCCGCCACCCCGGTCCAGCAGCGCGGAATAGCCGCCGAAATGGGCAACGCTGCCGGTGATGTGCCAAACCCCGTCCAACACAAATGCACCGATCCGGCCACCGTCGATGGGCAGGCGCGTTACCGTAATTGCGTTGGTTTCGATCAGCGGCTGCGCGGTGCGGACCCAGGTTCCCGGCGCAAGCGCAATCGCCACCAGCGTCAACGCAGCCAACCGTTTCATCGGACGCGCCGCCCCGTCCGCGCTACATCGGCCCCACGAACAGCAGCGGATCGAGGCGGGCATTGCGCCATTTCAGGCCCCAATGCAGATGCGGCCCGGTTGCGCGCCCGGTGGACCCGATATTGCCGATATACTGGCCGCGTTTCACCACGTCGACCGGTACGAACCGCGATTTTCGATGCGTGCAGGAACGCGCTGTTCAAGCCGTTGCCATGATCGATTATCAGCAGATTGCCCTCCAGACTGAACGGCCGGGTCGTCGCCAGAACCACCACGCCATCGGCAGGGGAGACGAAGGGTGTGCCGCTTTCCCCGGTCGCGATATCGAGGCCGGAATGATAGCTGCCCGGTTCCCCGCGATAGATGCGCTGCGATCCGAAGCGGCCCGAAATGCGCCCTTTGACTGGCCAGAGGAAATCCTGCCGCCATCCGTCGGTATCGGATTCCACCGCCCGCGCGGCGACGATCTGCGCCAGTTCGGGGCGACGGATCCGCATGAAGGATTCGCTGGCCCCGCCGGACCGGCGCGCCACATTGACCCGTTCGATATTCCAGTCACGCGGAGCGATGGCGATCGGGACGCCGATGGTCGCGCCATTTTCCAGCGCCGCCTCCAGCATAACGGCGTTCGGCGCATCGCGGTCGAATGCGGCGAAGAAACCGCCCGTCATCGTCCAGCGTCAGCGGCGTGGTCGTCCAGCTTGCGCCGAGCGGGTTCCGGCGGGCACCTGCCCGCTGATCCAGCCGCCTTGCGTCCGTTCCCCTTCGAACACGAAAGTGGCGGGGCGGGCGGGTCGGGCTGAGAGGGGGCGGCGCAGTTTGAACCGGCACAGGCAGGGCGGTGGGCCGCACGGCTTCGGCAGGGGCGCTGCCGGTTGGTGCGGTTTGATTTCCGCCATCGGTTTCGGGAATGCACCCGGCCAGCGCAATCAGTGCGATCGCACCCAAGGCACGCCGCATCATTGATCCTGCATCCAGCGGTCGGTCGCCGCTTGCGCGCTGGCATAGGGTTCCTGATAATGCACGCTCCAATAGCGCAGCTCGTCCAGGGGAACGGCAACCCCCGTCATCGCGCAAAAAACATGCTTCCCAGGGCGCAGGACGCGAAAACCATTGGGGCCGTATTGCAGCTTCGCCCCGTCGCCGCCTGATGACATCAACATGGCCGCAGCCTTAGCAAGCGCAGCCTGTCGCGCAACTGACCATTAGCCGAAGAGATCGTCCTGACGCGCAGGCGTGGCAGGTTTGGCAGGCCTGGCAGGCGATTTCGCTTTCCTGCGCGGCGATGATGGGGTGGCCCCGCCCGTCCCGATGGGAACCACGCCCAGCGGCCCATCGCGGAATTTCAGTTCCAGCGCATCCGCTCTGGCGGCGAGTTTCGCGGACGTCACGACCTTGCCCGAACCATCGCGCGCCAGCACATACCCACGCTCCAGCGGTTTTTCCGGATGCAATTGTTCCGCCAGCCGTGTCAGCGCCGCCAGCCTGGCTTGCCGCTGCGCCATCGGGCGTTCCAGCAGTTTCGGCGACAGGCGCGTATTCGTCAGCCGGTCGCGCGCACGGTCCAGCCGCAAGCGCAGCAGGGGTGCGGACAGATGCGCGCGATCCGCCGCCAATTGCTGCCGGGCGCGCACGACCCGGTCGGACAGGCCGCGTTTCAAACGGTCCGCAAGATCGTCCAGCCGCTGCGCCTGGGGTTGCAGCAGCGTTTCGGGGCGCGGCATCCGGCCCACCCGCGCCGTCAGCCGTTCGCGCCCCAGCGTCACCGGACGCATGGCGTTGCGTTTCTGACGATGGGCGAGATCGGCCAGCGTGGCGATCAGATCGGCGCGCACCGGCACGGCCATTTCCGCCGCCGCAGTGGGTGTCGGCGCGCGCATGTCGGCGGCGAAATCCGCCAGTGTCGTGTCGGTTTCGTGCCCCACCGCGCTGATGATCGGGATCGGGCAATCGGCGATGGCGCGCACGACCTCCTCTTCGTTGAAGCTCCACAGATCCTCCACCGAACCGCCGCCGCGCGCGACTATGACGAGGTCCGGCCGCGCGACGGAACCGTGCCCGTCGATCGCGCCGAAGCCCGCGCACAGCCGCCGCAATCTGGGCTGCCGCGCCCGGCCCCTGAACCACCACCGGCCATACCAGCACATCGGTGGGGAACCGATCCGCCAACCGGTGCAGAATATCGCGAATGACTGCCCCTGTGGGCGAGGTGACGACGCCGATCGTGCGCGGCAGAAACGGGATCGCCCGCTTGCGCGACGCGGCGAACAGCCCCTCCTCCTCCAGCCGAATGCGCGTTTTTTCCAGCAGCGCGAGCAGCGCGCCTTCGCCTGCCAGCTCCATCGCGTCGATCACGATCTGGTATTTCGATCGGCCGGGATACGTCGTCAGCTTGCCGCTGGCGATGACTTCCACGCCCGTCTTCCGGCGCGAAGCCCAACCGCCCGGCATTGCCGCGCCACATCACCCCGTCGATGACCGCCTTGTCGTCTTTCAGCGCGCAATAGAAATGCCCCGACGCCGCCCGCTTCACGCCCGACAGCTCGCCGCGCAGGCGGACGATAGCCGAAGCGTTCCTCCACCGTCTTTTTCAGCATCGTGGAAATTGCGCTGATCGAATAGGGCGCGGCGTTGTCGCCCGCACGCTCGCGCGCTACCAAAGGTGTTTCACGTGAAACGTCGGAAGGTCGATCGGTCATGAATATCCTGTTGCTGGGGTCGGGCGGGCGCGAACATGCGCTGGCATGGAAACTGGCGCAATCCCCCCGCTGCATGGCGCTTTACGCTGCACCGGGCAATCCCGGCATCGCGGAACATGCGACAGTTGTGCGCGCTCGATGCAGGCGACCATCGCGGCAGTCGTCGCGTTCTGCCGAGAATCGCGCGATCGATCTGGTCGTCGATCGGGCCGGAAGCGCCGCTGGTCGCGGGGCTGGCCGACGATCTGCGCGCCGCCGGCATCGCGGTGTTCGGGCCGGACAAGGCCGCCGCGCAGCTGGAAGGCAGCAAGAGCTTCACCAAGGAATTGTGCGAGCGGGCCGGCATTCCCACCGCGCACTATGTCCATGCCGATACATTGGCGGATGCCGTCGGCGCACTGGACCGCTTCGACGCGCCCTACGTGTTGAAGGCCGACGGACTGGCTGCGGGCAAGGGCGTGGTCATCGCCGATACGCGCGCGGAGGCCGAGGCCGCGTTGGACGACATGTTCGGCGGGCAGTTCGGCGCGGCAGGGGCATCCGTCGTCATCGAAGAGTTCATGCGCGGAGAGGAAGCGAGCTTCTTCGCGCTGACCGACGGCACGACGGTCGTCCCGTTCGGCACGGCGCAGGATCACAAGCGAGTGGGCGATGGCGACACCGGCCCCAACACCGGCGGCATGGGCGCATACAGCCCCGCGACCGTGCTGACACCGGCGTTGCAGCGGGAGGTCATGGAACGGATCATCCAGCCCACCGTCGCCACTCTCGCGCAATCGAGGGCATGCCCTATTCGGGCGTGCTGTTCGCCGGGCTGATGTTGACCGCAGGACGGCCCGAAACTGATCGAATACAATGCCCGCTTCGGCGATCCCGAATGCCAGGTGCTGATGATGCGGTTGCGCGGCGATCTGGCACATATGATGTGGCTGTGCGCGACCGGCAGGCTGGACGAACTGGATGGCCAGGCACCTGAGTTCGATGATGCCGCCGCGCTGACCGTGGTGCTGGCGGCGAAAGGATATCCCGGCGCGGCCATCAAGGGCGGCATGATCGATCTCGCCGACGCTGCGACGGATGGCGCGCGCATCTTTCAGGCAGGCACGGCGTTGGAAGACGGCGCGCTGGTGGCGAATGGCGGACGGGTTCTGACGGTCGCCGCGACGGGCGACGATGTTACGGGCGCGCAAAAAGCCGCTTACGAATCCGTGGATCGCGATCGCGTTCCCCGACGGGTTCTGTCGCCGCGACATCGGCTGGCGTGAAGTGGCGCGGGAACGGGCGTTGCGCTCGTAACACATTAAAAATCGGTCGAACTGTTGGTTAATTTAACATTTGTTTGTGTAATTTAGACGGCAAATATGCTTTTAGACTGCCCCTGATGTCCACGCCGCCAAACACCCGTATCGCCGATCGCAACGCCGTCACCATTCCCGCCACATATCGCACCGGGACAGGTGTGCGGCGCGATGTAACGCTGACCGATATTTCGGCGACGGGCGCGCGTTTCTACGAAAAGATCGGTTACCTGCCGCGCGGCGCGTTGATCAATATCCGCATCGACGGCATGGGTCCGTTCGACGCCGCCGTCGTATGGCAATCGTCGGGCGATACCGGTATTCAGTTTGCAAAGCCGCTATACGGGCCGATCCTGGACCATATCGTGACCCAGCTGAACACACGCGGCGGGCTGTAACGCCTACGGCATACAAGCCTGCGCGAAGATGGGCCCGAAGCGGGTTTTACCCCATCTTCGTCGCAACCAGTTCCCGCAAATCCGTTTCCGGCCGCGCGCCGTAATGTGCGATGATTTCCGCAGCGGCGATGGCGCCCGCGCGTCAGGCAATCTTCGATGCTTTCGCCCCGCACCTGGCCCGACAGGAACCCCGCCGCGAACAGATCGCCCGCCCCGGTCGTATCGACGACCTTGTCCACCGGTTGCGCCGCGACGGCGCTGCGTTTGCCAGCGGCGACGGCCACCGCCCCATCGGCCCCGCGCGTGGCGACCAGCACCGGCACTTTCGCCGGACAATTCGTTCAAGCCCGGCATCGAAATCGTCCTTGCCCGTCAGCGTCGCCAGTTCCGTTTCGTTGACGAACAGGATGTCGATCAGCCCTTCTGCGATCAGAGCGCGAAAATCGTCGCCGTGGCGTTCGATGACGAAGCTTTCGGACGCGGTGAACGCCACCTTGCGCCCCGCTTCGCGTGCGACGGCGATCGCGCGGCGCATGGCGCGGCGCGGCTCTTCGGGATCCCACAGATACCCTTCCAGATAGAGGATCGCGGCGTCGCGGATCATGTCTTCGGACAGGGCGGCGGGCGGCAGGAACTGGCTCGCGCCCAGAAACGTGTTCATCGTGCGTTCGCCATCGGGCGTCACGAAGATCAGGCAGCGTGCGGTCGGTGGCTCCGCATCGCGCACCGGCGTATCGAATGCGATCCCGGCGGCGCGGATATCGTGGCTGAACACCTCGCCCAGCTGATCGTCCGCCACCTGACCGATAAAGGCGCATTTCGCGCCCAGATTGGCAAGGCCGGCCAGCGTGTTGGCCGCCGATCCGCCCGAAATCTCGCGCGCCGGGCCCATCGCATCGTATAGTCGCTTCGCCCCATCGGCATCGACCAGCGACATACCGCCGCGCGCCATGCCCAGCTCCGTGATCTTTGCATCGTCGCACGGGGCCATCACGTCCACGATGGCATTGCCGATCGCGATAACGTCGTAAGTCGGCGGGGGAGCGGAATTGGCTGCGTCGGGCATAAAAATCCTGATATCGATTGGGTTCGCGCGGCAGTAGCGGGTGGCGGGCCCTGCGCCAAGTGCCGTCGCAGGCGATTGACCTGCACGCCCCTATCACGCCAGACCGGCCCGCATGATATTGCTGCTATCTTCCCTCTTGCGCGCCATCGGCCAGTTGCGCGATCCGGCCATCCTGCGCGTCCTGGGCAAGAGCGTGGCCGCGACGCTGGCGATATTCGCGGCCCTTGGGGCAACGTTATGGTGGCTCATCGAACCGATCGTGGACGGCTGGATCGCAGCCTATATCGACGATACCTATACGGATGGCGTTGCGGCCCTGCTGTCGGCGCTGGTTCTGGCCGTTATGGGATGGCTGCTGTTCCGTCTGATCGCGCTGGCAGTGGTGCAGTTCTTCGCCGACGAAATCGTCGCGGCGGTGGAGGCTCGCCATTATCCCGATCGGGCGGCCACGGCGCGGACGCTGCCCCTGCACGAAGAAATCGCCTATTGCGCGCGTGCGATCATCCGCGCGCTGATTGCCAATATCGTCGCTGCACCCGTGGCCATCGCGCTGATATTCACGGCCATCGGTCCGGCAGTGCTGCTGTTCGCCGTCAACGCCTGGCTGCTGGGACGCGAGCTGCGCGATATGGCGTAGATACGGCATAGTCGGCGGGGCGAGGTCGCGCCGGTCGGTCCTGTGGCCCGCTTCGCGCTGGGCGGCGTGACTGCGGCACTGTTGGCCGTGCCGATCGTCAATCTGCTTGCCCCCATCATCGGGGCGGCTACTGCGACGCATATGGTTCATCGGGCGCGAAGGAAACGAGCATGATTGCGGCAGGGGGGCGTTTACGAATAATGGTGGCGGCGGCGATTTCGGCGGCCCTGTCCGCTTGCGTGGCGTCGGACGGCGGCAGCGGCAATTCCGGCGTTCGGGGCCCTTCGCAAACCGCACGGGCGCCCGCCATTCCGCCGCAATCGGTGCGTCCGTTCCGCACCAATCCGCGCACACCCACCACCGGGTTTCGACCCGCGCCCGTCATGAACGTGCCAGGGCTGGATGGGGTGATCGGCCAGAATGCCGATGCATTGCAGCGCGTGTTCGGCCCACCGCGTTTGAATGTGGTCGAAGGCGACGTGCGGAAATTGCAGTTCAGCGGCGAAGCATGCGTTCTCGACGTCTATCTCTATCCACCCCGCCCCGGCGGCGAACCGCAAGCGACCTATATCGACGCCCGCCGCGCCAGCGACGGCTTCGACGTGGACCGCGCCGCCTGCGCCAACGCTCTCAAACGGTAATAATTCTCACTTTACAGCAAAGCAACTTCGTCAGGTTCGAGCGAAAACGTCGTCATTCGAGAACCGGCGCGCAGCGGACAACAAGTCCGTGAGCACCGGAAGCGCAGCATGGCGACGTTTGCAGCCGAACCTGACGAAGTTTAGACCATGAAGGATTCGCCGCAGCCACAGGCACCCTTGGCATTGGGGTTTTCGAACACGAACCCGGCGGTGAAATCGTCTTCGCGCCAATCCATGACGCTGCCGACCAGATAGAGCACGCTGGCCCCGTCGATGTAGAATACGCCGCCCGGAGTCGTGATCTTCTCGTCGAACTTGGCTTCCTCCGTCACGTAATCGACCGAATAGGCGAGGCCGGAACATCCACGGCGCGGGGTGCTGAGCTTGACCCCCACCGCATCGGCGGGGGCTTTCGCCATCAGATCGGCCACGCGCTGTTCCGCACCTTTGGTCAGGGTCACGGCGGCGGGCAGGGTGCGAGTTTTCGTATCGACCATCACAGCATTCCCAGTTCGAGGCGGGCCTCGTCGCTCATCTTCGCGGGATCCCACGGTGGATCCCACACCAGCACCACTTCCGCATCGCGCACGCCGGGCACGGCGCCCGCGCGCAGTTCGACTTCCGCGGGCATCGATTCGGCGACCGGGCAGTTGGGCGTGGTCAACGTCATGCTGACGGTTACGTCGGCTTCGTCATCCACCTCCACGCCGTAGATCAGGCCCAGATCGTAGATATTGACCGGAATTTCAGGGTCGTAGATTTCCTTCATCGCGGCGATCACCGCGTCATGGATTGCGCCGCCAGGTTCGCCGGGCGCGACCTGTTCGGGTTTTTTCTGCAGAAACCCTTCGAGGTAATCGCGCTTGCGCTCCAGTTTCTCGGGCATCGTTTCGGCCGATATTTCCATTTCCGCCGGTTCATCGGCATCGGCCACCATCGCACGTTTTGCAGGCGGCACGGCCTTGACCTCTTCGACTGTGAATGTGCGTTCGTCACTCATCCGAAAATCCTCATCGTTCGATCGATCCCGCGCAGCAGGGCGTCGATGTCGCCTTCGTCGCTATACAGGCCGAAACTGGCGCGCGCCGTGGCCGGAACGCCCAGATGTTTCATCAGGGGCTGACAGCAATGATGCCCGGCCCGGATCGCGACGTTCTCTTCATCCAATATGGTGCCCAGATCGTGGGGGTGAACCCCCTCCAGTTCGAAAGAGACGATCCCGGCGGATTTTTCCGGCCCGAACAGGCGGACTTTGCCCGATTGGCGAAGCGCGTCGCGCAACGTCGCCGCCAGCCCGCTTTCATGCGCGAACAGGCTTTCCATATCCAGCGCATCGACATAATCCACTGCCGCGTGCAGCGCGATCGCCTCGGTAATCATGGGCGTGCCCGCTTCGAAACGCTGGGGCGCGGCGCCATAGGTGCTTTCTTCGAAAGACACGGCATCGATCATCGCGCCGCCACCTTGATAGGGAGGCATGGCGTTCAAGCAGTTCCTCCCGCCCCCACAGCACGCCGATGCCGGTCGGACCGTAGAGCTTGTGGCCCGACAGGACGTAGAAATCGCACTCCAGTTCCGCCATGTTCAACCGCATGCGCGGCGCGGCCTGGCAACCGTCGAGCAGCAGCTTCGCACCCACTGCATGGGCCAGCTTGGCCGCACGTTTGGCGGCCAGAATCGACCCCAGCACGTTGGAGACATGCGCCAGCGCGACGATCTTGTGCGCGGGCGTCAACATCGTTTCCAGGGCGTCGAGATCGATCAGGCCGTCGTCGGTCAACGGACAGACATCGATCGCCGCCCCGGTTTTCTGTGCGATCAACTGCCACGGCACGATGTTGGAATGATGTTCCAGCTGGCTCAACACGATGCGGTCGCCGGGCTGTCAAATTCGCCCCGCCCCAACTGGACGCGACCAGATTGATCCCTTCGGTCGCGCCACGCACGAATACGACCTCGTTTTCGCTATCCGCCCCGATGAAGTCCGCGACGCGGCGGCGAGCCGCTTCGTAGCCCAAAGTCATCTGCGCGGACCGGCTGTACACGCCGCGATGGACGGTGGCGTAGTCGCTGCCCAAGGCGCGGGCCATCGCGTCGATCACGCTTTTGCGGCTTGTGCGCAGTCGCGGCGGTGTCGAGATAATGCCACGGCGCGCCGCCACCCGTCAGCATTCCGGGAAAATCGGCCTTACGCGCGAAAGCGGTGGAGATTGCGGTCATGTCGTTCACAGCTTGCCTTCCAATGCGGCCAGCGCCAGTTCCAGCAGGCGTTCGCGCTCATCCTCGTCATCCAGCCCCACGAACGCATCCGCCAGAAACGCGCGGATCAGCAGTTTGCGCGCCGCCGCGGGCGAAATACCGCGCGCCGCCATGTAATACGCTGCCGCTTCGTCCAGCTGACCCACGGTTGCGCCATGCGCGCATTTGACATCGTCGGCATAGATTTCCAGCTGCGGCACGGCATTGGCGCTGGCGCCCTTGTTCAGCAGCAACCCCTTGAAGTCTTGCCCCGCATCGGTTTTCTGGGCGTCCTTCACCACGTCGATCCGGCCCAGGAAATTGCCCGTACCGGTGTCCCAATGCACCGCGCGCACCACCTGATTGGAAGTTCCATCGGGCTCCGCATGGGTCAGATGGGTCACGAATTCGCGAGTCGTATCGCCGCCGCCCACGGTGACGCCGCCGAATTCGAAATGCGCGCCCCGTTCCAGATGGATGACGACTTCCACCCGGCCAAGTTGGCTGCCCGCGATGACGGCGAACAATTCGCACCGCCCGCCCGCGCCGACCTTGACGCGAATGCGGCGCAGATCGGTGCCGTCCGTATCGTCGAGCACCAGGCAATCGCGGATGGTTTCACCGGCGGCAACGTCGATATCGCGCCATGCCTCGAACCGGTCCATGTCCAGCGTTTTGAGCGCATCGACATCGGAATAGCGCCACGCCTCGTCGCGGCGAGTGGGGAAGGATGCTACTTTGGTCATGCGATGATCTGGGCGCAGGTTTGGTTCACGCGGAGACGCGGAGACGCGGAGAAGAAGGGGATTTTTGTTCTGAGAGGCGCAGAGGCGCAAAGATAAAACTTTTGCGGCGCAGCCGCCCCGTTTCCCAAATTCGGTGCAGCACCGGTGATTTTTTCGTAAGCGCCTGCGGCGGGCAAAAGGCCTCCGCGCTTCTGCGCGAAAGATCCCTTACTTTCTTCTCCGCGTCTCGGCGTCTCCGCGTGAACCCATTCTTTAGCCGGAAAAATCACGCCGCAGCCTCCGCCATGACGCCGTCGTACCCTTCGTCTTCCAACCGATGCGCCAGATCCGGCCCGCCGGTTGTCACGATCCGCCCATCGGCCAGCACATGGACGAAGTCCGGCTTCACATAATCGAGCAGCCGCTGGTAATGCGTGATCATCAGCACCGCTTTGTCCGGCCCGCCATCCTTCTGGCGCATGATGGCGTTGATGCCGTCGCTCACCACGCGCAGCGCATCGATGTCGAGGCCGCTGTCGGTTTCGTCCAGCACCGCGAATTGCGGATCGAGAATGCCCATCTGCACCATCTCGGCGCGCTTCTTCTCGCCACCGGAAAACCCGACATTCACTTGCCGTTTCAGCATATCCATGTCGAGCTTGAGCAGCGCGGCTTTCTCCTTCGCCAGTTTCAAAAACTCGCCGCCCGACAGGGGTTCTTCGCCGCGCGCGCCGCGCTGGGCGTTCAAGGCTTCGCGCAGGAACTGCACATTGGACACGCCGGGAATTTCGACCGGGTACTGGAACCCCAGAAACAGACCGGTCGCGGCGCGTTCATGCGGTTCCAGATCGAGCAGATCCCGTCCATTGAACGTCACGGACCCCGCAGTCACTTCGTAACCGGGCCGCCCGCCCAGCACGTAGGACAAGGTCGATTTGCCCGCGCCATTGGGGCCCATGATCGCATGGACCTCGCCCGCATTCACTTCGAGAGTCAGCCCCTTGAGGATCGGCGTATCGCCGACGGTGGCGTGAAGATTGTCGATTTTCAGCATCAGTCGTTCTTCCATGCGCGCATCGCGACCACTCTGGTCAGCGCGTAATCGAGGGAATAGGCGCGGAACCGGTTTTCGAAACCGTCCGCATCGTCGGGATGAAGGCCGGATGCCCGCGCATCGGCGCTTTTCTCCGTCCTAAGGGTCAGTGCCGCCTCGACGAAAAGCGGGCGGCATTTGTGAACCACGGCGCGCGCCACGATGTCGGCAGCTTCACGCGAATCTTCATAATCGAGCGCGGCATCGGTCAGGCATTGATAGTAACGGTCGAGAACGGGTTTTTCACCCGCTTCGGCTGTCGCCGCGACGCTGGGTTGAGGAGGAGGAGGGCAGCCATGGTCGCGATCATCAGAACCGGCTCCGATGGTGCATCCCGTCATCGCGGCGGGGCGGGGGCGAACGGCGCGGCTTGTCGAACGGTTGCTGCAATTCGGTCAGGATGGCGTCTTTCACCGCATCGAGATCGTCCAGCACCTGCGGCGCGGTGAAGCGCATCACGCGCACGCCGACATCGCGCAGCTTGCGGTCGGACAATTCCTCGATCGTCGCGTCGGCTTGCGTTTCGCCGCTGATTTCCACCACCAGCCACCGCGCCTTGCACGCGAAATCGACGACGCTGGAACCCATCACGACCTCGCGGTTGAACGCGTAATTGCCAAGCTGCTTGTTCTCCAGCGCCGACCACAGGAGCTTGTGCGCGTCGGACGGATGCCGCCGATTGTAGCGCGCACGATCATGCAGCGCGTCCTTGCGCTTTTCCGACACGGACCACGCGGCGGTTTTGTCGGTCTTGGCGGTGGCCGCGCCAAGCGAAAGTTTGGGGCGGTCAGTCACGAAAGCCCCTCTCCTTCAGGGGAGGGGTTGGGGTGGGGGTTGTCGGAAGCCTGCAGCGCTTGCAAAATAATTGCCAACACGCCTTCAACATTCTGCATCACTTCGATATTCGTGACGTGCAACACACGCAGTCCTAGTTCGTCTAGATACCGATCCCGGCATCGTTCCTGATCAGGATCGTCATGCGTATCGCCATCGACTTCCACTACGAGCTTTGCCGAAGGGCACAGAAAATCGACGATGGCTCGCCCGACGACTTGCTGACGTCGGAACTTAAAACCTGCCAGCTGGCTACGTGATAGATGGGTCCACAGCCGTTTTTCAGGCTCGGTAGGGGCCTTTCGCATCGATCTTGCGCGTTCATTCAAGGTGGCAAGCTGTCGCGGCGACAGCCCCCACCCCTTGCCCCTCCCCTGAAGGGGAGGGGAATTGAGGTCGGCGCCTCGGTCCAAGAGCGCGGTCACCCCACACTCCCTTCGAGCGAGATCGCCAGCAGTTTCTGCGCTTCGACCGCGAATTCCATTGGCAGTTGCTTCATCACCTCTTTCGCAAAGCCGTTGACGATCAGCGCCACGGCTTCCTCTTCGCCCAGGCCGCGCTGCATGGAATAGAACAGCTGGTCGTCGCGAAATCTTCGACGTGGTGGCTTCGTGTTCGATCTGCGCGGTGGGGTTTTTCACTTCGATATAGGGGACGGTGTGCGCCCCGCATTCGGAGCCGAGCAGCAGATGAATCGCATTGCGTGAAATTGCGGACGTTGTCGGCGTTCGGCCCCACGCGCACCAGGCCGCGATAGGTGTTGTCGGACTTGCCCGCGCTGATGCCCTTGGAAATAATCGTGCTGCGCGATCCCTTGCCGTTGTGGATCATTTTCGTGCCGGTGTCGGCCTGCTGATGATTGTTGGTGACGGCGACGGAGTAGAATTCGCCCACGCTGTCTTCGCCGTTGAGCACGCAGGACGGATATTTCCACGTCACCGCGCTGCCGGTTTCCACCTGCGTCCATGAAATCTTGGACCGGTCGCCCTGGCACAGCCCACGCTTGGTCACGAAATTGTAGATGCCGCCCTTGCCGTCCGCATCGCCGGGATACCAGTTCTGCACGGTGGAGTATTTGATCTCCGCATCTTCCATCGCGACCAGTTCCACGACGGCGGCGTGCAGCTGGTTTTCGTCGCGCATCGGCGCGGTGCAGCCTTCCAGGTAACTGACATAGCTGCCTTTTTCCGCCACGATCAGCGTGCGTTCGAACTGGCCGGTGTTTTCGGCGTTGATGCGGAAATAGGTGCTGAGTTCCATCGGGCAGCGCACCCCCTCCGGAATGTAAACGAACGTCCCGTCGGAAAAGACCGCGCAGTTGAGCGTCGCGAAGTAATTGTCGCGCTGCGGCACGATTTTGCCGAGCCATTTTTTGACGAGGTCGGGATATTCCTTGATCGCTTCGGATATGCTGCGGAAGATGACGCCGGCGGCCTCCAGTTCCTTGCGGAAAGTGGTCGCGACGCTGACGCTGTCGAACACGGCGTCCACCGCCACCTTGCGCGCGCCCTTGACGCCTGCCAGCACTTCCTGTTCGCCGATCGGAATGCCCAGTTTGTCATAGACGCGCTTGATTTCGGGATCGAGTTCGTCGAGCGAGCCCAGTTCCGGCTTCTTCGTCGGTTCGGCGTAATAATACGCGTCCTGGTAATCGATCTTGGGAAACTTGACCTTCGCCCAGTCGGGTTCGGGCAGGGTCTGCCACAGGCGGAACGCTTTCAGCCGCCAGTCGAGCATCCATTGCGGCTCGCCCTTCTTTTCGGAAATGAACCGGACGGTGTCCTCGTTCAGCCCCTTGGGCGCGAAGGTCTGTTCGATGTCGCTGGAAAAGCCGTGCTCGTACGTTTCGAGCGCCTTGGCGGCATCTTTCGCGGCCTGATCCTGTTCCGGGGGGCGGGTGTCGAGTGTCTGTTCGGTCATTGGGTGAGTTCCAGTTCGGGGGCCAATGCGGGGGCCGATGCGGGGGCCGATGCAGGCGCCGATGCAGGCGGGGGTGTCTGCTGTGCGATACCGGTCAACGGCACGTCGGCGAGCGCATCGCGAAGGGCGGTCGATATGATTGCGGAGTGGGGGCGGATGTCGGACGGAGCGGGCGCGATTGGCCCTTCCACCGCCTCGACGATGTCGGCCATCGTGATCGCGGCGGCAGGGCGGGCCAGTTGCAAGCCGCCACCCGCACCGCGAATGGAGCGCAGCAGGCCCGCCGCCGTCAGTTTGCTGACCAGTTTCTGCACGGTCGGGACCGGCAGGCCGGTTTCCGCAGCCAACGCCGCCGACGATACGCGCGCGCTGCCGCAATGGCGCGCAGCGGCGCTCATCGTGACGATCGCGTAATCGGCGAGGTTGGAAAGGCGCATCGGATCGGGGCTTTGCTGTTAATCGGACCAGTTCGTTCCGATTAGCACCTAGTGACCGATTTCCGCCCTTTCAACGGCAAACCCCTTGTTGCGAGTCGTTAGCGTGTTGGTTGTCTAGCCCTCAAACGCCGGGCGTGGGCCATCCGGCCCACTTGGCTTCGCGCTACCGCGCGGCGTGCGGTCGCACGCTGGCTGCCGCGAGATGGAGACGCGGTTGTGGTCCCGCTCCTTTTTAAAGGAGGGGGCGGCGTTAGCCTATGCCCGTTCCTTCGCGATCCAGGCGTCCACGTTTTCTTCCATGATGTTGAGCGGCACGGGGCCGTTCATCAGGATGACCTCGTGGAATTCGCGAATGTCGAATCGGTCGCCGAGCTGTTCGCGCGATCGGTCGCGCAGTTCCATGATCTTCAGCTTGCCGATCATGTATGCCGTCGCCTGACCGGGATAGACGATGTAGCGTTCGATCGCCTTCCTGATGTCGCCATCGGGATTGGGCGTGTTCTGTTTCAGATAATCGATCGCCTTTTCCCGGCTCCAGCGTTTGTCGTGGATGCCGGTATCGACCACCAGCCGGCAGGCGCGCCACAATTCCATGCCCAGCCGTCCGAAATCGGAATAGGGATCGGTGTAGAACCCCATGTCCTTGCCCAGTTCTTCGGAATAGAGGCCCCACCCTTCGGAATAGGCGGTCACCCCGCCGAACCGGCGGAATGGCGGCACATCGCCCAGCGCGGTCTGGATCGACAGCTGCAGATGGTGGCCCGGCAACCCTTCGTGATAGGCGAGCGCTTCCAGCTCGTTCTTCGACATATCCTTCAGATTGTAGAGGTTCACGTAATAGGTGCCGGGGCGCGATCCGTCGGGCGCGGGGCGCTGGTAGAACGCCTTGCCCGCCGATTTTTCGCGGAACGCCTCGACCGGTTTGATGACCAGCGGATCGGTCGGCAAGGTCTTGAAGAATTGCGGCATCTTTTCGCCCAGCGCGTCGATTTTCTCCTGCGCGTCGGCGATGTATTCTT
This sequence comes from uncultured Alphaproteobacteria bacterium, assembly GCA_963815535.1. Lineage (GTDB taxonomy): Bacteria > Pseudomonadota > Alphaproteobacteria > Sphingomonadales > Sphingomonadaceae > CAWFGS01. Next base: position 175,052 of record CAWFGS010000003.1, read on the forward strand.
CGCGGCTGGTGTAGAAGAACCGGTCGTCGGTCCGGGTGTAGTCGAAGAATTCTTGCAGCGTGCCGTTGAAGCCGACCTGCCGCATGATCGCGCGCATTTCACCATGGATGCGATCGACTTCGCGCAGACCGATATCGTGGATCTCGTCCGCCGAAAGATCGGTGGTGGTGTAATTGGCCAGCAGCGCCTTGTAATACGCTTCGCCTTCGGGGAAGCGCCACACGCCGTCCTCCGTGGGGGCCATCGCCTGCTGCCGCTTCATTTCGGTCAACAACCGTTGATAGGCGGGGCGGCCCGAAGTGGTCCACGCCTGCAACGCATCGCGTTTCAACGCGGTTTTTTCCGCCGCCGGAATGTCGAGCGCATCCACCTTACCGCCGAAATCGTTCAGCACGGCGGTATCGTCGCCCGCATTCAGGATGTTTTCGATATCGGATACGAGGTAGGGATAGACCCATTTCGGCGGCATCATGCCGTCGCCCGCCCGCTGCGTCGCCTCGGCCATCAGCGTGTCGAGGCCGGGGCCGAGCCCGCGAATGCGATCGCACATAGGCCTCCGCATCGCCCTTGTTGCCGACCCGGTGGATGTTGACGAGAAACGCGGGCAGCTGGCTTTGCGAACCGTTCATCTGATCGAAGATGTAGCCGTAATCGCGGAACGGCTGGAGCGAGGCGGAGCGTTTCGCCATCGCATCGAACAGGCGGTAGGACAGGGCATCGCTGTCGCTCAGTTCCGCCAGATCGAAATTCGCGCGCATTTTGGCGGCGGTGGCCTGCGTCATTTCGAATTCCTTGCGATCGCCCGCTTCGCTGAAATCGCCCCATTCGCCGTAATCGTCATCGCGGATGGCGCGATACGATTTGCTCATCGGCGACATTTCCAGGCCCGCCGCATCGTAATCGGCGAACAGTTTGGCCAAAGCGGGCGAATTGGGGACCGCCGCATTCGCCTGCGTGGTCTGCGCCGTCGCCGCAGTGGTGGCGGACGCCGTTACGGGCGCAGTGTTCGCGGACGTTTCCGCGCAGGCGGACAGGGTCAGGGATGCAAGGGCGGTGGTGGTCGCGAAAATGGCGCGCATGGGAACTCTCCGGATGATTGAATGCGTTCGTCGGCGACAATAACAACACCAACCAGCGATGACGCCAGACTTAACCTGCTTCCTTCGCACTCGACACATATGCCGGCGCTGCGATAGATGCGCGCCATGATATTCAGACTGCTGCGCCCGGCGCTTTTTGCATTGGATGGGGAACGCGCGCACGCGCTGGCGCTGATGGGTTTGAAGGCGCTGCCCACCGGGGCGAACGCGCCGCCCAAACACGATCCGCGGCTGGCCGTCGGCGTCGGCGGGCTGGCGTTCCCCAATCCGATCGGCGTGGCGGCGGGGTTCGACAAGGATGCCGAAGTTCCCGATCCGCTGCTCCGCATGGGGTTCGGCTTTACCGAAGTCGGATCGATCACGCCCCTGCCGCAAGAAGGCAATCCGAAACCGCGCCTGTTCCGGCTGGTGGAAGATCGCGCGGTCATCAACCGGATGGGCTTCAACAATGGCGGGGCGCAGGCCGCGCTGGCACGGCTGCGACGGCGGCACGATCGGAATCGTCCGCAGTTAAAAGCGGCATCGTGGGCGTGAATATCGGCGCCAACAAGGATGCGCCCGACCGCATGGCCGATTATGCCGAGATGACGCGGGCGATGGCCCCGATCGCATCCTATCTGGCCGTCAATATCTCCAGCCCCAACACGCCCGGTCTGCGCGCGTTGCAGGATGGCGCAGCCTTGCGCGATCTGCTGGACGCTGTGTTCGCCGCCCGCGCCGATGCCACGCCCCACAATCCGCCGCCGGTATTTCTGAAAGTCGCCCCCGATCTGACGCCAAGCGAGATCGACGCGATCGCCCGCATCGCGCTGGACGGCGATCTGGCCGCGCTGATCGTGTCCAACACCACCATATCGCGGCCCTCTTCACTGCGATCCCACCATACGGGTGAGACGGGCGGATTGTCGGGCGCGCCGCTCAAACCCCTGGCACTGCAACGCCTGCGCGATTTTCGCAAAGCGACCGGCGGGGCGATACCGCTGATCGGGGTCGGCGGGATTTCCACGGCGGAGGATGCCTGGGAACGCATTCGCGCCGGGGCCAGTCTGGTGCAGATCTACAGCGCGCTGGTGTATGAAGGGCCGGGTCTTGCGCGCAAAATCACTCGCGAATTGCCGCGATTGATGAAGCGGGACGGATTTTCCAGCATTGCGGCAGCGGTCGGGAGCGCATAGCGTGGCCGTCATGACGAAACACATTCTATGGTCGATATTGGCGGGTCTGTCTCTGGGTCTGGGCGGATGCGCGACCATCGGCACGCCCGAAACCGCTTCCGCCCCCGTAATGCAAGCCGCCGGCCCCCCCGGTGTGGTCAGCGCCGCCGATCCGCGCGCAGCGCAAGCGGGCGCCATGATGCTGCGCGCCGGTGGCAGTTCCACCGATGCGGCCATCGCCACCATGCTGGCGCTGACCGTGGTGGAACCGCAAAGCAGCGGCATAGGCGGCGGCGGTTTCCTGATGCGCGGCACGGCGGACGGCACGGTCACCACCATCGACGGCCGCGAAACCGCGCCGCGCGCTGCCGACGAAGGCTGGTTCACGGATGCGAACGGCGATCGCTTCTCCTATGCCGACGTGTTGCGGACCGGAAAAAGCGTGGGCGTGCCGGGCAATCTGCGGCTGGCCGAACTGGCGCATGCGCGATACGGCAAATTGCCCTGGGCCGATCTGTTCGGCCCTGCGATCACTCTTGCCGAAGACGGTTTCGACGTCACGCCGCGCTTCGCGGAATATTTCGCCAGGTTCGACGATCGCGCCTTGCACGAAGAAGCCGCGCGTCGCCTGTATTTCGGGACCGCTTCGACCGATGTCGGCGATTTGCCTTCTCGCATCCGCAATCCCGCTCTGGCGCAAACCTTGCGGCAAGTGGCTGCCGAAGGCGCGGATGCGTTTTACGAAGGGGCGCAGGGCCGCGCTCTGGCTGCGAAAATCGCCGAATCGACGGCGGGAACGGCACGCATGACGCCGCGCGATCTGGCGCGATACGAGGCCACGCCGCGCGATCCGGTATGCGGTATCTATCGCGCGCATCGCATTTGCGGAATGGGTCCGCCATCGTCCGGCGCGACGACGGTGTTCGCGATGTTGAAGCAGCTGGAGGGGTTCGATCTGTCCGCTCTGGGCACAGACGATCCCGTCAGCTGGCATCTGTTCGCCGAATCGCAGCGGCTCGCCTATGCCGATCGTGAACGGTATCTGGCCGATGGCGATTTCGTGAACGTGCCGGTCGCCTGGTTGACCGACGACGCTTATCTCGCGCCGCCGCGGGGCGCTGATTTCAATGACCGGCACGTTGCCTGCCGTCGAAGCAGGGATCGCTCCCGATCTCGCGCTGGCCCCGCCCGACGGGGACGAGCCGATCGAAAGCGGCACGTCGCATTTCGTCGCCGTCGACCGGGACGGCAAGGCCGTCAGCTACACCTCCACGATCGAGGGGCCGTTCGGATCGGGCCTGATGTTCGGGGGGTTCTACCTCAACAACGAACTGACCGATTTCAGCTTCGCTGCGGAAGAAGACGGCAGGCCGATCGCCAACCGGGTCGAAGGGGGCAAGCGCCCGCGCAGCTCGATGGCGCCAACGCTGGTGTACGGCCCCGACGGCACGCTGCTCTATGCCGTCGGCGCGGCAGGCGGCGGGACCATCCCGACGCAGGTTGCCAAGACGCTGATCGGGCTGATCGACTGGAACCTGACGATGGCGGATGCGCTGGCCTTGCCGCAATTGTATTCGCCCGGCGATACGGTGGTGCTGGAAGAAGACAGCGCGCTGGTTCCGATGATCGATGCGCTGACCGCGCTGGGCCATACGCAGGTCGTGACCCGCCGTTCCTGCCGCTGAAGCTGAACGGCGCGGAACGCACTGCGGATGGCTGGGTCGGCGCCGCCGATCCCCGCAGCGAAGGGGCGGCGGCGGCGGAATAGGCCGTGCCGGAATAGACCGGGGCGGTTTCCTTGCCGCGCCCCGTCGAGTTCGGCGTAAGCGCGGCCGACACTATGCCTTGTGGAGAGCGATTTGAAACTAGCGATATCGACACCGCCAACAATCTGGTGGAACTGTTCCTGAAACGCGCCGATGCGAAGGGGGACGCGCCGTTTCTGGGCGCGAAGCGCGACGGCAGCTGGCAAACGCAAAGCTGGCGCGAAGTGGCGGACCAGGTCTGCCTGCTGGCCGCAGAACCTTCTCGCGCTGGGGCTGACGCCCGGCGACCGCGTGATGCTGGTGTCCGAAAACCGCCCCGAATGGTGCATCGCCGACCTCGCGATCATGGCGGCGGGCTGCATTACCGTGCCCGCCTACATCACCAACACCCAGCGCGATCATGTCCATATCCTCGACAATTCGGGCGCACGGGCGGTCATCGTGTCCAACGAGAAGCTGTCGCAGCCGCTGCTGCCCGCCATCCTGCAGACCGGCAATGCGGAACACATCGATCGCCATCGATCCGATCCGCCCGTTCCAGTCGGGCGACGTCGCCAGCCATTCCTGGTCGGACCTGCTGGCGGGCGACACCACGGCGGCGCGCAAGGCAGTCGATGCGCGGATTGCGCGATATCACGCGCGATACCACCGCCTGCATCATCTACACCAGCGGGACCGGCGGCGCGCCGCGCGGCGTCATGCAGCATCATGGCGCGATCCTGTGCAATGTCGCGGGCGCGGCGAAGATCCTGTTCGACGATTTCGGCGCGGCGGATGACGACCGCTTCCTGTCCTTCCTGCCGCTGAGCCATGCCTACGAACATTCCGGCGGGCAATTCCTGCCGATCGGCACGGGCGCGCAGATCTTCTATTCCGAAGGGCTGGAGAAGCTCGCCAGCAATATCGAGGAAACCGCAGCCGACCTATCATGGTCGTGGTCCCGCGCCTGTTCGAAGTGCTGCGGACGCGCATCATGAAACAGGTGTCGAAACAGGGCCGCGCCGCGAATTACCTGATGGACCGCGCGCTCGACATCGGGGAACGGCGCGCCGGGAGGACGCAGACGGTTGCTTCGACGGGCCGATGGATTACATCGTCGGACAAGGCGCTACGCCCCAAGATCGCGGCGAAGTTCGGCGGCCGGATCAAGGCGATGGTGTCGGGCGGCGCGCCGCTCAATCCCGAAGTCGGCATCTTTTTCGACGCGATGGGCCTGACCATGCTGCAGGGTTACGGCCAGACGGAAGCCGGGCCGGTCATCAGCTGCAATCGCCCCGCGCGCCGGCATCGCGATGGACAGCGTCGGCCCGCCGATGCGCGGGGTGGAAGTCGCGCATCGCCGAAGATGGCGAGATGCTGTGCCGCGGCGAATTGGTGATGAAGGGATATTGGCAGAACGATGCGGAAACCGCCCGCGCGCTGGTCCCCGACCCCGCCGATCCCGATGGCGCGCCGTGGCTGCACACTGGCGACATCGGCAAGTTCGACGATCGGGGCCGGATCGTCATCACCGATCGCAAGAAAGACCTGATCGTCAACGACAAGGGGGACAATGTCGCCCCGCAGAAACTGGAAGGAATGCTGACCCTGCAACCCGAAATCGGGCAGGCGATGGTGGCGGGCGACAAGCGGCCCTACGTCGTCGGGCTGATCGTTCCGGATGCCGAATGGGCGTTCGAATGGGCCAGGGAAAATGGCGTCAAATTCGACATGCCGACATTGCAGGACATGCCCCCGTTCCGCGCCGCGATCCGCGCCGTGATCGACCGGGTGAACGCCGAATTGTCGGTCGTCGAAAAAGTGCGCCAGTTCTGCTTTCGCGGACGAACCGTTCAGTATCGAGAACGAGGAAATGACGCCGAGCATGAAGATCCGCCGTCACAAGATCCGCGAACGGTATCAGGACCGGCTAAACGGCCTGTACCGCAATTGACGCGCAACTGGCGCGCAATTGATTGGCGCGCGAATTAGCGTTTTTTCTTCTTGCGCTGTTTGCGGGCGGCGTATTTCGCGTCGCGGGCAGCTTTCTTTTCGGCTTCCGATTTCGCTTTCAACAGCGGTTCGGCGGCCTTGGCGGCGGCGGCGGCTTCTTTCTGGGCCTGCTTTTCGGCTTTCACCCGTTCGCGTTCGGCGCGCTTTTCTTCGCTGATGCCGGGCGCGCTCCGCTTCTTCTTCCAGCCGTTTCGCTTCGAATTCAGCCTTTTCCGCTTCGGTGGGTTCGGGTTTTTGCGCCGCCTTGATCTTTTTAAGCGCGGCGGCCTTCGCCTTGTTCGCGGCGGAGATACGGTCCTGAAAATCGGGTGGGGTAAAAGCAGGCATTAACGGGTGCGTTCCATCGTTGGTTTTATAAAAATCGGCATTTACCTTACTCCGCACCGCTTGAAAAGTGCCCGAACGACGGCGTCTATGCCGCTTCGTGCGCGATATGTTCGGGGAAGAACCGTGGCGGCAGCGTGGACCACCCCGGCGCGGTCGCGGCCGCTTCGCTCAACGATTGCAGCAAAGCCTTACGCTGTGCGGGATCGATATGCGGCATTGCCGCCGCGCCGACGAATGCGGATGGCAGCCACGGGCGTATCGACGCGCCCGCCAGCCGTTCGTACAGGAACCGAAACGGTCCGAAGCTGTGAAGATTGCCCTGCGCCAGATCGAAAGCCGCCATCTGGGTCAAGGCGCCGATGAAGTCCGCACCAGTGTCGTCAGTGTCGTCATTCGGATCGTCCACTTGCGCGGCGCGCACGCACGGTCAGGGCGCGATAGGCCCGGTGTTGGCCGTCGATCGCCCGCGCCTCGTACGAATCGCGCGCCCAACGGCGCATCGCATCGCCGCGTTGCAGACCGACATCCAGACTGCGACGGATGTAGCGTTGTTCATCGGGCGCGAAGCCTGCAAATTCCCGCATCTCCGCAATGATCGGCGCAGTCGTGCCCGTGATCGCGATGGTCCGTCCCCTATTTCCAATCCGCTGGAAACAGCCATCGCGCAGTATGGTTAAGATCGGGTTTCGGTCAGGTCAGGGGGGATCAGATCAGGGCGGATCAGATCAGCCCGGCCAACGGAGAGCTGGGGTCGGCATATTTGCGGCGGCCCATCCGGCCCGACAGATAGGCGTGTCGTCCGGCCTCCACTGCCAGTTTCATGGCACGGGCCATGCGAATCGGGTCTTTCGCTTCCGCAATGGCGGTGTTCATCAGCACCCCGTCGCAGCCCAGTTCCATCGCGACTGCCGCATCGGACGCCGTGCCGACGCCGGCATCGACCAGCACCGGGACATTCGCGCCTTCCACGATCAGGCGGATGGTGACGCGGTTCTGGATGCCCAGCCCCGATCCGATCGGCGCGCCCAGCGGCATGATCGCGACCGCGCCCGCTTCTTCCAGCTGTTTCGCGGCGATCGGATCGTCGGTGCAATAGACCATCGGCTTGAACCCTTCCGCGACCAGCACTTCGGTCGCTTTCAGCGTTTCGCGCATATCGGGATAGAGCGTGCGCGCCTCGCCCAGCACTTCCAGCTTCACCAGATCCCAGCCGCCCGCCTCGCGCGCCAGACGCAGGGTGCGGATCGCATCGTCGGCGGTAAAGCAGCCGGCGGTGTTGGGCAGGTAGGTGGCTTTTTGCGGGTCGATGAAATCGGTCAGCATCGGCGCGTTCGGCGTCGGTCACGTTCACGCGCCGCACCGCGACCGTGACGATTTCGCGCCCCAGCACGCTTCCACCGCGGCGGCGTTCTGCGCGAAATCGGTATATTTGCCGGTCCCGACGATCAGGCGCGACTGAAACCTGCGCCCGGCGACTTCCCAACCGTCATCGTCTTGCGAAGCGGGTGCGCCGCCGCCCACGAAATGCACGATTTCCAGCACGTCACCTTCCGCCAGCCGCACATCGCCCAGCGTCGAACGCGGCACGATCGCGCCATTGTGTTCGACGGCGACCTTCGCCGGGTCCAGCTCCAGTTCGCGTACCAGATCGGCGATGGTGACGGCCGGGCTGACGTCGCGCATCGCCGTTCAGGGTAATGTTTTTTCCGATAATCATGCGCCCGCAGATAGCAGCAGCGCGCCCGCAATCAACAGTTCAGCAATTGCCGCAGCTGTGTCGCAGATTGAGGATATGGCCGAGCGACACCAGCGCCACACCGATGATGGTCAGCACCGCTTCTTCCACCCCGTGCGGCACGGCCAGCGCGCCGCCCATGAAGCTCAGCCCCGTCATGGCGACGACGAACGGCAAAGGCTGACGATGGCGCAGCGCGCCCCATCCGATCGCGACTGCCGCCACGATCAATGCCGACCACCAGCCCGACCTGATGGACGATCGGCGCGAGGAAGAATTCGCCCAGAACGGTGGCGCCGAGGCCCAGCGCCGAAATCAGCACGATACTCGCCAGGCAATGCACCGCGCACAGGCCCGACAGGACGATCCCGGCACGGTCAAGCCTGCGCCCGGACAGCCAGCCGAGACCAGCTGCGCAGCGTTCTGCGGTGTGATTGTAGAGCGGCGGTCGGTCATTCTTGCGGCCATATATGTGATAATGTAACATTCCACAAGAGCGGTGATGTTGCAAATTTCGATACCGACGTTAAAACGCTTGTCAATGTCGCTTGCGATCGTGCGGGTGTCGCCACCACACATATCGTCATGGCCACTCACGCTCGCGAAATCCCGCCGGTCCGCGCGACCGTGTCGCATCGCCATGCCGCCCGCCCCGTCGCGGTTGCGACATGGTTGTTCTGCGTCGCGCTGCTGGTCGTCGTCATGGTGGCGGTCGGCGGGATTACCCGGCTGACCGAATCGGGTCTGTCGATCACGGAATGGAAACCGGTGACGGGCGCTCTGCCGCCGCTGTCCACCGCGCAATGGCAGGCGGAATTCGATCTTTACAAACAGATCCCCGAATATCGCAACGTGACCGGCCCAGCGGGAATGGACCTGGCCGCGTTCAAGTTCATCTATTTCTGGGAATGGTTCCACCGTTTGCTGGGCCGGGTGATCGGACTGGCTTTCGCGGTGCCGCTCGCCTGGTTCTGGATCAAGGGGCAGATACCCGCCGGGTATAAGGGGCGGCTGGTCGCGCTGCTCGCGCTGGGCGGGCTGCAGGGCGTGTTCGGCTGGTTCATGGTGCATAGCGGGCTGAGCGGGCGAGATGACCGATGTCAGCCATTTCTGGCTGTCGATCCATCTGCTGACCGCATTGTTCACGTTGGCCGCGCTGATCTGGACCGCGCTCGATCTGCGGCGCGCTGGCGAAGGATGCGAGCGCGGTCGCGATTGACCGGGTTTGCGGGAATCGTTGCCGCCGTGCTGTTCGTCCAGCTGCTGCTGGGCGCGTGGGTCGCGGGTCTGAATGCCGGGCTGGTGTCCGACAGCTGGCCGCTGATGCAGGACCGGCTCGTGCCGGAATACGACAGCCGCGAACGGGTTGTTCTGGGCGCTGACGCATGACCCCTATCTGCTGCATTTCGTGCATCGCTGGTGGGCATGGGCAGCGGCGGCGGCGCTGATCGTGATGGCCGTCCGGCTGAAGCCACGCTGGCGCGCCGCATCCGTGGCGTTGCATACGCTGGTCGGCACGCAGATGCTGCTGGGCATCGCCACCGTGATGACCGGGGTGGCGCTGTGGCTGGCCGTGGCGCATCAGCTGGTCGGCGCGTTGCTGGTGGCGACGGTGGCGGTGGCGGCGCATCGGTTGGGGCGGCCCGAACCGGTCGCCTAACGGTTTGAGGTATTATTATACCTCCTCGCGAACGCCCGGTTTTGCTTGACTTGGCGGGCTTATTTGACCATTTGCGCCGCTTCACCCGGTCGATCGAACGATGCTGCGGGGGTATTTTCGCCCGCATGTGTATGATCAACAAGGGTCTCTTTTATTAGAATGGAAAAAGCCCATGAAGGCTCTCAGCAAAGTCACCCGGTCGATCAAACCGGCAGAGGTGGAAAAGAAATGGCATCTGATCGATGCCGAAAATCTGGTGGTCGGCCGGCTGGCCAGCATCGTCGCCAACATCCTGCGCGGCAAGCACAAGCCCAGCTTCACCCCGCATGTCGATTGCGGCGATCACGTCATCATCATCAACGCGGACAAGGTGAAATTCACCGGCGGCAAGATGACCGGCAAGATCTATTACAAGCACACCGGCCATGTCGGCGGGATCAAGGAAACCACACCTGCCAAGGTGCTGGAAGGCCGCTTCCCCGAACGCGTGCTGGAAAAGGCCATTCAGCGCATGATCCCGCGCGGACCGCTCGGCCGCGACCAGATGCGCGCGCTGCACCTCTATGCCGGGACCGACCATCCGCATGATGGCCAACAGCCCGAAACACTCGACGTCGGTTCCATGAACCGCAAGAACAAGGCTTCCTGATCATGGCCGACGATAAAAAACCCGCCGACGCTGGCGCGACCGATGCCAACACGGAAAACAAGGGTCCGGTTGCCGCCGCACCGATGACGGATAAAGGCGCGCCCCCGGCAGACGCCCCGGCCAAGAGCGACGAACCGCCCAAGTCCGACACTAAGGAAACGCCCGCGACCGAGGAAACCAAGCCTGCGGATGAAAAGGCCGGCGCCAAAGCGGGTGAAAAGGTCGATACGCCGAAAGAAAGCGTTTCCGATCTCGCCGATCTGAAAGACATCGCCAGCGACGCGCCCGATGCGGACGCCGCCGCGATCGCTCAACAGCCATCGGCTCCGTTGCGCGAACAGCAGTTGGACCAGCAGGGCCGCGCTTACGCCACCGGTCGCCGCAAGGATGCAAAGGCACGCGTCTGGATCAAACCGGGCAAGGGCAAGATCACCATCAACGGCCGCGAACAGGAAGTGTATTTCGCACGTCCGACTCTGCGCCTCGTCATCAACCAGCCGTTCGGCCTGACCGATCGCGAAGGCCAGTACGACGTCATCGCCACGGTCAAGGGCGGCGGTCTGTCCGGCCAGGCGGGCGCAGTGAAGCATGGCATCGCCCAGGCTCTCACCCGGTTCGAACCGGCGCTGCGGTCCGTGGTCAAGGCCGAAGGCTTCCTGACTCGCGACAGCCGCGTGGTGGAACGCAAGAAATACGGCCGCGCGAAAGCACGCCGCAGCTTCCAGTTCTCCAAACGGTAATCCGTTCGATCGCGATTACGAAGGGGCGGCTCGGCAACGGGCTGCCCCTTTTTCATACGGGCGATATGGAAACGGCTATTGCGTAAAGTCGCGCCGTGCGACTTCCAGCCCACTGTTCGAAGCGTAACGTATGACGTTGTAGCTGGGGGCAGCACCGCGCAGGCGGGTGGATAGCGTACCGGCCCCGATCGCGCGCATCGTCCGGCCCGATGCACCAGCCTGTCGCGTCAGGTCGAACCCATGATGGACGTGACCTGAAATCACGGCATCCGCCCCTGCGCGCGCCAGCGTATCGAATGCCTCGTTGCCTCGAATGGTGGGGTTTTCGCCATCGATCGTCGCCGGGATCAGCGGATGATGACAGGCCACGATTACGCATTCGTGATCGCTGCGAACTCGCTCAACATGCGCCACCGTTTTCGCCAGAGCCTTGCCCTTGATGACGCCATCCGACCACGGAAAGCGCGCCTGCGCCCGCACCGTGCTGTTGAGCGGTACGATTGCGACACTGCCCAGATCGAGCGGTGCGGCAACCGCATCATGCAGAGCGCCGAACCGCGCATAAGGCCGTGTAAACCGCTCCCACAGATTGTAGTAAGGCATGTCGTGATTGCCCGGCTCTATGCTGACCGGCACGCCCAACTGCGCGAACCAATCCTGGGCGGCGGCAAACTCGCTGCGTTTCGCCCGCTGCGTCACATCGCCGGTGCATACCACCGCATCGGGTTGCTCCGCCGCGACCGCATCGGCGAACCATGCCAGCGCCGCACGGTTTTCCACCCCGAAATGCACGTCGCTGACGTGAAAAAGAACGACCGGTCTCGTCATACTCGGTGCGTCAGTACCAGCCACAGCCCTGCCGCGTTCAACATACTGTATCCGATATAGAATCCCGCTGCGACGGGATAGCCGTTGGCTGCGAACAACAGACTGGCCAGGAGAATTGCAAACTCCGTCGCGAAGCTGATTTGCCGTCCGGTTCTGCCCTGGCGGACCGCGAATACGGCGTAACAAGGGATGCGGGCTTTCCACCATCGCGCGATGGCCGGCGAAGTTAAGCATTCCCAGGATAAATATGATTGCAACCGCCATGATGGGATTATGGCAGGGTGGCGGCCCAATTCCAACATGGGGGGTCAGCGATTGGCCATCGCCTTGACGCTGGGCAGATAAGTTCGGCCGATCCGCAGCGTTTCGGATTTCGGCGAATCCGCACCACCATCATCGTTTCTGAAATCGACGGACCACACGCCCAAACCATCATGCCGCAGCCCGGCAATGGTATCGCGCCGCAGGATCGTGGACCGATGGATCCGGATGAACAGGCCGGGATCGAGGCGGTCTTCCAACCCCGCGATCGTCTGCAGCAGCAGATACGAACGATCGGCGACATGCAGCCGAACATAATCCCGTTCCGCATCGATGCGTGCTATGGCGCTCACCTGCACCCGCATCAGTTCCCCCGGTTCGGCACCCACAGCTCGGACAGCCAGTCCGAAATGGGGGATGCCGCGACGTTCCCCCGCTCCCGAACGCGTGCCATGGCGCGTTCCAGGCGGTCGGGCGTGACGGGTTTCAGCAGATAATCGACTGCATCGAGATCGAACGCCTGGACTGCGAAATCGTCATGCGCGGTGACGAAGACGACTGCGGGTGCCGCCGTGCCGCGTTCGGCCAACCGTTTGACGGCTCTTGCAACCGCCATACCATCCATTTCCGGCATGGTCAGGTCGAGCAGCACGCAATCGGGCGACAGCTTCTCGATGCGCTCCAGCGCCTCGTGCCCGTCACTCGCTTTGCCCACGATTTCAATGCCATCCACGTCGTCGCACAACATGGTCAACCGTTCGATGGCGAGCGGTTCGTCGTCGACGATCAGCACCCGCAGAGCCGCAGAGTTGCCTTTACCCATGCTATTCCCCGCCCACCGCTGGCAGTCGCAGCTGCGTTGTGAAACCGTGTGGTCCCGAATGGGTGGTCAAAGAAGCGCCATCGCCGAAACGGGCTGCCAAACGATCGCGCACGTTGGTGAGTCCGATGCCCATTCCCGGCTCGCCGTTTGACCCGTTCGCATCGACCGCCCCGGTCCGTTCATCCGCAACTGTCAGGATCACTTCGCCACCATCCAACCGCGCGGTCAACACGATCGTCACCGGATGACGATGCGGCGCAACGGCATATTTCACGCAGTTTTCGACGAGGGGCTGCAAGATCATGCCCGGAACGCGCATCTGGGCCAAATTGTCGGGCAGATCGAACTGCGCGGACAGGCGATCGGGAAAGCGCACCTGTTCTATATCTAGATAATGGCGTTGCAGCGCGAATTCCTGTTCCAGCGACATATCGCTGCCCGGTTCGTTCGTCAGCGAATGGCGATAGAATTCGGCCATCGTCTGGATCATGGTTTCGGCGGCATCCGTGCGTCCGGTCATCACCAGCGCCGATAGGGAATTGAGTGTGTTGAACAGGAAATGCGGATTGACCTGATAGCGCAGCGACCGCAATTCCGATGCCTTGGCCGCCCGGCGAAATTCGCCTGCGCGCCGCTCCGCCGCCTTCGCCTGCGCGCCCGCCAGCAGGGCAAGATAAAGCGCGGCCCAGGCGAGCAGCAGAAAATACCGCCCCAGGGCGACATCGGTAAGTTGCCGCCATCTGGCAAATGCATCGTCGGCACGTTCCAACGTGAACGTCGCGGCAGGCGGGGTGGCAGGCGTGTTCGCAGGGTCGCGCGCGATGTCCGGGGTGGCGGGAATATCGAGCAACAGGTTGCCCGATACGTCGCGGCGGATTTGCAATCCTTGCTGTGCGCCGAGCTCGGCATAGATCCGGTCCTGAATATCGGCAAAGGCAAGCTGGTTGATTTGCGCGATAATCAACGCGGCCGGCAGGGCCAGCACCATTGCCGCAGTCCCCTTGAACAACAGGGACCGCGCATCGAACAACCGCAGGATGGACCACAGGCCCAGTGTTACCAGCACGCCCGCCAGGCACACGATGGATCGCCGGTTCAGCAGTTCGGCCTGAAAATCGATGCCAACGATCAAACCGCGCAAGGATGTGAGCAGGAAATAGGCCAGCCACAAAGCCAGCATCGATGCGATCACCGACCGCACGGGCAGCCGCACGCGGCTGGCGTTCGTCATGTGTTCGGAAGCGCGACCGTGCATCGCATCGTCATGCGCGATAGCATCGGCGGATACCACACCCGCCATCGGGTGCAGAACGGGGTTGGTCGAACGCGCCCGCCCCTGCCCATCGCCTGCACCCGCCGCCACGCCATTACGCCAGCAAATTTTCCTCTGCGATCTTGCGCCGCCATTTGGCCGGTGCGAGCGTGTGGACATTGTTGCCCGCGCTATCGACGGCAACGGTGACCGGCATGTTCTCGACCGTGAACTCGTAGATGGCCTCCATGCCCAGATCCTCGAACGCGACCACGCGCGATTCGCGGATCGCCCGGCTGACCAGGTAGGCCGCACCGCCGGTCGCCATAAGATAGGCGACTTTGAACCGGCTGATGACTTCCACCGCGTCGTTGCCGCGTTCCGCCTTGCCGATCATGGCGAGCAGTCCCAGATCGAGCATCATTTCGGTGAACTGGTCCATCCGTGTGGCAGTGGTGGGACCGGCGGGGCCGACGACTTCGCCCATGACCGGATCGACCGGTCCGACGTAATAAATCGCGCGGTTGGTGAAATCGACCGGCAGTTCCTCGCCCGCCGCGACCATATCGTTGATCCGTTTGTGTGCCGCATCGCGTCCGGTCAGCATCTTGCCCGACAACAGCAGGCGGTCGCCGTTTTCCCAGCTTTGCACCACTTCGGGGGTCAGATTGTCGAGATCGACGCGCTTTGCCTCCGCATCGGGCTGCCAGTTCACATCGGGCCATTGATCGAGATCGGGCTTTTCCAGGAAAGTCGGCCCGCTGCCGTCCAGCGTGAAGTGTGCGTGGCGGGTGGCGGCGCAGTTGGGGATCATGGCAACCGGCTTACCGGCGGCATGGCAAGGCGCGTCGTAGATCTTGACGTCGAGCACGGTGGACAGCCCGCCCAGCCCTTGCGCGCCGACGCCGGTGGCGTTGACCGCGTCGTAGATATCGATCCGCAATCGTTCGATATCGCTTTGCGCCCCGCGCTTCTTCAACTGCGCCATGTCGATCGGGTCCATCAGCGACTGCTTGGCGAGCTTCATGCAATGTTCCGCCGTGCCACCGATCCCGATGCCAAGCATGCCCGGGGGGCACCAGCCGGCCCCCATGCTGGGTATCTGCGCCAGCACCCATTCGACGATATTGTCGCTGGGGTTCATCATCTTGAACTTGGATTTGTTTTCGCTGCCGCCGCCCTTTGCCGCGACATCGATTTCCACTTTGTCGCCCGGAACCATTTCGACCGACAGCACGCATGGGGTGTTGTCCCGCGTGTTGCGGCGGGTGAAAGCGGGATCGGCCAGAATGCTTGCGCGCAGCTTGTTCCCTTCGTTCTGATACGCACGCCGAACGCCTTCGTCGACGACGTCCTGCAGGCTTTTCGCGCTGTCGAGCCGGCAGTCCTGCCCCCATTTGACGAACACGTTGACGATGCCGGTGTCCTGACAGATCGGGCGATGCCCTTCCGCGCACATCCGGCTGTTGGTCAAAATCTGCGCGATCGCGTCCTTCGCCGCCGGGCCCTGTTCCGCCTCGTAAGCGTCGCCCAGCGCACGAATATAATCCATCGGGTGGTAATAGGATATGAATTGCAGCGCATCGGCGACGCTGTCGATCAGGTCGCTTTCACGGATTGTCGTCATGTCGCTCATCGAATGCTCGCTCCTGCCGGTCGAAGGTGATGCGTCCATAGTAGGGCAAATGGCCTAGCGTCAAAGCACTTGGCGGGTTGGCGCGTTGACCCTAAAGCCGCTGACGCAGGGTTCGCCCTTGATGGAATGGAGGGATGTCAGCCTACTGTGTTGTTGACGTAATACAGTTGCGACGGATATGAAATGAGCATGGCAGACACGATTTCCCCCAATACCCGCCCTCCGACCCGGTCAGACATGTCCGTTGCACGGCGCGCCATGATCGACAGCCAGCTTCGCACCAGCGGTGTCAACACCGGCTTCGTCCTGACCCGGATGGGCAGTGTCGCACGTGAGGATTACGTGCCTGAACCGGCACGCAGCACCGCCTATATGGATCGCGCGATCCCGCTGGGCGACGGGCAGTATCTCGGCGCACCGGTCATGCACGGCAAAATGCTGGAGGCAGCCGATCCGCAACCTGCCGACCGTGTGTTGATCGTCAGCGGCGGCAGCGAATATCTGGCCGAACTGGTCCGCCCGATGGTGGCCACGCTCGATATCGTCACCGCAGACGAAGCGGTGGCCGCGTCGCAATCGGCGGGCGATTACACCCTGCTGATGATCGACGGCGCGATCGAACAGTTTCCCGATGCGTTGGGAAACCGGCTGGCGGATCAGGCGCGGGTGGTTTCCGGCATGGTGGAACGCGGCATTACGAAGATCGTGGTCGGCCGCAAGATCGGCGCTTCTGTCGGGCTGCTGCCGATCGCGGAGATGGGCGTGCCCTTGCTGCCTGCCTTCGCCAAACCGAAAAGCTGGACTTTCTGACCATGGCATCGCCCGTGCTGCGAACGACCCTGTTGTATTCGGGGGTATTGTGCGCGGGAATGGCGCTGACCGTCCCCGCACCGGCGCAGGCGGACACTTTGCGCGAGGCGCTGGCGAACGCATATGTTTCCAATCCCACGTTGGAAGGCGCGCGGTCGCAACAACGGGCCGTGGACGAGGCGGTCGTTATCGAAAAGGCGGCGGGCAAACCCAATGTCGCGGGCAATGTGCAATATGTGGAATTTCTCCGCAATTCGCCCAACAGTTTCACCGCCCCGGCGCGAACCGTGCAGGCAACCGTCGATCTGGGCATTCCGATCTATTCGGGCGGCGCGGTGAAGAACGCCGTCCGCGCAGCAGAAGTGCGCGTGGATGCCGGTCGCGCCGATCTGCGTGGCACCGAATCGGCGCTGTTTTCAGCAAGTCGTCGCCGCTTATATGGACGTCATCCGGAACGAGGCGATCGTCGGCCTGTCCGCCAATCAGGTCGCCGTGCTGGAGGTCAATCTGCGCGCAACGCAGGACCGGTTCGAGATCGGCGATCTGACTCGCACCGATGTCGCGCAGTCGGAATCGCGGCTATCGCGAGCGCAGAGCGATCTGCAATCGTCGCAATCCAATTTGATCGGCGCGCGCGAAACCTACATTCAGCTGGTCGGCCTGGCTCCCATCGATCTGCAGCCCCCGCCCCCCTTGCCAGGATTGCCTGCCGATCCGAACGATGCCGTCGATATCGCCCTGCAGAACAATCCCGATCTGATCGCCGCGCGTGAACGCGCGGAGGCCGCCGGGATCGACATCGATGTCGCGGGGGCAAGCCGGCTGCCGACCGTCTCCCTGTTCTCTCGTGGGGGCTACACCAATTTCTTCGGCGGGTTGGGCGGGGCGGTCGCCGTCGATCTCGTGCAGGCAGAAACCACCGCATCGGCCGGCGTGCAAATGAGCATACCCATTTTTCAGGGCGGGCGCCCGGCGGCTTTGCAACGCCAGGCCCAGGCGCGCGCATCGGCGCAGCTGGAACAGATCGTTGCAGTCGAACGCGACGTCATCGCACAGGTCCGCGCCGCCTATGCCAGCTATCTGGCGGCGAACGCCATCATCGATTCGTCCCTGCAAGGGGTTTCGGCCGCGGAATTGAGCCTGGAGGGGGTGCGCGCGGAAAATACCGTGGGAAATCGCACCGTGCTGGATATTCTGAATGCGGAGCAGGAGCTGGTGAACGCCCGCGTCGAACTCGTTACCGCGCGGCGCAACGCCTATGTTGCGGGGTTCAGCCTGCTGGCGGCGATGGGCCGGGCGGAGGCACGCGATCTGGGGCTCGACACCGGAGTGCTTTACGATCCGGTGGTGAATTACGACCGGGTGAAAAACACGTTCTGGGATTGGGCGCGCGATCCCGATCCGGTCACGCAGTCGACCAGCACCGTTGACATCCCCGCCCCCGACGCGGCAATTCAGCTGGAAGACGCGATTGCCATGCCGGAAGATCAGCCCGACAATCAATAGATATCGGGATCGGTCGCGGGCGGCAATTACAGGCACGAACTACAGGCGCAAATCACGGGCGGGCAGGGCAAGTCACTATGCGAAATCAGGGCGAATCATCGGTCGAGGAAATCCTCGATTCCATCAAGAAAGTGATCGCCCGCGACAGCAGGGACGGCGCGATGGAAGAACGCCACCGCCGCGCTCGCGCGGAAATGAAGCCGAGCCCCGGTTATGACGAGATCGCCGCGGAAAGCCCCGAACCGGCCGATGCCGAAGAAGCGGACGAAGTGCTGGAATTGTCCGATGCGGAAATTGCGGAGGACGGGGAGGGAAGCGGAAATGACGACGCCGAGCCCCTGACTGGTGCGGCCATGCGCCAATCGGTCCGGGACAATTTTGCTGCATTGTCGATGCTGTCGCGCCCCGGCGCCCAACCGCAAATCGTACGATCCGGCGAAACGTCGCTGGAAGGTCTGGCGCGCGACATGTTGCGCCCGATGCTGGCACAATGGCTCGACGCCAATCTGCCGGATATGGTCGAACGGCTGGTCCGCGACGAGATTGCGCGTATCGCAGGCAAACATCCCGCCGAATAGATTGCGTGCCAAGATGGCTTTGCATGAGGCCGATGCTCACGCTACGCCTGCGTCCATGAAAAAATCCTATTGGACCGCAGCGCCGTTGGCGTTTGCAATGGCAACCCTGACCGCCCCCGTTTCGGCGCAGACCACCGATCGAACATCGGATGCGGCGACCGTGCCCCCGGTCGAGTATCCCGCGATGACCGCACGCGATCTGGTTACCATGCCGCGCTTGGGTGCGCCGACGGTCAGCGACGATGGGCGGCTGGCGATTTATTCCGTGAGAACGACGGACCCGCAGACGCTGGCGCGTACGACCACCCATTATCTTCGCGATCTGTCCGATGATACGAGCGGAGCCATAGAGCTGGCTTTGGACGATGCCGACAATGTGGCGTTCGGACGTGGCGGCGACATATATTTCTTGTCGAGCCGCCCCTTCGACAAAGGCGATGCCGTCATGGCGGATACACAGATCTGGCGCGCTGCTATCGCGACAGATGGCCAGATCACCATGCCCCTCCGCGTGTCGGCGGTAACCGCATCGATCGCAGGCTTCACAGTGTCGCCCGACGGTATGAAAATCGCTTTGTTCGGTGATATCGCCCGCAATTGTACGACGTTCGGATGCGAGACGGCGGCGAAGGCTCATCTGCCGGGGCCGGGCGATGGGCGACTGTACGACGCCGCAGACGGGTTCGTGCGCCATTGGGATCAATGGGAAACGCCCGGCGTCCATGGCCGGGTCTTCGCTTACGATTTGCAGGATGGCGTCATTGCCGGCGCGGGAACGCCCATCGACGGGACCGACGGTGCGTTGATCGCCGATACCCCGACCAAACCGTTCGGCGGGGCGGAGGAAATCGCATGGGCTGCCGACAGCGCCAGCATCTTCTTCGCCGCACGGGTCAGCGATCGTTTGGAACCGACCTCGACCAATGTGGACATCTACCAATCCCGC
Source organism: uncultured Alphaproteobacteria bacterium (assembly GCA_963815535.1). GTDB lineage: Bacteria > Pseudomonadota > Alphaproteobacteria > Sphingomonadales > Sphingomonadaceae > CAWFGS01. The sequence goes on from CAWFGS010000003.1 coordinate 194,815, forward strand.
CTCGATGGGGCAGCGCCCATCAATCTAACTGCGGCCAATCGGGCGACCGACACATTACCTACGCCATCGCCCGATGGCCGGATGCTCGCTTACGCCGCTATGGCGCGGCCCGGTTACGAATCCGATCGGATGGTCATCCATCTGCGCGATCTTGCCACTGGCGAAACCCGCGCTTTGACTCAGGATTTCGATCGCAGCTTCGGTTCGATCGCCTGGACCGCCGATTCGCAGCATATTATCGCCACAGCGCAAGACGTGCTGGACACGCCCGCTTTCCGTATTGCGGTGGCCACCGGCGAAGTGGAACGACTGGACCTGATGGCCGGGAACGAAGCGCACATCGCCAATGTCGTTCCCCTCTCCGACGATCGCCTGCTTTTCACGCGCGATTCCATGCATGCGCCATCCGAACTGTATCTGTCGCAAGGATACGCGCAAGCGGCGCCAGTGACCGCCGTCGCCCGCTCGATCATGGGGCAACAGGCATCGGTCATGACGTCGCGGTTCAGCTTCGCCGGGGCGGGGGGCGATACGGTTTGGGGCCAGATCACGAAGCCCGAAAAGACGGACGGCAAACTGCCGGCCATTCTTTACATTCACGGCGGACCGCAAGGTTCGTTCAACGATGGCTGGTCCAGTCGCTGGAATCCCCGCGTTCTCGCTAGCCAAGGTTATGCCGTCATCTCCGTCGATTTTCACGGCAGCACAGGCTACGGACAGGCTTTCACCGATGCGATCAATCGCGATTGGGGCGGCGCGCCGCTGGAAGATTTGCAGAAAGGTCTGGCGGCCGCGCTGGCCAAAGATCCCAGCATCGACGGCACGCGCGCATGTGCGATGGGCGCATCCTATGGCGGATATATGGTCAACTGGATCGCCGGGAACTGGCCGGACCGGTTCAAATGCCTGGTCCAGCACGATGGTCTGTTCGACATGCGAAGCTTCTATTACACGACGGAGGAATTGTGGTTTCCCCGTTGGGATTTCGGCGGCAGTTACGCGCAGCAAGCCGAAACATACGAACGCTGGAACCCGGTGAACCATGTCGATAATTGGCAGACCCCGATGCTGGTCGTGGCGGGCGAACAGGATTTCCGCGTGCCCTACACGCAAGGGCTTGCATCCTTCACCGCCTTGCAGGAACGCGAAATCCCAGCACAATTGCTGGTGTTCCCGACCGAAAACCATTGGGTTCTGGGCGCGAAGAATTCGCTGCAATGGCACGACACCGTGTTCGCATGGCTCGACCGCTGGCTGAAACCACAGGCCGCCGATGACTGATCGCGACCCGTTAGCCAAAGCGCGCGAGGCGCTGGCAAAGATCGGCGGCGAAGCGATCGACAGGCATATCTATCTGTGCGCCATATCGGAAAAGCAGAAATGCTGCTCCCGCAAAGAGGGAGAAGAAGCGTGGAAGTTCCTGAAACGCCGTATGAAGGAACTGGGTCTGGTCGGCGTCGGACGCGATGCCGGGCGAGGCAGCGTGCCTGCGGTGCAAAGGACCAAGGCGGATTGCCTGCAAATTTGCGCCGCCGGTCCCATCGCGCAGGTCTGGCCCGACAATGTCTGGTATCATTCCTGCACCCCGGACGTGCTGGAACGCATTATTCAGGAACATCTGATCGGTGGGGAGCCGGTCGAGGAGTTTCGCTTGCGCTCCGCCCCCGCCCGCTGATTACGGGCGTTCGTCGTCCTTGAACGGATCGGTGATGCTTTCATCGTGGCCCGTACCGTTGGACAGGAACACGAGCCCCATCAATGCCGACATCAACAGCATCATGAACCCGATGCCCAGCGCCGTCGCGATGTAGAAATGGATCGAAACCATTCCGTTACGGGTATACAAAACGCCAAGCACGATCAGCACGACCACCAGCGTCACTCCGCCCATGAACCACATCAACCGCTTGAACCGCGCCCAGGCGAAGGCGGCGTTGTCCGGGTCGTCGAGGGGGGATTCGGGAACCATAGCATCGTCATGCCGACACGATCACGGACTGGCAACGCCCTTCGCCACTTCACCCGGTCGCATCGCCCTTCAAAACCGATTCGCCAAAACGCAACATTGGTGGCATTCTGCCACCCGGAAATGGCGAAAGGGGAGTGCGACGCATGAATGTCGGGAAGATTATTGCGGGACAGGCTGACGGGCGAGGTCGATCAGCTGCACCGCCGACATCCCTTTGGCGCAGGCGATCGCAATGCTGGCGGAAAAACGGATCGGAGCATTGCCGATAGTGTCCGACGGATCGGTGGTCGGTATTTTTTCCGAACGCGATCTGGTGTATCGCATGGCGAGCGATGGCGCGGCCTGCCTGACCATGACCGTCGGGCAGGTGATGACTTCGCCTGCCATTACAGTGGAAAGCGAAACGACGATCGACGATGCGCTTGCCCTGATGACACGGCGGCGGATCCGGCATTTGCCCGTTATGCGGGACAGCCAGATGATAGGCTTCATCTCGATCGGCGATCTGGTCAAATCCAAGATCGATCAGGTTAAGCATGAAGCGGCATCGCTGCGGTCCTATATTCAGAACGCATGAACCGCGCGGCTTGAGAGTGCGCGTCCGCACGCCTACATCATGGCTATGACCGACACCCCGAACCTGACCGCTTCTGCCGCAACCCGCGTGGCGATGATTGCGAAAAAGCAGGACAAACCCGCAATTCTGCGCCTGTCGGTGGAGGGGGGCGGATGTTCCGGCTTCCAATACAAGTTCGATTTGGCGGATGCGCCCGATGCCGACGACCTGGTCAGTGAAACCGATGGCGTGCGGTTGGTGATCGATCCGGTCAGCATGGATCTGGTCGCTGGAAGCCGGATCGATTTCGTCGAATCTCTCGGTGGCGCAGCGTTCAAGGTTGAAAACCCCCAGGCGGCAGCCGGGTGCGGGTGCGGTTCCAGCTTCGGCATCTGAACCGCTGGTCATCGCGCCATTCCGCCCGTAGAACACGCGCCATGCGGATCGCGACATTCAACATCAACGGCATCAAGGCGCGGTTGCCCCGCTTGCTGGAATGGCTTGAGGAAACGCGGCCGACGGTCGCATGCCTTCAGGAAATCAAAACGCAGGATGCGGGCTTTCCCGCCGATGCGTTCGAAAAGATCGGCTATCACGCGATCTGGCACGGACAGAAAGGCTTCAACGGCGTGGCCATTCTGGCCGATGGCGTGAAGCCCGTCGAAACGCAGCGCGGCCTGCCCATTCTGTCGCCGCGAAGACGAGGCGGACGATCATTCGCGTTATCTGGAAGCGGATGTGAACGGCGTGCGCGTCGCATCGATTTACTTGCCCAACGGCAACCCGCTGCCCGGACCGAAATTCGATTACAAGATCCGTTGGATGAAACGCCTGCGCGCCCGAATGCAAACATTGTGGGAACTGGAAGTGCCAGCCGCGATGGTGGGCGATTACAACGTCATTCCCCACGATCGCGATGTGTGGCAACCATCACGCATGGCGCAGGACGCGCTGATGCAGCCGCAATCGCGCGACGCCTATTTCCGCCTGTTGGGCGATGGCTGGACCGATGCGTTGGACACGCTCTACCCGCAACGGGGGCGTTTGGACCTATTGGGATTATCAGGCCGGCGCATGGCAACGCGATCACGGCTTTCGCATCGATCACCTGCTGCTATCCCCAAGCCTCGCCGATCGCATGACAACCGCAGGCGTGGACAAGGAATATCGCGGGCGCGAAAAATCGAGCGATCACACTCCGGTCTGGGCGGAATTCGACATACCCTGATCCGCTGTCGGATCAGCGATAGAAGATATGCGTGTTGATCGCGGTCCGCCGCGTCTTCGTCGCGGCTCCAGCGTGGGCTGACATACTTCGCATGGAAATACAGCGCATCCGCGGCGGCGCTTTCCCAGTGCCCCTCATGCACGATATGCGCGAGAGCCTTGGCCCGTTTCCAGGCCCGCGATGCGGTCTTGATGCGCGGCATCTTGCCCTGTTTCGACGAATGAAAACTGGCTGCGCTGATAGACGACGCCGCAATAGCTGGCGGGAAACTGGCGCGCTTCGGCACGGTTGACGATAACCTGACCCACGGCCAACTGACCCGCCAGCGGTTCGCCGCGCGATTCGAAGTAGATCGCGCCGGCGAGGCACTGCATTTCGTCGTTGAGGCCGGCGCTGACATCCGTTGCGCGGACGAGCTGTTTCAAGGATTCCGCTTTCGGGGCGGGCGTGACTATCGGTGCCGGTTCGACGACCACCGGTTCCACAGGTTCGGGAACATCCTGCACCACAGGTTCGGACACGAACATCGGCACGATTTCGTCCGTCAAGGGCAACTCGACCGGATCGGGGCCGACGACGTTCTGCACGTTTTGTGCGAAGGCATCGGAACTTTCGCCATCGGCGAACGTAAACAAAATTGCAGCCGCAGCGGCTACGAAACTGGCAGTGAAGGTCTTGCGCTTCATGGAATCCGTTTGTCGTGGCGGTGAACGGACACTGGCGCAGGTGTGGCTCTCGACGAAACGAAAATGTCGGAACCCGGCACCTGCCGGTCGTCCCCCGTCTGCGCGCTCGCAAAAGCGGCCGATATGCCGTTTTCGCTGCCTGCGCCTGTACGAAGTCCCGCCGAAATAGGGTGGTTTACGTTTGGGTCAACTTACGCGAACGGTTAATCGTTCAATGTCGCGATGAACCGTTCGGCATCTGCGATATTAACCTCGATCAACCACATATCGCGATCCTGTTCGCAACGCCGTGCCAGGTAATCCGAAAATAATCGTTGGTTATCAGTATCTTCAATTTTAGACGCAACGAAATTGCGTGAACCGTCTGCTTGAGGCATCCGTTCGTACAGTATACTATGCTGCACTGCATCAATCGCAACGACCGAGAGCGATCCCGCGTCTCGTTCCCCCTTTTGCAGAACCATCGCAAATCCGCCGGATGATTCGACGGCCCGAATCAGCGCGCCGACTTCGAGGTGGGTGGGCAGACGCGCGCTCATTCGCATTACGGCGCGGCGTAACCATCCAGCGACGACAGCGGGATCCGGCTTCGCATGAATGTGCCCGTCCCGCGTCCGATCTCGTCGCCATCTTCGTCGATCAGTCGAGACTCCGCCACCAGCACGCGTCGTTTGCCGCTGACCCAACGCCCTTCCGCGATAACTTCCCCTTCGCGCACGGGTTTGGAGAAGTGCAGGTTGAACGACGTCGTCAGCAGAAAAAAATCGGTGGCGAGCGTGTTGGCGGCGTAAAACGCCGCATCGTCCAGCATCTTGAAATAGATGGTGCCGTGCGCCGCCCCCGCCGCGTGATAGGATTGGCGTGTTACGAAGAACCGCAATCGCGACGTGCCCGCTTCCAGTATTTCCAGCGAGGACCGAAACAGATCGTTCACCGGGGCGGAGGAATAAAGCCGTTCCAACGCGCGATAATGGTCATCCGAATTCAGCATAGCGGCCTGATCGATATCATCCGGCATGGCGCAAACCTGCTATCAACGCGGTTCGACCCAACCGATCGATCCGTCTTTCCGGCGATAGACCATATTGTGCCGCCCACTTACGCCATTCTTGAAAAACAGTGCATCCGTGTCGCGCAGATCCAGCATCATGACAGCGCCCGCAACGGAGGTTTCGGGTATGTCCGTGCGGGTTTCCGCAACGATCGTCGGTGCGTCTTCCGCCTCGTCGTCGATGGGCGAGATATCCGCAGCGAAGACGGTATAGGCGGCTTCCTCCTCTTCGCGCTTGGATTGGCCGGACTGGGCGTGATGATCCTTCAACCGGCGTTTATAGCGGCGCAGCTGCGTTTCCACTTTCGTCGCGGCGTCGTCGAACGCCTGATGCGCGTCATGGGCTTCGCCATGCGCTTTCAGGATCGTGCCCTGCTGGACATGAGTAACGATGTCGCACCCGAATGCGCCCGCCGGGGCCTTGCCGAACGTAACGGCGGAGGAGATGGCGCGCGCGAAATATTTATCGACGGCGGCAGTCAGACGATCTTCGACGTGTTCCTGCAACGCGGCGCCGGTTTCGACCTGGTGGCCTGACACGCGAATATCCATTGTTCGTTCTCCCGGAAAGATTAGGGTTGAATGCCCTGCCCCCACAGGGCGGACGGTATGCCTGACATAAACTCTGCATGGCGGGCAAGTTCCTGCGCGCTGGCGGAATGCGGACGCGGGGCGCGGCGGGGATTGGTGTTTTTGGGCAATGCATGCGGCAAATCATTGCCCTGATTGGCCAAGTCGGCGGTATTCGCAGCCAACTCCAGGCCGATCTGCCGCCCGCCGGTCAGCTCGACATAGACCTGTGCCAGCAATTCGGCATCGAGCAGTGCGCCATGTTTGACCCGGTGGCTGCGATCGACACCATAACGGCTGCACAGCGCATCCAGCGACAGTTTCGCGCCGGGATGGCGTTTCTTGGCCATTGCGACCGTATCGATCATTCGGTCCATCGCCACAGGTTCGCGCCCGATCCGGCCAAGTTCCGCATTGAGAAAACCGAAATCGAATTTCGCATTATGCGCGACCAGCGGCGCATCGCCGAGAAAGGCCAACAACTCGTCGGCGCCGGCGGCGAACAAGGGCTTGTCCGACAAAAACTTTTCGGAAAGCCCATGCACGTTTTCAGCTCCGGCGGGCATGTCGCGTTCCGGATTGTAATAGGCATGGAACGTCGCACCGGTTTCGATCCGGCCGATCATTTCCACGCACCCTATTTCCACCATCCGATCGCCCGTCGCGGGATCCAGACCGGTGGTTTCGGTATCGAATATGATTTCACGCATGGCGGCCACTATTCACCCCGGCGGGCAAGCTGGCAAGTGGCGTAGAGTTCGGCAATCAGATTGCGGACGGCTGCCCTCGTCTCCGCAATCGGAACACCGGTATCGATGATATGATCCGCCCGTGCGCGCTTTTGCGCGTCGGGTGTCTGCAAACCCAGAATGTGATCGAGTTTCAGGGCCGTCATGCCGTCGCGCGCCAACACTCGCGCTCGCTGGACCGCTTCGGGTGCGGATACCACGATAACGGCATCGACGCCGCTATCGCCGCCACGTTCGAACAGCAGGGGAATGTCGAAGATCACCATCGGCGCATCGGCGTGGCGTTCCATAAAATCCTTACGCGCTGCGGCGATGGCGGGATGGACGATCCCTTCGAGAACGGCCAGCCGATCCGGGTCTGCGAAAACCTGTTTGCCCAGCGCATCGCGCCGGACACCGCCATCGTCGGTGCTGCCGGGAAATGCCGCCTCGATCGCCGGAACCAGCACGCCGCCCGGTCCTTGCAACGCGCGCACTTCTGCATCGGCATCGAACACCGGCACACCGGCATCGGCGAACATTGCGGCGACCGTCGATTTGCCCATACCGATCGAGCCGGTCAGCCCGATGATGCGGGGCCCCGTCATGCCGTCAACATCGCGCGCAGTTCGGCATCGTGTTCGCGTGGTGGCTTCGTTCCGAAAAACAGTTCGAACGCGCGGTCGGCCTGGCCGATCAACATCGAAAGGCCGTCTATCGTTTCGAACCCATGCGCGCGCGCGTTTTTCAAGAACTGCGAGTTGTGGGGAGACGTCACGATATCGTAGAATATCGATCCGGGCGGCGCATGGTCGATGTCGAATGCAAGCGGGGGCTGGTCTGTCATGCCCAGGGGGCTGGCGTTGACGATCAGATCGCAGCAACCCGCCCGGTCGTCGAAAGCGAAGTCCGTCGGCGCCGCAAAATGGTCGATGGAAATGGCGTGATGTTCGCCGCCGGAGGCCAATTCGTCCAGCATTGCACGCGCCTTTTCGGGATTGCGCCCGGCCAATACGATAGTGAACCCATGCTTCGCCAGCATTGCAACGATCGCCCGCGCCGCGCCGCCTGTGCCGATGACACGCGCCATGCGGAACAGATGGGTCCGCCCTAGAATAGATTGCAACGGTTCGAGAAAGCCTGCCGCATCGGTGTTGGTTCCAACCAACGCACCATCCGCATTGCGATAGACGGTATTGGTTGCGCCCAATGTTTTTGCGATAGGTTCCACGTGAAACAATCGTGACGTAATCGTTTGCTTCAACGGCATCGTCACGTTGCAACCGCGCCAGTCTGGATCGTTTTGGCGGCTTTCCAGATAGTCGGTGAGATCGTCGGCCGTAACGCGCGTTGCACGATATTCTGCTTCTATACCGACCTTATCCAACCAGAAATTGTGAATGGCAGGGGATTTGGACTGCGCGATCGGATCGCCGATCACTTCTGCGTAACCGGTCATTTGCCGTTCGCCGTGTGTTCGCGCAAAGCTGCCAATACCGGCAGAAGCGGCATTCCCAGAATGGTGAAATGGTCGCCGATGATGCGTTCGAACAGATGAACGCCGCGCCCCTCGATGCGGAACACGCCCGCACAAAACCCGACCTCCGGCCATTCCGCATCCAGATATTCATCGATGAACGCATCCGACAAACCGCGCACATGCAAAGATGCCATCGCATGGTCGAGCCATACGATCCGCCCGCCTCGCGCCAGTGCAGCGGCGCTGTGCAATTGCATTGCCTTGCCGGAAAAGAACTGCAGATGTTCCGCCGCCTGCGCGCGCGTTGCGGCTTTGTCGAAACGCTGCCCGTCCACCGTCACCAGCGAATCGGACCCAAGCACCAGTGCCGCTGGTTTGAGGCTGGACACCGATGCCGCCTTGGCCGCGGCGAGCCCTTGCGCGATTTCCGATGGGTCCGCGCCCGCCATCTCCGTTTCCAATGCGCGTTCGTCCAGTTCTGCGGGGTGGGATGCAAAGGCCACATCCGCCGCGCGCAGCATCTCCATGCGCGAACGGCTTTTCGATGCCAGTATGATCGGCGCTGTCATCATATCGGCTTTGGCCCCGGTTCGCGCGGTGCAGTCCGTTTGCGCCGTTCATTGACCAATTTGATGACGGCGGCGGCGGTTTCTTCGATGGAACGGCGAGTCACGTCGATCACCGGCCAGTTGTTGTCCGCGAACATGCGCCTGGCGAATTTCACTTCCGCCTGGACCCGTTCGCCATCGACATAGGATGTTTCGGTCCCTTCGTTCAGGCTCAGCAACCGATTGCGCCTGATCTGTACCAGCCGTTCAGGCGCAGTGGTCAGGCCGACGACCAGCGGATGGCGCAAGCCGAACAGCGCATCGGGCGGCGGGCTTTCAACCACCAGCGGAATATTCGCCGTCTTGTACCCACGATTGGCCAGATAGATGCTGGTCGGCGTCTTCGAACAGCGCGACACCCCGGCCAGCACGATATCGGCCTCCTCCCAATTGTCCCAGTTCACGCCATCATCGTGAGCGATAGTGAACTGGATCGCATCGACACGCGCGAAATAGGCTTCGTCCATCAGATGCTGACGTCCGGGCCGGCCATGCGCCTCCTGCCCCAAATGGCTTTCGAGCGCTTCGGTCACGGTGTCGAGCGCCGGGATCGCGGGAATGCCCAGCACTCGGCATTGTTCTTCCAGCCGTTGGCGCGTTTCGGGGTTAACAAGGGTGAACAGCACCAACCCCGGATTGTCCGCGAGATCAGGAACGATGCGATCCAAATGCTGGCGAGAGCGGACCATCGGCCAGAAATGACGGATCACTTCCGCATCGTCGAATTGCGCCAGCGCCGCCTTGGCCACCATTTCCAGCGTTTCGCCAGTGGAATCGGACAGAAGATGCAGGTGCAGACGGCTCATGATACAGGTAGTGGAACTCGCAAATAATCGGCATCGATGCGGCCTGTGGACGATCCGGTGCATAAACCACGGGACAGGCATGACGACAAGTTTCCAGGACGCTTTCACCCCCGCTACCTCGATCGCGATACGCCGTTTGTGGACAGGAAGCCGGTGTCGTGCACAGGCGATGGATAGCGGGGACAAGTTGCGTTTGACTCAAGCGCGGTCGGGAGTCGCGCGCAACGCCGACGCTGGAAAGCGTGGGAGAAAATCGGCATAGGGCGCTTATGCCCGCAATCCACAGGGCCAACTACACTCAACAATATCTATAAATATCTATTCTAAATGAAGAAAGAGGCTCGCATGCCCGGTATTCTGCTCGATACGCTGCATGGCAGGCAGACCGATCGCGTGCCGATGTGGATGATGCGCCAGGCGGGGCGTTATCTGCCCGAATACCGCGCCTTGCGTGCCGACAAGGGCGGCTTTCTGGAACTGGTTTACGATGCCCGGGCGGCAGCGGAAGTGACCGTGCAGCCGATCCGGCGGTTCGGGTTCGACGGTACGATCCTGTTTTCCGATATTCTGATCGTCCCTTATGCCATGGGTCAGCATCTGGAGTTTCTTGCCGGAGAAGGGCCGCGCCTCTCGCCCCGGCTGCTCGATGCCCCGCTGGAGAGCCTGGAAGCGGTGCCAGAGCGCCTCGATCCGATTTATGCGACTGTGGCTGCGGTTGCCGCCCAATTGCGCGCAGAAGGCTTCGGCACAAGCACGCTGTTGGGCTTCGCCGGCAGTCCGTGGACCGTCGCGACCTATATGGTGAACGGCGAAGGCAGCCGGGATCAACACGAAACCCGCGCGCTGGCCTATCGCGATCCGGCTGCGTTCCAGCGCATCGTCGATGCCATCGGCGCGCTGACGGTCGAATATCTGTCCGGCCAGATCGATGCGGGCGTCGAAGCCGTGCAATTGTTCGACAGCTGGTCCGGTACGCTGAGTCCGGCGCAGTTCGAACGCTGGGTCATCGCGCCCAATGCGGCGATCGTGTCCGCGCTCAAGGCCATTCATCCCGATGTGCCCATCATCGGCTTTCCCAAGGGGGCGGGCGAGAAACTGCCTGCCTATGTGCGCGAAACGGGTGTCGATGCGGTGGGCGTCGATGAAACGATCAATCCGGTCTGGGCAATGCGGGAATTGCCTGCCGGCGTGCCCGTGCAGGGCAATCTCGATCCGCTGGTGCTGCTGGCAGGCGGCGACGCATTGGTGGAAGGCGCGCAGCATATTCTGAAAACCTTCGCCGAGCGGCCGCATATCTTCAATCTGGGGCATGGCATCGGGCAGCATACGCCGATCGAACATGTCGAACGGCTGGTTGCGACGGTACGCGAATGGCCCAACTTTTAAGCAGGCGGACTTCTGGAAAGGGATGACGGCGCGGTCGCCAGCGGGTAGGGAACCGCCATGCAGGAATTTCTCGCGCCATTGTATCTCTGGTTGAAGGCCGGCCACCTGATTTTCGTGATCTTCTGGATCGCCGGGCTGTTCATGCTGCCGCGCTATCTCGTGTATCATCAGGAAGCCGCCATCGGATCGCCCGAAGAAGCTTTATGGGTCGCGCGCGAGGCGAAACTACGCACGATCATCTTGACGCCTGCGATCGTGATCGTCTGGCTGCTTGGGCTGGCACTGCTTGGCACCGGGATCGTCGCGATCGGTGGCTGGTTCCATGTAAAACTGCTGCTGGTGCTGGCCTTGTCGGGCTATCATGGGTGGCTGGTCGTCTATTCCAAGAAACTGGCGAACGGGCAGCGCAGCCTGTCGGGCAAGACCTTGCGGTTGCTGAACGAAGTGCCTGGCATTGCCGTGGCGATTATCGTCGTGCTGGCAATCGTCAAACCGTTCTGATCGCGCCACTTTCGAACTTGCGCGATTGACGGTGCATCCCATCGCCTTTACTGACGGCCCATCGGCATAAGGTCCGGCCGCGAATGGCCGGGCAGGTCCGCTTTCCCCAAGCCCAACGACCTTCGATCACCCTCCCCCGCCGCATGCCGCCGGATCGGCGCACGGCCCGATTGCTGGAACACGCGTAATGCATCTGAAAGAACTGAAAGCCAAAACTCCCGCCGAACTGGTCGCGATGGCGGAAGAACTGGGTGTCGAGGGCGCTTCCACCATGCGCCGTCAGGATCTGATGTTCTGCATCCTGCGCGAACTGGCGGAGGACGAGGAATATTCCGAAGACATCATGGGTATCGGAACGATCGAAGTGCTTCAGGACGGTTTCGGTTTCCTTCGCAGTCCGGAGGCGAATTATCTGGCCGGGCCGGGCGATATCTACGTTTCCCCGAACCAGGTCCGCAAATGGGGCCTTCGCACCGGCGACACCGTCGAAGGGGACATTCGCGCGCCGAAAGAGGGCGAACGCTATTTCGCGCTGACGAAACTGACCACAGTCAATTTCGAAGATCCCGACCAGGTTCGCATGCGGACCAATTTCGACAACCTGACGCCGCTCTATCCCGAACAGAAATTGTCGCTCGATACGCTGGACCCCACGGTTCAGGACAAATCGGCGCGCGTGATCGATATCATATCGCCCCAGGGCAAGGGCCAGCGCGCCCTGATCGTCGCGCCGCCGCGTACGGGTAAAACAGTGTTGCTGCAGAATATCGCCAAGGCGATTACCGACAATCACCCCGAAGTGTTCCTGCTGGTCCTGCTGGTCGATGAACGGCCCGAAGAAGTTACCGACATGCAGCGCAGCGTGAAAGGCGAAGTGATCGCCAGCACGTTCGACGAACCGGCGACGCGGCACGTACAGGTCGCCGAAATGGTGATCGAAAAGGCGAAGCGGCTGGTCGAACACAAGAACGACGTGGTCATTCTGCTCAATTCAATCACCCGGCTGGGCCGTGCCTACAACACCGTGGTTCCATCGTCGGGCAAGGTGCTGACCGGCGGCGTCGATGCGAATGCGCTGCAACGGCCCAAGCGATTCTTCGGTGCGGCCCGCAATATCGAAGAAGGCGGATCGCTTTCGATCATCGCCACCGCGTTGATCGATACCGGCAGCCGGATGGATGAAGTGATCTTCGAAGAGTTCAAGGGAACCGGCAATTCCGAAATCGTGCTCGACCGCAAAGTCGCGGACAAACGCATTTTCCCCGCGCTGGACGTCGGCAAATCGGGCACGCGCAAGGAAGAGCTGTTGGTCGAAAAGGACAAGCTCAGCAAAATGTGGGTGCTGCGCCGTATCCTGATGCAGATGGGCACGATCGACGCGATGGAATTCCTGCTCGACAAGATGAAGGATTCTAAGACCAACGAAGATTTCTTCGACACGATGAACCAGTAGGCTGGTTTGCCCGCTTCGATTCAACGCTTCCAAGATTCGATTCGTCGCAAACTGCATGTCGCAGATACGAACTGACTGGCAGATCGCTGTTGGGAGTTTGCTATGATCAGGTCGCGCGATGAGGAAATAGATCGCAATTACGACTATTTTCAACGAAATTTAACCAGCTTCTTATCGGATCACCGTGACGAGTATGTGTTGCTTCGAGATGCGAACATCGTGAATTTCTTCCAACTTCCCAGTGCAGCGCGGCGTTTTGCGGAAGCCAATTATCCTGATAATCTGTTCTCCATTCAGGAGGTGACTGACGAGCCCGTTGATCTGGGATACATGTCCCATGCGGTTGGTTGAAGGACGGCACAATTACCGCCGCATAGTTCTACGGGTCGCTGTATTTGCGACCCTGGAGCCAAACGATCTTACTTTTGAATTGTATGATGGGTTGGTTGATACAGGCGCAACCAAATCGTGTCTGCCGAAACGGATAATCGATCGTTTTGCTTTTCCTCAAGAAGGAAAGCGAACATTGGTCAGCGCAACGGAAACCAGAATGGTACCGTCTTACGCACTCCGATTGGGTTTGATCGATTCCGATGCACCGAGCAGCGTATTACCCTTTGTGTTTACCGAAACGATAGGTTTCCGATTGCCACAGGTTTAGCAATTCGATCTGCTCTTGGGCATGGATATTCTGGGGCAGACCAATCTACATATCAAGCCCGACGGAACATATTCACTCCATTTTAGCTGACAGAAGTGAATGTCACAATCAAAACGCCCCTTCGGGTTCCTGATTGACCGTAGGGGGTGCGCTGGGGTCGGTGATTTCGTCGCCGACCGGCCCGTCGCGTTCACGTTCCAGGCGGTCGAGATAGGCACGCTCCAGCAATTCGACGCGTTCCTGTTCTGCAGCGGCGTCTTCATCGATGGTGGCCAGGCGTTCCGCCCGCGCCATTTCGATCAGCTGGCCGAACCGCACATCGCTGCCTTCAGCCTTGTCCTTGTAGAAATCGTCGATCATCTGCTGCGTGCAGCCAAGGAAGCCGCCGGCGCCTGCCGCATCGCAACTGAGCGTTCCGAAATCGCCGATCATCTCGAACCGTTCGGCCCGCGCTGCCCAGGACCGGTTTTCCGGACTGTCGCTTAGGCGCAGATTTTCCGGAATGCGGAACCGTTCGCTTTCGGGTTTGCGCGCGACGACGATAATTTCGTCCCCTACGGTTTCGGGCGGGGCATCGTCGCCATACACGACGACCAGCCGGACACTATCCGTCGGAGCGGGGGTGGCTGGCGCGGAAGCCGTTGGCGCGGCCTCATCCTGCGCGGCGACGGGGGCAGGCGCAAAAGACATCGCGGAGGCGGCGAGAAGAACGGGCAGAAGTTTCATCATCGTGAACCTTTCGACTTGGCGTCGTGTTTCGTTACATTAGACGGGGCGGCGCTGAATAAGGCGTGAAGCCCTGTTCCCACGTTACACCCGCTCCGACAATTTGATGGCGGCGCGGCAACCCAGCCGGATCGCGCCGGTCAACAGCGCATAGGCGGGGGCGCGCTCTGCGCCCGACGCGATGGCCGTGTCGTGATGTTCGCGCTCGTCTTCGCGGAATTGTTCGATCATGCCCGCGAGTTCCGGGTCCGCCCCAGTGGTTTCCAGTGCGTCCAGCTGGTCGGAATAATGTCGGTCGATTTCCTGTTCGACGGCTGCGGTGCAGGCCATGGCGGCCTCGGGGCCGATCAGCGCGGTCGCCGCACCCAGGGCGAAACCGGCGGTGTTCCAGAACGGATGCAGCACGGTCGGGCGAATACCGCGCCGGGCCATCAGCGCGTCGAATTGCGCGCGGTGGTTGGCCTCCTGTTCGGCCATTGCGGCGATCTCGGTCGCATGCGGACCCCGATCGCCGACGATCGCCAGCTGGCCTGCGTAAATGCGCGTCGCGCCGAATTCGCCAGCCTGATCGACGCGGATCATGCGCGCGATATCCTTCGCGCTGAGCGAAGAATGCGGGGCGTGTTTCGTCGCGGAGATTTCGGTTGGGGGCATTTCGGTTGGGGCAGTCATGTTCGTTTCGTCCTTGCGATCAAAACCAGAATGGCGATTGCGCCGCCGGTGGAGATCAAAAAGTTCCATCCTGCCAAGGAAACGCCCCAAAGCCGCCACGGTGCCACGTCGCAGCGAATTAGCGGCGCGTTCATGATATTGTCGAGTGCGCTGACGCCTTCCGCCCCGCTTGCAACCACGCCGCTGGCGCACGATGTCAGCCCTTCCCACCAGCCATATTCGACTCCGGCGTGAAAGCCCCCGATCACGCCGGACGTGGCAATCGCAAATGCGGACAGCGCGACCCAGATCGCGCGCATGGGCAAAGCATACGCCGCCAGTGCCAGCCCGAACGCCGCGAAATGCGGCCAGCGTTGCCACCAGCACATCTCGCACGGATAAAGGCCGAAGACATATTGCGACACATACGCCCCGCCGAGCAGCGCGGCCGGGATTGCCAGCGCGAGATGCGCTGCGAGGCGCTGGGACGCGGTCATGCGTGTGTCGGTCCCACCGCTATCGATTACGCCGGGCGACCTGTTTCGGGGCAGTGCGGCGTAAGGTGCGGATGGCATAATCGAGTTGGAAATCCTCCACCCCCTGCTCCTTCAGCTGATCGGCTGTCAGTTTGAAGCGCGGATCGTCCAGCTTGTCGTTTTCCAGCGCTTCGTCCTTCAGCGCCAGTTCGTTCACCAGATGACCGCGCAGATCCGACTCGCGCATTCTGAACCGGGCGCGTTTTTCCAGATCGGGGTCGGACAGTTGGGGCACGGTGATGTCGGGTTTGATCCCGCCTTCCTGCACCGATTTGCCCGCTGGCGTGTAATAGCGGGCCGTGGTCAGCTTCAGCGCGGCGCTGCCGCCCAACGGCAACAGGGTCTGCACGCTGCCCTTGCCGAAACTGCGCTCTCCCATCACCACCGCACGGCGATGATCCTGCAACGCGCCGGCGACGATCTCGCTGGCGCTGGCGGAACCGGCATCGATCAGCACGATCATCGGCACATCGCCCGCAATCTCCCCGCGAAAGACGGATTCGGAATCGTAGAGGATGGTTTCGCCGCGCGCTCGCCCGCGCTGGGACACGATGCGCCCCTTGTCGAGAAACAGGTCCGACAGCGCCACCGCTTCGTCCAGCGATCCGCCGGGGTTCGATCGCAGGTCGAGGATCAGGCCGCCGATCGATCCGCCCGACTTGGCGGCATCGCCCTGCAACGCTTTCCAGGCGTTCAGCACATCGCGGCCGACATCGCGGGAAAATTCGTTGACCATGATGTGACCGATATTGCCCGGCTGCAGTTCGTGCGTCACCGGCTCCAGTTCGATCACGCCGCGCGTGACCGTGGCGTCGAACGGTTCGTCGCGACCGGGGCGAAAGATGGTGACGGTGATGTCCGTCCCCGCCGGGCCGCGCATCCGCTGCACCGCATCGTCCAGATCGCCGCCATAAATCAGGTCGCCGTCGATATGGGTGATGTAATCGCCCGCTTTCAGCCCCGACTTTTCCGCCGGGCTGCCACGAAACGGGCTGATGATCTTCACCGCACCATCATCGAGCTGCACCGACAGGCCCAGCCCCGAATAATTCCCGTCGATCAGCGTGTTCAACCGTTGCAGGTCGCTGCCGTCGAGATAACCGGAATGCGGATCGAGGGAAGCGAGCATCCCGTCGATCGCGCCGCGGATCAGCTTTTCATCATCGACCGGCTCGACATAATTCGCCTTGATCTGTTCATACGTCGCGAACAGGCGGGCGAATTCCGGCCCGGCGCGGCCGTCGACCTGCGCCATGCCCGCCGTAGTGGCGGGGATCAACGCAACCGCCGTTACCAGCGCGGCGGCGCGCCACATGTTGGCGAAACGCATACGGGGGTTGGCGGCGGCGGATGGAATGTCGGAAGTCGGCATGGGCGGGAATATCCTTGTTATCCACACCCTATCGCGCATGATCGGTTAATGCCAGATGAGCTTCGATAGCCCTGCCAAACCGACGCTATCGGATGAAATCCACCGGGTTCACCGGCACGCCCGAGCGTCGCAATTCGAACGTCACCACCGGATCGGCCACGCCCGCAACACCCAATGGCGCGCCGCCGAGCAGAGTTTCGCCGACTGCCACATCGCTGCGCGACAGGCCGGTGATGAGGCTGGTCCAGCCGTTGGGGTGTTCGATGATTACGATGCGATCGAACCCGCGATAGGGTCCGGCGAACGCCACGCGCCCGGCAGCAGGCGTGACGACTTGCGCGCCGTCGCGGGGGGCGAAGGATATGCCTGCGGCGCGAACGCCGGATGCGCCCGGCTCTCCGAAGCCCGCAACGGTCCGGCCCGCCACCGGCAGTTGCAACCCGCGCGGGGGCGGCGATGCAGCGGATGGCGCGCCCGTGGACCTCGTGCCGGCACTTGGGGTGGGCGCAGAGTCGGTATCGTTCTGGGCCGATGGCAGATTGGCCGTGTCGGCGGGTCGCAGGACCGGACCGTCCAGCGCAGCCAGTTCGGCGCGCAGGGTTCCCGCCTTGTCCAGCTCGTCCAGCAAAGCGTCCAGATCGCGCGCTTCTTCCGCCAATGCCAGCGCGCGTTCGGTTTCGCGGTTGGCATCGCCGCCCGCCGCGCGCGCTTCCAGCCGTTGTCGCGATTCGAGCGCGGCCAGCGCCGTACGCCGCGTTTTCAATTGCCCTTCGCTGGATCGCAACGCCGTGACCGCCTGACGCGCCTCGCGCTGCAAGGCTTGTCCGCGCGCGATTTCCGCCCGCAGCGCGATGGTCCGTTCGCGCACCTGCGGCACGGTGGTTTCCAGAATGGCGCGCAGATAGACCGTATCGCGCAGGCTGCCGGGGCTGAGCGCGGACAAAGCCAGCGGGCGGCGCGCCATCTTCTGCAGGGCCCCGGTCAGGCGAACCAGCGGTTCCTGCCGAACGGCCAGCCTGCGATCGAGCCGGCGGCGCTGTTCCCCGATCAGCGTCATGCGCGCCTGTGCAGCGGCGATACCCGCCTCCGCCTCCTGAATACGTGCCGCCAGCACTGCCGCCGCCTGCGCGGTCTTATCGACGGCACGGCGCGATTCCCGTGCCCGTTTTTCCAACCTGTCGCCGCGCGTCTTCGCTTCGCGCGCTTCGCGGCGGGCACGCTGCAGGGCGCTTCTCTGGGCGGCCTGCGTGGTGTCGCCGCCGAACGCGGTATCGCGTTGCGCGCTGACGGGTGCGCTTGCATGAAACGCGGCCGCCCCGATCATGGCGGCAAGCAGACCCAGCAGGATGCCGCGCGCCATCATACGCGGTGATAGGGGTGCCCGGCGATAATCGCCGTCGCGCGGTATAGTTGTTCCAGCAGCATCGCGCGCGCCATCAAATGCGGCCAGGTGGCATTGCCGAATGCGAACAGCATGTCCGCATCGCCGCGCATTTTCGCATCATGGCCATCCGCCGCCCCCAGGACGAAGCGCGCTTCGCGAATGCCGCCATCGCGCCAATCGTTCAGGATTTGCGCGAATGCGGGCGAGCTGTAATGTTTGCCGCGTTCGTCCAGCAGCACCGTTTTTGCAGGCGTGGCGGCGTCTGCAACCTTGCCGCCGGTTTCCGGCAGCTCGGTCAGTTTCAGCGGCCATGCGATGCGCTTTTCATACCGGGCGACCAATTGCGCTTCGGGCGAACGCCCGATCTTGCCGCGGGCGATAACGTGCAGCAGCATGGCGAGCCGTCCGGGTTACGCCGAACCGCGTGAACCAACCGCCGGGTTCACCGTCGGTTCCACCGGAGCATCGCCGAATGCCCACATCCGTTCCAGATTGTAGAAACTGCGAACTTCCGGCCGGAACAGATGGACCACGATATCGCCTGCATCCAGCAGCACCCAATCGGCAGCGGGCAGTCCCTCCAGCCGGACCGGGCCGAAGCCGCCCTGCTTGACCTTTTCCGCCAGTTTCTGCGCGATTGCCGCGACTTGCCGAGTGGATCGACCCGACGCCACGATCATGTGATCGGCAATGCTCGATTTGCCTTCGAGAGCGATCGTGACAACATCCTGCGCCTGATCGTCGTCGAGCTGCTGCAGCACCAGCGCCAGCACGGATCCGGCGGGCGCTTCGGCAGCGGTCATGTGCGGCATATCCAGGCTGGAAACGGTATCGGTGGGGGTAGGCTCGTTCATTGCGGTCGTTCAAACTCCGGGCAAACTGGGTCGTGCTGCACGCACCCTACCACATAAGCTGCCGAACGGCAGGGGTGTTTAATGTTGTGGGATCGGACGATGCGTAACCTGATCGCGCAAGGGTGTGCCGGCGTGGCGTTCGGCCCAATCGGGGTCGGCACGCCGGATCGCCGTGGCGGAGCGATCGTCTGGATCGAAGCGCAAGGGTATCCATGCGGGCGCGCGACCATCGCCCGCACGATAGTCTGCGGCGGCGGTGCGATACCGGTGCAGCCATGCCGTCGCCGGGCTGGAATGAGCCTCGTAACCGGGGCGCGCGATGGTGGCGATCGGCATGGTGCGCGCGATCCCGCGCCAGTCGCGCCAATTGTGGAACTGCGCCAGATTGTCGGACCCCATCAACCAGATGAAGTCATGGCGTCCGTACCTGTTACGCAGCGCGCGGAGCGTATCGACGGTGTAGGGGGAGCCGAACTCCCGCTCGATCGCCGTCACCTGTATCGGTGCGCGCCGCGCCCGCATCGCAGCGGATCGAAAGCGCGCGGGCAGCGGGGCCATTCCCGCTTTCGGCTTCAACGGGTTGCCGGGGGAAACCAGCCACCACACCGCGTCCAGCCCCAATCGCTCACGCGCGAACAGCGATATGCGCCTGTGGCCGCCATGCGCGGGATTGAAACTGCCGCCCAGCAATCCGATTCGCATTACGGGCGAACCTGCCCGGTGCCGCGAACGATCCATTTATACGTCGTCAGCCCTTCCAGCGCGACCGGACCGCGTGCGTGCAGACGGCCGGTGGCGATACCGATTTCCGCGCCGAGGCCGAATTCGCCGCCATCTGCAAATTGCGAAGAGGCGTTTGCCATGACGATGGCCGAATCGACCTCGGTCACGAAACGTTCGATCACGGCGTCATCGCTCGCCACGATGACATCCGTATGCCCGGACGAATGACGCGCGATATGCGCCATCGCCGCTTCCGGCCCGTCCACCACCGCAACCGACGCCACGGCGTCGAGATATTCGGTGTCCCAATCGTCGGCACTCGCTGCGGCGATACGATGATCGATCGCTTGCGCGCGCGCATCGCCGCGCAACGCGCAGCCGCCATCGATCAGCTCGGCAATCAGCGCCGGGGCGTCAGCGAAAGCCGCATCGATCAGCAGCGTTTCCATCGCCCCGCAAATGCCCGTCCGGCGCAGTTTGGCGTTGCGGACGATGGATCGCGCCATTGCGGGATCGGCGGATCGGTGGACATAGGTGTGGCAGATACCGTCCAGATGCGCGAGCACCGGGACGCGCGCATCGGCCTGAACGCGCGCGACCAGACTTTTCCCGCCACGCGGCACGATCATGTCGATCTTGCCTGCCGCTGCCAGCATCGCGCCGACCACCGCCCGGTCCTGATTCGGCGCAAGCTGGATTGCGCCGTTCGGCACGCCCCCTTCCATCAGGCCGCGCGTCATGGCTGCGGCAATCGCACGGTTGGACGTCACCGCCTCGCTCCCGCCGCGCAGCAGCGCCGCATTGCCCGACCGCACGCACAATGCCGCCGCATCCGCCGTTACATTGGGGCGGCTTTCGTAAATGATGCCGATGACACCGATGGGCACGCGCACGCGCGACAAGGCAAGGCCGTTGGGCCGCACGCTTGCATCGATGACTACCCCGACCGGATCGGGCAGGTCCGCGATCGCGGCGACGGCAGCGGCCATCGCCTCGACGCGCGCGCCGTCCAGCCGCAGGCGGTCGAGCATGGCGTCATCGAGGCCGCGCTCTTTCGCAGCGTCAACATCGCGGGCATTGGCGGCAAGTATGACGTCGTTTGCGCGGCGCAGTTGATCCGCGCAGGATCGCAATGCGTCAGCGCGCGCGGCGCTTTCCATCCGGGCGAGCGTCCCTTGCGCTGCGCGCGCGTCATTCGCCATGGTATCGACCAGGGTTGCGGCATCGGACATCGGTGTCGTGTTCGTCATCGGGTGGCGTTATCACTCGCAAACCGGCATGTCAGCGTCGTCATTTGCGGCCAATGCGAAAGGGTTCCTGCGCCGCAAACGTCTCGTCGCACGATCAGTCCGCTTCATCCCTTTGCACCGCCAACGGATTCGATTCCGCGAAAACTCCTGTCTATGTCCCAGATGGACCAAAAATTACGATAGGTTGTTTTTTGCACATTCCAACGAAGTCGGGCGGTTTGCTGAACCGCTTGCGAAGCTGGTTTCCCGACCGCGAATTTTTCATGCGGTCGCAAGGTCAGGTTCGTTTCATCACCATAACATCGCGCATGCAGATGATCGCGGCGGCGGTCGTTGCGGCCGCGCTGCTGGTGTGGGGCCTGTCGATGGCGGGTATGGCGTGGAGCCAGTATGCGCGCATCGTCGGAACGCGTCAGCTTGCTCGAACGAGAAGCGCAGGTCGCCGATGCCGAAGGACGCGTGTCGGAATATCGCGACAATCTGGATGACACGGTCACCGATCTGACGAAGCGCCAGCAATTCCTGGAAGCCATGACGGAAGCTTTGCCCGCCGACGTAACCGACGCTGCGAAGGCGGATGACACCGTCACCGATTCCAGCACGGAAGCGGCGAAAACCGTCGCCAAGGTCAGCGCCTCCGTTCCCGAAGCGGCGGAACTGGTCCGGCTGGAAGCGCGCCAGCTCGCCTATGTCGAACGCCTGACTCGCTTTGCCGATGCCAGGGCCGCGCGCGCCGCCGTGGCGATCCGCAAGATGGGGCTGGACCCAGCCATGATGGCGCGCGGGTCCGACCGTACGGCGATGGGCGGCCCGCTGGAACTGCTCGCCACCGCGCGCGATGGCGGCATCGATCCTCGGTTCGAACGGCTGGGCCTCAGCCTCGCGCGTATGTCCGCGCTGGAACACGGTTTGCAGGGTATTCCGCAAGTGCTGCCCGCCAGCATCGAATCGATTTCGTCCGGCTTCGGCTATCGCAGCGATCCGTTCAGCGGACGCGGCGCGATGCATTCCGGCCTGGACTTTCGCGGCCCCATCGGCGCGCCGATCTACGCCGCCGCCGATGGAACGGTCAGCTTCGTCGGGAATAAGGGCGGCTATGGCAAGGTCGTGGAAATTACCCACGGCAACGGTTTGATGACGCGTTACGCACATATGTCCCGCTTCGCCGCCACCGTCGGGCGCAAGGTTGCCGCCGGCAGCGTCATCGGCGCGATCGGCAACACCGGGCGATCGACCGGTCCGCATCTGCATTTCGAGGTTCGCCTCAACAACCGCGCCATGAACCCGCGCCCGTTTCTGGAAAACGCACCCCATGTTCTCAAAGAAGTCCGCGGACGAAGCGCATCGCACGCCGGCCATTCCAATGGCCAATAAGGGCGGCTCTACATTCTCCGTAATCGGCCCCGATGTCGCGATAAAGGGGGATGTCAGCGCGTCCGCCGATCTGCATGTCGATGGCCGGATAGAAGGCGATCTGACTTGCGCGTCGCTGGTTCAGGGGCCGGACAGCGTGATCGACGGCGCCATTCAGGCCGAAACCGCCCGCATGGCGGGAACGGTGACCGGCTCCATCTCTGCACGCGAACTGATCGTGCTGAAATCCGCACGGATCGAGGGTGACGTGCATTACGACGCGCTGACCATCGAACAGGGTGCCCAGGTGGAAGGGCGCTTCGCCCATGGTGCGTCCGCGATCGGAGACTCCTCGCAGAGCGCGCCATCGGCGGGGGACGAGCCGATCCTGACCGTCGCGGGTTAGTCTGCGAAAACTTCCGCCCGCAACGCCTTGCGGTCCAGCTTGCCGATCATGGTCTTGGGCAGTTCGTCGCGCACGACCACGCTTTCCACTCGCTCATGCTTGCCGACCTTGCCGTTGAGCCATTGCGCGCATTCGTCCCCGCCGGTGTCGAACCCTTCGTTCAGGGTAATATAGGCGCGTGGCCGTTCGCCCAGATAATCGTCCGGCACACCGATCACCAGGGCTTCCTTCACGGCGTCATGTTCGACCAGCACCGCTTCGACCTGGCTGGGGAACACCTTGAACCCGCCGACCGAGATCATGTCCTTGCTGCGATCGACGATGCGGACGAAGCCGTCTTCGTCCAGCGTGGCGATGTCGCCGGTTCGCAGCCAGCTTTCCCCATCGATAATGGCGAAGGCGCTGGCGGCGGCGTCCGGCCGGTTCCAGTACCCTTGCATAATCTGCGGACCGCGCACGACCAGCTCGCCCGGTTCGCCGGCGGGGGCGAGCGCGGTGGGGTCTTCCTTGTCCAGCAGGCGGATGCGCGTTCCCGGCAGAACCTGCCCGATCGTGCCGGGCTTGCGGTTGCCGCGATAGGGGTTGGTGGACACGACGCCGCTGCTTTCGGTCAGGCCGTACCCTTCCACCAACCGTGCGCCGCTGACCGCTTCGAACTGCTCGCGCACCGGGGCCGACAGGGCCGCACCGCCCGATATGCAGATCTGCAACGAGGAGAAATCCGTCTTGCCGACCCGCGGATGGTCGAGCAGGGCCTGATACATCGTCGGCACGCCGGGAAACGCCGTGGGCCGCATCCGGTCGATGGTTTTCAGCACCTGGCCTGCATCGAAACGCGGCAGCATGGCGATGCAGCCGCCTTTCGCGACGGTGCGGTTGAGGACGCAGGTGTTGGCGAACACATGGAACATCGGCAGCGCGCCCAGAATGACATCGGGCCCGGTCCGGTCGAACGGATCGATCGAATCGACCTGCAACGCGTTCATCGAAAGGTTTGCATGGGACAGCATGGCCCCCTTCGGCGTGCCGGTCGTGCCGCCGGTATATTGCAGCAGCGCGATGTCCTCGATGGCGAGATCGACGGGCCGCGGCGCAATGTCGGCCAGGCAATCGCCCCAGCGTTTGACGTCGGGTCGCGCCGGGATCGCGCTCGTCTGTTTCCCGCCAAGCAGTTTGAGCGCAATGCGCTTCAACGTCGGCAACATCGTGCCAAGCTCGCCCACGACCAGCGTTTTGAGCGACGATTTGTCGATCACTTTCAGCGCGGTGGGCAGCAGAGCCGGCACATCGACGGTGACCAGCACGCTCGCGCCCGAATCCTCGACCTGGGCGGACAATTCATCGACGGTGTAGAGCGGGCTGAAATTGACCACCGTGGCCCCCGCCATCATCGCCCCGTAATAGGCGGACAGATAGATCGGTACATTGGGCAGGAACAGGCCGACCCGGTCGCCCTTCGCAACGCCCATCGCCTGCAAGCCGGCGGCAAAGCTGCGCGCTTCGCTCAGAATCTCGGCATAGGTATAGGTGCGGCCGGAAAAATCCGCGATCGGCGCGCCGGGGTTTGCCGCTGTGGAACGTTCCAGCAATTGCGGCACGGGGACAGCCTGCAGATGCCGTATCCCAGGGCTGGGCATGGGCGTATTGCTGCGTGGAAGGGTGTTCGCGAAACGTGGGGTCGGGGTCTGAAATCATCGGCGCTGAATGGGGGAACGCTGCGTAAAGTGCAACATCCCCCTCCCCCCGATCGCCCCGATCGTCATACCTTTATTGGGCAGGCGGCTCTTCCCCGTCGGCGGCATGCTTGGCTTCCAGCCAGGCGGCGGCTTCGGCTTCCTGCGCGGCTTCGGCAGCGGCCTTCACGCCCGCCTCGCGTTCGGCGCGCAGTTCCTCGATCAGTTTTTCGCGATCGCTGCTGCCTTCGGCGGAGGTCGGGACGGGCGCGACCGCTTCTTCCTCGCCTTCCTTGGGCTTGATGTTCTTTGCCGCCTTGGCGACGACGGCATCCAGTTCGCGCTGCGAACACAGGCCCAGCGTCACCGGGTCTTTGGGCTGGATGTTCTGGATGTTCCAATGGCTGCGATCGCGAATGGCGTTGATCGTGTTGCGCGTGGTGCCGATCAGTTTGGAGATCTGCGCGTCGGAAATTTCTGCATGGTTCCGCAACAGCCAGGCAATACCATCGGGCTTGTCCTGGCGTTTGGACACCGGCGTGTATCGCGCGCCTTTCGTACGGGTCACTTCCACCGGCGCTTTTTGCATGACCAGCGAATATTCGGAATCGGCCTGACCGCGTTCGATTTCCTCCAGCGTCAATTCGCCCGAATGCACCGGGTCGCGACCTGTGTATTTGCTGCCTGCCAATTCGTCCGCCATCGCCTGCACTTCCAGAATATGCAGTCCGCAAAACTCGGCGATCTGTTCGAAGCCCAGTCCGGTATTGTCGATCAGCCAGGTGGCGGTCGCATGCGGCATCAGCGGTTTGGCCTGTGCTTTGTTCGTCGCTGTCGTGGATGCTTTGGCCAATGTTCGTCTCCGCCGGAAATAAGAAGGGCCACCCCTCGCGGAATGGCCATGCCGAAATCGTTTAACGCATAAGCGCCCCTTACGGCAAGCGGTTACAGCCGGTCGTGGGCGTAGCGCCGCGTCAACCGACCTGCAGCACGATCTTTCCGATATGATCGCCCGCTTCCATCCGGGCATGCGCGCCGCTTGCATCGTCGAGCGCGAATATCTGGTCCATGACCGGTTTCAATTCCCCCGATACGAACAGGGGCCAAGCGTTGGCGGCAATCTCGGCTGCCAGCAACCCCTTGAATTCGTTGGAACGCGGCCGCAATGTCGATCCGGTCAAGGTCAGGCGCCGCATCATGATCTGCGCCATGTTCAATTCCGCCGTCATGCCGCCAAGCACGGCAATCGTGACGTGTCGCCCATCATCGGTCAGACATTTCAGATTGCGCGGCACGTAATCGCCCGACACCATGTCGAGCACGATCTGCACGCCTGCCTTGCCCGTTATCCGCGCCACTTCCGCCACGAAGTCGGCATTGCGATAATTGATGGCGTGGTCCGCCCCCAAATCGCACGCCGCTGCGCATTTTTCATCCGTGCCGCAAGTGGTGATCACGGTCATCCCGAAAGCCTTCGCCAGCATGATCGCCATCGTGCCGATCCCGCTGGTTCCGCCATGCACCAGCAGCGTCTCCCCTTCCATCGCCCAGCCGCGTTCGAACACATTGTGCCACACGGTAAACAGGGTTTCGGGGATCGCCGCCGCCTGTTCCAGCGGCATGGTGTCCGGGACCGGCAAGCACTGATCGGCCTGCGCCAGACAATATCGGGCATAGCCGCCACCTGCGACCAGCGCGCATACTTTCGTGCCGATCATGGTTTCGGGAACATCGCCGTTTGCCGCGACGACGACGCCGGACACTTCCAGACCCGGCAAAGGGGATGCGCCCGGCGGCGCGGGATATTTGCCCTGGCGTTGAATGACGTCGGGGCGGTTGACCCCGGCATAGGCGACTTCGATCAGAACCTGGCCTGCATCCGGCTTGGGCGTCGGTTCCGTCCGCACGGTCAGCATTTCGGGCCCGCCCGGTTCGTCGAAACCGACGGCTTTCATCGTACCCGGTATCGTGCCCGCTATCGTGTCGCTCATGCCCCAGAGTGTTCCCTATTCCGATGCCCCCGCACGCATTGAACCCGCGCGCAGAGGCATCGGTAACCCCGCGCGGCATTGACAGCAAGCACGCTGGCGGGGGATGCTGCGTTCCGATGACCGACGATTCCCGCCCTATCGCTCGCGACAACGCCGCCGATCTGTTGGCCCGTGAGGATTTGACGCCCTATTCGCAGGATGAATTGGCGGAACGGATCGTCCTGCTCGAAGCCGAGCTGGCACGGGTGCGCGCGCATCGCGATGCGGCCGCCGCCCATCGCAGTGCGGCCGATGCTCTGTTCGGCGGGACAAAGCCCTGACCGGGCGCGAATTTCTGCGGTTCTGCACGCGCCCCTCGAAATCGGGGCGGCGGTTCTTATATTCCCAACATACCCGAACCATCCGACACCGGGATGGCGCAGCCGAACCGCGCGCCGCAGCCTAACCCAGAAAGATCCACGACGATGCCGAGTTTTGCCCAAAACCTCGAAAAGACCCTCCACGCCGCGCTGACCAATGCGTCCGATCGGCGGCACGAATACGCCACGCTGGAACATCTTTTGCTGGCCCTGATCGACGATGACGATGGCGCGGCGGTGATGACCGCATGCGGCGTCGATCTGGCGCAACTGGGTGAGGTGGTGAAGCAATATCTCGATCAGGAATACCAGTCGCTGACGACGGCGGAACAGGCCGATCCGCAGCCCACCGCCGGGTTCCAGCGGGTGATCCAGCGCGCGATCCTGCATGTGCAGTCGTCGGGCAACGACACCGTGACCGGCGCGAACGTGCTGGTGGCGCTGTTTTCCGAACGCGATAGCTATGCCGTCTATTTCCTGCAGCAGCAGGATATGAGCCGACTGGATGCAGTCAGCTTCATCAGCCACGGCATCGGCAAGGGCGGCAAGCCCGCCGGGGCTGCGACCGCATCGGCGCAGGATGGCGAAGCCGGCGAACCCGACGCGAAAGCGGGCGGCGGCAAGAAGAAGGAATCCGCGCTCGACCAGTTTACCGTGGACCTCAACAAGAAAGCGGAAAACGGCAAGATCGACCCGCTGATCGGTCGCGGCCCCGAAGTCGATCGCACGGTGCAGATCCTGTGCCGCCGGTCCAAGAACAATCCGCTCTATGTCGGCGATCCCGGCGTCGGGAAAACCGCCATTGCGGAAGGGCTGGCGCGCAAAATCGTGGAAGGCGACGTACCCGAAGTGCTGTTGGAAGCGGTGATCTATTCGCTCGACATGGGCGCTCTGCTGGCGGGCACACGCTATCGCGGGGATTTCGAAGAACGGCTGAAACAGGTCGTGAACGAGCTTGAAAAGCTGCCGCATGCGGTGCTGTTCATCGATGAAATCCACACCGTGATCGGCGCAGGCGCGACCAGCGGCGGGGCGATGGATGCGTCCAATCTGTTAAAACCGGCGCTGTCGGGCGGCACGATCCGCTGCATCGGTTCGACCACGTATAAGGAGTTCCGCAACCATTTCGAAAAGGACCGCGCTCTGCTGCGCCGGTTCCAGAAGATCGACGTCAACGAACCCACGATCGAAGATACGATCAAGATCCTGAAAGGTCTGAAAAGCGCGTTCGAGGATCATCACAAGGTGAAATACACGCCCGATGCCCTGAAAACCGCCGTGGAACTGAGCGCGCGTTACATCAACGATCGCAAGCTGCCGGACAAGGCGATCGACGTGGTGGACGAAGTGGGCGCGATGCAGATGCTGGTCGCACCGAGCCGCCGCAAGAAGAAGATCACCGCGCGCGAGATCGAACAGGTCATCGCAACGATGGCGCGCATCCCGCCCAAATCCGTCAGCAAGGACGACAAGACCGCGCTGCAGAATCTGGAACGCGATCTGAAACATGTCGTGTTCGGCCAGGACGAGGCGATCGGACGGCTTTCGACCGCCATGAAATTGAGCCGTGCGGGCCTGCGCGACCCCGATAAGCCCATCGGCTCCTTCCTGTTTTCCGGCCCCACCGGCGTCGGCAAGACCGAGGTCGCACGCCAGCTCGCCAGCATCATGGGCATCGAACTGAAACGGTTCGATATGTCGGAATATATGGAACGGCATTCCGTATCGCGCCTGATCGGCGCGCCTCCGGGCTATGTCGGGTACGATCAGGGCGGTCTGCTGACCGACGCGATCGATCAGAACCCGCATTGCGTGCTGCTGCTGGACGAAATCGAGAAGGCGCATCCCGACCTCTTCAACATTCTGTTGCAGGTGATGGATAATGGCCGCCTGACCGACCATCACGGCAAGACGGTGGATTTCCGCAACGTGGTGCTGATCATGACTACCAATGCCGGCGCATCCGACATGGCGCGCAGCGGGATCGGGTTCGGCGATGTATCAAAAGCGGATGCCGGAACGGAAGCGGTGAAGAAGATGTTCACGCCGGAATTCCGCAACCGTCTGGATGCGATCGTGCCGTTCGCCTATCTTGGTCGCAGCACGGTCAGCCGGGTGGTCGACAAGTTCGTCCTGCAGCTGGAATTGCAGCTGGCCGAACAGAACGTCCATATCCAGTTCGATGCC
The DNA here is from genome assembly GCA_963815535.1 of uncultured Alphaproteobacteria bacterium. GTDB lineage: Bacteria > Pseudomonadota > Alphaproteobacteria > Sphingomonadales > Sphingomonadaceae > CAWFGS01. The sequence continues at coordinate 223,963 of CAWFGS010000003.1, forward strand.
GATTCCCGCGATTGGCTGGCGGCAAAGGGGTATGACCGGATGTATGGCGCCCGCCCGATGTCCCGGCTGATCCAGGATCAGATCAAGCAGCCGCTGGCCGAAGAATTGCTGTTCGGCAAACTCGCGAATGGCGGCGAGGTGACGGTCGGCATGAAGGACGGCAAACCGACGTTCGAAATCACTCCCGCCCCGCCCAAGGCATCCAAGAAAAAACCGGCGCGTAAGAAGCCGCCCGCGAAGAAGGATGATGCGGGGGCCGATGCCGATGCCGATGGCGAAAAGAGCGACGAGAGCTAACCGGGGATTGCCCAGTCCCGCTTCGCTGATTCGCTGTCGCGAAACGGTGACAGTGGGATGGGCGATACCGGTCGGCCACGGAACCCTTTGTTCTTCCCGGCCATTCTACTGCCATGACTGCCGATTTCTCCTGGATCAAACCCGAACCGCACGGCATCTATGTTGCGCCCGCGGATTGCTGGATCGATCCCAGCCGCGCCGTGGACAAGGCGCTGGTGACGCATGGCCATGCCGACCACGCGCGCGGGGGACATGGGGCGACCGTCGCCACGCCCGAAACGCTGGCGATCATGAAATTGCGTTACCAGACCGGCGAAGGGCCGTCGGGCGGCGATACCACCCCGGTGGAATATGGCGAGACCGTACGCCTGCCGGGCGGTGTCGATGCGACCTATATCCCGGCTGGCCATGTGCTGGGCAGCGCGCAGATCCTGCTCGAACATGCAGGCGAACGGGTTATCGTCACCGGTGATTACAAACGCCGCCCCGATCCGACGTGCCCGCCGTTCGAAGTCACCTCATGCGATATCCTGATTACGGAGGCGACGTTCGGCCTGCCGTTCTTCACCCATCCCCCGATCGCCGACGAAATGGCGAAATTGACCGGCGCGTTGGAAGCGCACCCGGATCGCTGCGTGCTGGTTGGCGCGTATGCTTTGGGCAAAGCGCAGCGGGTCATCGCGGAACTGCGCGCGGCGGGGTATGACCGCACGATATTTCTGCACGGCGCGATGGAAAAGATGTGCCGCCTGTATGAAGATTGGGGCGTGGAACTGGGCGATCTGAAACTGGTGTCCGACCATACGAAGGACGACATGCGCGGCCATGTGGTGGTGTCGCCGCCCGCCGCTCTCAACGACCGGTGGAGCCGCCGCCTGCCCGAACCGATCACCGCCATGGCCAGTGGCTGGATGCGCGTGCGCCAACGCGCGCGGCAACGCAATGTCGAACTGCCGCTGATCATCAGCGATCATGCCGATTGGAACGAATTGACCCGCACGATCGAGGAGGTGAACCCGCAGGAAAGCTGGATCACGCACGGACGGGAAGAAGCTCTGCTGCGCTGGTGCCAGCTGACCCAGCGAAAAGCGCGCGCGCTGGCCCTGGTCGGGCGCGAGGAAGAGGACGACTGACGGGTGGACGAATTCGCCGCCCTCATCGATACGCTGGTCTATACCCGCAGCCGCAACGAAAAACTGCGTCTGATCGCCGAATATCTGCGTGCGACGCCCGACCCGGATCGCGGCTGGGCGCTGGCGGCGTTGACCGACGGGCTGGATTTCAAGGCGGTTAAATCCAGCACCATCCGCAATCTGATGAAGGACCGGGTCGATCCCGTCCTGTGGACTCTCAGCCGCGATTTCGTGGGCGATACGGCGGAAACGGCCAGCCTGCTGTGGCCCGAACCATTCGGCACCGTCCCCCCATCACCCAGCGTTTCGGAAGCGGTCGGCCTGTTGGAGCAGATGAACCGCAATACCGTTGTGGGGGAACTTCCGCGGCTGCTCGATCGCATGGATTCGTCCGGCCGCTACGCTTTGTTGAAACTTGCGACCGGCGCGATGCGGATCGGCATTTCGGCGCGATTGGGAAAGACGGCGTTCGCGCAGGCATTCGATGTCACGGTCGATCAGGTGGAGGAGTTGTGGCATGCGTTCCAGCCGCCTTATGCCGAACTGTTCGCATGGGCGGCGGATGGCGGGCCGACGCCCGAAACCGGGAGACCTGCCGCTGTTCCGCCCCTTCATGCTGGCCCATCCGCTGGAAGAAACCGTCGTGTCGATGGAAGATTACGTCGCGGAATGGAAGTGGGACGGGATCCGCGTGCAATTGATCCATGCCGGCGGGGAAACACGGCTCTATTCCCGGTCGGGCGACGACATTTCCGCGACTTTTCCCGAAATGCTGGACGCTTTGCAAACGCCCGCCGTGCTCGATGGCGAATTGATGGTGCGCGGCAGCGTTCAGGGCGGCGCAGAAGGCGGCGCGGCCAGTTTCAACGCTCTGCAACAGCGACTGGGCCGCAAAACCGTGTCGAAAAAAATGCTGGCCGAAGCGCCCGCTTTCATGCGCGTTTACGACACGATGAGCATTGCCGGTGACGATTTGCGCGCTTTGGCGTGGACGGACCGGCGCGCGCAGCTGGAACGTTTCGTTCCAACGCTGCCCGACAGCCATTTCGATATCAGCCGGATCGTCCATGCCGACAGTTTCGAACAGCTTGCTGAAATTCGGGAAGGGACGCGCGACGATGCGATCGAAGGGTTGATGCTGAAACGGCGCGACAGCCCTTACATCACCGGGCGAAAGACGGGTTTGTGGTACAAATGGAAACGCGACCCACTGCTGGTCGATTGCGTGCTGATGTACGCTCAGCGCGGCAGCGGCAAACGATCGAGCTTCTTTTCCGATTACACTTTCGGCTGCTGGGACGGCGACCCCGACACCGGCGCGGACCTGCTGCCCGTCGGCAAAGCCTATTCCGGGTTCACGGACGAGGAATTGAAACAGATCGACAAGCACGTTCGGCAGAACACGATCAACCGGTTCGGTCCGGTGCGCGAAACGGAAAAGAAGCTGGTTTTCGAAGTGGCGTTCGACAGCGTACATGAATCGAAGCGCCATAAATCCGGCCTCGCCATGCGCTTCCCCCGTATTCACCGCATCCGCTGGGACAAGCCCGCGCACGAGGCGGACCGGATCGACGCGCTGAAATCGCTGATCCGCGATTGAACGTGCGCGGCCGACGGATAGCGTGTAGCAAACTGGCCATGACACTCCATGACCGCATCGTTCCCGCCTATCGCGACATGCTCACTGCGCTGGGCGGCATTCTGACCAAAGCACAGGCCAATGGCGGCGACCCGTTGCTGCACGCCGCCATTGCGCCCGATATGCATCCGTTGGCGACGCAGATCCGCTTCGTCGCGAATATGCCGGGGGAAGCTCTTGGCAAGTTGGCCGGCCACCCTGGCCTTCATTGGGAGCAGGACGATCCGAAGACCATGGCGGATGCGAAGGACCGCCTTGCAAAAGTCGATGCAATGCTCGCCCAAGTTGCGCCGCGCGACTTCGTCGAACCCGATACGCGCATTACCCTGTCCTTACCGAACGGTATGGCGTTCGCCCTCAGCGCCGACGAATATGCTCGCGATTGGGCTTTGCCGCAGTTCTATTTCCATATGACCGCCGCCTATATGATCTTGCGGAACCGGGGCGTGCCTTTGGGCAAAGCGGATTACGTGCCGCATATGGCGCGGTATGCAACCGGGGCGAAGCCTAGCTAGCGTCGTCCGCCATCGCTGCCGCAACGGCGGCGTTATGCGCTTTCGCATTTTCGGCGTAATGCGCGACGCCCATTCGCATTCCCGCAATCGCCGCGTCCGACAGTTCGCGCATGAACTTCGCAGGCCGTCCGCCCCACAGGCTGCGCGGTTCCATCACTTTGCCTTCGGTCAACATCGCGCCCGCTGCCAGCATCGCGTCGTTGCCAATCCGCGCCTTGTTCATGGCGATGGCCCCCAGCCCGACGAAGCCGCGATCCTCGATAACGCAGCCGTGAATCATGGCGAGATGGCCCACCAGCACATCGTCGCCGATGATGCAGGGGGAGCCTTCCTCGTCACCGGGGCGTTCGGGGTCGCAATGAACGATGCTGCCGTCCTGAATGTTCGACCGTTCGCCGATGACGATGCGGCTGACATCGGCGCGCAGGACGCAATTGTACCAGACGGAACTGTCCGCGCCGATCTCCACATCACCGATCAGGGAACAGCCCGGCGCGATGAAGGCGCTGTCGTGAATGCGCGGGGTTTTGCCGTGGATCGGAATGATGGTCACGCCCGGTCTGGCGGAGGGGGTATGCGTGGTCATTGGTGTTCCTTCCATTGTGCGCTGGCGATACGGTACACGATACCATGGCCCAGTTGCGGCCCCCAATCGTCTTCCCAATAATCGAGATCGGGGCGGCGGTGCATGCCCAACCGCTGCATCAACCGCCACGACGCCTCGTTCCCCTCAACGGTGAAAGCGGACACGAATGGCGCATCTAGAGTGTCGAACGCGTAGTGCAGCGCGCGTTCCGCCGCTTCGCGCGCATAGCCCCGCCCCCAGGCATCCGCGCGCAATCGCCAGCCGATTTCCAGCGTTCCGGGATCGGGTTCGTTCTGGTCCGACTGCACCTGTTTCAAACCGCAAAAGCCGAGGAACGCGTCGTCCGCCTTGCGTTCGAGCGCCCAGAACGTGTGGCCGTGCTTTGCCTGCCACCCGCGCAGCCGTTCGATCGTCGCGTCGGATTTCGCCCGGTCGCTGGTTCCCAGCAGCCAGCGCATGACTTCGGGTTGCGAACTGAGATGCCCAAAGAACGGCGCACGGTCGGCATCTCGCCAGTCGCGCATTATCAGCCGGTCGGTTTCCAGCCGGAACTCAGCCATTCAGCAATTCCGCTGCCAGTGGCGCGTGATATGTCAGCACTCCGGTACAGCCTGCGCGTTTGAAGCTGGTCAGCGTTTCCATGATCAGCGCATCGCGGTCGCCTGCGCCCGCCGCAGCAGCAGCCTCGATCATCGCATATTCGCCGCTCACCTGGTACGCGAAAGTCGGCACGCCGAACGCGTCCTTCACGCGGGCCACCACGTCGAGATAGGGCAGGCCCGGCTTCACCATCACGCTGTCCGCGCCTTCCGCAATGTCGAGGGCCACTTCGCGCAAGGCTTCCTCGCCATTGGCGGGGTCCATCTGGTAGGATTTCTTGTCGCCTTTCAGCAATCCGGCGGAACCCACGGCATCACGGAACGGGCCATAGAAGGCGGAAGCGAATTTCGCGGCGTAGGCCATGATCTGCACATCGTGGTGCCCGCCCATTTCCAACGCCATGCGGATCGCGCGCACGCGGCCGTCCATCATGTCCGACGGGGCGATGATATCCGCGCCTGCCTCTGCTTGATTGATCGCCTGATCGACCAGCACCGCCACCGTGTCGTCGTTCAGGACCGTGCCCGTCCGATCGATCAGCCCGTCCTGCCCGTGGCTGGTGTAGGGGTCGAGCGCGACGTCGGTCAGAATGCCGATATCGCGGCCGCAGGCATCGCGCACCGCCTTGATCGCGGTGCAGATCAGATTGCCGGGATTGAGCGCCTCCACCCCGTCGTCGCTGCGACGGTCGGCCTGCGTGTTCGGAAACAGGGCGATGCACGGAATGCCGAGCGCGACCGCGCGTTTCGCCGCCTGCGCGATGCCATCGACCGACCACCGCGACACGCCGGGCAACGATCCGATGGGCTCTTCCACCCCCTTGCCGTCGGTAACGAAGAGCGGCCAGATGAGATCGCTCGTCGTCAACACCGTTTCGCGATGCAACGCCCGGCTCCAGCTCGCCTGTCGGGTGCGACGCATCCGCGTCGCGGGATAGGATGCAGGAGGCGAATATCGCGGCAAGCCAGTCATTGCGTCGGTGTGCCGCAAACAGGCCCGCTCCGCAATCCGATTGGCCGCGCGAGGTTACGGGGCGGAGGAGCCGCTTTTGTTCAAGCGATCGATCTCACGCTTCGGTGCAGCGTTTTCGACCGGGTCCGGCGCCATTTGCGCCAGAGCGGCACCGGCGGGCACGGTTTTCAATTTCGCTAGCGCCGCGCGGAACCGTGCCAGTTCGCCGCCCGACAATTCCGCACGCGTGACATATTGCACCGATGCCGGATTGATCGATGCGCCGCCACGATACATTTCGTAATGCAGATGCGGCCCGGTGCTCAGACCTGTGGAACCGACATAACCGATGATCTGACCGCGCCGCACGCTGTCGCCGCCACGCACGGCAATCCGGCTCATATGGCAATACCGCGTGGCAAGATTGCCCGCATGGGCCAGCCGCACCGCATTGCCGCAGCCGCCCATCCGCCCCGCTGCGGTGACCCGGCCATCTGTGGGCGCGACGATCGGGGTGCCGTGGCGGGCCTTGAAATCCATTCCCGAATGCATCCGGCGATACCCCAGGATGGGATGGCGGCGCATGCCGTAATTGGAACTGACCGGGCCGGGTACGGGCGCGAGCATCCCGGTTCGCTGTTCGCCGACGCCCGACGCTTCGAAGAACTTGCCGTCTTTGCCCCAGCGCATCAATTGCGTGCGCGGTTTTCCGGCTCGCTCCACGCCGGCATACAGCAATTCGCCCGCTTGCCGTTCGCCGGTTGCGGCGCGGCGATGGCTGACGATGATGTCGAACACGTCGCCTGCGGCAACCGCGCGGTCCAGATCGACGTGATCGCCCAGAGTGGCGAGGTATCGCTGCACCGCACCCGGCGGCGCGCCCGCGGCCCGCGCGGAACGATACAGGCTCGGCCCGACCGTGCCGCTTATCCGCAGCGGCGTTTCATCGACGCGGATGGGGCGACGGACGAGCGACAGATTGCCGCCATCGCGCGTGACGGACAGCTGCAGATCGAAGCGCGCGCGGAACGACAATGCCTGCAGCGGGCGAACCGCATCCGCCGACGGTCTGCGGCCCAAAGTGATATCGATCTGTGTTCCGGCGGGGATATCGGATTGCACAACCGCGCCGCCGATCAGCTGCTGCACCCGGTTGGCGTCCGCCGAACCCACGCCGGCCCGTTGCAGCATTCGCGCGAAGCCATCTCCGCTGGACAATGTCGCGACCAGGGACAGCTCGGGGCGTTCGGGCGCGCTTTTCAATCGTATCGCTTGCCGCGTCGGGCCCATGCGCCGCCCGCTGTCTGCGCCCAGACCCAACGGCAGGATCATCTGGCTGCGATATTCGTCACGCAATGCGTCGTCCAGATGGACGTTCGGGGCGGCTTTCAAGGGCGCGAAACCGGGCCAGAACGCGAACGCCGTCAGCGTTAGCGCGATCAGCGTGGCCATGCCGCGCATCCACCGCGCGCTGCCGATATCCTGCGCCAGATCGGGGGCGAGATCCAACCCGTCCACCCAGTTCGCTATGACCGCGCATCGTTCCTGCCAGCGATCGACCATCGACCGGCCGCGCTTTATGGCAACCGGATCGTCGCCCGCATCGCCCGCATCTACGGTCGCTGCGCTTTCTTCGTAAGTGGAGGCAGGTTCGTGTTCGAAATACAAAGCGCGCCTCCGTTTCTGTCGTGGCCCATGCCAACAAGTCCCGGTTTGCATGGCAAAACTGGCTTAACATCGCTTTAAGAACGTGCACGCGCCGACGCCACTGCGGCGAACGACCGGTGAGCTGCGACAAACGGCCTCCATTGCGGCAAATGTTTCTGCGCTCCCCCTTGAGCGTACCTGCCCTGCGTGCCACATTCGCATAGTGAGCGACCGCGCCATCAAAGCCGTTCTGGGGCCGACCAACACCGGCAAGACGCACCTGGCGATAGAGCGGATGTGCGCGCATTCCAGCGGCACTATGGGCTTCCCTTTGCGCCTGCTGGCGCGTGAAGTTTACGACCGGGTGGTCGCGATCAAGGGCCCCAGGCAGGTCGCCCTGATTACGGGTGAAGAACGGATCGAACCCGCCGATGCCCGCTATTTCTGTTGCACGGCAGAAGCGATGGCGCGCGACGGGGGCGGTACGGCTTTCGTCGCGCTGGACGAGGCGCAGATCGGGTCGAACCACGAGCGTGGACATATCTTTACCGACCGGCTGCTCAACGCGCGGGGACGGGACGAAACTATGCTGCTGGGCGCGGCGACGCTGGAACCGCTGGTGCGTGCGCTGATACCCGAAGCGGAAATTACCGACCGCCCCCGTTTTTCGACGCTAAAACATATCGGTCCGCGCAAACTGTCGCGCTTGCCGCCGCGCAGCGCCATCGTCGCATTCAGTGCGGAACAGGTTTACGTCGTGGCCGAAATGCTGCGGCGGTTTCGCGGTGGATGCGCGGTTGTGATGGGCGCGTTAAGCCCGGAAACCCGCAACAAGCAGGTCGCGATGTTCCAGGCGGGGGAGGTGGATTACATCGTCGCCACCGATGCGATTGGCATGGGCCTGAACCTGGATATCAACCACGTCGCCTTCGCCAGCCTGTCGAAATTCGACGGCATTCGCAAGCGCCGCCTGATGCCGTCCGAAATGGCGCAGATCGCCGGGCGTGCGGGGCGGCATCAGCGCGACGGCACGTTCGGCGTGCTCGCCGGTATGGGCCAGGGGGCGCGGGGGTCGAACGCCCCGCCGCCCGAATTTACCGAAGAGGAAGTCTACGCGATAGAGGAGCATCGCTTCGCCCCGCTGACGCATCTGTACTGGCGCGATGCCCAGCCGCGTTTCGACACGATCGGCACGCTAATCGCCGATCTGGAACGCCCCCCGCACGAACCCGAACTGCGCCTCGCCCCCGAAGCCATCGATCTGGCCGTACTGAAAAAACTTGCCGACGAACCGCTGGCGGACGGTGTGCGCGGTGCACGGCAAGTGCAGCGATTTTGGGATGCCTGTTCCCTGCCCGATTTCCGGCAAAGCGGCGCGGACAATCACGCGCGGTTCGTCGCGCGTCTGTGGCAGGATTTGCGCGGCGGCTATCTCGGCGCGGATTACCTCGCCGCGCGCATATCGGAACTGGACAATATGCAAGGCGACATCGCCACGCTGCAGGGGCGGATTGCCGCCATCCGCAGCTGGGCGTATATTTGCCAACGGCCCGATTGGGTGATGGCACGCGACGAAATGGCGTCGCGCGCCCATGCGGTGGAGGCGCGGCTGTCCGATGCGCTTCATGCCCGTCTCACCGAACGGTTCGTCAATCGGCGCACGGCGATCCTGATGAAAAGCACCGGGATCGACACTGCGATGCTGCCGGTCACGCTGGACGATGACGGGACGATGCTGGTCGAAGACGAACCGATCGGTCGTATCGATGGGTTCCGGTTCAGCGTCGATCCTGCCGCCGCGCATAGCGACCGCAAGATGCTGCTGGCGGCAGGGGAGCGCGCCTTGCCGCGTATCCTGACGGAGCGGGTGCACCGCCTGATCGCGGAGGATCTGAACGGGGTATCGCTGGAACGGGGGCTGGTAGTTTGGGACGGGCAGACCGTCGCACGGCTGGAAAAACCGGCGAATGCGGTATTGCCCGGCATCGTTCTTGCGCGCGAACTGTCCGCCATTCCCGAACCCGCTCGCGATCTGCTGACTGCGCGCCTGACACAATGGCTCGACACGCGGTTGTCGTCTTTGAAACCGCTTGAAAGACTGGCCGATGCCGCACGCAGTCCCGACACCGGGTCGCAAGGACGGGCGTTGCTGTTGGCTCTGATCGACGGGCATGGCGTAATCGCGCGGTCGCGCGCCGGTATCGAACATCTGCCCGCCGAACTGCGCCCATTCCTGCGCCGCCTTGGCGTCGTGTTCGGGGCGCTGGATATATTCGTCCCCGCGCTGATCAAACCCGCCCCCCGCACCATGTTGAGTGAATTGCGAATGGATCGCCGCCCGTTGCAGCCGGGCATGGTTCCGACGATCGCAGGCAGAAGCGGCCAACCCCCCGCAGGCTATCGACGTGCGGGCGACCAATTCATCCGTGTGGATATGGCGGAACGGCTGACGTCGGCGGCGTTTCGGGCGCGCAGCGATGCGGGCAAGCGGCGGTTCGTGTTGGACGCCGCCTTGCCGATTTCGATCGGATTGACACAGCAAAACTGGCGACGCTTGCTGGGGGATGCAGGCTTTCGCTGCGAAATCGCGCCGTCATTGCGGCCGAAGCAATACGGCCCGCCCCGCCCCGACAGCTGGCAGTGGCGTCCCGCCCGTACGAAGCCATCGGGCCGGTCGCGCCCTGCCCCGCCCCGCCCGAACGGCGCATTCGCCGGCCTTGCCGAACTGGTCGGCCGGGAATAGGCGCGCGTGCGGATCGACCGTTTGCTATGTTACCTCCGCTTCGCCAGATCGCGTTCGCTGGCAGCGGATATCGTGTGCGGCGGCACGGTGCGCTGCAACGGCAACCGTGTGCTGCGGCCCAGCTTGCCGATCGCCGCCGGTGACGTCCTGACGTTCCCCATCGGCAACACGGTCCGCGTGATCGAGGTGACGGCGCTGCCGGAACGCCGCAGCAGCGCGATGGTGGCGCAAACCCTCTATCGCGACCTCGCATCCGGCGGCCCTGGCCCCGATGCAGGCCCCGATGCGGGCGAACCCAACAAAAGCGGAACTTGATTTTAACACCGCGCCAGCCATAGCGGCAGCAACCATCTTTCAAACCAAAGGGAATCCGCCCCATGACCTATGTCGTCACCGACGCATGCATCAAATGCAAATACACCGATTGCGTCGAAGTGTGCCCCGTCGATTGTTTTTACGAGGGGGAAACCATGCTGGTCATCAATCCCAGCGAATGCATCGATTGCGGCGTGTGCGAACCCGAATGCCCGGCGGAAGCGATCCTGCCCGACACCGAGGACAATCTGGAAAAGTGGCTGGAACTGAACACCAAATACTCTGCCGAATGGCCCAACATCACCAGCCAGAAAGACGCCCCCGCCGACGCGGACGAGCACAAGGGTGTCGAAGGGAAGTTCGAGAAATTCTTCACTCCCGATCCCGGCGAAGGCGACTGACGGCGCCCGGACGCCCTTGAGTGGCGTTCGGACGATATTCGTGGTATAGGTATGATCCTGGTCGCCGGATTGATTCCGGCGTTCTGTCGTATTGAAATAGGCTGATACCCCGATCACGCACCGGCTGAGCCGGTGGCGCTGACGAACAGCCCTTATGAAGGATATGTTGATGGCGGCCAAAGGTCTTGCGTTCGATGTCGGCGATTATGTCGTCTATCCCAAACACGGCGTTGGCCGCGTTACCGAAATCCAGAACGAGGAAATCGCCGGAATGGCGTTGGAGTTGTATGTTCTGCGGTTCGAAAAAGAACGGATGACCCTGCGCGTTCCCACCAACAAGGTGGAAGCCATCGGGATGCGGAAACTGTCCAGCGACAAGACGCTGAAAGAGGCGATGGAAACGCTGACCGGCAAACCCAAGGTGAAGCGCACCATGTGGTCGCGCCGGGCGCAGGAATACGAAGCGAAGATCAACTCCGGCGATCTGGTTTCCATTGCGGAAGTGACGCGCGACCTCTTCCGCCCCGAAGATCAACCGGAGCAATCCTATTCCGAACGCCAGATTTTCGAAGCGGCGTCGAGCCGGCTGGCTCGCGAATTGGCGGCAATGGAAAAGACCGATGAGCCGACGGCGCTGGAAAAGATCCTCGATATCCTGCGCGAACATGCGCCGCAATATTACGAAAACAAAGACGAGAGCTGATGCAGTGAATGTTCCACGTGGAACATTAGGGCACATTGCAATTGCCACGGGCTTGGCAGTATGGCGCTGTCCGGTTGCGTGGCCAAAACCGTTTACAATGTTGCGACTTTACCGGTGAAGGTCGTCGGCAAAGGCGTCGACCTGGTCACGACGAGCCAGTCCGAGGCGGACGAGAAACGCGGACGCGAACTGCGTAAACGTGACGAACGCCTTGGTGCTTTGGAACGGGACTATGACCGGCTGGATCGAAAATGCGCGGACGGCAGTGCGAACGCATGTCGCAAGCGCGACGAGGTCGCACGAGAAATCTCCGAACTGCTGCCGCCCGCTCCGCCGCGCCGTCGCGATTGATTATCAAGCCGCCGCGCGCTGCAAACGGTCGTTGATGGCGATGCCTATTCCGGTTTGTGGAATGGGGGCGATGGCAATCCTGAGTTGGGGAGCGGCCGCTGCGTCGTGAAGCGCCGCGTATAAAGCGGCTGCCGCCTCTTGCAGATCACCCGTTGCCGACAGGTTGATATGTCCCGCCACGGCACCGAATCCGACATGAAACTCGTCATCCCGCGCTGTCGCAGCGTTTAATCTTACCGGTTTCCCCGGCGAATAATGGCGTGGCATCTGGCCAGGTGCTTCGATCGAGTGCGGTTCATCGTCGGACGTTTCCGGTTTCGTAGCGCCGATCAGTGCATGCGGATCGATCGGACCTGGGCGAAGGATTACCAGCGCACCGTCATCCCGAACGGCCACGATGGTCGATTCCAGCCCGGTTTCGCACGGCCCGCCATCCAGCACCAGGTCGATACGGTCGCCCAAGGACGCCGACACATGCTCCGCCGTCGTAGGGCTGACGCCTTCGCTGATATTGGCGGATGGGGCAGCCAGCGGTGCGCCGACTTTCGCGATCAAACGAGCCAGAACCGGATGGGCCGATATTCGCAGCGCGATCGTCGGCAACCCCGCCGTTACTGCCGCCGCGACGTCTCCACCGTCCGCATCGGTGCGTCGCGGCAGAACCAAAGTCAATGCTCCCGGCCAACCGGCCTGCGCCAATCGCTCGGCCAATGGCGAAAATACCCCCAAACGCCGCGCCTGCGCCATATCGGCGACATGTACGATCAACGGATTGAAGCCCGGCCGCCCCTTCGCCGCGTAAATTTTCGCCACTGCCGCCGCATCGTCCGCACGTGCCGCCAGGCCGTAAACCGTTTCCGTCGGAACCGCGACGATTCCCCCGGTCGCGTAAAATTGCGGCGGCGCGGGATATTCCCGCCTCATCCGCGCGTTGCAGTGCCGTAGCGTTCTTGCGAGCCATCCCGGCGCACTATAGAACCAAACCGTCCGCATCCCAAGGGCGGACACTTGCCAAGGAACCATCCATGACCATCTTCACCGCCCCCGTCAAAGACCAGCTGCTGGCCATCCGGGTCAATGCGGGCATTGCGGAACTGGCGCAGCACGAACGCTTCGCTGCGGCGGAACCCGACATGGTCGATGCCATCGTCGGCGGTGTGGGCGCGTTTGCCGAAGGGGAATTCGCGCCGCTGAACCGCATCGGCGATACGGAAGGGGCGAAGTTGGAAAACGGCGTCGTCCGCCTGCCCGACGGGTTCGACAAGGCGTATGACGAATATGTCGCGCAAGGGTGGAATTCCATCGCCAGCCCTGCGGAATATGGCGGCCAGGGCCTGCCCTTCACCTTGGCGTGCAACGTGCTGGAAAATCTGGGTGCGGCGAATATGGCGTTCACCCTGCTGCCGATGTTGAGCGTCGGCGCGATCGAGGCGCTGGAGCATCACGGCAGTCCGGGGCAGCAGGCGAAATATCTGCCCGATCTGGTCAGCGGCGCATGGTCCGGCACGATGAATTTGACCGAACCGCAGGCGGGCAGCGATGTCGGCGCCTTGCGCGCGACCGCCACGCCGATCGAGGATGGCGAACATGCAGGCAAATATCTGATTCAGGGTCAGAAGATCTACATCACCTATGGCGAGCATGAACTGGCCAAGAATATCATTCATCTGGTACTGGCCCGCCTGCCCGATGCGCCCGCCGGCAGCCGGGGAATATCGCTGTTCGTGGTGCCGAAATATCATGTGAAGGACGATGGCACGCTGGGCGGGCGCAACGATGTGCGCTGCGTGTCGCTGGAACACAAGCTGGGCATCAACGCCTCCCCCACATGCGTCATGAGCTATGGCGACAACAACGAATGCGTCGGCGAGCTGGTTGGCGCGGAAAATCGCGGGTTGATGGCGATGTTCACCATGATGAACAATGCGCGCATCAATGTCGGCGGTCAGGGTGTGCAGATCGCCGAACGTGCGCTGCAACAGGCGCAGTATTACGCGAACGACCGGGTGCAGTCCGCGCGCGCGGGCGGGGCATCGCGCGATGCGGTGGCGATTATCGACCATCCGGACGTGCGGCGCATGATCCTGCGCATGAAATCCCTGACGGAAGCCATGCGCGCGCTGCTGTATTACACCGCCGGGCAAGTCGATCGCGGCACGGTGGGCGACGCTGCCGCCAAAATGCGCGCCGAAGTGCTGGTTCCGCTGATCAAGGCATGGGGCACGGACACCGGCATCGACGTCGCCAGCATGGGCATTCAGGTTCACGGCGGCATGGGTTTCGTCGAGGAAACCGGCGCGGCGCAGCATTATCGCGACGCGCGCATCGCCCCGATTTACGAAGGGACGAATGGCATTCAGGCCGCCGATCTGGTCACGCGTAAGCTGGGCCTGGAAGGCGGCGAAGTGGTCATTTCCCTGTTCGAAGATCTGGCGCGCGATGTGGCGGACGAACCGGCTCTGTTCGCGCTGGCCGGTGACTGCGCCGCGATCGCGCGCTGGATGCGGGACGAGGCAAGCCTGGACGATCGGCTGGCAGGCAGCGTGCCGTTCACCACCATGTGCGCGGTTGCAGTGGCCGGGTGGCAGATGATGCGCCAGTTGCGCGCCGTGGAGGCCGGTGAAAGTGCAGGTCTGGCTCAAGCCAAGCGTGTGACCGTGCGGTTCTTCCTCGACCGGATCGTGCCCGAAGCGGCCGGGCTGAAATCGTCGGCGACCGCAGGCAGCGCATTGCTTTACGAACTGGACGCGCAGCAGCTGATCGGCTGAAGCGCGGGCGTCTCCCGCAGGCTAGCTGCGCGGGAACCTCGCGCGCGAAATCATCTTCGCCGAAAGTCGCGCGCGCTTCGCCCGCGCAATTCACGGCGCGGTGGCAAGGAGTGACGATTTCAACCGCGCAATTGCGGGTGCCGGCGTCCGCTGCGGGATTGACCACGCGCCATACGATCCCGGCAGTGTCGTCGGTTACCAGCAAGGCGCCTTGCCCGTCGAACGCCACCCAGGTCGGGCGGCCTTTGGTGGTTCCGTCGTCTTTCAGGAACCCGCCCAGCACTTCCTTCGGCTTGCCGGTGGGATTGCCACGATCGTCGAACTGCACGAACACCACGTCGTAACCCGATGGCGGTTTGCGGTTCCACGATCCGTGCCGCGCGATGAACGCGCCGTTCGCAAATGCGCCGCCCATCCGGTTGCCCGGCGTGCTGAACGCCAGCCCCAGCGCCGCGACGTGCGGGCCCAGCGCATATTCGGGCGTGCGCGCATATTCGGTGAGGTAGCGCGGGCACGGCGCTTCGACCCGTTCGTCGAAATTGTCGCCCCAATAGACCCACGGCCAGCCATATTGCGCGCCGACCGGCACGTTGGTCAGGTAATCGGGCACCAGATCGGAACCGAGCATGTCCCGTTCGTTCACGGTGGTCCAAAGCTCTCCGCTCCACGGGTTCCAGTCGAGCCCATTGGGATTGCGAAGCCCCGCGCCATAGGGGCGGCTGGTGCCGTCTTCCAGATTGTATTCCACGATCATGGCGCGCCCTTCCTCGACCTCCATGCCCTTTTCACCGATGTTGGACACCGAACCGACGGCGATATACAGGCGCGTGCCGTCCGGGTTGAGTTCGAGGTTGCGCATCCAGTGCCCGCCGCCCGGCGGCAAATCCATCAGCTTGCGCGGCGCGCCGGTGATCTGCGTCGTGCCCAGCGCATAGTCGAACGCCAGCACGGCATCGTGATTCGCGACATACAGAGTGCCGTCGTTCCAGGCCATGCCCGATGGCGAGCTGAGATCGTCCTGCCGCAGTACGGTGCGCTGTTCCGCGCGGCCATCGCCGTCCGCATCGCGCAGCAGCACCACCTGATTGGCGGGCGGCACGCTGGCCCCGGCCCGCGACATCAGCAGATCGGTAATCCATGCGGTGATGCCGCCGCCCTCTTTCTCGGGCGAGCCGGTCAACGTCACCAGCACGTCGCCATTGGGCAAAGTGTGCAGCACGCGCGGATGGTTCAGCCCTTCGGCAAACCGCACCACCTGCATCCCGGCGGGCGCGATCGGTGCGTCCCCATCCGCCCAGCCGACCGGTTTCGCGATGGCGACCGTCGGCACGGTTTGCGCGTCCGGATCGACCAGGGTGGGATCGGTCCCCGTTACGTCGGCCACGGCCAGTTCGGCGCGTGTCGCCGCGCGTCACCCAGAACAGCAGCAACGCGATGATGGCAATGATGGCGACCAGGGCGATGATGATCTTGCGTCGTTTGCTCATGCGCGCTGGAATAGGGCACTGGCGGCGCGGGAACAATAGGATTGGCGCGTGTGCCCGCGTCGCTGCTTAGTCAGCGCCATGTTCGATTTCACGCGCCGCGCCCGATCTGCCCACTCCCGAACGCCACCGCCAGCTGATACAGGCCGCGCTTGCCATCACCGATGGGGAGCGGGATGCGTGTCGCGAACATGGCCAATATCGCGGCGTTGATGTGGGATTTCATGCCCGACCTCAATTGGGCCGGGTTTCTATCGCATGGTCGATGGCGAGCTGGTGCTTGGCCCGTTCATCGGGCGGCCCGCCTGTATCCGTATCGCCATGGGGCAGGGCGTATGCGGCACGGCGGCGGCGGAGCGCGCGCACGATGCTCGTGCACGACGTTCATGCCTTTCCCGGCCATATCGCCTGCGACGGCCTGACGCGCAGCGAGCTGGTCGTTCCGGTCGTGCGCGACGACGCGATCATCGCGGTGATCGATTGCGACAGCCCGACGCTGCGATCGATTTACGCAGGACGATGCCGATGGGCTGGAACGTCTGGCAGTGGCCGTTGCGGATCGCATCTGACCGTCGTTGCGGGCGTTAGCCAGCGCCGGACCACTCGCCCCGAAACGGGACACGAACGACCGCGACGCCTTTGCAAATCCGCGCAATGCGATGATAAATAATCTCTTAACGCTCGGAAATCGCCGCGATCGGGTGCGGCATTGCGAAGGGAAACCATCATGTCGGCTCGCATCTTCTTGACCACCAGCATCGCCGCAGGGGCCATGCTGGCCGCCACTTCGGTGAACGCACAAACGGTGCAACCCGGCGCAGGTCCGGTCGTGTATCAGGATGCACCGATGGTCCAACCCTTGCCCGAACGGATGGCCCCAATGACGGCCGGTACGGATTACGAGACCGAATATCGCCGCCGGCAACCCGTCTATGCCGCGCCGCAGAACGTCCCGACCGCGCAACATCACCAGGCCCCCTATCCGGGCGGTCCGGTTGGCATCCCGATCGGTCAGCACGCCGCCGTGCCGCCACAATACGGCGTCGCTTACCCGGTGCAGGTGCCGCCGCAATTCGATCGCGCCGCCTGGCTCGCCGAATGCCGCGCGCAATATGGCGACAAGCGCGGGCAGAAGGGCGGTATTCTGGGCAGCTTGCTCGGCGCGATTGCAGGCGGCGTGATCGGTAACCGGGTGTATGATTCGGAACGTCTGGCCGGCAGCCTCATCGGCGCGGGCGTGGGCGGTTTGGCCGGTCTTGCGATCGGGACCGCTATCGGATCGTCCAAGAATCGCCGTGCGCGCGACGAATGCGAAGGAACGCTGAACCAGTATCTCGCGGGCGGATACGGCAATTACGGCGGCGGCTATTATCAGCAGCAATATACCCTGGTTCCCGTAACCGTCGCGATCCCGCAACGGGCCGTGATTCGCGAATATGTCACGTACGAAACCGTGCTGGAACCGGGCGTCGAAGTGATCGAGGAAGTGCGGAGCGAACCGGTCTATATCAAGCCTCGACCGACCAAGCGCACGCGTTATATCAAGGGGCAGTAGCCAAGCGAGCCGGTGGCGGCGTCAGATATCCCCACCGGTCAGTCGTTGGCAGATCAGGTCGAGCTGATCCAGCGTGCGGTACTTGATGGTCACCATGCCGGACCGTGCGTCGCTGTCGGTCTTGATACGCACGGTCAGTCCCAGAAATTCCTCCAGATGCGCCTGAACTGCGGCGATGTCGGCATCTTTCATGGGATCGCGCGCCGATCGGGTGCGGCGCTGGCTGGTTGCGGTATCGACCGGACCCTTCGCCAACCGTTCGACGTCACGGACCGATAAGCCTTCTTTCGCAGCGCGTCTGGCGAGTGCAGCGGCATCGTCATGACCCACCAGCGCGCGAGCGTGACCCATACTGAGCGTGCCCGTTTCCACCATATCGGTGACCGCATCGGGCAGACCGACCAGCCGTTGCAAATTGGCGATATGACTGCGCGATTTATCGACCATCTCGGCAATTTCGACCTGAGTCAGCCCCTGATCCTGCGCCAACCGGTGATAGGCGCGCGCCTCCTCCATCGGGTTCAGATCTTCGCGTTGCAGGTTTTCAATCAGGGCGATCGCCATGATATCGGCCTCGCTCAGATCCTGCACGATGGCGGGGATACGCTGCAATTTGGCGATCTGGGCCGCGCGCCAACGGCGTTCACCGGCGACCAGCCGATATTTACCGCCATCGGCGCGCGTTACGATTACGGGTTGCAACACGCCGCGCGCTGCGATGGAACCCGCCAATTCTTTCAGCGCATCGTCGTCGAATTTTTGCCGTGGCTGGCCCGGCAGGGGCGTAATGTCGGATAGAGGCAATGACGCCAAGCCCGATGTCGGGGCCGTTTCGACATTTCCGGGCGGCGAGGCGCTTCGGCCTTGCGCGTCACTATCCGATTGCAACCGTTTCCTCGCGCCTGGTGTCCCCCATCAGCGCGCTCAAACCCTTGCCCAGCTTCTGTTTCTTGCGTTGCGGCAGGCTGAAACGGATCGGTTCGTTCGGGTTGGACGGCACGTCGATCGGGGGGCTCATGCGGCTTTCCTTTGTTCGGGCAGACGGCCGATCAATTCGCCCGCGAGCGCCATATAGGCGCGGCTGCCGGAACAGGATTGATCGTAAACGAGCGCCGGCAGACCGTGGCTCGGCGCTTCGGACAGGCGAACATTGCGTGGGATCACGGTGTCGAAAACCAGTTCGCCCAGACAGTCGCGAACGTCGTCCGCAACCTGGTCCGTCAGTCGGTTGCGGCGATCGAACATCGTCAGGGCGACGCCGATGATGCCAAGATCGGGATTGAACCTTTGCTGCACCCTTTCGACCGTCTGCAGCAGCTGGCTCAACCCTTCCAACGCGAAGAATTCGCATTGCAGCGGAACCAGCAGAGTGTCCGCCGCGCCCAGCGCATTCAAGGTGAGCAAGCCCAGCGACGGGGCGCAATCGATGAAGCATATCTCATGATCGGTCCGGCCTGTGGCAAGCGCATCTTTCAATCTGGCGGTCCGGTCGTCCATGGAAACCAGCTCGACTTCCGCACCGCTCAGATCGGCAGTGGCGGGCACGATGTCGAGAAGCGGAATGCCGGTCGGCTGAATGCAGTCGGGCAAGAATGCATCGCCGACCACAAGATCGTAAGCCGACATTTCGCGCGCCGCAGCCGGAATACCCATTCCGGTGCTGGCATTCCCTTGCGGATCGAGATCGATCAGCAGCGTTTTCCATCCCGTCGCCGCCATTGCCGTCGCCATGTTGATCGCAGTGGTCGTCTTGCCGACCCCACCCTTCTGATTGGCGATTGCGATGCAGATCATCGAACTTCTTCCATCGGTTTATCCGTTCGCCGGGCATTTTTCGACACGATGATACCGGCATCACGGTCGGTCAGCGATTGTTCCACGTGGAACATCTGGCGCGTTTTGCGGTTCATATCGCCAAGTTCTTGCGCTGCCGACCGGCCTTTCGGCAAGAGCCAGACCGTCCCCTTTGTGGAGAACCGCTCCGCCATCGGCAACAGCTTCGTGAGCGGGGCGAAGGCGCGCGCGGTGATGATTTCCGCGCGGACCGGCTCGATGGCCTGTACTTTCGCGCCATGAAGATGACAGTTGGTCAATTCCAGCTCGCCTATCATACGGGCCAGCCATTCGATCCGCATCCGCCGTGATTCGACCAAATGCACTGCGGCTTCGGGACGCATGATGGCGATTATCAAACCGGGGAAACCCGCGCCGCTACCGAGATCGAGCCAGACATCGACTCTTGCCGCTGACGAAATCGAGCAATTGCGCGCTGTCGGCGCAATGGCGTTGCCAGATATGCGGAATCGTACCTGCAGCGATCAGGTTCTGTACGGCGTTTTCGGCGATCAGCGCGGCGACGAACCGTTCGACCTTGTCGAATGCGGCGTTGGAACAGCGCGCTTTCACGAATGCGCGAGCGCTTTCTTCGTCATGTATGTCGTGATCCGTCATGCGGCTTTGGCGGGACGTTTGGCATGGACCAGCAGCGCCGCCAACGCTGCGGGCGTCACTCCGCGCACGCGCCCGGCGGCTGCCAGATCGGACGGTCGCGCAGCGGACAGTCGCTCGATCATCTCGTTCGACAGGCCGGGGATCGCAGCATAGGGAAAATCGGCTGGCAGGACGACCGAGCGGCTGGCCTTCAGTTCGCGCAGCTCGGCATCCTGACGCAACAGATAGGGTGCATATTGCGCGTCTTCGATCAGTTCCTGCCACAATTCGCCCGACGTCCGGGCGTCGCCGATCCACGGTAAGAGATCGGCAATCGCCAGTTCGGGAAACCGCGTCCATTCCGCCAAGGATTTACGCCCCGCATCCCGCTTGATCGGCAGGCGCGCATCCGCCAATTCCGTCGCGCTGACCTCGCGCGACAATATGGCTTCGACTCGGCACGTTCGATCTGCCGCTGCTCGAACCATCGCGTGCGCTCTTCCCCGACTGCGCCGGTATCGATGGCCATCTGCGTCAGGCGCGTGGTGGCGTTGTTCGCGCGCAGTCGCAGCCGGTATTCCGCACGGGACGTCAGCATACGATACGGTTCGCTGACACCGTGCAGCGTCAGATCGTCGATCATCACCGCCATATAACTGTTCGACCGATCGAGCGCGGGCAGCGTGGCCCCGGTAACGCGGGCGGCCGCGTGCATTCCCGCGATCAGACCCTTGCGCGGCGGCTTCCTCATACCCCGTGGTGCCGTTGATCTGTCCCGCGCAGAACAGGCCGGGCAGCGCGCGCACTTCCAGTTCGGCGGATAGCGCGCGCGGGTCGATATGATCGTATTCGACGGCATAGCCGGGCACGACGATAACGGCGCGTTCCAATCCCTTCATCGCATGGATCATGTCCTGCTGAACATCGGTGGGCAGGGACGTGCTGATACCGTTGGGATAGATCAGGTGCGTATCCAGCCCTTCGGGTTCAAGGAATATCTGATGCCCATCACGGTCGCCGAAGCGATGGATCTTATCCTCGATCGATGGGCAATAGCGCGGCCCCTCCGCCGCGATGGCCCCTGCGAACATGGGCGACCGGTCCAAATTGGCTCGGATGATATCGTGGCTGCGCGCATTGGTGCGGGCGATGGCACAGACGATCTGCGGATTGGGACGAGCTGGCGCATCGCATGCCGGTCATCGCCGACATGCGCCATGTCTCGTCGTCGGATGGTTGTTCGACCAGCGCCGCCCAATCGATCGTGCGCCCATCGAGCCGCGGCGGCGTGCCGGTTTTCAATCGCGCCAGCGGCAGATCGGCGTCACGCAATTGTTCGGCGAGGCGGTTGGAGGACGCCTCGTCGATGCGTCCACCGGTCAGCCGCTCTTCCCCGCGAAACAGCGTTCCGCCCAGAAACGTGCCGGTGCATAGGATGACGCTGTCTGCGCGAAAGCGCGGTTCCATCGGCCAGGTCCAATCCCGCCACGCGCCCGCCCGTCAAACGCAGCGCGGACGCTTCCCCTTCGATGACGGTCAAATCGCCCTGTCGCGGCAAGCATGCGTTGGATGGCATCGCGAAACAGAGTTGCGATCCGCCTGAACGCGTGGCCCCCACACTGCGCTGCCTTTGGATCGGTTGAGCATGCGGTAATGGATCGCCGCATGAGTCGGCAGCGCGGGCGATCAGACCATCGAAAGCGTCCACCTCGCGAACCAGATGCCCTTTGCCCAAACCGCCGATGGCAGGATTGCAGCTCATCGCGCCGACCGTCATACGGTCGAAAGTCACCAGGCCGACACGCGCGCCCATGCGCGCAGCCACTGCGGCCGCTTCGACCCCGGCGTGACCTCCGCCGACAACCAGAATATCGAATTCATGCATGTCGGCGCATTATCGCGCTAACGAGACGAGCGTCAAAACCTAACCCGATGTTTCACGTGAAACATCACTTTGCCGATGCAGAACTTGCCGAACAAGCCGTCGAGCATGTCTTCGGTGGAAGTCCGCCCAACCAAACCGTCGAAGGCCATCGCGCGTCTGCCGCAAATGCTCGCCGATTATCAGCGGGTCCGTCACAATGGTCGCAGCATTCAATTCATCGAAAGCTTTTTCGACCAGGTCCGTCTGACGCCGGTTCAACGTGACTTCGCCGGGTTTCGGCAAGATTTTGCGCGATGTTTCAGCCAGATCGGTCAGCAAAGTGTCGATGCCTTCCCCTGTGTGTGCCGACACACGATGGCGGGGGGCGGATTTGGGCACTGCATCCGCTGCATCGATACGCGATTCGATTTCCCAGGCGTTCGGTGGCCCTTCGCCTTCGTTGCCGAGCCAGAGGCAGATATCCGCTTTGTCCAATTCGGCATTCGCGCTCGGTCGATACCGATAATTTCCACCGGATCGACGCTGTCGCCACGCAGTCCGGCAGTGTCCACGAAGGTCAGCGGGACACCGTGCAGCGCATGAGTGCGTTCGATCACATCGCGCGTGGTCCCGGCGGATGGTGCGGTGATGGCGGCTTCACTGCGAGTCAAAGCGTTGAACAGGCTGGACTTTCCGGCATTGGGCGGCCCCGCGAATACGATGCGAACGCCCTGTTGCAATCGCTCCATCACTGGCCGGTCGAGCTGATCGCCCAGTTCACCGGCAAACTCCCGCAACGCGACATGAAAATTGGCGGGCAGATCGGCAACATCGTCCTCGTCCGAAAAATCGAGCGCGGCCTCCACTTGCGCGGATAGGGACAGCAGACGCGTTCTGCCATTCTGCGATCTGGCGCGACAGCGCGCCGGTGGAATTGCCCAGCGCGGCCTGGCGCTGCATTTGCGTTTCGGCAGCCAACAAATCGCCCAGCCCTTCCGCCTCGGCCAGATCGATGCGGCCATTGGCGAAGGCGCGCCGCGTGAATTCGCCAGCTGTCGCCGGTCGCAGGCCCGGCAGCGTGCCAAGCGCCGCCAACACCGCATCCACCACCGCGCGGCCGCCATGACAGTGCAGCTCCACCATATCGTCGCCCGATGCCGTCGCCGGGCCGGGCAGCCACAACACCATCGCTTCGTCCAGCAGGGCGGCGTGCGAATCGGTCAACCGGCGCAGCGACGCGCGCCGTGGTTCGGGCACATTGCCTGCCAATGTCTGCAACGCGTCGCGCGCAGTGGGCCCGGTGATGCGAATAATTGCAATACCCGCAGGCGGCTGCCCGCTCGACAGCGCGAAAATCGTGTCGGTCATGGCGATCGTTAAAAGATCAGTCTTTCGCGGAGTCCGGCCCGGCGCCCGACTTGCCGGTTCGATTTGCCCCCCGATTTTGACGCGCCGCCACCTGCCGCATTCAAACCGTTTTCAACGAAGTTCTGAAACAGTTTCAGCCCCATCTGCCCCATCGGCGCGAGGTTTTTGGCGTATTCCTGCAGCTGATCGGGATTGCTGACACCCTTCATCGCGCTGGTGACGGTGTCCATGTAAACGTCGTTCGCCTTCTGAACGTCGGGCAACCCCATGAAACTGCGCGCTTCTTCGGGGGTGCAATCGATTTCTACGTGGACCTTCATGGCGTATTCTCCGTTGTCGGTGTGATAGGGACACAAACTGGGTTTGGCAAAGCGGGCGCGCAAGCCCTACGGTATCGCCGATCGCCATCAGCCAACGCGCAAGGAACCGTCATGACCGAAACCATCACACTCACCACCCTCACCGGCAACGACCCGTTCGGCGCCTATGTTGCGCGCCCTGCCGATACGCCGAAAGCCGCGATCGTCGTCATTCAGGAAATCTTCGGCGTCAATGCGGGCATTCGCCGCAAATGCGATCTGCTGGCGGAGCAGGGCTATCTTGCCGTCGCGCCCGATCTGTTCTGGCGGCTGGAGCCGGGCGTAGAACTGGACCCCGATGTCGAACCGGAATTTCAGCGCGCGCTGGACCTGATGGGCAAGTTCGATCCCGATCAGGGGGTCCGCGATATCGAGGCGGCGATCAAATGGGCGCGGGCGCAAACCGATGGCGGGAAAGTCGGCGCGGTCGGATATTGCCTGGGCGGGAAGCTGGCCTACATGACCGCCGCGCGCACCGATTCCGATGCCACCGTCGGGTATTATGCAGTCGGCGTCGATGAAATGCTGGGCGAGTCGAAAGCGATTGCCAACCCCCTGATGCTGCATATTCCCGAAGAGGACGGCTTCGTCAGCAAAGACGCGCAAGCCGCGATGCATGATGGGCTGGACGATCACGACAAAGTGACTTTGCACGATTACGCCGGCCTCGATCACGGTTTCGCCACGCAATTCGGCGAGCGGCGCGACGAAGAAGGCGCGACGCTGGCGGATGACCGCACCGATGCGTTTTTCGCCGAACATCTGACCGCGAAGGGCGCGTAATATGGCCAAGAACGCCCTGTTGGCCCCCCGCACGATCATCCCGGTCGTGCTGCTGGCGCTGACCATATCGTTCATCATGTATCTGCCCGCCCCCTGGGCGATCGGCGGCACTGCGCTGTTCAGCGCCGGGCTGGTGGTGGCGATCTGGGATCTGTTTCAGGACGATCACGCTTTACGGCGCAATTACCCGCTGCTGGGCCGGATCCGCTGGTATATGGAGGATTTGCGCCCCTTCGTACGCGCCTATTTCATCGAAGGCGATCTGGATGGCCGCCCGTTCAGCCATCAGGAGCGCGCGCTGGTCTATGCCCGCGCCAAGGGGGAACTCGATTCCCACCCGATGGGTACGGAGCTGGACGTTTATTCCGACGAATACGAATGGCTGAGCCATTCGGTCGCGCCCAACGATCGACTGCCCGAAGAATGGCGGCTGACCGTGGGGAAGGACACGTGCACGAAACCCTATGCAACCTCGCTGCTGAATATTTCCGCCATGAGTTTCGGATCGCTGTCGGCCAATGCGATCGAGGCGTTGAATCTCGGCGCGAAGCAGGGCGGGTTCGCGCATAATACGGGCGAGGGCAGCATCAGCCGTTACCACCGCAAGCATGACGGCGATCTGATCTGGGAAATCGGCAGCGGGTATTTCGGATGCCGCGCGGATGATGGCGGGTTCGATCCGGCGAAATTCACCGACAATGCCAGCGACGACCGGGTCAAGATGATCGAGGTCAAACTGAGCCAGGGCGCGAAACCGGGTCATGGCGGCGTTCTGCCGGGCAGCAAGGTGACGGAGGAAATCGCCGAGGCGCGCGGCATTCCGGTGGGCGAGGATTGCAATTCCCCCGCCGCGCATCGCACTTTTTCCACCCCCATCGAAATGCTGGAATGGATCACCCGCTTGCGCGATTTGTCGGGCGGAAAACCCGTCGGCATGAAAATGTGCGTGGGCAAACCGCACGAAGTCATGGCGATCGGCAAGGCGATGGTCGAAACCGGTCTGCATCCCGATTTCATAACCGTCGATGGCGCGGAAGGCGGCACGGGCGCAGCCCCGCTGGAACTTAGCAATTCGGTCGGTATGCCGCTGCGCGAAGGGACGATCTGGATCCGCAACATGCTGGTGGGTACAGGCTTCAAGGGGCGGGTAAAAATGGCGACGTCGGGCAAGATCCATTCCGGCGCGCAAATGGCCAAGAGCTTCGCAATGGGGGCCGACTGGTGCAATGCGGCGCGCCCGTTCATGTTCGCGCTGGGCTGCGTGCAATCGATGCAATGCCATCGCGGCGATTGCCCCACCGGCGTCGCAACGCAGGAAGAATGGCGGCAACGCGGACTGGTGGTGGAGGACAAGGCGCCGCGCGTTGCCCGTTTCCACCACGCGACGCTGCATTCGATGCGCGAAATCGTCATCGCGATGGGCCTTGAATTGCCGTGGCAGATCACGCCCCACGACATGCGCGAGCGCGTCAACGGCGCGCGGTCCGACGCGATCGACCGGATATACAAATTCGTGGAGGAAGGCGCATTGGTGACGGATGCCGACAGCACCTATATCGGCCATCAATGGAACGCGGCGCGGGCGGACAGTTTCCGGCGCGCAGCGTGATAGGCCGGTTTTAACTCTTGCGCGTTAAGCGGGGGCGAATGAACGCGCCCCGCAAAATCCTGACCCTGTTCGGCACTCGGCCCGAAGCGATCAAGCTGTTCCCGCTGTGCCATCGGCTGGCGCAGGATGATCGGTTCGTCGCGCGCGTGGCGGTGTCCGGGCAGCATCGCGGCATGCTGGACCAGGTGTTGGATATTGCCGGACATCGTGCCCGATCACGACCTCGATGTAATGCGGCCCGACCAGTCGCTCGACGCGCTGACGGCGCGATTGCTGACCGGACTGGGCGAAATCTGCGACCGCGAGCGGCCCGATATGGTCGTGGTGCAGGGCGATACGGCCACCGCCATGTGCGGCGCGCTGGCAGCGTATTACCGCAAGATCCCGGTTTGCCATGTGGAGGCCGGTTTGCGGAGCGGCAATCTGTATCATCCCTGGCCGGAGGAAGCGAACCGGAAGATCATCGGCAGTTTCGCCAGCCTGCATTGCGCGCCGACCCAAACCGCCGCCGATGCCTTGCTGGCGGAAAACATCGATCCCGCCAATGTCCACGTTACCGGCAATACGGTGATCGACGCGCTGCATTGGGTTACGGCCAAAATTGCGCGCGAACCTGCACTGGCTGCCGATCTTGCCCCGTTGGAGCAACGGTTCGCCGGAAAGCGCATCATCGGGCTGACCAGCCACCGGCGCGAGAATTTCGGCGACGGTATGCGTGCGATCGCGGATGCCGTGATCGCTATTGCGAAGCGGCCCGATGTGGCGGTGATCTTCCCCGTCCATCTCAACCCCAACGTCCGCGCGATCATGGACGACGCGCTGGGCGGGCTGGACAATGTCGCGATGATAGAGCCGCTCGATTATCCCCATTTCGCGCGATTGATCGATATCAGCACCCTGATGCTGACCGACAGCGGCGGGGTGCAGGAAGAAGCGCCCGCGCTGGGTAAACCTGTTTTGGTGATGCGCGAAACGACCGAACGGCCAGAGGGCGTGGAAGCGGGAACGGCTTTGCTGGTCGGGACCGACAGCGCGCGTATCGTGGCGGAAACGACGCGTTTGCTGGACGATCCCACCGCCTATGAAACGATGGCGCGGGCGCATAATCCGTTCGGCGATGGGCGTTCCAGCGGGCTGATCGCGGATTTGCTGGCTTCGTTTCAGTCTTGATTTACGCGGAGACGCAGAGGCGCGGAGATTTAGTATTTTGCGGCGATGCCGCTTTCAAGACATCGGATCGTGCATCTCGATCCGACTTAACGAATTCGAGAGCGGCTTCGCCGCAATATGCTGCATACTCCCCGTGCCTCTGCGTCTCCGCATGATCGATCCAGCCAAGCTGTGCGAACCATCGTTACCGCAATATTTACCCCTGCACCCTAACGCTTGCGCCGAGTTATACAGGGACTGCAGAACACCATGCGCGGCGATATCAAACCATCAGTATGCGTCATCGGGCTGGGCTATATCGGTCTGCCCACCGCCGCCATCATCGCGCGGGCGAACTGCCCGGTGCTGGGCATCGACGTCTCGCAGAACGTGGTCGATACGATCAATCGCGGGGAAATCCATATCGAGGAAGTCGATCTCGACGGCCTCGTGCGCGGGGTGGTGCAACGCGGGCTGTTGACTGCCAGCACGCAGGTTCGGCCCGCCGATGTGTTCGTGATCGCCGTACCGACGCCCTTTGCGAAAGACGGCCAGCATACGCCCGACACGTCCTACGTCATGGCCGCCGCCACCGAAGTCGCGGGCGTGGTGAAGAAAGGCGACACCATCATTCTGGAATCGACCTGTCCGGTCGGCACGACGGAGGCGATGCGCGATCTGATCCACGGCCTGCGCCCCGATCTGGCGCTGCCCGGCCTGACAGACGGCACCGCCGACATCGCAATCGCCTATTGCCCCGAACGCGTGCTGCCGGGCAGGATACTGGAAGAACTGACCAACAACGATCGGTCCATCGGCGGCATTACGCCGCGTTGCGCGAGCAAGGCGCTGGCGTTCTACAAACGGTTCGTGCGCGGAACCTGCGTCACCACCGATGCGCGGTCGGCGGAAATGACGAAGCTGACCGAAAACGCCTATCGCGACGTCAACATCGCTTTCGCCAACGAATTGAGCATGATCGCCGACGCTCAAGGGTCTGGATGTGTGGGAAGTGATCCGCCTCGCCAACCGGCATCCGCGCGTCAACATCCTGCAGCCCGGCCCCGGCGTGGGCGGGCATTGCATCGCGGTCGATCCCTGGTTCATCGTCCACGGCGCGCCCGACCATTCGCCGCTGATCCGCACCGCGCGGGAAGTCAACGACGGCAAGATGCACCATGTCGTCGATCAGGCAAAGCGCATGATTGCGGACAATCCCGGCGTGCCGGTCGCGTGCCTGGGCCTCGCCTTCAAAGCCAATATCGACGATTTCCGCGAAAGCCCCGCCCGATATGTCGCGGCCAGCCTCGCGCGCGAATTCGGTGATCGGGTGCGGATCGTGGAACCTTACGCGGGCGAACTGCCGCGCGAATTTGCGGGCACGGGCGCGACCGCTGATCGATATCGACACCGCGCTGGAGGAATGCGGCATCCTGATCCCGCTGGTCGATCACGACGTGTTCCGCGTCATCCCGGCGGAAGAACGGGCCCATGCGCTGGTGTACGACACGCGCGGCATCTGGCCCGATCAGCCTGCGACCGTCGCCACACCGCCCGCGTTGCGCCTGGCGAAATGAACGTCCAGTCCCGCCTGTCCCCCCTGGCAACCGATCCGGCACAGGTGGTGGAAACCATCGCCGTGGTCGGGCTGGGCTATGTCGGTCTGCCCGTCGCCATCGCGCTGGCTCGCCATTTCCCCGCCGTCACCGGCTTCGACATTGCCGAGGGCAGAGTGGCGGCGCTGCAGGACGGTCACGACTGGACCGGAGAGATTTCGGATGGCGACATGGCGTCGTCCACCTTGCGATACACTGGTGATGCGGACGCCTTGCGCGATGCGAGCTTCATCATCGTCACCGTGCCGACCCCGATCGACGGGGAGAATCGACCCGATCTCGGCCCGATGGAAGCAAGCTGCAAGCTGATCGGTCCACGCCTGAAACCGGGCGCGGTGGTGGTGTTCGAATCCACCGTCTATCCCGGTTTGACCGAAGAGTTCTGCGGCCCCTTGCTGGAAGCGGCGTCGGGCCTTCGATGCGGCGTGGACTTCACTTTGGGCTACAGCCCGGAACGCATCAATCCGGGCGACAGGGTCCATCGGCTGGAAACCATCGTCAAGATCATCGCGGGGCAGGACGACGCCACGCTGTCACGTCTGCGCGATGTCTATGGTGCGGTAGTGCAGGCCGGATTGCACGAAGCGCCCAGCATCAAGGTGGCGGAAGCTGCGAAAGTCATCGAAAACACGCAGCGCGATCTCAACATCGCGCTGATGAACGAAGTGGCGCTTATATTCGACCGGATGGGTATCCGCACGGCGGACGTGCTGGCCGCCGCGGGGACGAAGTGGAACTTCCTGCCCTTCACCCCCGGTCTGGTCGGCGGGCACTGCATCGGGGTCGATCCCTATTATCTGACGACCGCCGCCGAACGGGTCGGTCATCGCCCGGAAGTCATCCTGGCCGGGCGGCGCATCAATGACGACATGGGCGCGTTCGTGGCGCGCAAGACGATCAAGCTGCTGATACAGGCGGGCGTGAACGTTCACGACGCGCGGATCGGCATTCTGGGCCTGACGTTCAAGGAAAACGTGCCCGATCTTCGCAACAGCCGCGTGCCCGATATCGTCAACGAATTGCGCGATTACGGGGTGGAACCGATGGTCCACGACCCCCTCGCCAAGCGGGAGGAGGCGATGCGCGAATACGGGCTGGGCCTTGCAGAGCTGGACGATCTGACTGCGCTCGACGCGCTGATCTACGCCGTCGATCATGCCGCATTTGCGGGGCGTATGGGCGATATCGTGGCGCAATGCGGCAATCCGCCGGTCCTGATCGACGTCAAATCGCGTTTCCCCGAAGGTGCGCTGCTGCCCGATACGCGTTACTGGAGCCTTTAGGCCCTGATAGGAATATTCGACCATGCGCGTTCTCATCACCGGTGTCGCCGGGTTCATCGGTTCGACTCTCGCCCGCCGCCTGCTCGCGCGCGGCGACAGTGTGGTGGGGATCGACAATCTGAACGATTATTACTCCGTCGCGCTGAAGAAGGATCGGCTGGCCGCGATCCGGCAGGACGCGGGCAACCGGTTCGCTTTTTACGAACTCGATTTTGCCGACCATTCCACGATGCAGGCGGCGCTGGCAGAGGAGCAATTCGACCGCATCGTGCATCTGGGCGCGCAAGCGGGCGTCCGGTACTCGATCGAAAATCCCCACGCCTATGTTCAGGCCAATCTCGTCGGGCATTTGAACATGCTGGAAATCGCGCGTCATCGCGGAGTGGAACACATGGTCTATGCCAGTTCCAGCAGCGTCTATGGCGGAAACACCAAACTGCCGTTTTCCGTGGACGACCGCGTCGATCACCCGCTGTCGCTATACGCCGCGACGAAGAAGGCGGACGAATTGATGAGCGAAACCTACGCCCATCTCTACCGTCTGCCGCTGACGGGCCTGCGGTTCTTCACCGTCTATGGCCCGTGGGGGCGGCCCGACATGATGATGTGGATTTTCACCAAGGCCATCTTGGCGGGTGAACCGATCCCGGTGTTCAATCAATGGCGATATGTATCGCGATTTCACCTATATCGACGATATCGTGTCGGGTGTCGTCGCTTGCCTCGACAGTCCGCCTGCCGACGATGGAATGGCAAAGGCGGGCGGCAGCGCGAAACCGCATGCGCTGTACAATATCGGGAACAATCGCAGCGAGCATCTGATGAAAGTGATCGATCTGCTGGAGGGTGCGTGCGGCCGCAAGGCGGAGCGGCAAATGCTGCGAAATGCAGCCCGGCGACGTTGCGCGCACCTATGCCGATATCGATGCGATTTCAGCCGATCTGAATTATAAGCCGACCACTCCGGTAGAAGTCGGCGTGCCGAATTTCGTTCGATGGTATCGCGACTATCAAACCTGACGTTTCACGTGAAACATCGCATCAGTCGAGTGCGATATCCGGCGCATCTTCCTGCTTCATACCCACAACATGATAACCGCCATCGACATGGTGGACTTCGCCCGTGACGCCGGATGAAAGATCGGACAGGAAATAGACGCCGGCCCCGCCGACATCGTCGATCGTGACGTTGCGGCGCAGCGGGGCGTTCAATTCGTTCCATTTAAGAATGTAGCGGAAATCGCCGATCCCGCTTGCCGCCAAAGTCTTGATCGGCCCCGCGCTGATCGCGTTGACCCGAATGTTCTGCGGCCCCAGGTCGTTGGCGAGATATTGCACGCTGGTTTCCAGCGCCGCCTTTGCCACCCCCATGACATTGTAATGCGGAATGACTTTTTCCGCACCGTAATAGGTCAGCGTCACGATCGAGCCACCGTTCGGCATCATGGCACTCGCCCGCTTCGCCACCGCGACCAGCGAGTAGGCGGAAATGTTCATCGTCATCAGAAAATTGTCGAGGCTGGTGTCGAGATATTGGCCGCGCAATTCGTTCTTGTCGGAAAAACCGATCGCATGAACCACGAAATCGATCGTGTCCCAGCGTTCTTTCAACGTCGCAAATGCCCCATCCAGCGCGTCCATGTCGGACACGTCGCATTCGAAAGTGAAATCCGATCCCAGCTTTTCCGCCAGCGGTTTCACCCGCTTGCCCAACGCGTTCCCCTGATAGGAGAATGCCAGTTCCGCGCCCTGTTCGGACAGCTGTTTCGCGATCCCCCAGGCAAGCGATTTGTCGTTGGCGAGGCCCATGATCAGCCCGCGTTTTCCTGCCATCAATCCGTTCATGCGACCAAATCACCTTCCAGCAAATCGTGCGGTCCGTCCTCTTCCGGCTCCGCCAGCGCGGCGTTCAGTTCCGCGCCGACCACCATGCCTAGCCCGACCAGCCAGAAAAAGAAAAGCGCGATCATCATCCCTGCCAGACTGCCATAGGTCGCGTCGTAGGAGAAGAATGTCCGCAGCACCGGCGGCAGGGCGATCGTCACCGCGACCCACCACGCCGTCACCATCAGCGCACCGGGCCATTTGGGATATGCGCGAGTGCGGTATTGCTGCGGCGTCAGGGTGTAGAACAGCATGTAGATCGATCCGAACAGCCCAAGCGCAGGCACGATGCGCGACAGCGACAGATCGGCGATCACGTCGGTCAGCCACGGGAAATAGGCGGCGATGAATTGCTGCGCCGTGCCGATCATCACTTGCGCGATCAGGGACAGCATCAGCAGGATGACGGCGATCACGATGATCCCGGTCGACAGCAATCGCGATTTCCAGAACGCCTGCGTGGCTTCGGTTCCGTATGCGCGGCGCAGCATGTCGCGTATGGTTTCGATCAAGCTGCCCACGGTCCACAGGCCGACCGCGCCGCCCGCCCATAACAGCCAGCCCGACCGCGCATCAATGACGTCGCGCGCCACCGGGCCGATCACTTCGGCGACGACAGGCGGCAGGGCCATCAGGATGGCATCGATGCTGGCCGCGCGGTCGGCGCTTTCGCCCAACGCGGAAAACACTGCCGCGCCAGTGATGAAGAAGGGGAAAATCGCCAGCATCGCCATATAGGCGAGGTTGCCGGCATGAATGAAGCCGTCGTTGAACGTGCCGACTGCAATGCGCTTGATCACTTCGAAAACGCGCGTGCCCGGCCCCATCTTACGGTTGATGCGAGCGCGCAGTTTCGCGCTGCGGCGCGCTTCGGGCGAATGGGACGCTTTCAGCCGGAATTGCGGCGGCGGCTGGGTATTGGTGGCCAGAATGATCGGTTCCCCGTCGGCGCGGTTCGCCCTGACGCTGGGCCGGTCGGCAGGCTTCATGGGTTTGCGCGAACCGGTCATCCGGGCGACCATGGCAGCCTGTCGGACGGCAAGCGTGACGGCAAACGCGTCAGACGCCCATCTCCGCGCGGGGGTTGCCGGTGTCGCGCCAGCCATCGAGCCGCTTCGCCAGATCCGCCGTGTCGCCGGGCAGCGCGATTTCCAGCGTCACCAGCTGATTGCCGCGCGATCCATCCTTCTTGACGAACCCCTTGCCCGTCAGGCGCAGCACCGTGCCGCCATCGGTCGCCGGTTTGATGCTCATCATTACCGGACCATCGACGGTCGGAACCTTGATCTTCCCGCCGTTCAGCGCCTCGTCCAGAGTGATGGGCAGATCGATGCGGATATTGTCGCCATCGCGGCGATAGAACGGATGCGCGCCGATCGAGATGGTGACGATGCCGTCGCCCGTACCGCCCGGCCCGGCCTGCCCTTTGCCTTTGAGCCGCATCTGCTGCCCATCGACGACGCCGGCGTGGCAGTTTCAGATCGATGGTCTTGCCGTCCGACAAGGTGATGCGTTGCGCCTTGCCCGCAGCGGCATCGGTGAAGGCGACCGACAGACGGTATCCGACATCGGCCCCCTTGGGTGGCGGCGCAGCACGCCGTCCGCCGAAACCTGCCGGGCCGCCCGCTGCCGCACCGCCGCCGAACAACCCTTCGAACAGGTCGCCCAGATCGGCATCCTGCGCTCCGCCGAAGCCGCCGCCACCCGGTTGCGGCCCGCGCCCTGCGCCGCGCCCGCGAAAACCGCCCCCGGCGAAGCCCGCACCGCCACCCATTCCGCCGCCCATTCCGGCAAAGGGGTTGGACGGATTGCCGTCGGCGTCGATCTCGCCCCGGTCGAACTGGCTGCGCTTATCCTTGTCCGACAGCAGATCGTACGCCTGCGTCACCGTGCTGAACCGTTCGGTCGCCTTGGGATTGTCCTTGTTCTTGTCGGGGTGAAGCTCCTTCGCCAATTTGCGATAGGCGCTCTTGATATCCTGCTCGCTCGCACTGCGCGGTACGCCAAGGGTGGAATAGGGATCGGCCATCGGGCACAGCTAGATACTGCGGCGGGATGGCGCAAGGTTCCCTAACGCCCACGGCGGCGTTAAGACGTGAGCGTATGACCGCCGCCATCCAATCCAGCCCGTCTGCCAGCGCCATTCCCGACACCGATCCGTTCGCCCTGTTCGATGCATGGCTGGCGCAGGCGGAGGGGACGGAGCCGAACGATCCCAACGCGATGGCGCTGGCCACTGCGACGCCCGATGGCATGCCGTCCGTGCGAATGGTGCTGTTGAAGGGGCATGGCCCCGATCTGGTCCCCGGCGGCGGCTTCACATTCTACACCAACACCCAAAGCCGCAAAGGCGGGGAATTGCGCGCCAATATGCAGGCCGCGCTGCTGTTCCACTGGAAAACGCAGACGCGGCAGATCCGGATCGAGGGGGCGTTGCAGGAAGTATCGCCCGAAATCGCCGACGATTACTTCCATTCCCGCTCGCGCCAGTCGCAACTGGGTGCGGTCGCTTCCGACCAGTCGCGCCCGTTGGCGAACCGGCAGACGTTCCTGGACCGGATTCGCCGCGGCGGAGCGGCGCTTCGACGGGGTGCAAGTGGAACGGCCCGCGCATTGGACCGGCTTTACCCTGACCCCGCGCGCTTTCGAATTCTGGATGGACCGCCCCGGCCGCCTGCACGATCGCCGCCGGTTCGAACGGCTGGGCGGCGCGTGGGCGGATACGCTGTTGTTTCCGTGACGCCATGAAAACAATTCTATCGACGCCGATCTGCGCGCCACTCTGACGCGGCGGGCGGCCTATGCCTCGATCGCGGTGGCGGTGGTGCTGGTGGGGCTGAAGATCTGGGCGAGCTGGCGTACGGGATCGACGGCGATGCTGGGCAGTCTGGCGGACAGCGCGCTGGATCTGGTTGCAAGCTGCGCCACCCTGTTCGGCGTTTGGTTCGCGGCGCAGCCTGCGGATGAGGAGCACCGGTTCGGCCACGGCAAGGCGGAATCGCTCGCCGCATTCTTTCAGGTCATGCTGATCGCCCTGTCGGCTGCGGCCATCGGATTTCGCGCGATCGAGCGGCTGGTGGAGGGCGGACGCACCGCCGCCGCGCCCGATGGCATCGCGGTCAGCGTGATCGCCATCGCACTGACGCTGGGCCTGCTCGGCTGGCAGCGTTACGTCATCGCCCGCACCCGATCGGTCGCGATCGCCGCCGATCATGTTCACTACCAATCCGATCTGCTGCTCAATCTGGCGGTCATCGCGGCGCTGGCGCTGGATCAATATGCCGATGTTCCGCTCGCCGATCCGCTGTTCGGCCTCGCCATCGCGGCATGGCTGATATGGGGCGCCTGGCGCGCCGGGGCCGAAGCGATCGACAATCTGATGGACCGCGAATGGCCCGATGCGAAAGCGGGCGCGGTTCGTGGCGGTGGCCGCGAAGCATCCGGAACTCAGCAATCTGCACGATCTGCGGACGCGCACCAGCGGTACGACCGATTTCGTACAGTTCCATGTCGATATGCCTGCCATGATGAGCGTTCTGAAAGCGCACGACATCATCGACCGGGTGGAGGCCGATCTGCAGTCGCATTTTCCGGGTGTGGAACTGCTTATCCATATCGACCCGGCGGGCCATGTGGACGAACCGGACAATCCGCTGGTTGAAACGGACGAATTCAAGAAACTGAATGCCGAAAACGCTTCGGCGAAGGATCGGATATGACGACCATACCCTATTGGCATGTCGATGCCTTCGCGACGCGGCCCTTTACCGGCAATCAAGCGGCGGTGATGGTGCTCGACGCATGGCTGCCCGACGATGTGTTGCAAGCCATCGGCGCGGAAAACAACTTCGCCGAAACCGCTTTCGTCGTGCGCGACGATACCGGCGACGGCGGATTGGGAATTGCGCTGGTTCACGCCGACGTTGGAGATCGCACTGTGCGGCCATGCGACTTTGGCGAGCGGGCATGTGCTGCTGCGCCGCGATGGCGGGAATGCGGTGACGTTCCGCACGCGCAAATCCGGGGTGCTGGAAGTTCGCAAGGCGGGCGAGCTCTACGAAGTCGGGCTTCCGCCAATATCGGGCAGCAAGGGCGCATGGCCGGAGGCGGCGAAACTGTTGGGGGCCGAGCCGCAGGAGATCTGGCGCAATTCCGATGGTTACGACCTCTTCCTGTTCGCCGACGAAGCGCAAATTCGCGCGCTGCGGCCGGATTTTCGCGAGTTGGAAAGGCTCGGCGACAATCTGTTCATCTGCACCGCGCCGGGCGACCGGACCGATATCGTCAGCAGGGTCTTCGTGCCGGGCGCGGGGATCGACGAAGACCCGTGACGGGCGGCGCCCACGCCATGCTGACGCCGTTCTGGGCCGAAAGACTGGGGCGCGACACTTTCACCGCGCATCAGGCGAGCGCACGCGGCGGCGATCTGACCTGTCGGCTGGCCCGGACTGCGGATGGCAACCGCGTCTGGCTGGGCGGGCAATGCGTTACCGTGGTCGAGGGCAGCTTTTACGTTTCGGGGTAGAGATCCACGATATCCAGCAATTGCTGAACCATCGGTGGGCGTTGCTTGCCGTCGGAATGGCCAAGCCGCACCACCGTCAGTTTCTGGCGCGGCGATACCATCACATATTGCCCCATATGCCCGATCGCCGCGAACATCGTTTCCGGCCCGCGATCCTGTAGCAATTCGTCCCGATCGAAACCCGAATTCGCGGTTGAGCCAGGTCTGCCCGCCATAGAATTCGGAACGCGGGCTGGGGCTGACCATGAAGTCGATCCATTGACGCGGCACGATCTGTGCGCCCGCAACGGAACCGCCATTGCGCAGAAATTCGCCGAATTTCGCCCAGTCGCGCGCAGTGGCATGGATCAGGCTGCCGCCGATCAGCGTGCCGGACGCGTCGTATTCCTCGACCACGGATGCCATGCCCAGCGGTTCGAACAAACGCGATTGCAGATATTCGTGCACCACCCGGCGGCGCAGTTCGGAATCCTCGCTCCCCTCCGTCAAGATCGCGCGCCGCGATATCGGCCAGGATGACTGTGGTGTTGGACGAATATTCGAACGTCGCGCCCGGCTCCGCTTCCAGCGGCTGGGCCGTCGCCCAATCGGCCATGTCGTCGCGCCCATCCAGGAACAGCATGCGGACTTCCGCCGATTCATACGGGATCGCGCCCGCTTCGGTATGGCGCAGGCCGGATCGCATCTGCAGCAGCTGGCGCAGCGTTATCTCCCCCCGCGGATCGCCGGGGCGTTGCCAGCGCGGCACGGGCGGCGATTCGTCCAGCCGCAACCGCCCGTCCGCCACCAGCATGCCGATCATCACGGCAGTCACGGTCTTCGCCATCGACCAGCTGACATGGCGCGTGTCCGCGTCGTAGCCCGGTGCATAGCGTTCCGCCGCGATCTCGCCCGCATGCATGATGACGAGGGCACGGGTTTCGCCCAAATCCTGAGTCCCGTAAACGCCGCTGAACAGATCGTCGACCTCGCGCGCCAATTGTTCCGGCGGCGCACCGGGAGTGTCCGTCACTGCGGCCAGCGCATCGGGAGTCAGCGGCGGGGGCGGGGCCGGTTCGCCCGAACATCCGCCAAGGGCTGGCAGCATCGCCACGCAGGCGATAGGGAGCAACAGACGCGGAACGGTTCGGTTGGATGATGACATCCCATCGTCACTCGCCCAAGGGCACGGGGTTTACAATGATCAATTCGACCAGACGCGGCACACGCGCCCGATCCTACGCCCCGCCATCGCCGCGTCGCCGGGCGCTGACCTGGGCGGCGATCCTGGTCGTGGCGGCGATAGCGGCGGCGGCATGGTTCTATCGCGCGCCGATACAAGGTTATGCAGGTGCGGGCACGGCCTATGCCGCGCGGGTCGGCTGTTCGTGCCGCTTCGTCGCTGGGCGCAGCCTGGACAGTTGCGGCAGCGATTTGCTGGGCGGGATGGAGCTGATATCGCTCAGCGACGACGCGGACGAGAAAAGCGTCACCGCAACCTTTCCCCTGATCAAACGCGAAACCGCCACATTTAGGGAGGGGTATGGCTGCGTGCTGGAAAGCTGGGAGGACTAGGCCGCAGGCGCGGTCGTTCCGCGCGAATATTTCGGACAGTCGGACCGGCATTCCCCATCGTGGGACCATTCGGGCGGCTTCCACAGATACGCCGCCTTGTCCTGCCACCGGTCGGCCTGCGCCATGCGTTTGAGCAGCCCCGCCACCCCTTCGAACTGAGCGGTCAACGGGTTGTTGTTGTGCACCTGATTGACCAGACCGACGGTGGGGGCGCGGCCGTAATCGACCTGCGTGCCCAGCAGCCGATCCCAGATCAACAGCACCTGCCCGTAATTCTTATCGATATATTCGGGCTGATTGGCGTGATGCACCTTATGATTCCACGGCGTCATCACCCATTTTTCGAACCAGCCCAGATGCCCGACATAGCTGGCATGGTTCCACATGCCGAAGATGTTCTTGGCGATTTCGACCGCGATGTAAACTCGCGGATCGATCCCGGCCAGCGCGCCGACCAGGGCGAAAATCCCCTTCAACAGCCCATCGAAATAGAACCCCCGCGCCGCCGTGGTGTGGTTGAAATGGTTCGACGAATGATGGACCGTATGAAACGCCCAGAACAGGCCGGTCCGGTGGGAAATCCGGTGTTCGGTATAATAGGCCAGTTCGTGC
Source organism: uncultured Alphaproteobacteria bacterium (assembly GCA_963815535.1). GTDB lineage: Bacteria > Pseudomonadota > Alphaproteobacteria > Sphingomonadales > Sphingomonadaceae > CAWFGS01. Next base: position 262,687 of record CAWFGS010000003.1, read on the forward strand.
ACGATGAAAGCCAGCGGGATCGCCAGCCACAGGCTGGTGATCGTGAACAGGCGCGCGCCGTCATACACCAGGACATAGAGCGCCAGCGGCAGCACTATGCCAACGACGATACCGATGAGAGAGCTCAACAGGTTCAGCCCGACGCTGCATCGCGCGTCCCAATCGTCGTATTCCGCGCCTTTCAGCACTGCCCAGATCCGCTCGCCGAATACCAGCGAAACGTAAGCGATGCCGAGCACGACGATGCCGGCGGGACCGGCCACGAATTCGATCAATTCCTGCATTACCCGTTTCCTCCCGCCGCGTTCTACGCCGCCGCCGACTGTTCCATTGCGGTGGTGGTCGCGTCGATCCAGCCGCCGCCGACCACGCGCGTTCCGGCATAGAACACTGCTGCCTGTCCCGGCGCAACCCCGAATTCATTGTCGGCAAAACGGATCGTGACGGTGTTACCCTCGCCAAGCGATCCGTCCAGCGCGATCGGCACGGGCTTCGACAGCGAACGGACTTTCGCCGTCAACGGCTGATCGGGCAGCGCGCCGATGCGGTTGGTTTCGATGATCGTCGCAGCTGCCACGGCCAGCATCGCCTTGGGTCCGACGCGCACGGCGGCATTGGGCGCGTCGATACCCGACCACATAAAGCGGTTCGGGCTGGCCCCCGATGTCGAGGCCGCGCCGCTGCCCGACGGTGAAGTGGATCACGCCCTTGTGCCGGCCAAGCTCGGCACCGTTGCGCGCATCGACGATCGGTCCGGGCGCAGCGCCTTCGGGGCGCATCTTACGCACGATTTTCGCATAATCGCCATCGGGAACGAAACAGATGTCCTGACTGTCGGGCTTGGCCGCATTGCGAAGGCCGGCATCCTGCGCCAGTTCGCGCACCTGCGCCTTGGGCATCGCGCCCAGGGGAAAGCGCAGGAAATCCAGCTGTTCGTCGGTGGTGGCGTACAGAAAATAGGACTGATCGCGCGCGGCATCGACGGCCTGATGCAATTGCGGCCCATCCGCGCCCATCACGCGCCGCACGTAATGTCCGGTGGCCAGGCAATCCGCGCCCAGTTCCGCCGCCATCCGCAGCAGGTCGGTGAATTTCGGCCCCATATTGCAGCGAATGCAGGGGACCGGCGTGCGTCCGGCGAGATAATCGTCGGCGAAGCGTTCCACCACTTCTTCGCGAAAGGCGGTTTCGTGGTCGAACACGTAATGCGCGATACCAAGGCGATCCGCCACGGCCTGCGCATCGCGAATGTCGTCGCCTGCACAACATGCCCCCTTGCGTCCGGTTGCCGCACCGTAATCGTACAGCTGCAAAGTGATGCCGATGACCTCCGCCCCGCTACGCGCCGCGAGCGCCGCGACCACGGACGAATCGACCCCGCCCGACATGGCGACCACGATGCGGCATTCGGCGGCGGGGCGGGGCAAGTCGAACAGATCGGCAAATCCGTAGTCGTCATGCCGGCGGGGTCGGTCATAGCGGGCTGGGGCCGATGGCGTATCGAGTGTCGTGCTGGTCATTATGGCGCACAGCCTAGCACGATTTGCCGGTTTGTGCCCAGATCTTCGAACGTGGGTACGGACGACACCGGAACCCGTGCCTTAAATTGCGTTCACCTTTCCTAACGCGCGGTAAAGCGCGGTTTTACCGGATTTTGACAGGTGGCGCGGTAGTGGGGGGAATGTTCGAAACGCCCATTCCCATACCCAAGCCGCAATCGCGCGCCGAAACAGACCCGGCCCACGCCGGGCATTTTACGGAAATCGATGCGCTGATGGCGGGCGAGGTCGCAGAACTGCGCCCCATTGCGTGGGATGAACTGGTCGCGAAACTGTCCGCCGCCAGCGATCTGCGCCGTGTGCTGACACCGCAAGTCGGCGCCAGCTTCGCGCGCGGTGCGGCGCGCTATCTGTCCGCACCCGCCAGCACGCCGTTGCCGCTGGATGTGTCCAGGGACGCGCGCCCAGAGAATGCATCCCCGAACGGTGCCCCGCCCCGAAACGCATCGCCGGAAATGGCCGCCGGGATACACGCTGTTAACCCTAACGGTTTAGAGCATGGCAAAACCACCGCGCGCACAAAGGTTGCCGTCGCACCCATTGCGGCAGCAGGCGAACGAGAGACCCTATGATCGAGAACCAGAAAATTCGCCCGGCGCAGGTAATCGGCCCCTTGGGCGAAGCCGTTAACCGTGGACGATCTGCCGCCGCCATCCACCAAACGCTGGGTCGTGCGGCGCAAGGCCGAAGTGGTCGCCGCCGTCAATGGCGGGTTGCTGACCATCGATGAAGTGCTGGAACGATATGGCCTGACGCTGGAAGAATTCGCGTCGTGGCAACGTTCCGTGGACCGTTCCGGCATGAAGGGTTTGCGCGTCACCCGCATCCAGCATTATCGCGACCTCTACGAACGCCAGCTGAAATACTGACGCGCGTTCTCAATACACCAACGGCAACGCTTCGTCGTATCACGGGAACCTCTTGCCAACCTCTGACGTTACAGGAGTTGGAATACAAAAGAGGGACATAGTATTATGGGTTGGATTATTGCAATTATCGTCGGTGGTGTGGCCGGATGGCTCGCCAGCATGGTGATGAACCGCGATGCATCGATGGGCATTTTGTGGAACATCGTGGTCGGTATCATCGGTTCGATCATCGGCAACGTTATTGCACAGCAATTCGGATTTGCCGGATCGATTCAGGAATTTTCGATTACCGGACTGATTATCGCCGTTATCGGCGCGATCGTGCTGCTTGGTATCGTCAATCTGGTCCAACGCGGCCGGGTTCGGTAATTCGAACGCACCATCGTCTAACGACATCGAACGGGTCCGGTCCAACCGGGCCCGTTTTCGTTTGTGGCGCGGAAATGTCGTAACGGTTCGGGCGCAGTTCCCCGCCGCCCATCGGCCCGTCACGTCCCCGGTCGAACGATGGATTGCCGCATGCGCGCGCTTCGCGGTAGGGCAATGATAAGTCTAGCCCTACCTTGCGCGGGGTGACTTGCACGTATAACACACCTGTCACCGCCGCGATGCGGGAAAGCGGGCGATTGAACCATCAAGGTGTTGAGCCAGTAGGGTAGGCGCGATGAATTACGAAAGCACGATTGCAGCCGACGGTCGCGACCCTTCGCACGGTCATGGCCCTTCCCATGGCCCGGGCCGCAGCCCGTCGCTCGACACCATGACCGCCGACGATCGCAGCCAATACGATGGCAACCAATACGATTCCGGCGATTACGATGGCGGGGAAACGCGGCCCGGTCGCGCGAAATGGGTCATCATCGCGTTGCTCCTCATCGCCGCCATTGCGGCGCTGGCTTATTATTTCACGCGCGACAATGCGGCCGGCGCGGACGACGCCGTCGATCCCGACAGCCAGTTGCCCGTCGTGACCGTCATCGCACCGGGCCGCGCCACGGTGGAGGGGGAGATTTCCGCCAGCGGCACGCTCGCCGCGCGGCGCGACATACCCGTCGGGGTCGAAGGTGAGGGCGGCCGCGTGGTCGCCGTGTCGCTCGATGCGGGCGAATGGGTGCGCCAGGGGCAGGTGCTGGTGTCGATCGACCGGTCGGTGCAAAACCAGCAGGCCTCCGCCTCCGCCGCGCAGGTCCAGGTGGCGCAGGCCGATGCCCGGCTGGCGCAGATGCAATCTCGATCGCGCGCTGAAACTGGTCGATCGCGGGTTCATCTCCACCGCCGACGTCGATCGGCTGACCGCGACACGCGATGCCGCCAATGCCCGTGTGCGCGTGGCGCAGGCGCAACTGGGCGAATTGCGGGCGCGCACGTCCCGCCTCAATATCGTCGCGCCGTCATCCGGGCTGATTCTGGAACGCAATGTGGAACAGGGCCAGACGGTCAGCGCCGGTTCCCCGCCGCTGTTCCGCATCGCGCGCGGCGGTGAAATGGAACTGATGGCGCAGTTGGACGAAGCCGATCTGGCGACGCATTTCCACCGGCGTTTCGGCGGAAGTCACGCCGGTCGGCACGGACAAGAAATTCAACGGGCAGGTCTGGCAGATCGCGCCGACCATCGATCAGACCAACCGGCAGGGCATGGCGCGCGTGCGTTGCCCTATGCCGCCGAACTGCGTCCCGGCGGCTTTGCCAATGCCGACGATCCGTTCGGGCACGGTGGTCGCGCCGGTTCTGCCCGAAAGCGCGCTGCTGTCCGATGACGAGGGCAGCTACGTCTATATCGTCGGCGCAGGGCAACAAGATCGAACGGCGGGCGATCACTCTGGGCCGACGTGACATCGAGCGGGGTCATCATTGCCGGCGGGCTGTCGGGAACGGAACGGGTCGTGCTGCGATCGGGCGGTTTCCGCAATCCGGGCGAGACGGTCAAGCCCGTCAGATCAAGCGAGCGCGAACTGACGCCGATGAATTTCAACAACATTTCCGCGTGGTCGATCCGCAATCCGGTCATTCCGCTGGTGCTTCTTCACCGCGTTGCTGCTCGCCGGCATTCTCAGCTTCGCGCGGATGGATGTGGTCAACAATCCCGATGTCGAATTTCCCTGCGGTCAACGTCTCGATCTCGCAACCGGGCGCCGCCCCGACGGAAATCGAAAACCAGATAACGCAGAACGTCGAATCCGCGGTCCGGTCGATCAACGGCGTAAAGACGATATCTTCGACCGCGAGCGAGGGCAATTCCAACACTTTCGTCGAATTCGAAATCGGCATCGATGTGAACGATGCCGTGGCGGAAGTGAAGAACGCCGTCGACAGCGTGCGCGGCAGTCTGCCCGACGGCATCTTGGAACCGCGCGTCAGCAAGGTGGAAATCTCCGGCGGTTTCCTGGGCATCTACGCGGTCGAAGCCGACGACATGACCATCGAACAGCTGAGCTGGTTCATCGACGATACCGTCGCGAAACGCCTCCTTGCGGTCGAGGGGATGGCGGAAGTCGACCGCTTCGGCGGGGTCAACCGGGAAATCGAGGTCATCCTCGATCCCGCGCGGATGCAGGCGTTGGGCGTTACGGCGGGGCAGATCAACGCCGTGCTGCGCCAGGTCAATGTCAATGCCGCCGGCGGCATGGCGGAAGTCGGCGGAACGCGCCAGTCCGTGCGCGTGCTCGGCAATACGGAATCCGCATTCGAACTGTCGCAAGCGGCAGATCGCCCTGGGCGGCGGCGCGCACCATCAGCCTGTCCGACGTGGCGACCGTGCGCGACGGTTTTTCCGAACGCACATCCGTGGCGCAAGGTCGGCACACGCGAAGTCGTGAACTTCGCCATGTCCCGCGCGAAGGGCGCGTCGGACGTGACCGTGTTCGAACGGCGAGCGAAGTCATCGGCGAAATCGAGGCAGCCAATCCCGGCATCCGCTTCATCCTGCTGCGCGACGGCGTCAAATACACCGAAAGCCAGTATGAACAGCAGCATCGCCGCCATGATCGAAGGTGCGATCCTGGCGGTGGTCGTGGTGTTCTTCTTCCTGCGCGACTGGCGCGCGACGGTCATTTCCGCGATTGCCATCCCGCTATCCGCCATTCCGACCTTCTGGTTCATGGATCTGCTGGGGTTCAACCTCAATTTCCTGTCCCTGCTGGCGCTGGGGTCTGGTCGCCGGCGTGCTGGTCGATGATGCGATCGTGGAGATCGAAAATATCGTGCGCCATATGCGCATGGGCAAAACCGCCTATCAGGCGTCGATCGACGCGGCGGACGAAATCGGTCTGGCCGTGGTCGCGACATCGTTCTGCATCGTCGCGGTGTTCCTGCCCGTGGGCCTGATGCCGGGCATTTCGGGCGAGTTCTTCAAGAATTTCGGATCACGGTGGTGATATCCGTGCTGATGAGCCTGGCCGTGGCGCGCATGATCACGCCGATGCTGGCGGCCTATTTCCTGAAGTCCAGCGGCCATGCCGAACATGGCGAGGGCAAATGGATGGACCGCTACATGCGTGTGCTGGCCTGGACGCTGGACACCCGCCGCGCGCAATCGCTGCGTGCCGCCGCTGGAACCGTGCACGCCGCAAACTGTCCTATTTCGCAGTGCCGCTGATAGCGGGCGGGGTCGGTGCGATCGCACTGTTCATGCAATCCTACGCCGCGGAGGACGGCTCTTTGCCGGCGCGTTCGGAATGGGCATGTTCGGCTTCATCGGCGGGTTCTTCGCCGGGTTCGTCGTCACTTTCCTGGTCGGGTTGATCGGATCGTTCGTGTTCAGCCATCGCCAGCAAAGCTTCCTGGGCTGGGCGCGGTGGAGCGGGCGGCGTTTCGGTGCGCGCATGTTCGATCACCGCGTCTGGATGATGGGCCTCGGACTGTTCGCTTTCGTCCTCACCATCGTGTTGTTCATGAACACGCCGGGCCAGTTCCAGCCGACCATCAATGACGACAACAGCCGGGTGGAAATCGAAATGGTTCCCGGCACGACGCTGGAATCGTCCGAACGGGTGGTGGGCAACGTTGCCGAACTGATCGAGGCGCAGCCCGAAGTCGAACGCGCGTTGAAAGTGACGCGGATGGGCAACGGCACGATCTACATCACGCTGAAGGAAGATCGCGAGAAAACCTCGATCGAATTCGAACGCGACCTCGCGCCGCAACTGGCCCAGTTCCCCGATGCGCGCGTGCGGTTCCAGTCGCAGTCGGGCGGGGGCGGGACCGGGCGCGATATTTCGATCATGCTCGCCGGGTCCGACCCCGTGCTGCTGCAGCGAAACCGCGACGCAGCTGGCGGAAGAGATGAAGTCCGTTTCCGCCCTGGTCGCCCCGCGCGTCGATGCCGATATCAGGCGGCCGGAAATCGTGATTACCCCGCGCGCCGATATCGCCGCCGATCTGGGCGTGACGACTGCCGCGCTCAGCCAGACGATCCGCATCGCGACATTGGGCGAAATCGACCAGAACGCCGCCAAGTTCAGCCTGTCCGACCGGCAGATACCGATCCGCGTCCGCTTACCCGAAAGCTCGCGCGACGATATCGGCACCATCGCCAATCTGCCGGTGCAGACCGCATCGGGCGGGTCCGTGCCGCTGTAGCGCGTGGCGGACATCGCGTTCGGGTCCGGCCCGACCACCATCGAGCGTTACAACCAGAGCCGCCGCGTGTTCGTCGGCGCCGATCTGGCGTCCGGCGCGGTGAAGGGCACGGCGCAGGAACAGATCGACGCGTTGCCGATCCTGAACGATTTGCCGCAGGGCGTCATCCGCGACGTCGTGGGGAAGAGGAATGGCAGGCGGAACTGTTCGAACAATTTCATCATCGCGCTGATTGCCGGCGTGCTGCTGGTGTTTGCGGTGCTGGTGCTGCTTTACAAGCGGTCTGATGTCGCCGCTGGTCAATATGGGCAGCCTGGCACTGGCGCCATTGGGCGGTATCTTCCTGGTCTGGGCCGTCGGTCAGCCGATTTCGATGCCGGTTATGATCGGCATTCTGATGCTGCTGGGCATCGTGTCGAAAAACTCCATCCTGCTGATCGATTTCGCGATCGAGGAAATGAAAACCGGCACGGACAAGCTGACCGCCATTACCGAGGCCGGGCATAAGCGTGCCCAGCCGATCGTCATGACCACCGTGGCGATGACGGCGGGGATGGTCCCGACCGCCATTTCGTTGAGCGGTGACGGCGCGTGGCGCGCGCCGATGGGTACGGTTGTGATCGGTGGCCTGATCATGTCCACTCTGCTGACCTTGTTGATCGTGCCCGCCGGATTCAGTCTGGCCGACGGTGTCGAAAAGCGGGTCGGGCCGTGGCTGTCCAAACGCCTGCTTACCTATCGTAACGGCGACGCCGACCGGCCGATCCAGCCTGTGGACGGCGCCGCTGCCCGCCGAGTAGGGCGGGCCGTATGGCAGACGCGATCATCGTTCCCGACCCATCTGACCGATCCGACCGCCGACCGCGCGCGGCGGATGCGGCTGGTCGCAACCGGGCTGCTGATCGTGATGGCGGCACTGTTCCTGATTTCGCGCCGGTACGAAGAGATCAGCACTCCGCTGGGGCTATGTCCACGCTTTTGCCGAAGCGGCGATGGTCGGCGGTATGGCGGACTGGTTCGCCGTCACCGCCCTGTTCCGCCATCCGTTCGGCATTCCCATTCCGCACACCGCGATCATTCCCGAAAACAAGAACCGCATCGCCGACACGATGGCGGGTTTCCTGCGCGAATATTTCCTCACCCCCGCCGTGGTCGCGCGGCGCATGGCAAGCATGAACCTGGCGCGCGGCGCAGGCGAGTTCATGGCGGAAGGGGAAGCGGCCACCGATACCAGCGCAAGCCGCGGCGTCAGCGGCAGTCGGCTGGGTTCCGGCGCAGCGGATCTGTTCGTCGATCTGCTGGAATCGCTCGACCCCGAACGGCTCGGCGGTCAGGTCAAGGCCGGTCTGTCGCGTCAGCTCGACAAATTGGAAGTCGCGCCGCTGATCGGGCAGATGCTGACTGCATCCATTGCGGATAAGCGCCATCTGCCGTTGGTGGACAGCATCATCCGCTGGGCCGGGCTGACGCTGGAAGACAACGAGGAAATGGTGCGCGGCATGATCAATCAGCGCACCAACGCGCTGGTCCGCTGGGTCGGGCTGGATGAAAAGATCGCCAATTCCGTGATCGACGGGTTGTACCGTCTGCTGGCCGAAGTGCTGGTCGATCCCAAGCATCCCTTGCGCGCCAAGATCGAGGAAGGGCTGGAGAAGCTGGCGCACGATCTGGTCCACGATCCCGCCACCCGCGCGAAGGTGGAGACGATGAAAAGCGAACTGCTCGCCAATCCCGGCGCTTGCAAATTGGTGGCAGGGCGTTTGGGAACGGCTGCGGCGCGGTATGATCGACATGGCGCGCGGCACGGGTTCGGTCGTTGGGGGCCACGCGGATGCCGGACCACGCCTGCCGGGCCAGCTAAGCAGCAGCATCGCCGAACTTGGCACGGCGTTGCGTAACGATCCCCAACTGCAGGTGCAGGTCAACCGCTTCGCGCGGCGGACGGCGGTTGGCGTGGCGACGCGCTATGGCGGTCAGATCGTGGCGCTGGTGTCCGAAACGGTCAAACGCTGGGACGCGCGCACCATCACCGACCGCATCGAAAGCGCCGTCGGCCGCGACCTGCAGTTCATCCGCGTCAACGGAACGCTGGTCGGTGGGTTGGTGGGGATGACGATCCATTTCGTGGACCGCGCATTTTTGTAATCAGCTTAATCCGGTATCGAATATCGAATTGGAGCTATGTAGTACGACGCCATCGGCTGACCCGCTCGCATCGATCGCCGGTGTGAACTCGGCGTGTTTCAACATGTCGCAAGCCGGGGAATCAAGGCTTTCGTTCAGTGTCAGGTTCTCGATATGACAATCGGTAGCTTGTCCGGTCTCGTCCAACAGGACGCGCATCCTTATATAGCCCTGCTCCCCATTGCGAAGAGCGCGCGACGGGTAAACCGCCGCAATACGGCGGCCAACATCTGCGCGATTGGTCCAGGTCGCAAAGCTTCTGACTTTGCGATGCCGTTCGATATCCACGCCCCACGATTTAACCAAATCCTGCGTGCATCCATTCAGCGCTTCCATCGGAGCGGCGAGATTGCCGAGCATCATAGTGACCGAAGTGCGTTGCTTGCGGTCGAACGTAATGCGGTCGGCCAGCCCGGCTCGTTCGACATCGATGGCGGGTAGATCCTTGATTGCAGCGGGCTCTGCCGGATCGACATCGCTTGCATCGACCTCACCCGCGCTTTTCATGCGGGTCGCGGCGTATATTATCGCCGTTCCGTATGCACCCATCTCGCCGAGCATGGGGCTATCGTCCTGCGCTGGCTGATTTTCGCCGTATTGCACCGTTGTTCCGTCCGAACGGAAGCGTTTAAAATGCGGCCCGGCAACGGTCATGGAAAACCCACCCGATGGCATGGTTTGTTCAAAAAAGATAACGTGTTTGTCGTCGCCTTCACCCAGGATACGGGCCAGGCGGCATTTGTTCTCCGCAAAATCCAGGCTCCACGGTGTGGTGGGTTCGAGAACGATCGTTTCATCGTCCTTCGCCGCCACAATCGACGATGTCATTCCCAGCGCAAGAACACCAATGGTGAACGATACATTCCAGGTGGTCTGCATAGTCAGGAACCTATCGTCTCGATGCAAAGGCGGGAACGATCATCAAGGAAGCGTCAGCCAAGTTTTTCGGTCAATTCCGGCACGATCTTGTACAGATCGCCGACCAGGCCGATATCCGCCACCTGGAAGATCGGCGCGTCTTCGTCCTTGTTGATGGCGATGATGGTTTTGGAATCCTTCATGCCCGCCAGATGCTGGATCGCGCCCGAAATGCCGATCGCGATATAGACTTCGGGGGCGACGATCTTGCCGGTCTGGCCGACCTGGTAATCGTTGGGGACATAGCCTGCATCCACGGCGGCGCGGCTGGCGCCGATGCCTGCGCCCAGTTTGTCCGCCAGCGGGGTGATGACTTGCTCGAACGTTTCGCGTCCTTCAGCGCGCGGCCGCCCGATACGATGATCTTCGCGCTGGTCAGTTCGGGCCGTTCGCTTTCGGCAATTTCGCTGCTGACGAAGCTGGACATGCCGGCATCGGCAGGGCCGGACACCGCCTCGACCTCGCCCGAACCGCCGGTGGTTTCGGCCTTGTCGAACGCGGTTCCGCGAACGGTGATGACCAGCTTGTCATCGCCGCTGGTGACGGTCGCGATGGCGTTGCCGGCATAGATCGGCCGGGTGAAGGTCTTGTCGCCTTCGACCGAAAGAATGTCCGAAATCTGCATCACGTCGAGCAACGCCGCAACGCGCGGGGCGATGTTCTTGCCGGTGGTGGTGGCAGGCGCCAGAAACGCGTCGTGATGGCCCATCAGCTCCGCGACCAGCGGCGCGACGTTTTCCGCCAGCTGATGTTCGTAAGCGGCATCGTCGGCCAGATGGACCTTGCCGACACCGGCGATCTTCGCGGCCTCGTCGGCCACGGCGGCGCAGCCCGATCCGGCGACCAGCAGATGCACTTCGCCCAGTTTCCCGGCGGCGGTGACCACTGCCAGCGTGGCATCTTTTACAGCGTGCGTTGTCATGTTCGACCAGTACGAGCGTTTTCATGCGTTTTCCTTCAATTCCTCGTGCGCGTGCGTCGCGCTGTCATTGCACGGCGCGATTTACGCGACCCCCAGCGCCTTCATCTTGGCGACCAGCGCATCGACATCGGCGACCTTTTCGCCGGCCTGGCGCACCGGCGGTTCGCCGACATTGCGTCATGGTCAGGCGCGGCGTCAGATCGACACCGAAATCAGTCGGCGGTCTTGGTATCGAGCGGCTTCTTCTTCGCCTTCATGATGTTGGGCAGCGAAGCATAGCGCGGCTCGTTCAGACGCAGATCGGTGGTGACGATCGCGGGCATGGCCAGCTTCACCGTTTCCAGGCCGCCGTCGATTTCGCGCTTGACGACCACATGATCGCCATCGACTTCGACCGTGTTGGCGAAGGTGCCCTGCGGCCGGTCCATCAATGCGGCCAGCATCTGGCCGGTCTGGTTGCTGTCGTCGGAAATCGACTGCTTGCCCAGCATGACCAGACCCGGCTGTTCCTCGTCGGCGATGGCTTTCAGGATTTTGGCAACGGCCAGCGGTTCGACGTCGTCGTCGGTTTCGACCAGAATCGCGCGGTCCGCACCCATGGCCAGCGCGGTGCGCAAGCGTTTCCTGCGCCTTGGCGGGGCCGATGCTGACGGCGATGATTTCTTCCGCCTTGCCCGCTTCCTTCATCCGGATCGCTTCTTCGACCGCGATTTCGTCGAACGGGTTCATGCTCATCTTGACATTGGCCAGATCGACACCCGAACCATCCGCCTTGACGCGCGGTTTGACGTTGTAATCGATGACCCGTTTGACGGGTACGAGGATTTTCATTGCGAAATTATTCCTTCCCACGGCACATACATCTTCCGCCGCCTTGTTCCTTCAACGGCGGAAAGCGCCGCCTAGTTCCAACCAGCTATTCTGCGAGTTCGAGCCGTCGTTCGATACGCACCAAACGATCACGCATCTGATCGAGTTGCGATTGAAGGTGCGCGGAAATCTCTGCATCATTCACCTGATCGCGCCGAACGCCCAGAACGGCGTTGTGCGTATCGGCCTGGCGCACTTTTATTTCCCGCAGATCGTTTTCGATCCGCTCGAAATTCGTTTGGAAACGCTTCAAGTGCTCCAAAACCAGATTATCGACATTTTCGGTCATGATACGATCACCTTAGGCCGCCTGCTTCACCTCGGCCACGATCTTCTTCGCCGCATCGCCCAGATCGTCCGCCGCCGACGATGGGCAGGCCGGAATTGGCAAGGATGTCCTTGCCCTGCTGGACGTTCGTTCCTTCCAGGCGGACCACCAGCGGCACGGACAGGTTCACTTCCTTCGCCGCGGCGACGATGCCGTCGGCGATGATGTCGCATTTCATGATGCCGCCGAAGATGTTGACGAGGATGCCTTCGACCGCCGGGTCCTACAGGATGATCTTGAACGCCGCCGTCACCTTTTCCTTGGTCGCGCCGCCGCCCACATCGAGGAAGTTGGCCGGGAACGCGCCGTTCAGCTTGATGATGTCCATCGTCGCCATCGCCAGGCCCGCGCCATTGACCATGCAGCCGATATTGCCGTCCAGCTTGATGTAGGCGAGGTCGTACTTGGACGCCTCGACTTCGGCCGGGTCTTCCTCGGTCTCGTCGCGCATCGCCTCCACATCCTTGTGGCGATAGAGCGCATTGCCGTCGAAGCTCATCTTCGTGTCGAGCACCAGCAGCTGGCCGTCTTTGGTTTCGACCAGCGGATTGATTTCCAGCATTTCGCTGTCGAGTTCGACGAACGCGTTGTAGAGCTTGGGCGCCAGCTTCTGGCACGCCTTGTTCAGATCGCCCTCCAGCTTCAGCGCGAAGGCGACCGCGCGGCCGTGATGCGGCATGAAGCCCTGCGCCGGGTCGATGGTGATGGTGGTGATCTTTTCGGGCGTGTTGTGCGCCACATCCTCGATATCCATGCCGCCTTCGGTGATGACGACCATCGCGACCTGGCCGGTGGCGCGATCGACCAGCATGGCGAGGTAGTATTCCTCTTCGATGTCGACGCCGTCGGTGACATACAGGCGGTTGACCTGCTTGCCTTCGTCGCCGGTCTGGATGGTGACCAGCGTGTTGCCGAGCATGTCCTTCGCATCCGATTCGACGTCCTCGATGCTCTTGGCCAGCCGCACGCCGCCCTTGGCATCGGGGCCCAGTTCCTTGAACTTGCCCTTGCCGCGGCCGCCGGCGTGGATCTGCGCCTTCACGACATAGAGCGGGCCGGGCAGCTTCTTCGCGCCTGCGACCGCTTCTTCCACCGTGTGCGCGGCGATAGCCGGTCGGGAATGCCGATGCCGTATTTCGCGAGCAGTTCCTTGGCCTGATATTCGTGAATGTTCATGGGTCGGAGTCGTCCGTTTGCTGATGGGGATAGGGGCAGATGCTTCGCCCCGCTCTAAGCATGGAATGCCGCGCTTGAAAAGTGGGCTTCGGCGCGCGCAGGGGACGTCGCGACTCTGCATGATCGATGATCAACGCCTCCTGACCATCGTGCGCGAAGCCGCGACGATCGCGTATAATCTGTGGCCCGGTGCCGCCGATGCGCGCAGGCCCGGCGCTGAAAGCGTGGGAGAAGGAGCCCGGCGAGTCCGGTGTGCGATGCGGATATCGCAGTCGATACGGTTCCTGCGGCGCGAACTGGGGCGGCTGCTGCCCTCGGCGGGCTGGCTGTCGGAAGAAACGGCGGACGATCCGGCGCGGCTGGACAACGATCTGATCTGGCTGGTCGATCCGATGGACGGCACGCGCGATTTCATTCGCGGGCGGCCCGGCTGGTGCGTTTCGGTGGCGCTGATCAGCGACGGCCGCCCTTGATCGGCATTCTGGTGGCGCCGGCGCGCGGCGAAGAATGGCTGGCGGTCGCGCGGCGGGCGGGGCGTGGCGCAATGGCGAGCGGCTGGCGGCATCGACCCGCAGACGAGTTCGCCGGCGCACGCATGCCCGCCGATGCTCTGCCGGAAGAGGACCGGCACGCTGGTCCGGTGGACAAGCCCAATTCCATCGCCCTGCGAATTGCGATGGTCGCTGCGGACGAGGCCGATCTGATCGCGACCCTGCGCTGGGGTTTCGAATGGGATATCGGCGCGGCGGCATTGATCGCGATGGAGGCGGGCGCGCGGGCGACCGATGTGTTCGGGCGAAAGCTCGCCTACAACAAGCGCGATCCGCGCGCATTCGGCCTGCTGGTCTGCGCGCCCGGCAATCCATGCCGATGCCATCGAGCGGCTGGCCGAGCGGCGAACGCTGGCCGAATGCGCGTTGGCGGCTAAACGCAGGAACAAAAAAGGGGGCCGACCCGCAGGCCGACCCCCTTTTCATGTCGATTAGTCCGTTCGGATTACTGCTGGCGGCGGGCGGCATCGACATCGTCCTGCGAGATCGGCACGATCTTGATTTCGACCCGGCGGTTCAGCGCCCGGCCATCGGCCGTATCGTTGCTGGCGATCGGCTGCGTTTCGCCGAAACCCTGATAGCGGATGCGGGCGTTGGATACGCCGCGCGACGTCAGGTAATTCGCCACGGCCTGGGCGCGCCGTTCGGACAGGCCCTGGTTGAACGCGTCGGAACCGGTCGAATCGGTGTGGCCGTACACGTCGATCAGGCTGTCGGGATATTGCATCAGGCTGCTCGATACCGTGTCCAGCGTGTTGCGGAACGCCGGGTTGATCGTCGCGCTGCCGACATCGAAGGTCACGCCGTCGGGCAGGTTGACCAGAATGGCCTCACCGCCATCGACTTCGGTCACATCGACGCCGGAACCTGCGGTGTTGCTCTCGCAGTTCCTTGATCTGCTGGTCCATCTTGTAACCGACGACCGCGCCGCCGACACCGCCAACGCCCGCGCCGATGATGCGTCCGGTCTTGCCGCCGATCACCTGCCCAGCAGGCCGCCGAGAACCGCGCCGCCGACGCCGCCGATGCCGGTGCGCGACACTTTCTGTTCACCGGTGTTCGGGATCGGTAACGCAGCCCGATACGCCCAGCAGCGAAACTGCGGCGATGCTCGATACGAAAATACGTGATTTCTTCATGGGTCAGTCCCCTTCTTCGTTGTCGGCGCGGCGTCGCCCGTCGCGAACGCCCACGCCTTTTGCGAGCGCTTCCCACCGACGCCTTGCATCTGATAACCGACCAAACGGGTCGACGTTCCGCGGTGCGATTGTTCGTCGCAAATCTTCGCTGCGATCACTCGATCGCATCGGCTGGCAGCGGCGCGCATATTGTGCTAGCGATTCGGGCGTGACTCCTTTTCCCTGGCCAGACCTGCTCATCATCGCCGGACTGATCGTTCTCAACGGCGTGTTCGCCATGTCCGAACTCGCGATTGTGTCGGCGCGCACGGCCAACCTGGAAGCGGCGGAGGCGCAGGGCAGCAAGGGCGCGCGGGTCGCGCTGACGCTGGCCGCCGATCCGGGCAAGTTTCTGTCGACCGTGCAGATCGGCATCACGCTGGTCGCAATCATCGCCGGCGCCTATTCGGGATCGGCGTTGGGCGGACCGGTGGGCGAACGGCTGGCCGCGCTGGGCGTGCCGGCGGAATTTGCGCGCCGATGCGGGTTTCGCGCTCGTCATTGCGCTGACCACCTATTTCAGCCTCGTCATCGGCGAACTGGTGCCCAAGCAGGTGGCCTTGCGCGCTGCGGTGCCGATCGCGCTGGTCATGGCGCGGCCGATGGCGCTGCTCGCCCGCATCGCCGCGCCGCTGGTCTGGCTGCTCGACAGTTCCTCCGGCCTGCTGATGCGCCTGATGGGGGTGCGGCCCGGCGGGCAATCGAGCGTGACGGCCGAAGAACTGCAGATGATCTTCGCCGATGCGACGCGCACCGGCGTGATCGAGGCGGAGCAGCACCAGATCCTGGCCGGCGTCGTGCGGCTGGCGGAACGCCCGGTGCGCGAAGTGATGACCCCGCGCACCGAACTCGACTGGATCGACATCGACGCCGACGATGCCGCAATTCGCCGCGCGATCGAGGACAGCCCGCATTCGCTGCTGCCGGTGGCGCATGGCAATCCCGACACGATAGTGGGCGTGGTCAAGGTGCGCGAAGTGCTGGCCGCGATGGTGGCCGGGCAAGCGCGTCGATCTGCGCGCGATGATGAAAAAGGCGGAGATCATCCCCGACCAGCTCGATGCGATCGATGCCCTGCGGGCGCTTGCAGCAATCGGACATCGCGCATGGCGATGGTGCATGACGAATATGGCCATCTCGATGGCATCGTGACGCCGGTCGATCTGCTGACCGCGCTGGTCGGCCATTTCGCCAGCGATCAGGACGAAGGCGACCAGCCGCGATCTGATCGAGCGCGCCGACGGCTCGCTGCTGGTGTCGGGCGCGATGTCCGCCGACCAGCTGGCCGACCGGCTGGGCCTGACCTACGCCGACGACCGCGAATTCGCGACCGCGGCGGGCTACGTCCTGTCGGTGCTCAAGAAACTGCCGGTGGAAGGCGAAAGCTTCGTCGATCAGGGCTGGCGGTTCGAAGTGATCGACATGGACGGGCGCAAGATCGACAAATTGCTGGTGGCGAAGAATAGTGCCTGTTTGCCCGAAAACCGTCCACGCGGATTCGGACGCCGAACACACGCGCCGCAGTTCCGAAGTTTGCCCCACCCGGCGTCGCGAGCAAAGACACGTGCGCTCTAGCCCGGGAATGACCGCCTGAGCGCCCGCACCGTCACCTTCGGGTGCGGCGATGATATCGCGCGTCACGCTGCCTTTGGCCACGGTGTTGGTCTCGCGGATCGCCGACGGAGGAGCGGATGCCCGGCGCGGCGACGCCGGCGCGGTCGAGCGCGCTGGTTTCCACGCCGCTGCGCGGCGACGGGCCGCCGAACAGCACATCGAGCGCCTGCTGGCTGGCGGTGCCTTCGATGGGCGCGGCGCGCCGGGGGCGGGCGGAACCAGATTGAAATCGGGCGGCACCACCAGCGGTGCCTGACGCTGGACGGCGAATTCATCGGGCCGGTCGCGATCGAGGAAACCGCCGCTGCCGCACCGGCCAGCAGGCCGCACCGCATGGCCCAGCGCGCAATCCGTCCAGAGTAAGTCGTGATGAATGTCGCATAATCAACTCTCCGCTGCGTCGGCAGCTATTGCCGGTGTCGGTCGCGGTCTCGTCCGCTCTTGTCGCGCACCAGGAAGGACCGGGCAAGGATGATCACCACGCCGATGGTGATCGCGGCATCGGCGACGTTGAAAATCAGGAACGGGCGGAAATCGCCGAAATGCAGATCGGCATAATCGATGACATAGCCCAGACGGTACCGGTCGCGGATGTTGCCCAGCGCACCGCCCAGGATCAGCGCCAGGCCGATGATGTCGCCCAACGCGCTTTCCACCAGCATCCAGATCGCGACCACCAGCGCGATCCCCGCGGTCACCGCCACCAGCACCCAGCGCATTTCCATCGAGCGCGCTTCGAACATGCCGAGCGACACGCCGAAATTCTGGGTGAAGCGCAGGTCGAAGAATGGCAGCAGTTCCATCACGTCGCCGATCTGGTTCGATGCCGAGCGGCCCGGTAACATAGCCCCTTGACCCATTGGTCGACCACGAAGATGGCCAGCGCGATGGCCAGGCCGATCACGGCGCGATCTGACATTGGCCAAAGTTCGGATCGGGCGCGCTCATGCCGCCGACCCCTTCGCCTGCATCCAGCGCATCGATCGCATCGTCGCACCGCCGCACAGCTCGCCGTCTTCCGCCACTTCGGGCAAGCAGCCGCCAGCAGCGGCCGCATTTGTGATTGTCGGTCGGGGTCACGGTCACGCTATCGCCGTGGGTCACTGACGCGGTGATGAACAGTTCGGCCAGATCGGCAGTCGGAAGCCTGCCGGAATGCGCGTTCGCGGGCACGGTAATTTCGGCTTCCAGCCCGGACCGGATCGTTTTTTCGCGGCGCAGTGGCTCGATCGCTTCCATCACCGTTTCGCGCAGATCGCGCAAAGCGTCCCAGCCATCCGACATCGCGCCGACCGCCGGCAATTCCGGCCATTCCAGCAGATGGACCGCTTTCGCCATCGGGATAGCGCGACTGCCAGACCTCTTCGGCGGTAAAGACCAGCACCGGCGCGGCATAGCGGATCAGGGCGTGGAACAGCGTGTCGAGCACCGTGCGATAGGCGCGGCGGTTCGCATCGTCGGGCGCATCGCAATAGAGGCGGTCCTTGCGGATATCGAAATAGAACGCCGACAGATCCTCGTTGCGAAATCGGTCAGCGCGCGGACATAGGTGTTGAAATCGAACTCATCGGTCGCCGCACGCAGTTTCGCGTCGAGCCGCCCAGCAGCGCGAGCATATACCGCTCCAGCTCCGGCATATCGGCGGACTGCAACCCGCTCGCCATCGTCGAAATCGGACAGCGCGCCGAGCAGATAGCGGAACGTGTTGCGCAGTTTGCGATAGCTGTCGCCGACGCCCTTCAGGATTTCGTCACCGATGCGGTGATCTTCGGTATAATCGACGCTGAGCGCCCACAGCCGGATGATATCCGCGCCGTATTGCTCCATCATCTTCAGCGGGTTGACCGTGTTGCCGAGCGATTTGGACATTTTCAGGCCCTTGGCATCCATCGTGAAGCCGTGGGTCAGCACCGCCTTGTACGGCGCGCGGCCCCGCGTGCCGCAGCTTTCGAGCAGGCTGACGACTGGAACCAGCCGCGATGCTGGTCGCTGCCTTCGAGATACAGATCCGCCGGGCTGGAAAGTTCGGGCCATTCGTCGGATTCCAGCACGAAGGCATGGGTGGATCCGCTGTCGAACCACACGTCGAGAATGTCGGCGACCATCTCGTAATCGTCGGGATTGCGATCCGGCCCCAGAAATTCGGCCGCGCGGTCTGCGTCCCAGGCATCCACGCTGCCTGTCGGCGATGGCGTGCTGAATGCGTGCGTTGACTGCCGGGTCGACCAGCAATGCGCCGCTTTCGCGGTGGACGAACAGCGCAATCGGCACGCCCCAGGCGCGCTGGCGGCTGATGAGCCAGTCGGGACGGCCCTCGACCATGGAACGCAGGCGGTTGCGGCCCTTTTCGGGAATGAAGCGGGTGGCTGCGATTTCGGACAGGGCGGTCTGGCGCAGAGCTTTTCCCCCTCTCTCTTCAGGGGAGGGGGCGGGGGGTGGGGGCGGTCATTCGCAACGGATAGTGCATCCCCCACACCCTCCGCCACTTCGTGGCTCCTCCCTCTCCCCTGAAGGAGAGAGGGGTCCAATTCCTCGTCGATGGCGATGAACCATTGCGGGGTGCAGCGGTAGATGACCTTGGCTTTGGACCGCCACGAATGGGGGTAGCTGTGTTTGTAATCCGCACTGGCGCTCAGCAACGCGCCTGCCTCGCGCAGATCGGAGCAGATCGGGCCGTCCGGCGCGTTGAAGGGTTTGTTGATGACGCTGCGGCGGCGTTCCTTGCCGTCCGCATCGACATCGCCCGCGCCCAGCCACAGCCAGTCGTCGCGGTAGCGCCCGTCGCCCATGACGGCGAACACCGGATCGATGCCGTTCGCCTTGCACAGATCGAAATCGTCCTCGCCGTGATCGGGCGACATATGGACGATGCCGGTGCCGCTGTCGGTGGTGACGAAATCGCCCGCGAGCATGGGGCGCGGCTTGGCGTAGAACCCGCCGAGATGGTGCATCGGGTGGCGGACGATGGTTCCGGCTAGGTCGGAGCCTTTGATCCGGCGACACTCATCTGCGAACGTCTGATCGCTCGATAGCAGCCTACTTGCGACCTCGATATCTGTAGCAAGGCGATCTTGGCAATCAGATCACCAGTGCTCAGCAGTCGAGCTCCTTGCGCAGCTCGCTCGCCGACCGCCTATCAGAATCGAACGAGTAATCAACATCCGGCCCATACGCGAGCGCCTGATTCACCGGAATCGTCCAAGGCGTCGTCGTCCAGATCACCGCATGCGCGCCGACCAGTTCCGGAATCGCGCTCTCGACAATCTCGAACGCCACGTCGATCTGCGGGCTGTCGGTCAGGTCCTGATATTCGACCTCGGCTTCGGCCAGCGCGGTCTCCTCCACCGGTGACCACATCACCGGCTTCGAGCCGCGATAGAGCTGGCCGGTTTCGGCGAATTTCTGCAGCTCGCGCACGATCGCGCCTTCGGCTTCGGGGCGCATGGTCAGATAGGGTTTGTCCCACCGGCCCTGATGCCCAGCCGTTTCAGCTGTTCGCTCTGCACATCGACCCATTTGGCGGCATAGTCGCGGCATTCGGCGCGGAATTCGGCGGCCGGCACGTCCTTCTTCGACCGCTTCTTCTTGCGGTAGAGTTCCTCCACCTTCCATTCGATCGGCAGGCCGTGGCAATCCCAGCCCGGCACATAGGGCGCATCCTTGCCCAGCAGCGTCTGCGTGCGGACGACCGTGTCCTTCAGCACATGGTTCAGCGCATGGCCGATATGCATGTCGCCATTGGCGTAGGGCGGGCCGTCATGCAGGATGAATTTTTCGCGCCCGCGCGCGCCTCGCGCAGCTTCTCATACAGACCCTGCGCGTCCCAGCGCGCCAGAATGCCCGGTTCCTTCTGCGGCAGGCCGGCTTTCATGGGAAAGTCGGTCTTCGGCAGGAAGACGGTGTCTTTGTAATCGCGCTTGGCGGGTTCGGCGGGGTCGGTCGTTCGGTCATGGTGAGCGCGCGCCTAGAAGGTCGCGCGCCCGGTCGCAATCCTTCTCCATCTGTGCGGTCAGCTCGTCCAGCGTATCGAACTTCGCCTCGCCGCGCAGGAAATGGTGGAAAGCGACCTCGATTTCCTGCCCGTACAGATCGCCGGAGAAATCGAAGAAATACGGTTCGAGCAATTCCTTGGGCGGTTCGAATTGCGGGCGGATGCCGATATTGGCCGCGCCTTTCAGTTCCTGCCCCGTCGCCAGAATGCGCCGGTCACGGCGTAGATGCCGAATTTGGGGCGCAGATAGCTTTCGACGGACAGGTTCGCGGTGGGATAGCCGATGGTGCGCCCGCGCTTGTCGCCGTGTTCCACGATGCCGCGAATGGCGAAGGGGCGGGTGAGCAAGCGGCGGCGGTTTGCGGGTCGCCTTCGCGCAAGGCCGCGCGGATCCGGCTGGAGGATACGACCGCACCGTCATGGTGCACCGGATCGACGTGCGCGAACCGCGATGCCATGTTCCGCACCGATCGCGCGCAGCACGTCGAGATTGCCGCCGCGATCCTTGCCGAAGGTGAAATCCTCCCCCGTAACGACGCCCGCGACGCCCAGCCGCTCGCGACAGAATTTCCGAAACGTAATCGCGCGCTGACGTGCCCGCCAGCGCCGCATCGAAATGGAACACCAGCATCGCGGTCGCGCCGGCAGCCAGATACAGCTCTTGCCGCTGTTCCAGCGTGGTCAGGCGAAAGGGCGGCACGTCGGGTTTGAAATGGCGCACCGGATGCGGATCGAACGTGGCGACGATCGCGGGGCGGCCTTCCTCACGCGCCCAACGGATTGCCTCGCCCGCGACGGCCTGATGGCCGAGATGAAACCCGTCGAAATTGCCCAGCGCGACGATCGCCCCGCGCAGCGCATCGGGAATGGTTCGCGATGATCGAGCCATCTCATGCCCGCCGCCGATATGTGACGAAAGCGAAGGCCGGGCGACCATCGGCTGCGGGATGGCCCTGCGCGCGATTTCCCGCCATTCGTCCAGCGGCAATGGCGGCATGAAGGTGTCCCCATCGTAATCGGCATGGATTTCGGTCATTTCGACACGGGTCGCGCGCGGCATCGCCTGGCGCGTAAATTTCCGCCCCGCCGATGACGAACACCGTGCCGTTCCCGGCGCGATCGCAATGCCGCGTCGAGCGAATGCAGCGACTTCCGCCCCTTCCGCCCGCCAGCCCCGATCGCGCGTCAGCACGATATGGCGACGACCGGGCAGGGGCGCGGGCAAACTGTCGAACGTCTTGCGGCCCATGATCATCGGCTGGCCCGATCGTCAGCGCCTTGAAGCGTTTGAGATCGGCAGGCAAATGCCACGGCAGCGCGCCATCTTTCCCGATCACGCCATTGCGCGCGCGGGCATAGATCGGCGACGATTCTCGCGGCTCATGCCGCGCCCGCACCTGCGTCACATGGCCCATCTTGCGTCCGGCGCGCCGTTCGCGTTTGCCGTAAAGGTGAACATGCGCGCCCGGCGGGGTCAATAAGGCGGTCAACATCGTTCGCATCCTCGCCGATCAGATTGGTCATCACGATCGTGGCGCGATGGTGGCGGTGTCGCCCAGCGGCAAGCCGCAGATCGCGCGAATATGGTTTTCGAACTGGCTGGTGACCGCGCCTTCGATCGTCCAGTGCCCGGAATTGTGGACGCGCGGGCGCCATTTCGTTGAACACCGGCCCATCTGCGGTCGCGAAGAATTCGCAGGTCAGCACGCCGACATAATTTAGGCGCTCCGCAATCGCTTGCGGCCAGCGTTCGCGCGGGTTCGACCTGCGCCGCGACGACTTCGCCGGCGGGCAGGGTGGAGGTCGCCAGGATGCCATCGCGATGATCGTTGCTCGGCGCTGTCCCAGAACCGAATTTCGCCATCCTGACCGCGCACCAGAATGACGGAAAACTCGGCTCGAAATCGCACGAACCCTTCGTAAATCAGCGGCGCGCCGGGCATCGACCAGCCCTTCGGCATCGCGCGCATCGTCGATCCGCCACTGCCCCTTGCCGTCATAGCCGTCGCGCCGGGTCTTCAGGATGCCGGGCGCGCCGATGCGTTCCACCGCCGCCAGCAGTTCGTCCCCAGTGTCGACGGCGGCATAGGGAGCGGGCGCGCCGCCCAGATCGGCGACGAAGCGTTTTTCGTTCAGCCGGTCCTGCGCCGTTTCCAGCGCACGCGGATGGGGGTGCAGCCGGTCTGCGAAAGGCATGAGCGGGCGCGACCGGCACATTCTCGAACTCCCAGGTCACGACGTCGCATTGTTGCGCGAACGCGCCAGCGCCGCCGCGTCGTTCCAATCGTTGGCGAAGAAATCGGTGCAGACCTGGCTGCACACGCCGCTGTCGTTCGGGGGCGTAGGCGATGGAGCGATAGCCCAGTTGCGCGGCGGCGATCGCCAGCATCCGGCCCAGCTGCCCGCCGCCCAGAATGCCGATCGTGCCGCCGGGCCGCAGCATCATCGTCGCCGGCCGGTCCGCCACTGCCGCCGTGCGCGCGGCGCGCCAGTCCTGCAGACGCTGCGGACAGTTCGGGATCGCGCCAGCGCCAGTATCGACGCGGCGAGCAGCGCCGCATTGGCCGCGCCAGCCTCCCCGATGGCCAGCGTTCCCACCGGAACGCCGGCGGGCATCTGCACGATCGACAGCAGGCTGTCCTGACCCGACAGCGCCTTGGACTGGACCGGCACGCCCAGCACCGGCAGATGCGTCAGCGCCGCGATCATGCCGGGCAGATGCGCCGCGCCGCCCGCACCTGCGATGATCACCTGAAACCCTTCTTCGGCCGCACCCTTGGCAAAAGCGACCATCCGATCCGGCGTGCGGTGGGCGGAGACGATGCGGACGTCGTGCGGGACGCCCAGATCGTCGAGCACGCGGGCGGCGTGCTCCATGGTCGGCCAGTCGGACTGGCTGCCCATCACGATGGCGACTTTCGGCAGGCCCCCCGGTCACGCTCAACGATCCTTCAGGTAGTAGCGTTCGCCCGAAACCCGTGCGCCGTCGAATTCATAGACGATCGGCTGGCCGGTCGGGATTTCCAGCCCGGTGATGTCATCGTCCGAAATGTCGGACAGATGCTTGACCAGTGCGCGCAGGGAATTGCCGTGAGCGGAGATGATAACCGTTTCGCCGCGCGCGATTACGGGCAGGATATCGCTGTTGAAATAGGGCAGCACCCGCTCGATCGTCAGCTTCAGGCTTTCTGTCCGGGGCACGTCGATCCCGGCATAGCGCGGATCGGCGCCCAGGATCGTATTCGCTGCCCACCGCCATTTCGGGCGGCGGAACGTCGAAACTGCGCCGCCAGATATGCACCTGATCGTCGCCATGCCGATCGCGCGTTTCCTGTTTGTCGAGCCCGGTCAGCCCGCCATAATGCCGTTCGTTCAGGCGCCAGTCCTTGGTTTCGGGAATCCAGGACCGCCCCGCCGCGTCCAGCGCCAGATGCAGCGTGCGAATGGCGCGGGTCTGCAGGCAGGTGAACGCGACCGTCGGCAACAATTCGCGTTCTTTTAACAGCGCGCCCGCCGCTGTCGCCTCGGTCACGCCCTGATCGGTCAGATCGACGTCCCACCAGCCGGTGAAACGGTTTTCCAGGTTCCACGGCTCTGGCCGTGGCGCACGAGGATGAGCTTGGTCGGATCAGGCAAAACGCATACGCTTTCGTCGGCGGTCGGTAAGCGGCGGCACTAGCTTTGGCTGTCCGGTTTGGGAAGGGGTGCGGCATCGCGGGGGGGTTCGCCGCATTGCGCGGCAATCGATTTGCCCTGCGCCTTTCGCCGGCGCAGATTTTCGCGCAATTTGGCGGCGAGCCGTTCTTCGCGCGTCGTTTTGCAATTGTCGTCGTCCATGCCCGCGACCCTTGCCGGGAATCACGCATCCGCTCAAGCTGCGACTTGACTTTGGCGGGTGTGCGGCCAATAGGCCGCGCCTCACGACCACGCTGCTGTAGCTCAGTGGTAGAGCGCGTCATTGGTAATGACGAGGCCGGGAGTTCAATTCTCCCCAGCAGCACCATTCGTGCATCCCGCGACAGGTTCGGATTTCGCCGGGGGCTTGCCTTCGCCCCGCGGTTATGGCGAAGGTTCGGGGATGACCGATTCCCCACCGCTGCACGACGACGATCTTACCGCGCTCGACCCCAATTACGTGAAGCTGCTGCGCGTGATGGCGATCATCGTTTCGACCATTTTGATCATCGCGGCGTTGGTGCTGGAAAACCTTCGTTTCGCGCCGCTCGGGCGTATTCATCGGGCCGATTCTGATCGTGAGCGCCCTCCTGATTTTCCGCCTGCCCAGACGCCGATATGTCGCACGCGGCTTTTCGATGGCGGCGCAGCGTTTGCGCGTGGTGCGCGGGCTGTGGTGGCGGTCGGACAGTATGGTCCCGTTCGGGCGCGTGCAGCATATCGACGTCGATCGCGGGCCGCTGGAACGCTATTACGGGCTGGCCACGCTGACCGTGCATACGGCGGGGACGCACGGCGCGTCGGTGCATCTGCCCGGCCTGCTGCATGACGATGCGCTGGCCATGCGCGACACGATCCGCGCGCATATCAAACGGGAAACGGTGTGAACGAGATCGCCGCCACTGCCGGTGCAGGCCGCGCCGCCGGACGGTTCGGCCCATCGCACCAATCCGCTCGGTTTCGTGGTCGGCGCGATCAAGGCCGTGGGCAATATGGTCCTACCGCTGGTTTTCGTCGCGTATCAGGCCCGCGACGAGGCGTGGGGTATCGCCGTCATCATCGGTGTCGCCGTGCTGATCGCGGCGATCGTCTTCGGTTTGTCGTTTCTCGATTGGCGAATGCGAACCTACCGCGTGGGCGACACCGATATTCGCGTCGATAGCGGGATCGTGTCGCGTACGGCGCGGTCGGTCCCGTTCGAACGGATTCAGGATGTCAGCCTGGAACAAAGCCTGCTGCCGCGTCTGTTCGGGCTGGTCGAGGTGCGCTTCGAAACCGGGGCCGGCGGCAAGGACGAATTGAAACTGGCATATCTGGCGGCGGCGGAGGGGGAACGCCTGCGCGAAGTGATCCGCGCGCGCAAGATGGACGTCGATAGTGCTTCCGGCATCGCTGCAACCACCGACGCCGCGCCTAGGGCCGAGCCGCCGCCTCTGTTTGCGATGCCGCCCAAACGCGTGCTGACATTTGGCCTGTTCGAATTTTCGCTGATCGTGGTGGCGGTCGTCGGCGGGGCGGCGCAGCAATTCGATTTCCTGCTGCCGTTCGATATCTGGGATTTCGACGAATGGCAGGCGCGGCTGGCCGGGCCGGGCGCGCAGCTGGCCGGTTTGGGCGCGACGGCGCAAGTGATCGGCGGCGCGATCGCCATCGGTTCGCTGGTGGTGCTGGGCGTTGGAACGGGCATCGTGCGGACGGTGCTGCGCGATTGGAATTTCCGGCTGGACCGAACGGATAAGGGCTTCCGCCGCCGCCGGGGGCTGCTGACGCGCACCGATGTCGTCATGCCCGTCCACCGGGTGCAGGCGCTGGTACAATCGACCGGCATCATCCGCAGCCGGTTCGGCTGGCACGGTTTGAAATTCGTCAGTCTGGCACAGGATAGCGGTTCCGCCAGCCACGATGTCGCGCCGTTCGCCACACAGGCGGAACTGACCCCGATCATCGCGGCATCCGGCTTCGCCCGCCCGGACGATACGCTGTTCTGGCATCGCACCAGCCTGAAAGCGCGGATCGACAAGATTTGTGTGATCGCGGCGTTTTTCCTGGCGTTCGCTGCCGTGCTTTACGGCGTGCTGGGCCTGGCGGAGTTCGATCGGCGGCTGGCGTGGCTGCCTGTGGCGGGCGGGGCGTTGCTAATCGTGCGAGAGGGGTTTCTGCACCGGTTCGACCGGTTCGGCTGGGACGGAAACCAGGTTTACGTTCGCGCCGGCTGGCTCGCGCGAAAACTGCGAACCGCAGCCCGCGTCAAGCTCAATTCGGTCGAGATCGTGCGGGGTCCACTGGCGAAGCGGCGCGGTTATGCCGATCTGCATCTGGGGCTGGCGGGTGGCAATTTCAGCATCGAAAATCTGCCGATGACCGACGCTGTGGCGCTGCGCGATGCAGTTCTTACCAGCATTGCACGCCTCGATTTTTCCCGGCTGGGAGGCGCAACGCCCCCGCTCCCGCTCGCCACCGACGAAAGCTGACCCGATGGATTTCACTCTGAACGACGATCAGCGCGAATTACAGGCGGCGGCGCGCAAATTCGCCCGCGCCGAACTGCCCGAACTGGCACGAGAGCTGGAACGGACCGACCGCCCCGTGCCCACCGCAATGCGCCGCCGTTATGGCGAGCTGGGCTTCCTGGGCATCAATCTGCCGACCGAACATGGCGGGTTGGGGCTGGGACATCTGGAAGCGTTGCTGGTGCTGGAGGAATTCGCACAGATCAGCGCAGCGGTGGCGTTCCCGGTGTTCGAGGCGCTGACCGGGCCGGTGCGGACGATCGCCCATTTCGGCAGCGCCGAATTGCAGGCGCGCATCATTCCCCAAGTGGTGTCGGGCGATGCGGTGGTGGCGGTATCCATGTCCGAACCCGACGCCGGAACCGCGCTGACCGATCTTGCGACCACCGCGCGCACCGATGGCGACGGGTGGCTGGTCAACGGCCGCAAACGCTGGACATCGGGCGCGGGGCATTCCGACTATTACGTTACTTACTGCCGTATGTCGGACGCGCCGGGCGCAAAAGGGATCGGCGCGGTCCTGATTGAAAAAGACGCCGCCGGGGTCAGTTTCGGCGAGCCGGAAGAAATGATGGGATTTCGCGGCATTCCGTCCGCCGATATTGTGCTGGACGATGTCCGCGTGCCGAAGGGCAATCTGATCGTCGAGGCGGGTGGGTTCGCCCGATTGATGAGCGCATTCGGACTGGAACGCTGCGGCAATGCGACGATGGGGCTGGGCCTTGCCGCCGGGGCGCTGGAACATGCGTTGGAATACACCCAGGAACGGCGCGCATTCGGCAAACCGATCGTGGATTTTCAGGCGGTGCAGCTGAGGCTGGCCGATATGGCGATGAAGGTCGATGCCGCCCGCTTGCTGATCTGGCGCGCTGCCGCGTCACCCGAAGACGGGCTTCCCACCCCATACCAATCGTCGCTGGCGAAGTGTTTCTCCAACGAAATCGTGCGCGAAGTGTGCGAAAACGGCATGCAGGTGATGGGTGGCTACGGCTATGCGAAAGCCTATCCGATGGAACAGCGCCTGCGTGACGGTTACGCCTGGGGGATCGCCGGGGGAACGACCGACGTGCAGAAAACCAACATCGCCGCCGCCATGATCGGGCGGCGTTTCAACCAGCGCGGATAGGGTTACGCGCGCAGATCGCTCCAGTCCGGGTTTTCTGCGAACTTCCGTTCGACATAGGAACAGGCCGGCACGATCTTGAACCCGTGTTCGCGCGCATCGGCGACCAGCGCATCGACCAGCGCGCCCGCCACGCCGCGACCGCCGATTTCGGACGGCACCAGCGTATGTTCCGCCACCCGCGCATCACCGCGCTTCACCCAGGTCAGCCGGCCGATTGCATCGCTATCGGGCAGGCTGGCTTGATATTCGCCTGCGTTTCCATCGTGTTGTAATCGGGATGGTGGGTGATTTTCAATCGGTCAGGGTCATGGCAGGTCGTCTCCTTCTTGCGCTCAACGGTCCGGCGGGTAAGGGCGTTCCAACATGTCCGCTCACTCGCAATTCCTGTCCGACAACGCCGCCGCCGTCCACCCGCGCGTGTGGGACGCGATGCGCGCCGCCGACGCGGCGCATGCGCCCTATGACGGGGATGCGCTGTCGCAGGCAGCTGGACGAACGTTTCGCCGAAACTGTTCGGGCGCGAATGCGCGGCGCTGTGGATCGCGACGGGCACGGCGGCGAATTGTCTCGCGCTCGCCACGATGGTCCCGCCGCATGGCGGGGTGATCTGCCATCGCGAGGCGCATATCGAACAGGACGAAGGCGGCGCGCCGGGGTTCTATCTCCACGGGGCCAAACTGCTGCTGGCTCGAGGGGAAGGCGCGAAGCTGACGCCCGATGCGGTGCGCGCAGTGGTCGATCCGATCCGCGAGGATGTCCACCAGGTACAGCCGCACGCGCTTTCGCATCACGCAGGCGAGCGAATATGGCCGCGCCTACCGCCCGGCCGAACTGACGGCGATGGGTGAATTGGCGCAGGCGCGAGGCTGGGGGTTTCATGTGGACGGCGCGCGTTTCGCCAATGCGGCGGCATTTCTGGGCTGTTCGCCGGCCGAAGCGGTCGGTCCGGCGGATGCGCTCAGTTTCGGCTGCGTCAAGAACGGCGGGATGAGCGCCGAAGCGATCGTGTTCTTCGATCCCGAACTGGCCGATGTCGCCCGTTATCGCCGCAAGCGCGCCGGGCATCTGCAATCCAAGGGGCGGTTTCTGGCGGCGCAGTTGCTGGCGATGCTCGACGGCGATCTGTGGCTGGAGAACGCGCGCGCCGCCAATGCTGCGGCGCAGGCGCTGGCTCGGACGCCGGCGATCGCCTGCTGCATCCGGTGGAAGCGAACGAGGTGTTCCTGCGCTGCACGGCGGCAGAGCGGGAGGCGTTGCGGCGCGAAGGGTTCGGTTTCTACGACTGGGGCGCGGATGCCGCGCGGTTCGTGACCGCTGGGACACTCGCCCGAGTGCGGCGCGCGGCGCTTGGGCAAAGCGATCGCGGGATTATGACTGAACCGCCCGCACGGCCGGCCGCACGCCCTGCTGCGCCCGTCGATCGTCGCTGCCCTTCCTGCTCGTCGCGCTGATCTGGGGCTCGACCTGGTTTGTCATCCTGGACCAGATCGACGGCGTGCCGGCCAGCTGGTCGGTCGCCTATCGCTTCCTGCTGGCCACCCCGTGCATGTTCGCTGCTGGCGCTGGCGACGGGCAAAAGCGCTGGCCATCGGGCGCGCCGGGCACATCCTCGCGATGTTGGTCGGCGTCACGCAATTCTGCGGCAATTTCAATTTCGTCTATCGCGCGGAAGTGCATCTGACATCGGGCATCGTCGCGGTGCATGTTCTCGTTGATGATGGTGCCCAATGCCGTGTTCGCGCGCGTGCTGCTGGGGCAAAGCGTGATCGCGGCGGTTTCTATATCGGCAGGGCGGTGGCGCTGGCCGGCATCGCCCTGCTGCTGGTGCACGAAGCGCGCGCGGTCGCCGCTGGATGGCAATGTGCCGCTGGGCGTCGCGCTGGCGATCGGCGGTATTCTTGAGCGCCTCCATCGCCAATGTCATTGCAGGCGAACAAAACCGGCACAGCCGCTGCCGATGGTCAGCCTGCTGGCGTGGTCGATGCTCTATGGCACGATTGTGCAACGTCGCGCTGGCGCTGTGATGACCGGCGGGCCGCCGGTGTTTCCGGCAGGCAGCGCATTACTGGCTGGGCATCGGCGTTTCTGGCGATCTGTCGGATCGGTGGTGACCTTCCCGCTCTATTACGGCCTCGTCCGCAAGATCGGGGCGGGGCGGGCGGCCTATAACGGCATGTCTGGTGATCGTGGTCGCGATGATGATTTCGACCTTGATCGAAGGCTACGTCTGGTCGCCGCTGGCGGGATCGGGCGCGGTGCTGGCGCTGATCGGGCATGGTTCTGGCGCTGCGGGCGCGGCGAGCCTAAGGCACGCTGATCACGGCGAAGCTGCGCAGCAGCGCAGCCCATCGCGATAGGTCGGATAGGCGGGCTGCCATCCCAGACACCCGCTTCGCCTTGCCATTCGCGACCCGGCGGTTCTCGGCGTAGAATCCGCGCGCCATCGGCGATAGATCGGCCTCCTCCAGCGTCAGCAGCGGCGGCGGTTCCACGCCCAGCAGGCGGCAGGCTTCCTCGATCACGGCGTTCTGGCTGGTCGGGCAGATCGTCCGCCAGATTGTAGGCGCCCGCCGGTCGCGTCCAGCCCCGCGATGACGCCCGCTGACGATGTCGTCGACATGCACCCGGCTGAACACCTGTCCGGGCAGATCGATGCGATGCGCGCGTCCGCTTCGCGCACCCGGTCGAATGCGCTGCGGCCCGGCCCGTAAATGCCCGGCAGGCGGAACACCCGCGCGCCGCGTTCCAGCCAGCGCGCATCCGCACGCCGCCCGCGCGGTGCGCCGTCCGCCGCCGGTGTCGGCGCTTTCGTCCACCCACGCCCCGCCCGCATCGCCATAGACGCCGGTGGAGGACAGATAGCCCAGCCAGCCATGCGTCACGAGCGTCGCCATAACGCGTCCAGCACCGGATCGCCGCCATCGGCAGGCGGCACGGAGGACAGGACATGGCTCGCCCCGCCCCAGATGCGCCGCGCACGGCGTCCCCGTCATCGGCAAAGTCGACGTCGCCCGTCGCTACCGGTCGCATGCACTTGCCAACCACCGCGCTCCGCAGCGCGTCGGCGAGCGCGATCGGCCGTATAACCCAGCCCGAATATGAACATTGTCGGCCATGCGTGCGTTGTAAGGCCTATCGGAACGCTCATCTCGAAGGAAAGATCGCACCGCCTCATGGATATTGCCCGCACCCCCTCCACCGCCGAACGGCAACCCGCAACTGGCCGATGCCGCCGTCGAGCCGCAAGGCACCCGCCATCATCCGGCGCGAGGATTACCAGCCCGTTCCCATGGCTGGTGCCGCAAACGAAGCTGGTCGTTCGATCTGGGACTGCGAACGGACACGCGGTCGTCGCCACGCTGAGCGATCGCGCGCAACCCGGCAGGCGGACGCGTCGCCGACGATGCTGCGTCTGAATGGCGACGGGCTGACGCCGCATGGCGTGACGATCGACGGGGAAGCGACCGACGCGTATGAAATGCGCGGCGGCGATCTGCTGCTGACGCTGCCGGGCGACGCGCATGAAGTGTCGATCGCCACCGAGATCGATCCCACCGCCAACACCCAGCTGATGGGCCTGTTCGCCAGCGGCGGCATGCTGTGCACCCAATGCGAGGCGGAGGGGTTCCGCCGCATCACCTTCTTCCCCGACCGGCCCGACGTGCTGAGCGTCTATACCGTTCGCATGACGGGATCGAAGGCGGCGTTCCCGGTCCTGCTGTCCAACGGCAACAAAGTGGCCGAGGGTTCGGGCGACGATGGCGACCCATTGGGCGGAGTGGCACGATCCGTGGCCCAAGCCGTCCTATCTGTTCGCGCTGGTCGCGGGCGATCTGGTGGCCAATACGGACAGCTTCACCACCATGTCCGGGCGCAAGGTGCGACTGCGCCATCTATGTCCGCGACGGCGATCTGCCGCGCACCGACCATGCGATGCAATCGCTGAAGAAATCGATGCGCTGGGACGAGGAGACCTTCGGGCGCGAATACGATCTCGACCTGTTCAACATCGTCGCCGTCAGCGATTTCAACATGGGCGCGATGGAGAACAAGGGGCTCAACGTCTTCAACACCAAATACGTGCTGGCCGATGCCGAAACCGCGACCGATGGCGATTACGACGGGGTGGAAGGCGTTGATGGCGCATGAATATTTCCACAATTGGTCGGGCAATCGCGTGACCTGCCGCGACTGGTTCCAGCTGTCGCCTGAAAGAAGGCTTCACCGTGCTGCGCGACCAGCTGTTTTCAGCAGGATATGCAGGGCGAGGCGGTCAAGCGGATCGAGGATGTGCGCGTGCTGCGCTCCGTCCAGTTCCCCGAGGATTCCGGCCCGCTGGCGCATCCGATCCGCCCGGACAGTTTCCAGGAAATCAGCAATTTCTACACCACCACGATCTACAACAAGGGCGCCGAAGTCATTCGCATGATGCGGACGATGTGCGGACCCGACGCATTCCGCAAAGGCACCGACCTTTATTTCGAACGCCACGACGGCGAAGCGGCGACGTGCGAGGATTTCGTCACGGCGATGGAAGATGGCGCCGGGCTGGATCTGACGCAGTTCCGCCGCTGGTATTCGCAGGCGGGCACGCCGAAAATTCGCGTCGATATGGCCCATGATGACGGACACGGTGCACGCTGACGCTGACGCAGACCGTGCCGCCGACGCCGGGGCAGCCCGACAAGCAGCCGATGCCGATCCCGCTGAAGATCGCGCTGTTCGACGCGAAGGACGGCAGCCATCGCGGCGAGGAATTGCTGGTTCTGACCGATGCCGAACACAGCTTCACCTTCGATGGGTTCGACGCGCCGCCGGTACTGTCGATCAATCGCGGTTTTTCCGCGCCCGTCACGATCGAACGCGACATCGCGCTGCGACGATCTGGTGTTTCTGGCGGCGCATGACGACGATCCCTTCGCCCGGTACGAAGCGATGCAGGATCTGGTGGTCGGCCATCTGACCAATGCCTCTCGCGGCACGCTGTCCGATGCCGACCGGGCGGCGGGCGGAAACGGCCATCACGACTGCGCTGCGCGCCGTGCTGACCGATAATGTGCATCGACGATGCGATGCGCGGCGAATTGATGATGCTGCCCGGCCTGACCTATCTGATGGAACAGCAGGCGGAAGCCGATCCCGGCAGGATCCACGCCGAACGCGAAGGGTTGAAAGCGATGCTGGGCCAGGCGCTGGAACACGAACTGACGGCGCTGCACCGGCGTACCAGCGCGGTGCCCTACAGCCTCGATTCCGCAGCGCGCGGCGCGCGCAAGGCGAAGACGCAGGCGCTGGTCTATCTCGCTGGCGGCAACGCCGAAAAGGCGGGCGAGCTGGCGGCGCGCAATATGACGATGCCGACAACATGACCGACCGGCAGGGCGCGCTGATGGTGCTGGCCGGACTGGAACGCAACGCGGCGCGCACAGCCAAACTGCTCGATTTCTACAATCGCTATCGCGGCAATGCGCTGGTGATCGACAAATGGTTCGCGCTGCAGGCGTCTTCGCTGCATCCAGCGGCGCTGGAACATGTCAAGGCGTTGGCGGAGCATGCCGATTTCACCATGACCAATCCCAACCGCGTGCGCTCGCTCTACATGGCGTTCGCCGGCAATCCGCATGCGTTTCACGCTGCGGATGGGGAGGGGTATCGCATGATCGCCGATCTGATCCTGGCGCTCGACCCGATCAACGCGCAGACGGCGGCGCGGTTCGTGCCGTCGCTGGGGCGCTGGCGCAAGGTGGAGCCGGGCCGGGCGGCGCTGATGCGCGCCGAACTGGAACGGATCGCAGCGACCGACGGCCTGTCGCGCGACACGCTGGAACAGGTGACGCGCTCTCTTGGCTGATGCACCCGAAGTCCTGCGCGCGCCCGTTCTGGACGGGATCGCGCATGGCTTCCTGCGGGCGGCATCGCGGGCGACGATCCGGCCTGCGTGGCGGAAAACCGGCGCCGCGTGGTCGATGCGGTGATGCCGGGTGCGGCGTTGGTAACGCCCCATCAGATGCATTCCGCCAATGCGGTGGTGGTTACCGAGCCGTGGGGCGAGGACGAGCGCCTCCAGGCCCTGTCCAACGCCGATGCCGTCGTCACGGCCCGCGCGAATATCCTGCTGGGCATCGTCACCGCCGATTGCGCGCCGGTGCTGCTGGCCGATCCGGGGGCCGGTGTCGTCGCCGCCGCCCATGCCGGATGGCGCGGGGCGAAGGGCGGGGTGTTGCAAGCGACAATCACAACGATGGAACGGTTGGGTGCGGACCGCGCGGCCATCGTCGCCGCCATCGGCCCGACCATCGCGCAGGCAAGCTACGAAGTGGACGGTGCGTTCAAAGCCGGGTTCGGCGTGGCCGATGCGCGGTTCTTCGCCAGCGGAAAGGCAGGGCATTGGCAATTCGATCTGCCCGGTTACGTTCATGCCCGCCTGATCCGCTGCGGCATCGGGCAGGTTCGCGATCTGGCGCAGGACACTTACGCTGAGGCCGATCGGTTCTATTCCTACCGCCGTGCGACTCATGCGGGCGAACCCACTGACGGTCGGCAGATCAGCGTGATCGGTCTGCGATAATCGGGGGCGCGTCGCGGATTGCGCGGTGATCCATTGGGCTACGCTCCCGCGCCGTGCCGTTACGGCATCGGGCCGTGCAAGCGGCGCCCGGTGCTTTTGCGGCGACGAACCGTTGCATCGCGGCGAACCTGCCTTGCCAAAATCGCGGTTGGCAGGCCCGTGCATTAACGCTATCAGCGCCATCAAACCGGCACCGTTTGGGGCCTTGCCATGCACATCCGAACGGCATGTAATCGTTCGCAAAACGCCTGGCGATGATCGAACAGGGTAATTTTTGACGATGGCTGACAAAACGGACGATAAGGGCAAGACGCAGGTCACCGCCGCGACGCGCGCCGACGACGCGGCCGTCATGCACGAGGCCAATGACGGCACGATCACCGATGTCGCGGTGACGGACGATGGCGTGCGCCGCCGCGATTTCATCAACATCGCCGCGATGAGCTTTGCCGGTGTCGGCGGCGTTGCGGTGTTGTTGCCCCTGATCAGCCAGATGGCCCCGTCCGCCGACGTGCTCGCCGAAAGCAGCACCGAAGTCGATGTCAGCGCGATCGAACCGGGTCAGGCGATCAAGGCGGTGTTCCGCAAGCAGCCCTTGTTCGTAAAACGGCTGACCCCTGCGGAAATCGCGGCGGCGAATGCATGTCGATCTGGGTTCCTTGCGCGAATCGGAATCGCTGGCCGACCGCACGACGGAAGGGCATGGCGACATCCTGATCACGATGGGCGTCTGCACCCATCTCGGCTGCGTGCCGCTGGGCGCGGCGGAAGGCGAGATCAAGGGCGAATATGGCGGCTATTTCTGCCCGTGCCACGGTTCGCATTACGACACCGCCGGGCGCATCCGCAAAGGCCCGGCGCCGACGAACCTGCTGGTTCCCGATTATGAATTCACCACCGACACCACCGTGGTCGTCGGTTAAGTGGAAAGAGGCGACACATGAGTTTTCCCTGGGCAGCACAGTACCAACCCGCCAGCGGTTTCACCAAATGGGTGGATGAGAAACTGCCACTGCCGCGGCTGGTCTACAACGCCGTGGGCGCGGGCTATCCGGTGCCGCGCAACCTGAACTACATGTGGAATTTCGGCGTGCTGGCCGGGTTCTGCCTGGTGCTGCAGATCGTCACCGGCGTCATATTGGCGATGCATTACGCCGCCAATGCCGAAGTGGCCTTCGCCACCACCGAACACATCATGCGCGACGTCAACTGGGGCTGGCTGATGCGTTATGCCCATGCCAACGGCGCCAGCTTCTTCTTCATGGTCATCTATCTGCACATTTTCCGCGGGTTGTATTATTCGTCCTACAAGGCCCCGCGCGAGATGATCTGGCTGCTGGGCGTGGTCATCTTCCTGCTGCTGATGGCGACGGCGTTCATGGGTTACGTGCTGCCGTGGGGCCAGATGAGCTTCTGGGGCGCGAAGGTCATCACCGGCCTGTTCGGCGCGATTCCGCTGGTGGGCGAGCCGTTGCAGGTCTGGCTGCTGGGCGGTTACGCGCCCGACAACGCTGCGCTGAACCGGTTCTTCAGCTTGCACTTCCTGCTGCCGTTCGTGACGGCGGGGGTCATCATCCTGCACATCTGGGCGCTGCATATTCCCGGATCGTCCAACCCCACCGGGGTCGAGGTGAAGAAGGAATCGGACACCGTGCCGTTCCATCCGTATTACACGGCGAAGGACGGGTTCGGCCTCGGCATCTTCCTGATCCTGTATATGGCGATGGTGTTCTTCCTGCCCAACGCGCTGGGCCATCCCGGACAATTATATCGAGGCGAACCCGCTGTCGACGCCGGCGCATATCGTGCCCGAATGGTATTTCTGGCCCTTCTACGCCATTCTGCGTGCGTTCACCGTCGACTTCATCCTGTCCGGCGAAGCTGTGGGGCGTGCTGGCCATGTTCGCGAGCATTCTGGTGTGGTTCTTCCTGCCCTGGCTCGACAAATCGCCGGTGCGGTCCGGGCCATTATCGCCCGCTGTTCCGCAAGTTCTTCTGGTTCGGCCTGATCCCGTGCATGCTGGTGCTGTTTATTGCGGCGGCGCGCATCTGAAGAGCCGTGGACGACTGCGGCCAGCCAGCTGGCGACCGCCTATTACTTCCTGCACTTCCTGGTGATCCTGCCGATCCTGTCATCGATCGAACGGCCCGAACCGCTGCCCTATTCCATTACCGAAGCGGTGCTGGGGTCGGACAAGAAGGCCGTGCTGGGCGAAAACGCGACCCCTGCGACCTGATCGTCGGACTGCGGAAAAGAGAAAGATAGCAGTATGATCCGCATTTTTGGCATCCTGGTCGGGCTGGGCTTCGCGCTGGTGGTGCTCGTATCCTTCGGCTTCGATACGTATAATTCGACGACGACGGACGTCGAAGAATCCGCCGAATACGAATTCTACAAGGAACCGCAGCAGATCGGATGGTCCACCAACGGCCCGTTCGGTCGCTGGGACACCGCGCAATTGCAGCGTGGGTACAAGGTTTACAAGGAAGTCTGCTCCGCCTGCCATTCGATGAAGTTCGTGGCGTTCCGCAACCTGGCCGATCTGGGCTATACCGAAGCGCAGATCAAGGCGGAGGCTGCGACATGGCAGGTTCCCGGCGTCGATCCGGCAACCGGCGAAGCCACCACGCGCCCCGGCACGCCGACCGATTACTTCCCGTCGCCCTATCCCAACAACGTCGCCGCCGCCGCGGCGAACAACAACGCCATCCCGCCGGACATGTCGCTGATGACGAAGGCGCGGCACGACGGCACGAATTACGTCGCATTCGCTGCTGGCCGGATACGGTCCGATTCCGGCCAGAACTGACGCAGGAATTTCCCGGAATTCAGCACGCCGCAGGGCCTTTATTTCAACGAATATTTTCCCAACCTCAACATCGCGATGGCCCCGCCGCTGACCAGCCGCGATCAGGTTACCTACGATGACGGGACGGATGCCGACGATCGGGCAGATGTCGACGGACGTTGCCGCGTTCCTGACCTGGACTGCCGAACCGACCTTGATCAAACGCAAGCAAAGCGGTTGGCCGGTGCTGGGCTTCCTGATCTTCGCCACGATTTTCGCCTATTTCGCGAAGAAGCAGGTGTGGTCCGCGATCAAACCCAAGACGACTGCGAAAAAAGGCTGATGGTGCGGGGTCGCGGCGTTCGGATGATTGCCGCTTTCCCCCGATCCCCGAAACCGTGACGGCGAACGAACTGAAACGGTTCATCCGCACCGTTCCGGATTTCCCCAAGCCGGGGATCGCCTTTCGCGACATCACTCCGCTGATCGCCGACGGGGCCGCCTTGTCCGCAACCATCGATCTGCTGGCCGAACATGCCGCCAAAACCGGCGCGCACGTCCATCGCCGGCATGGAAGCGCGCGGCTTCATCTTCGGCACGGCCGTTGCGGACAGGTTGGGCATCGGCTTCATTCCCATCCGCAAGCCCGGCAAATTGCCGCCGCCGGTGCTGGGCGTGGATTACGCGCTCGAATACGGCACGGACCGGTTGGAATTGAGTTCCCACGGCATGACGCAAGGCGCGCGAGTCATGATCGTCGATGATCTGATCGCCACCGGCGGCACCGCCATCGCAGCGGTGGAACTGTTGCGACAGGCGGGCAGCGTAGTCGACCATGCGGCGTTCGTGATCGACCTGCCGGATCTTCACGGGGCCGACCGTTTGCGCGATTCCGATGTCGCGGTGGAAGCGTTGATGGCGTTCGATGGCGATTGACGGCCACCGCCCATCCGGCAGAGGCCCGATACGCGATTGTAAAACAGACGCTTTCCCAATCGGCCCGGTTGGTGTTACGCCCTGACGATGGAAGAACAAGCACTCGTCATCGCGCTGGTCGGCGTTCTGGGTATCGGCGCGCAATGGGTGGCCTGGCGCACCGGGTGGCCCGCCATCGTGCTGATGCTGGCGGCGGGTTTCCTGGCCGGACCGATTTTCGGCGTGATCGACCCGGAACAGGCATTCGGCGATCTGCTGGAACCGATGGTCGCCATCGGCGTGGCGCTGATTCTGTTCGAAGGCGGTCTTAGCCTGGATTTCCGCGAATTGCGGCATTCGGGCGATGCCGTCTGGCGGCTGGCGACCGTGGGCGTTATCATCGGCTGGTTTCTGGGCGCGATGGCGGGCATTCATATCGCCAATTTGGCGGTTCCCGTCGCCGTGCTGTTCGGCGGCATTCTGGTCGTGACCGGGCCGACTGTGGTGATTCCGCTGCTGCGGCAATCCTCCGTCCAGACGCGGCCTGCATCGATTTTAAAATGGGAATCGATCGTCAACGATCCCACCGGCGCCCTGTGCGCGGTGATCGCGTATGAATATTTCCGCAAAGTTGCCGAAAACCCCGGTGCGTCGATCATCGAAGTCGTGCCGCCGATGATTATCGCGGCGGTGGTCGCGGGATTGATCGGCTATGCCGCCGCCGTCGTCATCGCTTGGGCATTTCCACGCGGGGCCGTGCCCGAATACCTCAAAGTGCCGGTTTTGCTAACGACCGTGATCGGCGTGTTCGTGCTGTCCAATCTGATCGAACACGAAGCGGGGTTGGTCGCGGTGACGGTGATGGGCGTGGTGTTGGCGAACAAGCATGTCTCCAGCTTGCGGAGCATTCATCCGTTCAAACAGAACGTCGCAGTGCTGCTGGTATCGGGCATTTTCATCCTGCTGTCGGCATCGCTCAAATTCGAAGAGCTGGTGTATCTGAACTGGAACTTCGGTCTGTTCCTGCTGGCGCTGCTGTTCCTGGTGCGTCCGTTGACCATCCTGCTCAGTCTGCTGGGCAGTTCCGTGCCGTGGAACGAACGGTTCTTCCTCGCCTGGATTGCGCCGCGCGGGATCGTGTTGGTCGCCATATCGGGGCTGTTCGCCCTGCGTCTGACCGATCTTGGCTATGCCGATGGCAACGCCCTGATCGCGCTGAGTTTCGCAGTGGTGGTCGTGACCATCGTGGCGCACGGCTTCACCATCGATCTGGTCGCGAAATGGCTGGGCGTGAAAGGCAACACCCGGCCCGGCCTGATCATCGCGGGCAGCACGCCGTGGACGATCGCACTGGCCGAAGAGATGCACGCGCTGAAAACCCCGGTCATGGTGGTCGATTCCAGCTGGGAACGCCTGCGGATCGCGCGGCGGGCGGGCATACCCTATTACCACGGCGAAATCCTGAACGAGGCGACCGAACACAATTTCGACATGACGCCGTTCCAGGTGCTGGTCGCCGCGACCGAGAACGAGGCGTACAATACGCTGGTCTGCAACGAATTCGCGCACGAGATCGGGCGCGATTCGGTCTATCAGCTGGGCGAGGCGACCAATGAGGACGACCGCCACGCTCTGCCGCCATCCCTGCGCGGACGGGCGCTGTTCGAATCCGGTTTCGGCGTCGGCGACGTCAACGACCGCAAGGCGGATGGCTGGGGCTTTCGCAAGACCACGCTGACGGACGAATATGATTTCGACGATGCGACGCAAAGCCTGCCGGAAGAAGCGAACATGCTGTTGATCCTGCGCGACACCGGCACCATGCGCTTCTTCACCCACGCCGCGCGGCCCGATCCGCGTTCGGGCGATACGATCGTCACCTTCGCCCCGCCGAAAGCCAAAACGCCCGAAGAAATCGCGGCGAAGCGCATCGAAAAGCGGTCGGGAAACAAAC
The DNA here is from genome assembly GCA_963815535.1 of uncultured Alphaproteobacteria bacterium. Taxonomy (GTDB): domain Bacteria; phylum Pseudomonadota; class Alphaproteobacteria; order Sphingomonadales; family Sphingomonadaceae; genus CAWFGS01. The sequence goes on from CAWFGS010000003.1 coordinate 302,962, forward strand.
CCGAAAAGAACGACGCCAAGCCAGCCGGTTCGGACGGTTCCTTGCCACCCGAACCCAAGCCCGCCTGATCGCCGCCATGCCAACACAGGATCTTTTATGACTGCCCGCCTCGCCCCGTTCGCCATGATTGCCCCCCTCGCCGTCACTCTGGCGGCGTGCGATACGAAAGCGCCCGCGCCCGAACCCATCGCGACCGAAACGCAAGTGCCCGAAGCGCAGGCGACCGAATCGATCTTCAATTCCGACGTCGGGGTGGAGGCGGAGCCGGTTCTGCTGGAACCCTATCGCGCGATCGTGGGCTTCCCCGATGGCGGCGCGACGCTGGATCGGGCTGCCATCGCGGAACTGACCAAGACATTGCAATCGCCGCAGATAAAGGGCGGCGGGCGCATCCTGTTGCGAGGCCACAGCGATGCGGGCGGTACGGATGCGGCCAATATGCGCGCGAGCCAGGCCCGCGCCGATGCCGTGCGCGATTGGTTCACGGACAATGGGGTCGCCGAAACGCGGATCGAAACGCTGGCGTTCGGCGAACAGAACCCGATCGAACCCAATGCCCGCCCGGATGGCACGCCGAACGAGGCCGGGCGCGCCCTGAACCGCCGGGTCAGCGTGACCGTGGGCGTCCCCAACGACACCACCAATCTGAGCGCGGAACCCGAAGAGGTCGAGGAAACGCCGGAACCCGAACCGACCAGCGAGGCTCTGTTTCCGCTGACCGACTGACCGGCGCAGGCCGGGCGGATTGCTTGCGCCAATCGCACCAAACGGTTGACGCAGCGCCCCCGCGAGCGCAAATGCAACCGCAGCGGGCGGGTATAGCATAGTGGTAATGCTCTAGCCTTCCAAGCTAGCTAGAGGGGTTCGATTCCCCTTACCCGCTCCAGATAACGCCCGCTCCAGATAACGCCCGTTCCGATATTCCAATCGGTGCTGTCGCAATGCGGGCGTTCGATGCTAGGCCACCCGCATTCGATCAGTTTGAAAACGGCGGCCAACCCCATGACACCATTCGATCTTTCGCACCTCGGCGATGAGCTGGAACAGCGCAGCGCGGTGTTGAACGATCGGCCGGTTCGCGATGGAGCGCGCTATGTGCTCGTCTGGTTGCAGCAGACCATCCGGGGCCGCGATCACCCCACGATCGACGCCGGCATCGCGCTGGCCAATCGGCTTGAACTGCCCGTTCTGGTCTATCACGGCATACGCGCCGATTATCCGCATGCGTCCGACAGGCTGCATCGTTTCCTGTTGGGGGCAAGCCGCGAAATGGCGCGCGCGTTGGCGAAAAGGGGGGTCGCGTCCGCCCATTATGTCGAACGACCGGGTCATGAGGAAAAGGGGCTGGTCTATCGCCTGGCCAAACATGCCGCGGCGGTTGTGGTCGATCAGCATGTCACCTTCGTCGGGCAAGTGCAGGCGCGCAGCTTCGCCGACAAATCCGATGTGCTGACGATCGCGACGGATGCAACGCGGCTGGTCCCGTTCAAGGCGTTGCCCGCCAAGGGGTTGCACGCGACCAAGGCGTTTCGCGCCGCGCATTCCCCCTTGCGGCAGGAATGGCAGATGATGCGGCGGGAGGTTGCGCCGCAGGTTGCCGCATATGATGGCGATCTGCCGTTTCGGTCGCTGCCGATCGCCACCATGGACGATGCCGCGCTGGACGCGGTGGTCGGCGAATGCGCGATCGATCATACCCTGCCGCCATCTGCCGAACATCCTGCAGACCGGTTGGAACTGGACCGCAGGCTGGCCGCGCTTTCGCGACGGATTTTGCCCTGCTATCAGCGCGACCGCAACAATCCGGCGTTGGAAAACGGCTGCTCGCAACTATCCCCCTACCTCCATTTCGGGATGACATCGCCGTGGGAAATCATGCGGTTCGTGGAGGATGGCGGAGTGAAACCGTCGGTGCGATACAAGTTTTACGACGAATTGCTGACCTGGCGCGAATGGACGCATTGGCGGATGCAGGTCGGCGCGAACTTCACCGCCTATGACAGCTTGCCCAGCGCGGCGCGCGCGACGATGGAAGACCATGCGGACGATGCGCGCGACGTGCTGTCGGACGACGATCTGTGGCATGGCAACACGCCGGATGAAACGTGGAATGCCGCACAGAAACAATGGCTTATCACCGGTTGGATGCACAACAATCTGCGAATGTACTGGTCCAAGCAATTGTTGCGCTGGACCCCTTCGCCGCAACGCGCATGGGAATTGGCCTGCGCCATGAACGACCGGCTGAGCATCGATGGCCGCGACCCCGCCACATACGTTTCCATGCGCTGGGCATTCGGAGAGGCGCGGCCCGGTTATCGCGAGATTCCCATCTATGGCAAAGTGTCGCCCAAATCCGATACCGCCATTCGCAAACGTCCCGGAATGGACGAATGGATCGCCGAATGGGCAGCCAGAGACGTGCCGCGGATCGCAACCTGACGCGTCAGCCGACCGGCATGTTGTCGATCAGCCGCGTTCCCCCGATCCGCGCTGCGACCAGCAGGCGCGCGGGCCGGGTCGGCGCAGTCGCGAGCGCGGCCAGACTGTCGGCATCCGCCAGATCGGCGTAGTCCACGGTGGCAAAACCTGCTGAGAGCAGCTCCGCCTGCAACGCGTCCAATGCCCCGCGCACCGGGTCACCACGTTCGATCTGCATGATCGCATGGCGCATGGCGCGCGGCAAGGCGGCGGCGCGCGCGCGGTCGGTGGCGGACAGATACCGGTTGCGGCTGGACAGCGCCAATCCGTCCGCTTCCCGCACGGTCGGCACGCCCACTATGGCGTCGGCGCGCGGATGGATCAGATCGCAATCGCGGGCCATGCGCCGAATGACTGCAAGCTGTTGCCAGTCCTTTTCGCCGAAACAGGCGATGTCGGGACGGATCTGATTGAACAGCTTGGCCACCACCGTTGCCACACCGTCGAAATGGCCGGGCCGGTCCGCGCCGCACAATCGTTCGCTGACGCCCGATACACCGATCGTCGTGGCGAAGCCGTCGGGATACATCGTCGCCGCGCTCGGCGCCCACAACACCGCGACTCCCGCGCCAGCCAGCATTGCCGTGTCGTCGGCAAGCGGACGGGGATAGGCGTCGAGATCTTCGCCCGGCCCGAATTGCGTCGGATTGACGAAGATGCTGGCAACGACATGATCGGCGCGCGCTTTCGCCTCCGCGATCAGGGCCATATGCCCCGAATGCAGTGCGCCCATCGTCGGAACCAGGGCAATGGTGTCGCCCTTTTCCCGCAATCCGGCAATGGCGGTTCTTAACATCGGCAGGTCGGTGATGGTTTGCACGGCGGCATCCCCTTGGGTAAGACGTTGCGGGTCAAGGCAGCCCAGCGCGCGCCGTTTACCCCACCCGTGCATAAAGGTGCGAAATTTCTTCGTGACAGTTCAAAGTTCCATTCCGTGCCCGGCCCCCCACCGTATCGTGTTCGCCAATGAAAAGGGCGGAACCGGCAAATCGACGACGGCCGTGCATATTGCCGTTGCGCTCGCCTATCGCGGGGCCAAAGTGGCCTGCATCGACCTCGACCCCCGGCAACGGACGCTGGCGCGGTATTTCGAAAACCGCGAGGAAACCGAAACCCGCCGATCCATTACGCTGCCCGGCGCGCAATGCAGCGTGTTCGAAGGCGACAGTGTAGCGGCGTTGGAAGATATGGCCGCGACCATCGGGGACGGCGCGGATTTTCTGGTGTTCGACACGCCGGGCCGCGACGACCCCTTCGCCCGCCATGTCGCGACGGAGGCCGACACGCTGGTTACGCCGATGAACGACAGCTTCGTCGATTTCGATTTGATCGGCCAGGTGGAAGGGGAAAACTTCAAGGTTCGCAAATTGAGCTTTTATGCCGAGCTGATCTGGGAAGCGCGCCTCAAACGCAGCCGGTCGCAGATACGCGATCAGCGCCGGGAAATGGATTGGGTGGTGGTCCGCAACCGCACCGGCCGAACGGAGGCCCGCAATATGAGCAGGATCGAAGCCGCGTTGAAGGAATTGAGCAAACGCGTCGGTTTCCGCGTGGCGCAGGGTCTGTCCGAACGGGTCATCTATCGCGAATTGTTCCCCAGCGGGCTGACCTTGCTGGACAAGGGGCATCTGGGCGAATTGGGGACCAGCCATCTGGTCGCGCGGCAGGAATTACGCAATCTGTTGATGGCGCTGCGCTTGCCGAACGATCGTATTGCCGGCGCAACTGCCGCCGCCATGCTGGAGCCTGCCTGACCCATGCTGCGCGTCGCCATCATCGCGCTGATCGTGGCGGTCGGTTGCAAAGTGATCTTCGGCCGCTGGCCGTGGCAATATCTTTCGGCCCCGCAAACCTCGCACCGCGATCTGGCCGAGGCGCGCACGCTGCTGTCGGTTTCGAAATCCGCCGACATCAATGCGGTGATAGAGGCGCATCGGCGGCTGATCCTGCGCGTACACCCCGATCGCGGCGGCAGCGCCGGGCAGGTTCACGAAGCGGATGCCGCTCGCGACCTGCTGCTGTCCCGCCTGACCGACACTCCCATCAAACGAGATCCACGATGAGCCATCAGTTCGACCACACCTCCCTTCGCGAATACGACATTCGCGGCATCATCGGCGAAACGCTGGGGCCGGACGATGCGCGCGCGATCGGGCGCGGTTTCGCCACGATGCTGCGCGCGGCAGGCGGCAGCAAGGTTGCGGTGGGTTACGACGGGCGCACCAGTTCGCCCATGCTGGAACACGCCCTGATCGAAGGGCTGAACGCCAGCGGCTGCGATGTGGTCAGCGTGGGGATGGGACCGACCCCGATGCTCTATTACGCCGAAGCTTCGTCTGCGGATGTGCATGGCGGCATCATGATAACCGGCAGTCACAACCCCGCGAACTACAACGGGTTCAAGATGGTGTTTCAGGGCCGCCCGTTCTTCGGCGACGATATTCAGCAACTCGGCCGCATCGCAGTGGAGGGTGCGTGGGACGACGGCACGGGCACGGTCGAAACGCGCGACATTCTGGATGACTATGTCGAACGTCTGCTGGAAGGGCTGGGCGGGATGGACCATGCGTCCTATGCCGATCTGACCATCGGCTGGGACGCGGGCAACGGTGCGGCCGGCCCGGCGCTGGAACGCCTCGCCGCGAAGCTGCCGGGCACGCATCACCTGCTTTACACCGAAGTCGATGGCGAATTTCCAAACCATCATCCCGATCCCACCGTGGAGGCGAACCTGGAAGATTTGCGCGCGCTGGTGGCGGAAAAGGGATGCGATTTCGGTGTGGCGTTCGATGGCGACGGCGACCGGATCGGCGCGATCGACGGGCAGGGGCGCGTGATCTGGGGCGACCAGCTGCTGATGATCTATGCCGAAGATCTTTTGCAAACGAAACCGGGCGCGACCATCATCGCCGACGTGAAGGCCAGTCGCGCTTTGTTCGATCATGTCGCGGCACATGGCGGCACGCCGCTGATGTGGAAAACCGGCCACAGCCTGATCAAATCGAAGATGAAGGAGGTCGCCAGTCCGCTCGCCGGCGAAATGAGCGGCCATGTCTTCTTCGCCGACACGTATTACGGATATGACGACGCGCTGTATGCAGGGGTGCGCCTGATGGCTTCCGCCGCGCGGTTGGGGCGCAGCGTCACCCAATTGCGGAGCGACATGCCGCAGACCGTCGCCACGCCGGAAATGCGGTTCCAGGTGGACGAGGCGCGCAAATTCGCCGCCATTCGCGAGGTCGAACAACGTCTGGCGGACAGCCCCGCCGCCGTCGATGCGACCGATGGGGTGCGCGTGACGACCGATGACGGCTGGTGGTTGCTGCGCGCCTCCAACACGCAGGACGTTCTGGTCGCCCGCGCGGAAAGCGACAGCGAAGCGGGGCTGGAACGGCTGATGGCGCAGATCGACGAACAGCTGGACCTGTCCGGCCTCGAACGCGGCGAACAGGCGGCGCATTGAACTACGCCATACAATAGGAGCATCGCAATGGGCATCATGAAATCAGGCAAGCTGGCACTCGTGGCTCTGGCACTGACCGCCAGCCCGTTGAGCGCGCAGGACGAACCCGATCCACTCGCCGGGATGGACGATGCCCTCATCGCCATGCAGGATGCGTTCGCAGCCGATCCCCTGACGCCGGAACAGGAGGCGCGCCTGCCGCTGGCCGCGCAAGCCGTTGCGAGCATCATTCCCGACGGGACATACGAACGCATGATGCGCGAGACGATGGGCGGCGCGATCGAGAATATGATCGGCGCTCTTGCAGGCGACACGATGTCGGCCATCGAACTGGCAACCGTAACGGGCGTGGACGCCGACACATTGCGCGAACTGGATCGGACGAGCCTCGCTGCGATTTCGCAGACGATCGATCCCAACTATCGCGAACGCACGACGCAGGCCGTGCGCTATATGACGGACGAGTTGGCGAAATTGTACGGCGAGATGGAACCCGGCATCCGTACCGGCCTCTCGCGCGCCTATGCGGTGCGGTTCACACGGGCGCAGCTGATGGACATTAACGCCTTCTTCGCCACCGAAACGGGCGCGGCCTATGCCAATGAATCGATGATGATCTTCGTCGATCCGCAAACCATGTCCAGCATGATGGAAGGGATGCCGATGCTGATGGAACGTATGCCGGAAATTATGAACGGGATGGCAACCGCCACCGCCGATCTGCCGGCGGAAAAGACCTTCGACACACTGACGCCCGCCGAACGCGCGCGCATCGCCGGGGCGTTGGGCCTGACCGTGCCTGACTTGCAGGAAAGTATGGAAGCTGCCCAAGAATCGATGGCGGATCTGCCCATCGTCCTCGACGACGCGATGCAGGATGCCGACCGCGTCGAGGACACCGCCGAGTAATTGCCTTTTGACGTGGTCGCTTTATCGATGCCGCGCCCTACATAGGGACAATGCCCGCCGCCCCCGCTCCTTCCACCGTTCCGCCTGAGATAGCAGCGTGGTTCGCCGGGCGGGACTGGCGGATCAGGCGGCATCAAACCGAAATGCTGGCCGCCAGCGATGCCGGGCGACATGCCATGCTGGTGGCCGATACGGGCGCAGGCAAGACGCTGGCGGGGTTTCTGCCCACTCTGGCGGCATTCTGCCCGTCGCGGCTGGATGGCGGCAAGGCGCCCGATACGCTCCACACCCTTTACGTTTCGCCGCTCAAGGCGCTGGCGCACGATGTGCAGCGCAATCTGGTCATCCCGGTGGAAGATATGGGCCTGCCCATGCGGATCGAAACGCGTAGCGGCGATACCCCGTCCGACCGCAAGCGTCGCCAGCGCACGAAGCCGCCGCATGTGCTGATGACGACACCGGAATCGCTGTCGCTGCTGCTGTCCTATCCCGACAGTATCGACCTGTTCGCCGGGCTGAAACGGATCGTCATCGACGAGGTGCACGCCTTCGCCACCGGCAAGCGCGGCGATCTGCTGGCGCTGGCATTGTCCCGGTTGCAGGCGATCGCCCCCGATTTGCAGCGCGCCGCCCTGTCCGCCACGGTCGCACGCCCGGCGGCGTTTCAGGAATGGCTTGCGCCGTGGGGCGATGTGGACAGCGTTGCTCTGGTCGAGGGGGAGGATGGCGCGCCCGCCGATGTCGAAATCCTGCTGCCGGAAGAGGAACGCGTGCCCTGGGGCGGCCATGCGGCGACCTGGGCGATCCCGCAACTATACGAACGGATCAAAGCGAATCGAACGACTTTGGTGTTCACCAACACGCGGTTTCTGGCCGAATATATCTTCCAGCATCTGTGGGATGCGAACGAGGACAATCTGCCGATCGGCATTCATCACGGATCGCTGTCGCGCGAGGCGCGGCGCAAGGTGGAAGGGGCAATGGCGCGCGGCGAACTGCGTGCGTTGGTGGCGACGGCCAGCCTCGATCTGGGGGTCGATTGGGGCGATATCGACTGTGTCGTGCAAATGGGCGCGCCCAAGGGATCGAGCCGCCTGTTGCAGCGCATCGGCCGCGCCAACCACCGGCTCGATCAGCGCAGCCGGGCTTTGCTGGTGCCGGGCAACCGGTTCGAATTTCTGGAAGCCATCGCGGCGAAGGAAGCGGTGGATGCGGGCCAGCGCGATGGGGAGGATTTCCGCAATGGCGGGCTGGACGTGCTGGCCCAGCATATCATGGGCTGTGCCTGCGCCGCGCCGTTTCGCGAGGACGCCATGCTGGCGGAAATCCGTTCCACTCTGTCCTACGCATGGGTGGACGATACGGCTTTCGCGCGCGTCCTGGAATTCGTTGCGACCGGGGGATATTCCCTGCGCGCTTACGATCGGTTCAAGCGGATCACGCGCGATGTGGATGCAGGCGGCGTTGCAACCTGGCGGCTGACCCATCCGCAGCTGGCGGCCAAGCACCGTTTGAACGCCGGAATCATCATCGATTCCGAAATGCTGAACGTGCGGTTCCGTAATGGCCGATCGCTGGGGAAGGTGGAGGAACGCTTTGCCGCGGCACTGTCGCCGGGCGATACGTTCTCTTTTGCCGGGACCAGTCTGGAAGTCGAACAGCTGAAGGATATGGAGGTGGTCGTGCGCGCGACCACCAGGGCGGCGATGATCCCATCCTATGGCGGAACGCGATTGTCGCTGACCACCCATTTGGCGGAGCGGGTGCGCGAAATGCTGGTCGATCGCGGCGGCTGGGCGCGCTTCCCCGACGATGTGCGCGAATGGCTGGAAATGCAGGACTGGCGCAGCCGATTGCCCGGCCCGGACGAATTGCTGGTGGAAAGTTTCCCGCACGGCAAACGGCAGTTTACCGTCTATTACACCTATATCGGGTGGAACGGCAATCAGTCGCTGGGGATGCTGATCACCAAACGGATGGAGGATCGCGGGTTGCAGCCGTTGGGCTTCAACGCGAACGATTACTGTCTGGCGGTGTGGTCGTTGAAACCGGTGACCGATCCGGGGCCGCTGCTGTCGCCGGATATTCTGCAGGACGAATTCGTCGACTGGGTGCAGGATTCCCATCTGTTGCGCCGCGCCTTCCGGGAAGTCGCCGTGATCGGCGGGCTGGTGGATCGCCAGCAGCCGGGAAAACGCAAGACGGGCAAGCAGGTGACGTTTTCGACCGATCTGATCTACGACGTGCTGCGGAAATACGAACCCGATCACGTTTTGATCGAGGCGGCATGGGCCGATGCGCGGGCGTCCATGACGGAGATCGGGCGGCTGGGCGATGTGCTGGACGTTGCGGCGGAACAGCTGGTCCATGTCGAGCTGGACCGGGTCAGCCCGATGGCGGTGCCGATCATGGTGCTGATCGGTCGCGAAAATATCCCGCAAGGGTCGGCGGATGACGAGCTGCTGGTCGAAGCCGAGGGTCTGGCCGCACAGGCCATGCGCCCGGACGATCCGCTGGATATCGCCTAACTTCGGTCGCGGGTGGCGGCTGACACCGAACGGGGCATACGAAAAAGGGGCGGATCGCTCCGCCCCTTCCGGTATTCATCTGATACGGAGCGAGCGCGGTTAGCTGCCTGCCGAGAATGTCCGGTACTTTTCGTTGCCGACGAAACCGAACTTGGTCACGCCCGACCCCTTGATGATGTTCAGCACGTCCGCCGACAGCTGATAGCTGGCGAGCGCTTCGGGTTCGAACTGCAATTCGGGCTCCGGATCGATCTGCATCGACTGTTGCAGCAGGGTTACCAGTTGACCCTGATCGATCGCATCTCCGTTCCACAGGATTTGATCGTCCTGCGTCAGAACCAACTTGTTCTTGATCGGTTCGACGATGATATCCTGCGGCGTGTCGTTCGGTGCCGGCAAATCGATATTGGTCGAATGCGTCGCCACCGGAATGGTGATGATGAACATGATGAGCAACACGAGCAGCACGTCGATCAACGGCGTGGTGTTCATGTCCATCATCGGGCTGCCGTCGTCCTTGCCGCCTGACATCGCCATTAGGGTTTACTCCTGCTTGATTGCTGTTCGTTCCGGTCGCCGTGCGGCGAACCGGAACTGTAAGTCGGTCGATCTTATGGTTCGACCGGGTTGGAAATGAAACCGACGGTGGGATAACCTGCCGCCTGCACGTTGTAGATGGCACCGGCCACGCACTGCCAGGGCGCTTCCACGTCGGCGCGGATGTGAACCTGCGGGATCAGTTCGGGTTCGGACATCAGAACTTCCGCCCCGCCTGCACGCTGCACGATGGCGTCCAGCCGTTCGAACGCCTGATCGTACAGCTCTTCGGACGATACGGGCGTCACATTGTTGAAATACACACGGCATTCGCCCTCGCGAATGGCGCCGGTAAAGCCCGTGTCGCCGCCCGCCTGACCGGTTCGGCCCGCAGCATCGGTCGTGCTGACCGTGAGCAACAGGTTTTCGACCTTGTCTTCCGATTCGGTCGACGGGATGACCGGAATGGTCAGTTCTTCGATCGACTGGATCGCAACCGGAATCGCAATCAGGAAGATGATCAACAGCACCAGCATGACGTCCACCAAGGGGGTCGTGTTGATGTCGGACATCGGTGTTTCACCACCGCCGCCTCCCGCTGAAATCGCCATACCTAAATCCTATTCGTTATCTGCGACAAACGCTGAGGCGCGTTGGCCGAATATCAAATGGGCGGGGGTGCCGTGCCGTCGCATCGGCACCCCTGTTCCCAATTTACGCCGCTACGATCAAAGCTTCTTCGTCGGCGTTGGCGTCACGCCGGGCTTCGACACTGGCGAACCGGCCTTGCCGGCTGGCGTTGCGACGGGGCGCGATGGCGCTGCAGTCGAAGTGACGTAAGCAGGCTTGACCGAACCTTTCGAATTCAGGTTGGCGAGCAGATCGGTCGAGAAACCGGACAGCTTTTCGGCGATACGACGGTTGCGGCTCTGCAACCAGTTATAGGCAAGCACGGCGGGCACGGCGACCAGCAGACCGATGGCGGTCATGATCAGCGCTTCACCCACGGGGCCGGCAACCTTGTCGATCGACGCCGAACCAGACAGGCCGATGGCGATCAGGGCGCGATAGATGCCGATAACCGTACCGAGCAGACCGATGAACGGCGAAGTCGCGCCCACCGATGCGAGGAAGGGCAGACCGCCGGCGAGGCGGGCATTGATCGAATCTTCGGACCGGGCCAGCGAACCGTGCAGATAATCGTGCTGTTCGGTGGTGTCGGTCATCTTGCCATGCTGTTCGTCGGCGGTGAGAACGTCGTCCACCAGCTGACGCCATGCGCTGTTCTTTTCCAGCTTGGTCGAACCTTCGCGCAGCGAACCGGCTTTCCAAAAGCTCTGCTGAACGGCCTTGTACTGCTTGTTGATCTTCGCCTGTTCCAGCAACTTGGTAATCAGGATGTAGAACGAACCGATCGACATGATGACCAGCACGATGAAGATCGAATAGGCGATAACTCCGCCCTGGTTCAAAGCTTCCCAGAAGCCGAAGGCATTTTCCGGGGCTGCTTCACCGGCAGCGGCTAGAAGTTCCATTTGCATTGCGAGGTGTCCTCTTCAAAAAATAATCTGTGTTGTACCGGCGCCCACTGGGACCAGCATTGGTGGGTTTAATCCGGTATCTGGTAGTTGATTGCCTGCGTCGTGGTTGCGGAAATTGCATTGCCCGCAGCGTTGAGCGCCGGCCTGTAGCGCGCATAACGCTGCATTCCGCGACAGGCCGCGTCGTCCAGCGTACTTGACCCTGACGACCCCGACACGCTGCAGGATTCGACACGACCGTTCGTGCCGACGGTAATCCGCATGCGAACGATGCCTTCTTCCCCGCTACGCAAGGCACGCGATGGGTAGTCGGACTGAATCTGTCCAGCCCAGCGGCCTGCATTGTCGGGTTGTACGCCGCGTGCCTGCGATGGTGCGGGCGGTGGCGGTGGCGGAGGCGGTGGCGGCGCCGGTGGCGGCACGGGGCGACCGATCGGGGCCGGCGGCGGAATGATCCGCGCTGGCGGCGCCGGCGGCGGAATGGTCTGCTGCGTACGGATATCCGGTGGACGCGTGTTGATCTGCACCGGCGGCGCTGGCGCGACGGGCGGTGGCGGTGCGGTATTTTCTTCGGGTGGGGGCGGCGGCGGCTCATCCTCCGGCTCCGGCGGTGGCGGTTCGTCGATATCCACTGTCGTTACGCGTTCGACCACATTGGTCACGGCCTGATAGGCCAATCCCGTGACGAGTGCGTAGCCGACGAGCAAATGGATTAGCGCCACGATAATAATGGCGACAATCTTGTTACCGCTCATCTGTTGGTCAGCATAGGCCATTCAGGTGCATCACTCCATCAATTCATACCGGGTGTTACCGGCATCGGACGCCAACTGCGGACCTTGTTTCGACCCGTCGCGACGTCATTCCATGTTCCGTCTGCCAGAATGCCGCATAAAAAGACAAGTGCCTTTCTGTGGATCGACCGGCAATCGGCCATCGTTCGGGGGATATCGTTCGGTTCCCCCCGTTCGAGCGGCAGTCTTTACCTTTCCTAAACCCTGGCTGCAAACCCTTTATCGGTTAAGGGGGAATTCACGGGGTGAGGCGTTGGATGCAATCCGACCCTATCCGGTATGAATACGAACGACGATGCGCCACGTTCGATCATTGCCGAATCACAGTGCGGAGTTTTCTTGGATGTTCAGCAAACCGGCCCCCACCATTGCAATTATTGCCGCCGCCACGATGTCGGTCGCGTGTTCGCCGGTGATGGCGCAAGTCGATTCGCGCGTCGGCGTGCCTGCACAGACCGGACCTCAACAGGCGGGACCGACCTTTGCCGATCTGGCCGATCTGTCCCAGACCGCCGAACTGGTTATCCGCGCCGAAATCCGCAAACAGACCACGCTTGCCCCCGAACGCGCGCCGGGCCTCGCGCCGGGTTTCGCGCGATTGTATATCGAAGCGCGCACATCGGGTTTGATTGCAGGCTCCGTCCCCGTGGGCGAGGAAATCCGCTATCTGGTGGATGTTCCGCTGACCGCGCGGGGCAAAGCGCCCAAGCTTCGCAAGGCGCAAGTGATCCTGTTCGGCCTGCCGGTGCCGGGGCGCAGCGGCGAATTGCAGCTGGTCGGCAAGGGCGGCCAGCAGATCTGGTCGCAGGGGTTGGAAGATCGCCTGCGGCCCATCCTCGCCGAAATGGTCGCGCGCGACGCGCCGCCGGTGGTGACGGGCGTGCGCGATGCGCTGTCGGTGGAAGGCAATCTGGACGGCGAATCCGAAACGCAATTGTTCCTCGATACCCAGGGGGACGGCCCGGTTTCGGTCACCATCGTACGCCGTCCCGGCATGGCACCGAACTGGGGCGTGTCGTGGACCGAGATCGTCGATCAGTCGGCCCGCGCGCCGGCCCGCGATACGCTGGAATGGTATCGCCTCGCCTGTTTTCTGCCGGCGCAGCTGCCCGGTGCCGCCAATCTGTCGCGCGATCCGCAATCGCGGGCGCGTGCGGATGCCGATTACGATTTCGTAATGCGGGAATTGGGCAGCTGCCCGCGCACTTTGGGGTAATCCGCACCAGGCGAACCTTATTTCCGTTCCCAATCGCCGCCGCCTGCGGCAAAGGGCGCGGATGAACACACCCCACACCCACCGTTTTCGCGTCCGTTATGCAGAGGTGGACGCGCAAGGCGTCGTCTTCAATTCTCGCTATCTCGAATATGCCGATCTGCTGGTGACGGAACTGTTCCGCAAGCTGGGGCTGCATTTCGGCGGCGACAGTGCGCTGGAATTCCACGTCGCCCGCGCGCAGGTGGATTACCACAGTCCGCTGGCGCTGGACGAGGAGGTGGAGGGGCGCATCTGGGTGCGGCGTATCGGCACGACCAGCGTCACGATCGCGGCGACATTGCACGGCGCGGGCGACGATCTGGACGACGGCCCGCGCACCAGCATGGAACTGGTGCAGGTGCATGTCGATCTGGCCACCGGAAAGCCGCAACCATTGCCGTCCACTACGCGGACCATCCTGCAGGTCGCGACGATCGACGGCGACAGCGGTGGCGACGGGAGACGGTCGTGACGATGCCTGATCATGCGAGGTCCGATCATCGGGGCGAAACGAACGATCTGCCCGTATTGCGGATCGGACTGGCCGGTCTTGGCACCGTCGGTGTCGGCGTCATCGAATTGCTGGCGAAGAACGGCGATCTGATCGCAGCGCGGACGGGCAACCGTTTCGCCATCACCGCCGTCAGCGCGCGCGACCGGAACCGCGATCGCGGCGTCGATCTGGAGGGCTATGCCTGGGAAGACGACATGACCGCGCTCGCCGCGCGCGACGATGTGGATGTGGTGGTGGAACTGGTCGGTGGATCCGACGGCCCGGCATTGGCGCTGACCCGCGCGGCCCTGACGGCGGGCAAACATTGCGTTACCGCGAACAAGGCGATGGTCGCCCATCATGGTATGGAACTGGCCGAACTGGCCGGGAAGAGCGGCGCGGCCTTCGCTTTCGAAGCGGCAGTGGCAGGCGGCATTCCGGTGGTGAAGGGCCTGCGCGAAGGGGCGGCGGCGAACGATATCAGCCGCATCTACGGCATCCTCAACGGCACATGCAATTATATCCTGTCGACGATGGAGGACACCGGCGCGAGCTTCGGCGACGTGCTGGCGGAGGCGCAGAGTCTGGGTTTTGCCGAAGCCGATCCGACCTTCGATATCGAGGGGGTCGATGCCGCGCACAAGCTGGCGATCATGGCGGCGCTGTGTTTCGGCGCGCGGATAGATTTCGACGCGGTGCGCTGCACGGGAATTACCGCCGTGCGCGCCGCCGATATCGCCCAGGCGGAGGCGTTGGGTTTCGTTATCCGCCTGATCGGGATGGCCGATCTGGATGGGGGCTCGGAAGGGCGCGCGGACGGCGACGCGGAAGACGGCGGCACGCAAATGCTACAGCGCGTGCGGCCCTGCCTCGTGCCCAAGGATCATCCGCTCGCCCATGTCGATGGGGCCACCAATGCGGTTGTCGCGGAAGGCAATTTTTCCGGTCGCCTGCTGTTCCAGGGCGCAGGCGCGGGCGATGGACCGACGGCCAGCGCCGTCGTCGCCGATCTGATCGACATTGCGCGCGGCCTGCGGATGGAGCCGTTCGCGCTGCCGGTGGCGGAATTGAAGACGCTGGCTTGCGCCGATCCGGGCCACCGGGTCGGGCGCAATTATCTGCGCTTCACGGTGAACGACCGCCCCGGCGTTCTGGCGGAAATCACCGCCGCGATGCGCGATGCGGGCGTATCGATCGAAAGCCTGATCCAGCGCGGACGATCCGCCGATGGCGGCGAAGTGCTGGTCGCGCTGGTCACGCATGAGGGGGCGGAAGGCGCGGTGGACGAGGCGCTGCGCCTGCTCGACGGGTCCGACAGCCTGACCGATGCGCCGCTGGTGATGCCCATCCTGCGGACGTAGCGCGTTATCCTTCGGGATCGGGCGCAGGGCGTATGCCGGGTTGAGCGCCCGGTTGTTCATCGGGGCGTGCGTTCGGCCGCGGAGGCAGGCCCAGTTCGGCTTCGTATTGCGCGCGGTTTCCGTCGCCGATCGGGGCCAGTCCACGCGCGATCCGGTCGGCATCCGATCCCGGCGGCGCTTGGGGCAAAGCCTCGACATCGATGATGATCGCGAGCGGTGGTGGGCAGGGCGGAATGAAACAACTGCGCGCCGCCACCGCCCCGTGATTGGCAATGCCGAACAATTCGGGCGCCTGGGGGTCGTTTGCGAATTTGGTCGCTTCGGCATAGGCATCCTCCGCCGCGCCGTCGCTTCGGATGCGGAACTGCGATTGATCGATCCGGCGGCGGCATACGACGATGACGTTTTCGGTCGTCGGCAGGTTCGCGTCGCCGCAATCTTCGACCGGTGGCGGCGGGCCGAGCCGTTCGGCGGCAGTGGCGAGCGCCTGTTCCGCGCTCGGCCCCGGATCGCCGCCTTGTGCTATTGCCGGCGTGGAAAGGCACAGGACGGCAAGCATCAGGCAGCACGGCATCAGCTTGCTCGACATCCGCCCCTCCCATGTTTAAGCGCAGCACCGACGCCTCCACGGCCCGCTTGCCCTGCCCACCAGCCCTTGAAGGACTGAACTTTCAATGAACGATACGGTCACCGACACATCCGCTGCCCCCCACAAACCCGCCGCGAATGCGCTCGACCGGGTGCTGGTCATGGAACTGGTCCGTGTGACGGAGGCGGCAGCGATCGCGGCGTCCGATCTGATCGGGCGCGGCGATGAAAAGGCCGCCGATGCCGCCGCCGTGGAAGCGATGCGAACCGCCTTCGACGAGCTCTACATGGATGGCACGGTGGTCATCGGCGAGGGTGAGCGGGACGAAGCGCCGATGCTCTATATCGGCGAAAAGGTCGGCGGTGCGCCCGGCAAGGGCCCGAAAATCGACATTGCGCTCGATCCGTTGGAAGGCACGACGATCACCGCCAAGGCCGGCCCCAATGCGCTGGCAGTGCTGGCAGCGGCGGAAGAAGGCTGCCTGCTGAACGCGCCCGACGTCTATATGGACAAGCTGGCGGTCGGTCCGGGCTATCCCGAAGGCGTCATCAGCCTGGAAAAATCCGTGACCGAAAACGTCACCGCCGTGGCCGAAGCAAAGGGCGTCCAGCCCAAGGATATCATCGTCTGCGTCCTCGACCGCCCGCGCCATGCGGACATCATCGCGGAATTGCGGGGCATCGGTTGCGGTGTGGTGCTGATCGGCGATGGCGACGTGGCGGGCGTGATCGCCACCACGGACGAAAACACCACGATCGACATGTATATGGGTCAGGGCGGCGCGCCCGAAGGCGTGCTGGCGGCGGCGGCCCTGCGCTGCGTCGGCGGGCAGTTCAACGGCCGCCTGCTGTTCCGCAACGACGACGAACGCGCCCGCGCCCGCAAATGGGGTATCGAGGATCTCGACCGCATCTACAAATTGGAAGAACTGGCCAGCGGCGACTGCATCTTTGCCGCCACGGGTGTAACGCAAGGTTCGCTGCTCGACGGCGTGAAGAAACTGCGCGGCGGCCGCATGACGACCCAAAGCGTGGTCATGCGCGCCAGTTCCGGCACGGTGCGCTGGATTAAAGGCGAACACCGCGTGAGCTAACGATGGGTTGGCGCAGTTCATAAGCTTGAGGCACGACGGTCCTGCGCGCTTCGCAAACAGGTCGCGCTGGCTCCAGCGATGCACGTCAAACCGGCTGTTACGCCTTCGTCAAGTCCTGTTCGTTAACCCTTTTTGGTTAACGCCGCGGCATTATGGTTGCGTCAGCCACAGCTCGCTCTGCGAACGCCGGTCCGGTGTTCGCCTTGTCGCGCCTATGCCGCTTCCTGTTGGTTTGCCTGCCGTTCGTGTGGGCGACACCGGCGCTGGCGCAGATATCCAATGAAACGGTCGTCAACAACCACGACACCACGCGCGACTATCAGCGCAGCTATACGCCCGCGCCAGGCGAGAACCGCGTCGTGGTCGCGATCGTCTTTTCCGAATACGATCTCAACCAAACCTCCACAGTGACCAGCGCGACGCTCGGCAATGTGCCGATGGTCAGCCTGGGCACGATCGAGGCGCAGCAGGCGAAGCGCAACCGGATGACGGCTTTCATCCTGCGTGAAGCGGACCTTCCCGCAGGCGCATCGACCTTGCAGGTTCGTTACGGTCCCGACCCCGCCGCGTCGCTGATATATCTCGCCACCGTGCTCAACATCGATCAGGCCGGCGTGTACGATCCACCGCGCGGCTTCGCTCGGTTTTGCAGTACGGCCAATGCGAACGGCAGTGGCACGCTCCCCTTCGCATCCGTCGCGGCGCAGGCCAACGATTACGTGTTCTCCTTCGTTGGAACGGGCAAGAACAGCGCCTTCACCACCTTCAACAATGGCGGCACGGAATTGTTCGACGAACGGGTGACCGGCCCCGGTTTCAGCTTTGCCGGCGCGGTCCAGGTGCCGCAGGCACAAACGACCATCGGCGGCGGCGCGTTCATCAACGGCGGTTGCGACCGACGGCCCAGCACGTTCCAGCTGGTGCTGCGCCCCCTATTGGGCAGCGACGCGCGCCTGACCGCGCCGCTCTCTCGCAAGCTGGGCAATGCAGTCACGATCGAAGTGGTCGATGCCGATCGCAATCGGCGTACGGGTGCGATCGACACGCTGACGGTGTCGGTTCGCAACACCCGCACCGGCGAGGTGGAAACGATAACGCTGACCGAAACCGGACCGAACACCGGGGTCTTTCGCGCCAGCCTGCCGACGCTCAACGGCGCGAGGGGGCCGAACGACAACGGCACGATGTCGGCGCGCGTCGGGGATGTTCTGGAAACCAGCTATAGCGATGCGACGAACACCACAGGGGCATCGCGCATTCTGACGCAGCAGACACGCCTGACCGCGACCGACAATCCGGCCCAACTGCTGACGACCAAGCGATCGGAAACGATGGCGGGGGGGACGCAGTTCGCATTACCGGGAAGCGACGTGACCTACACGATCGAGGTGGTGAATATCGGGGATGGCGCCGTGGATGCGAACACGTTGTTCCTGGTCGATGCGATGCCCGTGACGATGGCGTTCCGCACGGCGGATTTCGATCCGGGGGACAATGTCGTCTCGCCCGTTTCCGTGGCGCTGGGCAGCAGCGGGCTTTCGTTCGATCCCGCACGCGATCTGCGGTTCGCAGATGGCTCCACCGCGCCGAATGCTCTGGCGCAATGCCAATACACGCCGGTCGGGGCCTATGACCCCAACGTGCGGTACATATGCGTGCGGCCGGGCGGGTCGATGCTGCCGGGCAACCCCAATCCCGCCATCGAATTGCAATTCCGCGCAAAAATTCGGTAAGCGTTCGTAAGCCGCTCTTTGCGCCCGTGCACATCCGGCCGGGCCCTGTTGCCATCGGCCACGCGGGCGGGTTAGCGATCCGAACCGATATGCCCACTGGAGCGCGCAGCAATGAAAATCATGTCCGGCAATTCCAATCTGCCCCTGGCGCGCGCGGTGGCGGGGTATCTCGACATGACGCTGACCGATGCGACGGTCCGCCGGTTCGCGGATGAGGAAATTTTCGTGGAAATCCACGAGAACGTGCGGGGCGAAGATGTGTTCATCGTCCAGCCGACCAGTTTTCCGGCGAACGACAATCTGATGGAATTGCTGATCGGGATCGACGCCCTGCGCCGCGCTTCGGCCAAGCGGATCACCGCCGTGCTCCCCTATTTCGGGTATGCCCGGCAGGACCGCAAACCCGGCCCACGCACGCCGATTTCCGCAAAGCTGGTGGCCAATCTGATTACCGAAGCGGGCGCGGACCGTGTGTTGTCGGTCGATTTGCATGCGGGACAAATCCAGGGCTTCTTCGATATTCCGACCGACAACCTCTACGCCGCGCCGGTCATGGCGGCGGATATCCAGACGCGATACGGCGACCGCGATCTGATGGTGGTCAGCCCCGATGTCGGCGGCGTGGTGCGCGCGCGGGCGCTGGCCAAACGGCTCGACAATGCGCCGCTCGCCATCGTGGACAAACGCCGCGACCGGCCCGGCGAATCCGAAGTGATGAACATTATCGGCGATGTCAGCGGGCGGCATTGCGTGATGATCGACGACATCGTCGATTCGGGCGGAACCTTGTGCAATGCGGCGAAGGCGCTGTTGGCGGACGGGGCGAAAAGCGTCACCGCCTATATCACGCACGGCGTCCTGTCGGGCCGCGCGGTGGAGCTGGTCAATTCGTCCGCTTTGACCGAGCTCGTCATCACCGACACGATCAAACCGTCGGACGATGCGATCGCGTCGGACCGCATCCGCATCCTGTCCATCGCCCCGCTGGTCGGCGAAGCCGTCCGCCGCATCGCCGACGAAAGCAGCGTCAGCTCCTGTTCGACTGATATGGGCGCGTTCGATACGGAAGTCGCGCTCGCGCATCGACTGGCCGATGCGGCAGGTGCGGCGATCCGGCCGCATTTCCGCAATGTGGGGGCGGAGCGCAAAGGCGATGCCTCGCCCGTTACCATCGCCGATCGTTCTGCCGAAGAGGCGATACGGCGGATATTGACTGCCGAGGTTCCGCAGGATGGGATTATCGGGGAGGAGTTCGGCAGCGAGGAAGGGCGATCGAACCGGCAATGGGTGCTGGACCCGATCGATGGAACCACCGGCTTTCTGGCGGGGCGCCCGATTTTCGGAACGTTGATCGCATTGCTGGTCGATGGCTGGCCGGTGCTGGGCGTGATCGACCAGCCGATCCTGCATGAACGCTGGGTCGGCGTGACGGGGGAGCCCACGCTGTTCAACGGCGCGCCGTGCAGCACGCGCCCCTGCCGGGAGTTGTCGGACGCCACCCTCGCGACCACCGGGCCGCATTATTTCAACCCGCGCGAAGGGCGAGCGGTTCATGGCGCTTGCCGGGCAAACCGATCACCGCCGCATGGTGATGGGCGGCGATTGTTACAATTACGCCATGCTCGCCAGCGGGCATCTCGACGTGATCTGCGAATCGGGACTGAAGCTGTACGATTGGGCGGCGCTGGTTCCGGTGGTGGAAGGTGCGGGCGGCATGATGACCGATTGGGCGGGCGATCCGTTGCACGAGGGAAGCGCGGGCGACGTGCTGGCGCTGGGCGATCCGGCGCGGCTGGAGGATGTGCTGGAAGCGCTGGGCTGATCCCGCCGAGCCGCCCCTTTCCACTTGCGTTTGCGGGGGTGCGCGGTTAGGTGCGCCGCTTCGCAAACACGCGGGATATTGCCGGTCTGGCCGTTAGGGCTGCCAGGGCTGGCATGGCGTGTTTCCAACCCGACATCCGATCAGGAGACCGAAAATGCCCAAACTGAAGACCAAGAGCGGCGTCAAGAAACGCTTCAAGCTGACCGCGACCGGCAAGGTCAAGCATGGCGTCGTCGGCAAACGGCACCGTTTGATGAGCCACAATGCCAAATATATCCGCCAGAACCGCGGGACCAGCGTGATCTCCGACGCAGATGCGAAGACGATCAAGAAATGGGCCCCTTACGGGTTGTAATTGTTTGAGTGCGGCTCCGGCCCCGCTGGCCTGCCCGACCGCCTGAAAAGGCGATCATGGGATGGGCGGCGGCAAGGCGGACCGACACCCGATTTACGAAAAAGGATATAGACAATGGCACGCATCAAACGCGGCGTTACCACGCGCCAGAAACACAAACGGTTACTCGACCAGGCCAAGGGCTATCGCGGTCGCCGCAAGAACACCATCCGCGTCGCGCGACAGGCCGTCGAAAAGGCCGGCCAGTACGCCTATCGCGACCGCAAGATCAAAAAGCGGACGTTCCGCGGTTTGTGGATTCAGCGGATCAACGCCGCCGTCCGCGCGGAGGGGATGACCTATTCGCAGTTCATGCACGGCGTGAAGCTGGCCGGGATCGAACTGGATCGCAAGGTCATGGCCGACCTCGCCATGAACGAAAACGCGGCGTTCGGTTCGATCATCGCACAGGCGAAAGCGGCCTTGCCCGCAAGCTGAGCCGACCGCCTTTACACCCTACAAAATGCGCCGCCTGGCAACGGGCGGCGCTTTTGCTTTGGGCCAACATGATCTAGCGGACACGGTATGGACGATTTGCAAACGCGCACGCAGGACACCCTTGGCGAAATTGCCGCCGCCGACACGGCCGAGAGGCTGGAGGCGTTGCGGATCGGCGCGCTCGGCAAGCAGGGGTGGATCAGTCAGCTGCTGAAGACGCTGGGCAAGATGACGCCCGACGAACGCAGCGAACGCGCGCCCGCAATTCAGCGGGCACGGGCGCAGGTTGCCGATGCGATTGCCGCGCGCAAGCAGGTGATGGACGATGCGGAGCTGGACCGGCGGCTGGCCACCGAAACGCTCGACCTGACCTTGCCCGCGCCGGAGGCCCCGCGCGGCAGCGTGCATCCGGTCAGCCAGGTGATGGACGAACTGGCGGAAATCTTCGCCGATCTGGGCTTCGCGGTAAAGACCGGGCCGGAGATCGAGGACGACTGGCACAATTTCACCGCGCTCAACATGGATGAAAACCATCCCGCACGCGCGATGCACGACACGTTCTATTTCCCCGATAAAGGTGCGGACGAACGGCGGTTTCTCCTGCGAACCCACACCTCGCCCGTGCAGATCCGCACTATGGTCGCGGAAGGCGCGCCCGTTCGCATTATCGCGCCGGGCCGGGTCTATCGCAGCGACAGCGACGCGACGCACACGCCGATGTTCCATCAGGTGGAGGGGCTGGTGATCGACCACGGCATTCATCTCGGCCATCTGAAATGGACGCTGGAGACGTTCCTGAAAGCGTTTTTCGAAACCGACGATATCGTGCTGCGCCTGCGCCCGTCCTATTTCCCGTTCACCGAACCCAGCGTCGAAGTCGATGTCGGCTATCGCAGCGAAAAAGACCGCACCGGAACTCGCCGCGTCGTCGGCGGATCGGGCGACGCTGAAGGGCACGCGTGGATGGAACTGCTCGGCAGCGGAATGGTCAATGCGCGCGTGCTGAAATTCGCCGGGCTGGACGCGGACGAATGGCAGGGTTTCGCTTTCGGGGTCGGCGTCGACCGGCTGGCCATGCTGAAATACGGCATGGACGATCTGCGTGCGTTCTTCGACGGGGACAATCGCTGGCTCGACCATTACGGGTTCAGCGCGTTCGACCAGCCGACCCTTTCGGGCGGCGTGGGAGCGGCGGCATGAAGTTCTCCCTGACCTGGCTGAAAGACCATCTGGAAACCGATGCCACGATAGACGACATCGCGGCAAAGCTGAACGCGATCGGTATCGAGGTCGAAGGTATCGACGATCCGGCGCAGCGTCTGGCGGGCTTCACCGTGGCGCAGGTGCTGACCGCCGAAAAACATCCCGACGCCGACAAGTTGCAAGTGCTGACGGTCGATACCGGAAGCGGCGAACCCCTGCAGGTCGTCTGCGGCGCGCCCAATGCGCGGGCGGGGATGAAGGGCGTGCTGGGCCAGCCCGGCGCGGTGGTTCCATCCAACGGGATGGAGTTGACGCAAATCCGCCATTCGCGGGGTGGAATCCAATGGCATGATGTGTTCCGTGCGCGAGCTGGAGCTGGGCGACGAGCATGACGGCATCATCGAATTGCCCGACGACGCACCGGTCGGGGCGGATTTCGCCGATTATCAGGGTTCGAGCCCGATCTTCGACGTGGCGATCACGCCCAACCGCCCCGATTGCATGGGCGTGTACGGCATTGCGCGCGATCTGGCGGCGGCGGGGATGGGCACGTTGAAACCGATCGCCTTCCCGCAATTCACGGCAAATGGCCCCTGCGCCGTCGGACATCCGCACCGACGATGCCGAAGGTTGCCCGGCATTCTATGGTCGCACCGTCAACGGGCTGACGAACGGCGCGTCGCCCGACTGGTTGCAGCAGCGACTGGCGAGCGCGGGGCAGAAGCCGATTTCGCTGATCGTCGACCTCACGAATTATCTGATGCTGGCCTATGGCCGCCCGGCCCATGCTTACGATCTGGCGAAGCTGGATCGGCGCGGTAGTGGCGCGCCGCGCCAAGGCTGGCGAGCAGATGGTTGCGCTGAACGACAAGACCTACAGCTTGAACGACACCATGACCGTGATCGCCGACGATGGGGGCGTGCACGACATCGCCGGGATCATGGGCGGCGCGGATTCGGGCGTGTACGTCGGACACCACCGACGTGCTGCTGGAAATCGCCTATTTCGATCCGCCGCGCATCGGGCGACGGGGCGCAAGCTGGGCCTGGCGTCCGATGCGCGCACCCGGTTCGAACGCGGCGTCGATCCGGCGTTTCTGGATGACGGGCTGGAACTGCTGACCGGTCTGATCGTGGAACTGGCGGGCGGGACGGCTTCGGAAGCGGTGCGCGCCGGTTCGCCGCCGACCGAACCGAAGGTCATCGCGTTCGATCCCGCGTCTGACGCAGCGTTTGGGCGGCGTCGAGATTGCCGCTGATCGACCAGCGCGACATCCTGGCCGCGCTCGCATTTCGAGGTCGCCGCCGAGGATACGCCGTGGCAAGTCACCGTTCCGCTGCGCCGTCACGATGTGGAAGGCCCCGCCGATCTGGTCGAGGAAGTGGTGCGTATTCACGGGCTGGACAACGTCGCCAGCGTGGCGTTGCCCCGCACCGAAGGCGTGGCCCAGCCGACGGCCAGCCACGAACAGAAGCGCGAACGCCGCATTCGCCGTGCCGCCGCCGCGCGCGGTCTGAACGAGGCGATCACCTGGTCCTTCCTGCCGCCTGCCGAGGCCGAGCATTTCGCGAACGACGGTCAGCCGCTGTGGGTGCTCGACAATCCGATCAGCGAGGAGATGAAGGCGATGCGGCCGTCGCTGATTCCCGGCCTGCTGTCGGCGGCGAAGCGCAACGCCGATCGCGGCGCCACCGGCAGCCGCCTGTTCGAAATCGGGCGGCGTTATTTCCGCGCGCGGACGGATCGAGCGACGAGCACCCGACATTGGGCATCGTGCTGGCAGGCGAAAATCACCGCGCGGCTGGCAGCATGGCAAGGCGGGCGCGTTCGATGCCTTCGACGCCAAGGCAGAAGCGTTGGCTCTGCTTGCAGAAGCCGGTGCGCCGGTCGACAAGCTGCAGGTGATGGGCGATGCCGGCGAACAGTTTCACCCCGGCCAGTCCGGCACGCTGCGACTGGGGCCGAAGAACATTCTCGCCCGGTTCGGTGCGCTGCATCCCCGCACGCTGACGGCGTTCGATATGGACGGCCCGGTCGTCGCGGTGGAATTGTTCCTCGATGCAATTCCGGCAAAAAAGGGCGCGATCGGTTTCGCTCGCCCCGCCTACACCCCGCCCGCGCTGCAGTCCGTCACGCGCGATTTCGCGTTTCTGGTTCCGGCCGACTTGGCGGCAGGCGACTTGCTGCGCGCGGTGCGCGGCGCGGACAAAGCGACCATCGTCGATGCACGGATATTCGACGTGTTTGCCGGGCAGGGCGTGCCGGAAGGCAGGAAATCCATCGCGCTGGAAGTGATTCTGCAGCCGGGCGAGAAGAGCTTCACCGATGCCGACCTGAAGGCGATTTCGGACCGTATCGTGGCGGCCGCTGCCAAGCTGGGTGCGGAGCTGCGCGGGTGACCGATAATTCCGTGCCCAATTCCCGCCGCACCTTCGCGATCATTTCGCATCCCGATGCCGGCAAGACGACGCTGACGGAAAAGCTGCTGCTGCAGGGCGGCGCGATCCATCTGGCGGGCGAGGTCAAGGCGCGCGGGCAGGCGCGGCGGGCCCGGTCGGACTGGATGAAGATCGAGCAGCAGCGCGGCATTTCCGTCACGTCCAGCGTGATGACGTTCGAGCGGCCCGATGCGGATGGTAACGTCATCACCTTCAACCTGCTCGACACGCCGGGTCACGAGGATTTTTCCGAAGACACCTACCGCACGCTGACCGCCGTCGATTCCGCCATCATGGTGATCGACGCCGCCAAGGGGATCGAACCGCAGACGCGCAAACTGTTCGAAGTGTGCCGCCTGCGCTCCGTCCCGATCATCACCTTCGTCAACAAGGTCGACCGCGAAGGGCGCCCGGTGTTCGAATTGCTGGACGAAATCGCCGACATGCTGGCGCTCGATGTCAGCCCGCAGATGTTCCCGGTCGGCATGGGCGGCCAGTTCGAAGGCATTCTGGATTACGAGACCGGCGCGGTGGCCCGGCCGGAAGGGCCGTCGAAGGAATTTCTGGGTAAGCGCGACGCCGATGCGGTGCTGCCCGAGATGTTCGCGGAAGAGGCGGAGCTGGCGCGGATCGGCTATCCCGAATTCGATTTCGATGCCTATCGCAACGGCGACCTGACGCCGGTCTATTTCGGCTCCGCGTTGAAAAACTTCGGCGTGACCGAATTGATCGACGCCATCGCGCGCCACGCGCCGCCGCCGCGCCCGCAGCCTGCCGGCGACGACACGATCAGCCCGGAGCGGGACGAAGTCACCGGTTTCGTGTTCAAGGTGCAGGCCAATATGGATCCCAATCACCGCGACCGGATCGCGTTCATGCGGCAGGTGTCGGGCACGTTCAAACGCGGCATGAAGCTGACCCCGTCGGGCCACGGCAAGCCCATCGCGATCCATTCGCCGATCATGTTCTTCGCCCAGGATCGCGAAATCGCCGACACGGCGGAAGCGGGCGATATCATCGGCATTCCCAATCACGGCACGCTGCGGGTGGGCGATACGTTGAGCGAGACGAACGATATCCGCTTCACCGGCCTGCCCAATTTCGCGCCGGAGATCCTGCGCCGCGTTCGCTTGCTCGACCCGACCAAGACGAAGCAATTGCGAAAGGCGCTGGACGATCTGTCCGAAGAAGGGGTGATCCAGGTGTTCTACCCGGAACTGGGCGCGCAGCACATCGTCGGCGTGGTCGGGCAGTTGCAGCTGGAAGTGCTGATTTCTCGGCTGGCGGCGGAATACAAGGTGGAGGCGGAACTGGAACCTGCCCCCTTCGCCACTGCGCGCTGGCTGAAAGGCCCGGCGGAAGCGATGGACGCGTTCGAAAGCGTCAGCCGCGCCAATCTGGCGCGCGACCGCGATGGCGACATGGTGTTCATGGCGAAAAGCCCATGGGACGTGAATTACCAGCAGGAACGCCACGCCGATCTGACTTTCAGCGCGACGAAAGAGCGATAGGATGACCCAGAGCAAGCTGCCCGAAACCGTTGCCGAACACGCGCCATTGCTCGGCCCGATGTCGCAGACCTTCATCTCGCAGCGGCTGCGGCTGCATTATTGCGATTGGGGCAATCGCGGCAAACCGCCGCTGGTGCTGGTTCATGGCGGGCGCGACCATGCGCGCAGCTGGGACTGGACGGCGCAGGCCTTGCGCGATGACTGGCATGTGATTGCGATGGACCATCGCGGCCACGGCGACAGCGAATGGGTCAGCGATGGCCGCTACGATGTGAACGACATGGTGTACGACCTGTCGCAACTGGTGCATCAGCTGGGGGTCGGGCCGGTGACGATCGTGTCCCATTCAATGGGCGGCAACGTCGCGTTGCGTTATGCCGGTGTCTATCCCGACATGGTCCGCAAGGTCGTGGCGATAGAGGGGCTGGGTCCGTCGCCCAAAACGATGGCGGAGCAGGCGCAGACCCCGTATCCCGAACGCATGCGCGCGTTCATCGAAAAGAAGCGCAAGGCGGCCGGACGCACCCCGCGCCGTTACGATTCGATCGAAGATGCGTTCGCGCGCATGATCGAGGAGAACTCCTACCTGACCGAAACGCAGGCCCGCCATCTGACGGTGCATGGCATCAACCGTAACGAGGACGGCACGTTCAGCTGGAAATTCGATCCGCATTTGAATGTCTGGCCGGTCAACGACACGGATCCCGCATTGCTGCACGAAAACTGGGCCGCAATCGCCGCGCCGACATTGTTGTTGTATGGCGAGGACAGCTGGGCGTCGAACCCGGCGAAGGATGGGCGGCTGGATCATTTCGCAAACGCCGAACTGCAGGTGTTCGAACAGGCCGGCCATTGGCTGCACCACGATCAGTTCGACCGGTTCATGACCACGTTGCGGGAGTTTCTCTGATGGATTTTTTCGACACTCTGAACGACGATCACACTGCGATGCTGAACGCGCAGGCCGTGTTTTTCGTTGCGACGGCGGCGGATCGGGGCGCATCAATCTCAGCCCCAAGGGGTATGACGCGTTTCGGGTGCTGGCGCCGGACCGGGTCGGCTATCTCGACCTGGGCGGGTCCGGCAACGAAACGCACGCCCATCTGCTCGCCGATGGTCGGATCACGATCATGGTGTGCAATTTCCAACAGCCGGCGTTGATCCTGCGGATCTATGGCACGGGCCGCCCGGTGCTGCCCGCCGATGCCGAATGGGAGGAGCTGGCTAGCCACTTCACCATGATGCCCGGCACGCGCCAGATTTTCGACATCGCGGTGGACAGCGTGCAGACCAGCTGCGGCTGGGGCGTCCCGGTCATGGAACTGGAGCGGGAGCGCGCCACTTTGACGAAATATCACGCGCAGGCGGACCCGGACAGATGGGTCGACAAGATCGGCGACCGCCGCACCAGCATCGATGGGCTGCCCGTGCGCCCCACCGATCGCTATATCGGCGGATAGGCTGCCGCTTTTTAGGCAGTTCTGTCCAGAAAGCAGGCAGAGTAAACCGCGCCGGCCCGGTGTGGGGTCATTCCTGGCGGCTCAATTCGCTGCATTGCACCATAAATCGATAATGGCACGATAGTTGCGAAGTTCGTTGTGATCGCGATCCGTTCGGGTCGCTTCACAAGAATTGCGCGAACTTTTCGCATTATCGGGGGCAGACGGTGAAATACATCATTGCCATAATCAAACCATTCAAACTGGACGAAGTGCGCGATGCATTGAGCGCAGTCGGCGTCGCGGGCATGACCGTAACGGAAGTGAAGGGGTTCGGTCGTCAGAAAGGGCAGACCGAAATCTATCGCGGCGCGGAATACTCCACCAACATGCTGCCCAAGGTGAAGCTGGAGATCGCGTGCGGTGACGATCTCGCCCCGCAGGTCGTCGAAACCATGCAGCAGACCGGCAGCACCCAATCCATCGGCGACGGCAAGATCTTCGTGTTCGACCTTGCCTCCGCCACGCGCATCCGCACCGGCGAAACCGGCGACCTGGCGCTGTGAGCGCCCGCACAACCATCGACAAGGCAGTTCCACATGATCCGCAAAACCGCCACACTGGCAATCGGCGCCTCTCGCCTCAGTGATGTTGCGCATCCGCCGCAATGGCGCAGGATGCCGTGGCAGGTTGCCGTGCGCAGAACGCGCCGCCGTGCGCCAATCCGGGCAACAACGCCTGGATGATGACGGCCACGATGCTGGTGTTGCTGATGATCTTGCCGGGTCTGGCGCTGTTCTATGGCGGGCTGACCCGGTCCAAGAACATGCTCAGCACCATGACGCAGGTCGGCGGCGCGGCGACGCTCGCGATGCTGATCTGGGTGATGTGGGGCTATTCCACCGCATTCGGGCCGGAAGGGAACGCGTTCTTCGCTGGGGGAAATATGTTTCTGGCCGGCGATTACGCCCGACAGCACGGCGGCGACATTCAGCGACGAGGTTATCAGCGAATATGTCTTCGTCAGTTTCCAGATGACCTTCGCTGCGATCACGGCCGCACTGGTGGTGGGCGCGACGGTGGAACGGATCAAGTTTTCCGCCGTCATGCTGTTCACCGCGATCTGGCTGACGATCGTCTATTTCCCCATCGCGCACATGGTGTGGGCCGAAGGCGGGTTGCTGTTCGATATGGGCGCGCTCGATTTCGCAGGCGGTACCGTGGTGCACATCAACGCCGGCGTATCGGCGCTGGTGCTGGCGATGTTCCTGGGCAAGCGCAAGGGCTATCCCACCGAACCCATGCCGCCGCACAGTCTGGTGATGACGATGATCGGCACGGGCCTGCTGTGGGTCGGCTGGTTCGGCTTCAATGCCGGGTCCGAACTGGAAGCGGACGGGACCGCCGCGCTGGCCATGATCAACACCTTCGTCGCGACGGCGGCAGGGGCGCTGGCCTGGATGCTGATGGAACGGTTCGCCGGGCATAAGGGCAGCGCGCTGGGCTTTTGTTCGGGCGTCATTGCCGGGCTGGTGGCGGTAACCCCGGCGGCGGGCAACTCCGGACCGTTCGGCGCGATCGTGCTGGGTATCGTCGCATCGGTCGTTGCCTATTTCGCGGTGGCGAAGCTGAAGGCGAAGCTGGGCTACGACGATGCGCTCGACGTGTTCGGCATTCACGGCGTGGCCGGGATCGTCGGCGCGATCGGCACCGGCATCGTCTACCAGCCGGGGCTGGGCGGGCCGGGCGACGGTTCGACCGCGATGGGCGCGCAAGTCTGGATCCAGATCATCGCCGTCGCCGTCGCCATCGCCTGGGCCGCCATCGGCACCGCGATCGTGGCGGTCATCGTCAAGGCTGATGACCGGACTGCGCGTGACCGAAGATGTCGAACGCGAAGGCCTCGACATCGGCGAACATGGGGAGCGCGCCTACAACTGATCGAGTACGACTGACCAACGGTTTGGCGGACCGGGGCAATCTCTCCCGCCCCGACCCGCCACACGATGTTCCTCCTGCGAACATCACTTGACGGGCCGGGGCTTCATCGCTCCGGCCCTTTTTTTAAGCTGTCGTCAGCGCAGCGCTTCTCTCACGAAATCCGCTGCGCGTTCGCCGATCATGATGCTCGGCGCGTTGGTGTTGCCGGAGACCAGCCGCGGCATGATGCTGGCATCGGCGATCCACAGCCCGTCGACGCCGCGCGCCTTCAACTCGGGTGTCGACCACGCTGGCGTCGTCGCTACCCATGCGGGCGGTGCCGACCGGGTGATAGACAGTGTCGGCCCGGTCGCGGATCTGACTGTCCAGCGCCTCATCGTCGTCCAGATCGATCGGATTGCGGTCCTGCGGATTGTATTTCGCAAGCGACGGTGCATCCGCGATCCGGTGCGACAGGCGGACGCCGCCGCGCAGGGTGGCGATATCGCGATCGTCGTCGAGGAAATTGGGATCGATGCGCGGCGGCGCGGCGGCGTCCGGCGGAATTCAGGCGTCACCGTACCCCGGCTTTCTGGGCCGCAGGACGCAGGCGTGAAGGGAAAAGCCGTGGCCCTTCACCTTGGTCGCGGCCGTGATCCTCCAGCACCGCGGGCACGAAATGCCATTGGATATCGGGCGCCGGCGCATCGGGCATGACTTTCCAGAAACCGCCCGCCTCGGCGTAGGGGGTGGTCATGATGCCGGTGCGCTTGCGGCGATGTTCGACGATCGCCTTCGCCATGCGGACCGTGCCCTCCATCGACCTGCCGATGAAATCGTTCGATTCGGTGACCAGCTCGACACGTAATCGATATGGTCCTGCAGATCGGCCGCCCACTGCCGGGCGGTCGTCCACCACTTCGATGCCCTGTTCCTTCAGATGATCGCCGGGACCGATGCCCGACAGCATCAGGATCTGCGGCGTGTTGAACGCACCCGCGGACAGGATGACGCCGCCGCGGGCTGAATATCTCGGTCTGGCCGGGCTTTTTGCCGGCGCGGATTTCGACGCCGGTGACGCGGCCGTCCTCGGATCACCAGCCGTTCGACCAGCGTGTCGGTTCGCACGGTCAGATTGGCGCTGTCCTTCAACGGTTCGACATAGGCGCGGGCGGCGGACCAGCGTTCGCCGTTGTTCTGGGTCACCTGATACATGCCGAAGCCCGCCTGCTTCGCGCCGTTGAAATCGTCGTTGACGGGCAGCTGCAGTTCCGCGGCGCTGTCGATGAAGGCTTGCGATGCCGCGTTGACAGTGCTTCTGGTCCGACACGAACAGCGGCCCGCCATCATTGTGGTATTCGTCCGCGCCGCGTTCGTTGCCCTTCCGCTTTCTTGAAATAGGGCAGCACGTCGTCATAGGCCCAGCCGTCGCAGCCCAGTTCGCGCCCAATTGTCGTAATCCCACGAATTGCCGCGAATATAGACCATCGCGTTGATCGCGCTCGATCCGCCCAGCCCCTTGCCGCGCGGTTGATAGCCGATGCGGCCGTTCAGCCCCTTTTGCGGGACGGTGTCGAATTTGTAATTCGCCGCGCCGGATGAACGGCATGAAGCCGGGCGTCTTGATCAGCATGTTGTCGTTGCGGCCGCCGGCCTCCAGCAGGCAGACGCTGCGTGTGCCGTCCACTGCCAGCCGTCCCGCGGCCGCGCTGCCCGCGCTGCCGCCGCCGATGACGATTATGTCGAAACGTGCTCCATGATCTCTCCCTTTCAGTCTCTTTTTAAGAGGGAGGTTAGGCTGCATCCCTCCGGTCGGCAATCGTGTTGTTCGATGCTTCTTCCTGCTGCCTCAGCCACCGTTCGCGCAAGCGCGGCGGAGTCAGAGATAGGGCGCATCGTGCCGCCAGCCCGGTTCGCGCAACAGATAGGACAGCTTGTGCCGCCACGGCGCGCGGGCGATATCGCGCAGCATCGCGACCCATTCGTGAAACACCGCCCAGATCAGATTGAAACTGCCCAGCTGCGTGACGGTGCCGTAGCGGATGGGAATGGCGTCGTCTTCCCGCTCGAACGTGCCGAACATCCGGTCCCAGACGATGAACACGCCGGCATAATTGCGGTCGAGATAGAGGGGATTGGTCGCATGATGGACGCGGTGATGGCTGGGCGTGTTCATCACCGCTTCGAACCAGCGCGGCATCCGTCCGATCGCCTCGGTATGGATCCAGAACTGGTAGATCAGGTTGAAGCCTGCAACGATGGCGATCATCGCCGGGTGGAAACCAAGCAGCGCCAGCGGCAGGCGGAATGCGAAGCCCAGCGTGAATGCGCCCGGTCCAGCTTTGGCGTAACGCGGTGCTGAGATTGTAATGCTGGCTGGTGTGGTGGTTGACATGGCTCGCCCAGAACCAGCGGACCCGGTGGCCCGCGCGGTGAATCCAGTAATAGGCGAGATCGTCCAGCACGAAACACAGCGGCCATGCCCACCACAGCGCCCACCATTCGGCCCCAAATCGAACAGGCGCCATTCGTACGCCGCGAACAATGCGGCAATGGCGAAGGCCCGCCGTCAATGCGCCCGCCACCGTGCTGCCCAGGCCCATCGTCAGGCTGACGAAGGTGTCGCGCGTTTCGTAGCTGCGCGGCGAGCGCCGCCACGCCCAGACAATCTCGGCCAGCACCAGCAGGACGAAGGCCGGAACGGCATATTCGGTGGGCGAAAAATCAGGCATCGCCAGTGGATAGCGCATTCACGCGCTCGCGCCCAAACGTCGGCATTTCTGCCGTTAGCGTAAGCGTCGACCGATCCGAACCGCGCGATCGCCGGTATCGACGGTGATCGTGCCGTGCCGATCGCCGGGTCTGGCGCGAGCCCGGTCGCCCAGAATACGGCCCGCATAATGCGCGCCATGCGTGCGAACCGCCATGATCGTACCGTCATCGGACCACAGCAAGCGCCGCCCGCCCCTGCGTGTCCAGACCGACATCGCGCGGCGTAAAATGATCGTCCAGCCGTGCCGCCGCGTCTCTTGCAGCGCTGTTCGTCTTCGATGCGGTGGCCGCGTGTCGGTATCGATGCGCCGGACCACGGCAACGATGGCGAGGATCGGCGAGCAGGCGACACTGCCCAGTTGCACGCATCTGCGCGCCCATGCGTCAGGCCGCCGTGCCGCGTGCGGCCAGCATGTCCATCTCGGTCGGACCGGCGCAACGTCGTAACCGCCGCGCGCTGCCGCTGCGGCAATTTCGTTCAGTGCCATACCGCCATGCGCCATCGCCAGCGCCCACAGCAGGGTGGATCGCGTGCCGGACCGGCAATAGGCGAGAACCTTTCCCTTCCCGCCGCTCTCTTCCTCGTGCACGGCCTCGCCTGTGGCCCCATACACCGCATCGCGCATGGCCACGATCTGCGGTTCGCCCATACCGGAATGGCCGACCGGAATGGCGACATAATCCATTCCCTGCGCCCGCGCCGCCGCCTGCGATCGTCGCGCCATCGACCTGACCGGGTTCTTCGCCATCGGGGCGGTTGTTGACGATCAGCGTGACGCCTGCGCCTTCGCCGCCGCCAGATCGTCCACCGTGATTTGCGGGCTGGCTATCATCGTATCGGTCAGAATGCGGAAATCGGTCATGGCGGAAAGCTCCGTTCAACTTTGTATATATCGGCGATATTCGCTTTGCAGTGTCATCGAAACGACGCAAGTTTTCGCGTAAGACGGACTTGCGAGAATCAAAATGTTCGCAAACGCGCTGGAAATTGCGTTATGAACAGAAGATGTGAGGTGGGATTCGCGCGCTCTGCGTAACCCGTCTTGTCGGCACCGCTGCCACCCGCGCGCCGGCGAACTGATACTAAGGTGGCGTGACAAGGTACGTGTTGAATTATGGGTTATGATAAAGGACGCCGGGGCCGTGGTCGCGACAAACGCGATGGATTTGGCGAAGACGGCTTCGATCCCTTCGGCGGCGGCAACAGCGGTGGCGGTGGCGATCGCTACGTGGCGGTGGCGGCGGCGATCGCTTCGGTGGCGGTGGCGGCGGCGACCGTTACAGCGGCGGCGGTGGCGGCGGCGATCGTTTCGGCGGTGGCGGCGGTGGCAACCGTTTCGGCGGCGGCGGCGGCGGCGGCAATCGCTTCGGCGGCGGTGGTGGCGGCGGCGGCGGCGGCGGCGATCGTATGCCTCCCCAGGTCGTCGGAACCGGCAAGGGCACGGTAAAGTTCTTCAACAGCCAGAAAGGTTTCGGCTTCGTCGCACAGGAAGGCGGCGGCGAGGATGTGTTCGTTCACATCAGCGCGGTCGAACGCGCCGGCCTCAGCGGTTTGGCCGAGGGGCAGGCGCTGGAATTCAATCTGGTCGATCGCGGCGGCAAGGTGTCGGCGCAGGATCTGCAGATCGTCGGCGACGTGATCGCAGTCGAAGAACGCAGTAACGAGGCGCCTCAGCGCGAACTCACCGGTGACAAGGCGACCGGCACGGTCAAATTCTTCAATTCGATGAAGGGTTTCGGATTTCTGGTTCGCGACGATGGCCAGCCCGATGCGTTCGTGCATATCAGCGCGGTCGAACGGTCCGGCCTCAGCACTCTGAACGAAGGCGAGAAATACGAATTCGATCTGGAAGTCGATCGACGCGGCAAGCATTCCGCCGTCAATCTCGTTCCACTCAGCTGAACCGGTCACCGGTCAGCCGGTGCATTCGAAGAACGAAGATGGCGGCCCGCGGGTCGCCATTTTTCGTTGAAGGGCTGCACGCCTCTCCCTAGACCGAACCACCCTTCCAACAGAAAGCAACCCTATGTCGATCACCCCATTGATGCCCGTTTACCCCCGTTGCGGCGTGCGTCCGGTGCGCGGCGATCATTGCCATTTGATCGACGAGGACGGGACGCGCTACCTCGATTTCGCCAGCGGCATCGCGGTCAATCTGCTCGGCCATTCGCACCCCGGACTGATCGGTGCGATTCAGGACCAGGCGCAGACGCTGATGCATGTGTCGCAACCTGTATGGCAGCCCACAGGGCGAACGGCTGGCGCAACAGCTGGTCGATCACACCTTCGCCGATACGGTGTTCTTCACCAATTCGGGCGCCGAAGCGGTGGAATGCGCGATCAAGACGGCGCGCATCTATCACCAGTCGGCCGGCGACACGCATCGCAACGAACTGATCACCTTCACCAACGCATTCCACGGCCGCACGATGGCGACCATCAGCGCGTCCAATCAGGCCAAGATGCACAACGGCTTCATGCCGCTGCTGGACGGTTTCAAATATTGCGAGTTCGACGATCTCGCCGGGGCGCAAGCGTTGATCGGCCCCAACACGGCGGGTTTTCTGGTTGAGCCCATTCAGGGCGAAGGCGGCATCCGCCCGGCCAGCCGGGAATTCATGACCGGCCTGCGCGCGCTGGCGGACGAGCATGACCTGATGCTGGTTCTGGACGAGGTGCAATGTGGCATGGCGCGGACCGGCAAATTGTTCGCGCATGAACTTTACGGCATCGTGCCGGACATTCTCGCCACGGCCAAGGGGATCGGCGGCGGATTTCCGTTGGGCGCCTGCCTCGCCACGGAACAGGCGGCGCGCGGCATGGTCCCCGGCACGCATGGTTCCACCTATGGCGGCAATCCGCTGGCGATGGCAGCCGGCAGCGCAGTGATGGATGCGGTCGCGAACGACGAATTTCTGGCGGGCGTAACGGAAAAGGGCGAACGCATTCGCGGGCGGCTGGAACAGTTTATCGGCAATTACCCGGATCTGTTCGATCTGGTGCGCGGCAGCGGCCTGATGCTGGGTATTCGTATGAAGGTGGAGGCGCGGCCCTTCTTCGTCCATCTGCGCGATCACCATCAATTGCTGACCGTCGCGGCCGGGGATCAGACCCTGCGCCTGTTGCCGCCACTGGTTATCGGCGACGCGGAGATAGACGAATTCTTCGACAAGCTGTCGGCGGGCACAGCCAGTTTCGCAGCGGCCGAGGCGGCATGACCGCGCCATCGGCCCTGCGCCATTTCCGCGATCTGTCCGATGCGGGCGGCGATGCGATCGCGGCTATGCTGGGCGATGCATACGACCGCAAGAATGCCCGAGTCGGTTGGCCGAAGGGGCGCGCGGATGCCGATCGCCCGCTGGACGGCGTCGTGCTGGCGATGGTGTTCGAAAAAAGCAGCACGCGCACCCGCGTCAGTTTCGACATCGCGATCCGGCAGTTGGGCGGCAGCGCGGTGATACTGGATGCCGCATCGACGCAGCTGGGGCGCGGCGAAAGCGTGGCGGACACCGCTCGCGTGCTCAGCCGGATGGCCGATGTCATCATGTTGCGAACGGACGATCACGCCAAGATCGAGGCGATGGCGAAACATGCCACAGTCCCAGTCGTCAACGGGCTTACGGACCGTTCGCACCCGTGCCAGATCGTCGCCGATCTGCTGACCGTCATCGAACATGGCAAGCCTTTGCCCGGCCTGGAAGTCGCCTGGTTCGGCGATGGCAACAATGTCCTGCATTCGGTGTTGGAAGCCGCCGGATTGATGAAATACAACGTCCGCATCGCCACGCCGCCCGGATTTGCCCCCGAAACGGAATTCGTGGAGATGGCGCGGGCGGCAGGATCGACCGTAACGCTGACGCATGATGCGGGTGCGGCGGCATCCGGGGCCGACGTTATCGTGACCGATACCTGGGTTTCGATGGGGCAGGATCATGCCGACGCCAAGCTCGCTGCGATGCAGCCGTTCCGCGTCGATGCCGCGCTGATGGCACAAGCGAAGTCCGATGCGATCTTCCTGCATTGCCTGCCCGCCCATGTCGGCGACGAGGTTGGCGAGGATGTGTTCGAGGGTCCGCAATCGGTCGTTTTCGACGAGGCGGAAAACCGAATTCACGCTCAGAAATCGATCCTGCTTTGGGCGATGGGGAAGCTGTAGGCGCTGGTCGCCGAACACCGCGCGAACCACCCTTCCAAAGCGCGCGGGCGGTTCCCATATCGCCAGCCATGCAAACATTGGAAGAAACCTTCAACGATCGGCTGCTTGGCTTCACCCTGCCGGGGCGCGGTGCGCGCGGGCGGATCGTGCGGCTGGACGCGGCGCTCGATACGATTCTGCAGGCGCACGACTACCCCCCGGCCATCGCCAATCTGTTGGGCGAGGCACTGGTGCTGGCGACGTTGATGGGCGGCTTGCTGAAAGACGAAGCCAGCCAGATGACCATGCAGGCACAGACGCGCGACGGTGTGGTGAAGCTGCTGGTATGCGATTATCGCGCGGGCGAATTGCGCGGCCATGCCGATTACGACCGGGACGCCTTCGCGATGCTGGGCGCGAATCCGTCGCTCAAATCCCTGTTCGGCGATGGCTATCTGGCGATCACGTTCGATGTCGGCAGCGAAGGCGATCGGTATCAGGGCATCGTTCCGCTGGAAGGCGAATCGCTATCCGAAGCGTGCGAGAATTACTTCGTTCAGTCGGAACAAGTGCCCACGTTGATCCGCACCGCCGTATCGAACGGGCCCGACGGCCACCGCGCCGCCGGAATGATCATTCAGCATCTGGCCGATGGGGAGGAAGGGCGCGAGCGGCTGCATGTTCGCCTCGATCATCCCGAATGGGACCATGTCGCGATCCTGGGCGGCAGCGTCCGACACGACGAATTGCTGGATGGTGCGTTGTCGATGGATGGCATCGTGTGGCGGTTGTTTCACGAAGAGGACGAGGTTCGCATCCAGCCCGGCGCCTCAATCACGCGGGGCTGCCGATGTTCGGCGGATCACTATCGCGATGTCCTGAAACAGTTCGGGCCGGCGGAACTCGATGAAATGCGGAACGATGCGGGCGCGATTATCGTCGATTGCGCGTTCTGTTCGCGTCTGTTCGATGTGCCGGTATAGGGCGCACCCTTTGCCCATGCTTGGTCGACAGGCCGCATTGTGGTAAAGCGCAGTCAGTATTCTGGAGTTTAAGATTGTGCCGTATCTCCACCCTCAAACGCTTCGCTTTGGCCGCGACGATCCTGCCGATGGCCGCGATAATCGCGCCCGCACAGGCGCAGGCGCCAGGCCTCGCCCTGCTGAACGGGTTGGACAAGGGCGCATGGCAGGTCCGCTATCGCGACGGCACGCCCGCCAAACGCATCTGCGTGCGGAACGGGCGCGAAATGATTCAGCTGCAGCATGGCGGATCGGGTTGCAAACGCCATGTCGTGGAAAGCGGCGCTGCGGCGGTGACGGTGCAATATACCTGCCCTGGCAACGGCTATGGCCGAACCAGCATCCGGCGCGAGAATAACAGCCTGGTCCAGATCGAAAGTCAGGGTTTGAAAGGCGGGCTGCCTTTCTCCTTCTCTGCCGAGGCGCGGCGGATGGGCGCTTGCAAATAAGCGCGTTGGCGCGTTTTTCATGACACGGCAGGCAAAGACACCGCAGTCGTTCTGCTGTCCGGCGGGCTCGATTCGATGGTGTCCGCCGCCCTGGCGCGCGAACGGGGTTTCGCCATCGCCGCGCTGACGATCGATTACGGTCAGCGGCATCGGCTGGAACTGGATCATGCGCGCGACATCGGTCGGCGATTGGAAGTGGTGCGGCATGTCGTCCTGCCGCTCGATCTGCAGGCAATTCGGCGGTTCGGCCCTGACGGACGATATTGCCGTGCCCAAGGGCGGCGTTTCGGACAGGATTCCGGTGACTTACGTCCCTGCGCGCAATTTGGTGTTCCTGTCGCTGACGGCGGCTTTTGCCGAAAGCGCGGGCGCGCAGGACATCTTCATCGGCGTCAACGCGCTGGATTATTCGGGCTATCCCGATTGCCGCCCGGAATTCATCGACAGCTTCACGCAGACTGCGACTTTGGCGACGCAGGCGGGGGTGGAAGGGTCGCCCTTCGTCATTCACGCGCCGCTGCAACACATGACCAAAGCCGATATTGCGCGCGAATGCGTCCGGCTGGACCTCGATCCGGCGTGGAGCTGGTCATGCTACGATCCGACCCCCGACGGCACGGCATGCGGGCAATGCGATTCATGTATCCTGCGACAGAAAGGTTTCCGCGAAGCCGGGCTTTGCGACGGCACGAAATATGATACACCCGCCCGATAAGGGTTGAGGAGCCGGGGATTGGTCGAACACAATAAAGCGCCGGAAACGGTCGCAAAGCCTGGGGCGCAGCCTGTAACTCCGCCTACCGCAGATCAGCCTGTGCCCGCCTATAGCTGGTATGCGTTGAGCGTTCTGGTCGTCATTTACATCCTGAATTTCGTTGATCGGCAAATTCTGTCGATTCTGGCCAACGACATCAAAGCCGATCTGGGCGTGGACGATGCCTATCTCGGTTTTCTGTACGGAACGGCCTTCGCCATTTTCTATGCCTTGTTCGGCATTCCGCTGGGCCGCCTGGCGGACAATTGGAAACGCGTGCGGTTAATGACGATCGGTCTGGCGGTGTGGTCCGCGATGACGGCGCTCAGCGGCTTTGCAAAAAACGGCACCGCGCTGACCTTCGCACGGATCGGTGTGGGCGTGGGGGAGGCGACGGCCAGCCCATCCGCCTATTCCCTGATATCGGACTGGTTTCCGGCCCGCATCCGCGCGACTGCGCTCGCGATCTATTCCTCCGGCCTTTACATCGGCGGCGGTGTGTCGCTGCTGATCGGCGGGCTGGTGGTGGAAAACTGGAACGCGGCCTACCCCAATGGCGATGGGCCGCTGGGGCTGGCGGGATGGCAGGCGGCGTTTATTTCCGTCGGCCTGCCCGGCCTGCTGCTGGCACTATGGGTCATCACGCTGCGCGAACCGGAACGCGGCGCGATCGACGGGATGCCGACACCGGAAGATCCGCACCCGTTTCGCGGATTCTTCGAAGAACTGATGACGGTAATCCCGCCCTTCACATTCCTGGGCGCTGGCGGCGCGGCCCGGCGGCGCTGGCGATGAATATTGCCGTCGCCGTCGTTGCCGCAATTGCAGCGGTGTTGCTGACCAATATGCTGGAATCGGGGAAGGGTTGATCATATCCGCCGTATCCGATCAGTGGCTGTTTCTGGGCGTGGGGTATTATGCCGTCTATTGCTGGGCGGCATCGCTGCGTAGCCGGGACAAGCCGACTTTCGCGCTGACCGTCGGGTCGCCGGCATTCGTCTGCACCGTACTGGGCTATGGCTGCGTGGCGTTCATCGCCTATGCCGGGGCGTATTGGACGGCCCCTTATGCCGAACGCGTGTTCGACGTCAGCAAGAGCGAGCTTGGCCTGCTGATCGGCGCACCCAGCGCGGTGGGCGGGTTTTTGGGAGTGATCGGCGGTGGGTTCATGGCTGACGCGTTGATCAAACGATTCGCGGCCGGGCGACTGTTTGTGGTCATGTTCGGGCTGTTGGCCCCCATCCCCCTGTTCGTCATCCAGTTCACGACGGACAATCTGCTGCTGTTCTACATCCTGGCATTCACGACCGGATTGTTGACGTCGTCCGCATTGGGCGCGGCGGCGGCATCGAGCCAGGCGCTGGTGCTGCCCCGTATGCGCGGCACGGCGACGGCGGCATTTTTCCTTGCGACGACTTTGCTGGGGCTGGCCCTGGGGCCGTTTACGGCGGGTTACGTCTCGGCGACGAATGGCGGCGATCTGGGGCAAGGCATGCTGACCGTATTGTGGATCGCGCCGATCGGGTTCGCCATTCTGGTCGCGGCGATCAAACTGGCCCCGAAAGCCAACGCCAGCGTGGTGGAGCGGGCGCAGGCTGCCGGTGAACCGGTGTGAATCGACATGAGCCGATCGGGTAATCGTTTCGCGTGTTTTAGGGCGTGCGGGTAAGTACGCCGCAAGCGATACGTGAGCCTGCGTCGCCCGATGGATCGGTGCGGTAATCGTCCGGCCCGGCATGGATCATGATCGCCGTCCCGTCGGCATCGAACAGACTGGCGAGCAGCGTGTCGCGATCGCGCGGCCGCAGCATCGTCAGATTGATGTCGGTCGTGATCGTACCGTTTGCGCCGATTTCGAGATTGGGCAAGTCGCCCAGATGGCTGCCATCCGGGTTCATCGTGCCATGTTCTGCGCCCGATGGGTTCAGATGCCCGCCTGCGGTCGTGAAGTCGGGCGTGTCGCAGCGGCCCGTCTGATGGAAATGGAAGCCGTGGGCGCCGGGCGCGATGCCGGATGCGGACACAGTCAAGACAAGGTCCGCCCCGCCGTAACGCAATACGGCCTGCCCCGCCGATGTTCCGTCCGAAGCAATGAGATCGGCGGTTCCGACGGTCTGCGTTTCAGGCTGCCCCAATGCCGCGCATCCGGTGAGAGCCGCGCCGATGCATGCGGCAGCACCCACTTTGAAAGCGCGTAACACATATCGTTCGACGGCGTTCGATGTAGCGGGGGTTTGACCAGCGGTTCGGGGCATTGCGATCTCCTGCGGATTGTCCGGTTTTGTCGGCATATCACAGACACAACGAAAAAGGGGCCGGATTGCTCCGACCCCTTCAACGAATAATCGCTTTGCGCGAAGATTACATGCCCGAACCCGGACCGTAGGTGACTTCCACCCGGCGGTTCTGCAATTCGCGAACGCCATCGGCGGTCGGAACGCGGTTCTGGCTTTCGCCGAATGCCTGGCTGGCAATCCGGCCGTCGGGAATGCCACGGCTCGCAAGATAGCTGCGAACCGAGGTGTTGCGACGTTCGGCCAGGCCGTTGTTGTAACGGACCGAACCGGACCGGTCGGTGTGACCTGCCAGCATGACCGATGCCATGCCGCAGTTGGCGTAAGCCGATACGGCGTTGTCCAGAATGGTCGCGGCTTCCGGTGTGATGTCCGATTTGTCCCAGTTGAAGAAGACGATGTACGGACCGGTGTTGCACGAAACCACTGGCGGAGCCGGCGGTGGTGGCGGTGGTGGCGGTGGAGCTGGCGGTGGTGGCGGTGGAGGCACCACTACTGGTTCCGGCGCACCGCCGAAATTGTACGTCAGCGTACCGAGCAGCGAATGCGTCCGCAGGCTGGAATCGAAATCGCGACCCAGCGAATCGATCAAGCCGACGCTTTCGGCGTTGAAATAACGATAGCGCAGACCAACGTCGATCGCTTCGGTCAGTGGTGCGCGAACGCCTGCCAGAATCTGCCATGCGAAACCGGTGTCGGAATCGTCGAGAGCGGAATTTCCGTTGCTGAACAGACCAGCATCGACATCGGTGCGTGCAACACCGACACCGCCGCCGGCGAAGCCTTGCAAGCCGTCGTCGTCACCGAAGTCGAGCAGACCGTTCAACATGAAGCTGAGCGCGTTGACATCACCGACACCGTCGAAATTGCCATTGGGCGAAATGCCCGCGAAGCCATCCGAAATACCGGTCGAGCCAACGGTCAGCTGATCGATGTCAGCTTCGCGATAGCTGCCTTCCGCTTCCAGACGGAACGGCCCGAAATCGTAACCGACCAGACCACCGAAATCGAAGCCGTAATCATCGGTATCGACGCCGAACGTATCGGCACCGTCGTTGATGTCGAAATCGGTATCTTCGACGATCATGACGCCGCCTTGCGCTTCGACGTACCATTGGCCGTCGCGTGCGAGTGAAGGCGTGGCGAGGGCTGTCGAAGCCATTGCCAAACCTATGACGAGTTTCCGCATTAGAATATCCCCTTATAGCGTATTAAAAACCACCGAGTGGCCGCTGTCTAACTTTTCCCTTTACGGGTGGCAAGCGGTGAAAGTCGGGAACTGTTGCACAAAAGCCTCTTTGAAGGAAAGAAGCCGCTGGTAAAGTTCACGAGATTTCCCGTGATGCTTGCCCGAAACGGCGACAACCCGGTTTGGTTCCCGTCAATCCGACGCAAGCAATGCAGAGGCCCGTAGCACTTCGATCAGGGCGGCGATAGCGCCGCGTGCCTGTTCATCGACCACCGCACCCCCTTGTGGGACGGGCGGTGTCGGTGCGCGATACCAATTGTTGTCGGCGAAGGTCGCATATTGGCGCGTCCCCGCGTCGAAAACGCGCATTCCCGCAGTCGGTGCGGTAAAGCGCCAGCCGCCGTCCTGCCACCGGGCAAGCTGCCCATCCCGGCCGGCCCACGCGCCCGTCCCGCCATCGGCGACCAGCCACATATCGCCGGAATCGGGTGCATCGGGCGGACTCGCCGCCATTCCGCGCACCACCGGATGCATCAACGCATCGAGAATGCCGAGCAATTCGTTCACGATGAACTCTTTCTGCGATTGTCCGGCGAACAGGTAAGGCAGGGCCATGCGCGGCGTAGCATCGGCGTAATTCGGTTCGGTCATCGTCGTCTCCTGAAAATGGGAAATCAGCGGGGGAGGGGAATGGCAAGCGGGTCCGACTGCGCGAAATCGCCCACTTGCCGCACCCACAATTCGGCATCGGGATATTGCGCGCGCAGGGCGTTCCATCGTTCCGCAGCGATGGTCAGGCCGGGCCGCGCGCTGGTCCACTCCGCAACCGGCGCGGCGATATCGCCCAAACCGATGCGGTATGCCTCGCTGCAATTCGACGAGCGGTGCGTCCACTTCCGGCAACCAGCCCCAGCTTCCGCGTGCCCGGCGTATCCATCGCAGGTTCGCGGAGCCATCCGGCAGAACCGCGCCGGTTGCATGAACCGGTGCAAGCGGCCTCAACCCGGCGCTAGTATTTTCCATCGGGGCATAGATCGGCGCGTCGTCGTACCGCCCGATAGCGGCGAGACGCAGGTCGGGGTCGATCGGGAACGATCCGCCGTCGATCGATTCGAGCGTATCGTCGAGCAATGTGAACGGCGTGCCTGCCGGATGTCCGCGCATGGCCGCACGCTCCGTCCCGCCGCGGCCGCGCAACAGCCCGGTCAGCTGCCAGCGGTGCGAACCGGTGGGGGTGGCGGATGCGAACTGCACGATCTCGCCGCCGATCAGCGCGCGGTTCGCTCCGCGCGCCAGCATGGCGATGTCGGCGGGGGTCAGCGTCAGATCGTCGGCCACCAGATCGATCGTCAGCGAGGCGGCGGGTTCGAACTGCAATGCGCGGGAGGAGCCGATCGGCATGGTCAGCGCCCCCATGATACTGCGCGTGCGGCCCACCGTGCCGATGGGCTGCAGCGTATCGCCATTCTCGCGATACAGGGATGCCCCGCGCCAGCTCGCCGTCGCACCGCTCGCCGCGACGAAGATGGTGCGCGCATCGGCATTGCCGGTTCCGTCCCACGGTAATTCGAAAGCGCGAAGCACGGTGGCGGTGGGCTGTGTGATGGGCGGTAACGCTACCGTGCCGGTATCGGCCCGCTGCCCGGCGCGCATGTCGTTTGGCGGTTCCGCCGCCGAACCGTGACCGATGCGTGCGAGGTCGAGCATGATTCCCGTATCCGACCATTCCCAGCTTTCCACGATCCAGCGTCCGTCCCGGTCCGGCAGAGTCACGACTGCGCCCGGTCGAGTTGCGGGATCGATCCGCACGATCGGCCAGCGTACGGTATCGCGCGCGAATCGGTCGCGCATGGCGGCGGCGTCCACCAGCGCCACGGCATCGCGCGCGGTCAGTGTGCCGGGAAATTCGATCGTCCGGGATCCGGTGGAAAGCGATCGTCCGCCACTTCGTTGCAGGCCCGGCTGATAATCCCGCCCGCTGTCGTAATAGCGCAGCGCCCGGTTCGCCGCGATATCGCGAGGCCCACGGGTTTGCGTAACCGATGTGTCGCCGGCCTGCGCCGCATCGTCGGTGATCCGCCAGGCCGCTTCGGGCAAAACGACCGGAACTGCATCGGCACTCGTGCGGTCGGTTATGCTTAGGCCGACACCATCGTCGACGCATTGCATGGGATAGAGCGCGTTCAAAGTCGCCAGCGCATCACGCAGCGAGCCGCCTTCATGCGAATACCCGGCC
This sequence comes from uncultured Alphaproteobacteria bacterium, assembly GCA_963815535.1. GTDB lineage: Bacteria > Pseudomonadota > Alphaproteobacteria > Sphingomonadales > Sphingomonadaceae > CAWFGS01. The sequence goes on from CAWFGS010000003.1 coordinate 347,757, forward strand.
AGGGCAGGGAAGCCGGCCGGCGCTGCGATGGTAGGCGCGAACCGAGTCGTGTCGCCGAGAATTGCGGCGGCCCCCAGCGCGCCGTCTTGCCCGTAAACCTCGAAAGTCAGTGCCGGGATGCGGTTGCCGAAATCGGCCAGTTCCAAATCTTCGAACACGATGTAGGCTGTCCCGACAAAGGCGGGCGCTCGCGATCCTTCCGCAGCGACGATCAGCGGATCGGGCCGTTGATCGCCATGCCCGTGATAGACTCGCAGCGCGCCGGGCATGGTCAGCTCGCATCGCCCGATCCCGTCCCATCGTCGCCGCGCAGCAGATTGCCGTCCGCCCAGATCTTGCCGATCCGCGCGATCGGGCGGCTGGACAGGGCCACGGCGAAGGATGCGCTGTAGCTGTAGGTGGTGGTTTTCGGACGCCCCTTGCCCCCGCCTGCAGAATTGCGGTTTTCGACGAGGTCGGTCGCCCAGATGATGGTTCCCGCCGTACGGACTTGCCCGAAATGGCGCGGGATCGGCTGGCCATAGCTGGACGTGGTGACCTGCAGATCTTTCAGCCGTGGGCCTTCGCGCCCCCTACCGCCGCCGAACACCGCGCCGTCGATCTGCCGCCCGGCCAGCGCCCCGATCGCGCCGCCGAACGGTCCGCCGATCAAAGTGCCCACGGTGCTGAGGAGGAGAGTTGCCATCGGTGCTATCCTTCGATGAAGTTTGAAATCCGCCAGCGCATGGCGACGGGCCAGGGGAGGGGGGCGGGCTGGGCGACGACGCGCCGCAGCCCGGCATGGGCGTGAATGAAAAGATCGCGGGATGCGGCGATCGCCAGATGCCATTGCGCCGGGCCGGGCCGCACGCAGACGATATCGCCGGGGTTTTGTCCGCTCGTTCCGACGCAGGCAAATCCGGCGGTCGCAGCCATCGGCAGGAACCGCGCAATGCCGCTGTTCCGTAAACCGTAGGTCGCAGGCAGAGACACCGCACAGCCGCATCGCGCCAGCGCCGCTTGCACCACGCCGACGCAATCGAGCCCGGACGCCGCATCGCGGCCATGCAGGCGATAGGGCGCGCCGATCAGACCGTGCGCCGCCGCCGCAAAGGCTTCCGGCATTACGATAACGCGGTTCATTGCGGCGCGGGGTATCGAGCGAGCAGATCGTTGCCGGGCAGGAACGGCTCGCCTTGAAAATTCACCGCATTGCCGAACCGTGCATGACAGGTTGCAAGCGTGTGGTCGCAGCCTTCCTGCAGCGCAGCCCGGTCGCCCGGCGCGATATCGGGCGGGAGCGCGGTGTCCAGGATCAATCCTGCATCGCCCGCATCCACGATTTGACCGAACAGCCCGGTATGCGCGCCATCGAGCCATCGCACATGCCCGAACACGAACGCCTCCCGATCGATATCGGCGAACCGCACGGCATTGGCGGCGCGATCGACGCTTTCCACGATCCGTTCGACACCGTGCGCCGGGGCGGACAGGCCGCAGCCCAGCCCGCAGAACTGCGCGCGGCAGGTGGGGCTGGTCTGCGGGATCAGATCGTGATCGAGCGCCGCCTTGGCGGAGGTAAGATCGGCGGTGAAGGATGTGCCGCCGACCTCCACCGATCCGATGTGCCCGGTGTAAAGCAGCATGGTGTCGCCGACGTTCCGCCAATCGACCACGCCCACCTGCAGGGTCGCATCGTCGAAACGGCCGAGCGCCAGATCGGCGGCAGTGATCGACGCATGCGACAGAACGCCGCTCATCTCCGCGCTGTCGTCCGACAGATCGGCGGTGCGGCGAATGGCGGAGGGGACCATGCCGGGCGCGGCGCGGTGCAGGATGCCGTCGAACCGCAGATCGCGGTCGTGCGCGGTGAAGCCCAGCGTCATCCCGTCGCGGCGGTAAATGCGCCAGAACGTCGCGACCGTGTCCAACCCGGCAGCCTGGAACGCCCGGCTCATGCCCCTTCCCGCACTTCGATCAGGGGGACGGATGGGGCATCGCCGGCAGCGAAATGCGCGCCGACACGTCCAGGCGATCTTCTGCGAACCGCACCGGAACGTCGAACAGGAATCCGGCGCGAATATGCGCCCCGGCGGCGGGGGCGTCCAGAAAATCGACCGTGCCGTGTGTGCCGAGCGACCAGCCATTTACCGCTGCGCCATCGACGCTGACCTGGACGCTGCCGATAACGGGGCGCGTGATGCGGCGGATTTGCGCGTCGTCGCCGTTCCCATAGCGTTTGATCAAGGGAAAGCCCGCCGTACCGCCATCGCCGATGCCGATCAGCTGGTCGGCAGGGGTCGGCGTACCGGTCATCGCGTTGCTGGAATGGTCGGTCGGGTCCGTCAGGCGGAACGCACGCGCCGCCCCGCGCCGGGCGCGGAAGAATGCGATCAGCAGCGCCAGTTCCGCTTCCGAACGGATGCCGGGGCCGACATCGAACCGCAGCCGCGCGTCGGACCACAGCGAATTGCGGTGTTCGTAACCCGATGCGGTGACCGCGACGCGTGGTCGAAAACTCCGGGCTGACGGCGGTGTCGCGGCCCAGCGCGAGCGGATAGGGTACATCGTCGAAAGCGGGCACATCGGTTTCCTCGTTTTGAAAAGGCAGGCGGACATATCCGTCGCGCGACACCTGCGGCAGTGCCCAGACGTAGCGTTGCGGAACGCCGCGCCGGGCAGCTTCGTCGAGGGCATCGTCGATCAACGGCCAGAACGCGTCCGCATCGTCCGCCGCCAGGACGAAGCCGGACAGATAATCCTGCCGGTCGAGCGGGTAGCGCAGCCGCGCATCGACCTCGCGATAGGCGGCCCGGCGCGCACCATCCGCACCCGCCGTCAGCCAGTCGTAATCTTCCAGCTGCAGCCGGTCGAACGCCGGATACGCCCAGCCGACGGGCATGTTGGCGCGTTTGAATTCGGGCATGGCGGGGTCGAGAATGGTCGGCGTGAAAGCGAGCAGCAGCAGCTCCGCATTATCGTCCAGCGCCCGGACGGCATCGGCGACGCGCGCAGTCGCCGTCGCCAGCACTTCCCCCGCACGGTCCAGCAGATTGGTCTGCGCCACCGACAATGGCGCGCGCATGGTGGGAATGGCGGTCAACGTCGTACCGAAAGCGGCGCGGGCGGCGTCATCGTAGAGGCATGGGCGGCCATCGGCCATCACCCACCACCACGGCTCCCCGATCTGGAACAGCACCGGCAGCCCCGCCTGCCGCATCAGCGCGACGAATTCCGCCGCGACGGCTTCCAGCCAGGACACCGCATCGTCATTGGCGGGGGACAGCAGATTGGACGGCGGCACCCAGCCCGTTTCCGCAGGTTCGCCATTATCTGCCAATTGCCGCCAATCCGCCGGGCAATTGGCGGCGAACATTTCGAAAGACAGCGATGCGACGACGGCGAAGCCCGTATCGGCGGCGCGCTGGAAAAAATCGCCGTGCCAGCGCCGGGCAGGCTCGCAGACGATGTCGTCCCGCGCCGCTTCCAACCGGCCGCCCGCATCGGTGAGCCTGAAGAAATGGCTCATCCCGACATAATGCAGCACCCGCCCGCGATAGCCGAGGCCGCGCAGCTCGCGCAGCAGGCGGGCGGGCGTCTGATTGTACGCATCGTCGTAACCGGTCGCGATCTGCACGTCGTGTGGAGGCAGCATGACATCGCCCAGCGCCAGCATCGGGCGATCCCCGGTACAGGCGATGTCGCTTACCACCACATGCGCCGACACGGGCCGGGGCAAAGCATCGTCGCTGCCGCCGAGATAGCCGGGCGGGGCGAGCGAAACGAACATCCGGTCGATATCGTGGGGATAGACCGCCTCCCCCGTCAGCCCGTAGCCCGATTGCAGGGCCGAAAACGGCAATGTGATGCGCGCATCGGTGGGGGTTCCGACGGCATAGTTCCACAGGCGGACATACCAGCTGCGCGCGCGGCCCGCGTGATCGCGCCCTTCGATCGTCAGCGTCGGGCCGTTCGGCTGATCGAGCGGGATCAGCCCGGCCGATCGCCAGCGAAACCGCAGCGTGGTGCGCGCATAATCGCGGTCCGTGGCGTAGGCGAGCAGCGGATGGCTCAGCGTGTCGGCGCTGTCCCAGATCAGCCCAGCCAGCTCCCCGCGATGATAGAAGTCGCAATCCACTCGCAGCGCATCGGGCGCGGTGGTGACGACCGACGCCATCATCGGTCGGGGAAAATTGACGGTCCAGAACCGCGGATCGAACCGCTGCATCCAGGCGGTGTCCTGCCCGAAACGCCGGGCGGCAAGCCAATGGGGCATGATGTGTTCCTTTCTTCGGCCCTCAAGCGCCGGGCGGAACGCATTTGCGTTCCTTGGCCAGCTCGCATGAGCTCAGGCAGCCGGTCGGCCTTGCAGTTCGCGGGTCGCGAACCGGGGCGTCACGTCGGTGAGGTTTGGATTGGATTGTGATCGCGCCAGCCGAAGCGCGACCGCGCATTGCCGCTTATGCGGCGTGGCCAAGCAGGCCGGATGGCTTGCGCCCGGCGTTCGAGCCGTCTCGTCAGGGACTGAACAACGCCCGCCTTACGCTGCTTGCGACTTGCCTGCTCGATCGTTGCATGGCGACCGGCGCGCTGGTGCCGCGCGGCGCGGAGAGAGTGATGGCCACGTTTACGGCGCGCGCACCTGGTTCCGGTCCGCCCGTTTCCACGCGTCCGGCGCTGGTCGGTACGAACAGTTCGGGACCGCGTTCGCCGACGAGATAGCCGCGGCCCGGCGCGACCGGACCGCCAGTGGCGCGGCCCGGCAGACCGAAGATCGCACCGATTCCGCCGCTCAACAGATTGCCCAGACCGCCCAAGCCGCCCGATCCTCCACCACCACCACCGCCGAACACGGAATCCAGTCCGACCCGCAACGCCTGCGCCGCGATCTGGTCCAGCGCCTGCAGCCCGGCGCGTTTGAAATCGTCGAAGCCCAAACTGCCTTTTCGCAAGGCCGTCAGCAGGCCGCGTTCCAGCACGTCGCCCGCCTGGTCCAGCCCGGCCAGCAGATTGGCATCGAACGCACCGCGCATCGCCTTCATATCGGCGGCGAACCCGGCCGTGCCCGCGCGGACCTCGACCAGCAATTCGTCCACCGGATCATCCATCGCATAGCTCATGGCCATCACGCTCCATCATAGTTTCGATCTGGGTTCGGGTGAGGGGGACCGCATCGAAGTAACTGGGTTCGACCAGCAATATCCGCAATTCGCCGGGTGTCGCGGCCCAGAATTCCGCCGGTCGCCAGCCGCACAGCCGGTTCGCATGGAATGCCAGCAGTGGCACGCAATCGGCCAGCCGATCGGTCATTCTTGGGCGCGTTCCGGCCCGGCCCGGTCCTCTAAGGTTTGGGCCTGTGAAATCTGGCCCTGTAAAATCTGGCCGAGCAGCACACGCAACGGGGCCGCGCATTTCGCAAGGCCCAGCGTCATCACCGCCTCGCCCACCGTGTCCAGCGACAGATCGCCGCGATCGACGGCGCAATGGTGGAACAAGGTCGCCAATTCGGACAGTCGCAGCTGCCCCGCCCCCGCGCGTTCGACCAGCGCGAACAGGGGGCCGAGATCGTCCTCCGCCGCGATCAGCGCCGCGAACGTCGGGCGCAGCAGGATGGCATCGCCCGCAACGACGATGCTGGCTTCCCCGCGCAGGGCGTTTCCAATCGTACGCGCCGTCATGCGGGCACGACCGGGCCGGAGCTTTCGAGCTGCAGCGTATAGTTGCGCTCGCCATTGAAATCGCCCGCATAATCCAGTCGCTGAACCAGAAACCGGCCGTGGAGCCGCTCGCCTTCTTCGAAGCTCAGTTCATACGCGCCGATCGTGCCTGCCAGCGCATGGCCGCGCATCGCCTGTTCGGCATCGGAGCCCAGAAAAATACCGCTCGCGCTGACCGATACCGAACGCGTGCCCGCGCCCGATAAAAGATCGCGCCAGCCGCCCGAATCCTTGCTGGTGACGACGACCGTATCGCCGTTGATGGACATCTGCGTGGTGCGAAGCCCGGCGACGGTTTGATACGCGCCCGGCTGTTCGTCTTGACCGATCTTGAGAAGGAAGGCGGCGCCTTTTTGCGGGGTCATGGGTGGTTCTCCTGTAGGTGGGAAAATTAAGGCTGAGATCCCCCCTCCTGTTCATGGGAGGGGGCGGAAAATCATGTGGCGAGCACGCGAAACCGCCATTCGAGCAGGGTCGCGCGCCAATTGCCGGGGCGGCGTTCCGCGCGGCTTCGCAGGAAGGTCGCGGATGCGAGCGCAAAGCCCGGCTGGCGAGTTGGTATGGCCGCGATGCGGGCGGCAACCGCCGCGACGATCGCTTCCGTTTCAAGGGCGCTGGAGCCTCTGATATCGAGTTCCAGCGCCACCCGGATTTCGCGCCCGTCAGCATCCTTGGTGCTCCAGTCCTGCGCGGCGCTGGCGGCGATGCCCAGCCACGGCGGGCTGGCGGTGGCGGGGCTTTCATCGGCGATTGCGTTGAGGCGCGATGTCAACGCCGGATCGGCGCGCAGCCAGTCCAGCAATGCGGTGCGTAAAGCGGTTTCCATGATGGGTTACTCCCTGCCGAAACGCGGCCACAGGGCCGCCGGATTGCGCCATGCGGCGAAGGGGCGCGGCGTTTTGGCATCGACGGCGCCGGCAGCGGCCTTCGCGGTGCAGCCTGCGCGTGAGGGCGGCGACGGCGCGGCGGTTCGCCTCGCGCGTTTTCATGTCAGCCGCACCCGGCGATGGGGCCGCCACAATGCCGCGACGGCGGCGGGCGGCGGGCCGTCCGGGGCGGTGCTGCCCTGCCGGTCGCGATTGCGATAATAATGGGCGGCCAAGCTGACGATGCCGTGGCGAATGCCGCCGGGCAGTGCGGCCCAGACCGGCGATTTTCCGACCATGCAGCGCACCGCGACCCTGCCGGCCGCGCCCTGTTTGATCACCCGCACCCGGCCCGTGCCGTCCGCCGTAATATCGATTGCGTAATCCGCGATCGGCAGGGCGAACCGCGCGCCTTCCGCCGGGATGCCTTCGACTGCGACGATCGCATGAACCGGGCGCGAACGCAGGGACAGCCAGCCCCCCTGGATCGGCAGCGTTTCTTCGAACGTGGTGGCCAGTTGCACCGCGCCGGTGAAAGCCTCGCACATGTCGAGACTGGCGGTCAGCAGGGCGGTCAGCAGCTCCACTTCGCGTTCGGGGGCGATGCCGAGCCATTCCTGCAATGCGCGTAAGGGCGGCCCGGTCAGATCGGGCGGAACGAGAATGGTGCGGTTCATGATGTCTCTTTCTTTGGGACGCGCGTTTTCGGTCGGCCTCTGGCGGGCCGCCTGAAACGCCGGGCTGCCGGCGGTTCGCGATGCTCGTGAGTTCCGCTCCCCTCCCGAATGCGGGAGGGGAGCGGAGCTTACGATCGGCAGGGGGTTTGCGTAGCGGGGTCGGCAGCCGCTCATGCGGCGGCGGCGGAGCGCGAAGGCGAGGCTACGCTTCGATCTTCAGCAACTTGATCGCCGCGCTGTCCAGCACTTGCCCGCCGACGCGTTTCGTGGCGTAGAAATGCACGAACGGCTTGTTGGTGAACGGGTCGCGCAGGATCTGCGTGGCGCTGCGTTCCGCGATCAGATAGCCGTGGCGGAAATTGCCGAACGCGATCGGGAATGCGCCGCCCGTGATGTCGGGCATGTCTTCGGCTTCCACCACCGGATAGCCGAGCAGGCGATCGGGCTGCCCTTCGACCATGCCGGGCTGCCACAGGAATGCGCCATCCGCCGTCTTCAGCTTGCGAACGGCGGCCAGCGTGCTGGAATTCATCACGAAGCTGGCGCCCTGGCGATGGCCCGATTTCATCGTGTGAATGAGGTCGATCAACTGCGCATCGGGATTCGCGCCGAAGCCCGCATCGTCGCCCGTGCCGATATATTGCAGCGTGCCGAACGCTCGATCCGTCGTCGAAATCTTCCGATACCGGCGCGGACAGGAAGCCCATCGGCTGGTCGATGCCCGTACCGCTGACGAACGCCGCCCCTTCGGCACGGGCGAATTCCATCGCGATCTCGGCTGGCGAGCCAGCTTTCCAGATCGAACGCGGCATCGTCCAGCATGGCCTGGCTGGCAGCGGGATTGGCGTAAAGTTCGCCAGTTGGCGGGGCGATTTCCTGGAAATCGGGGCGCGTCGGTTTCGGGGCGGGCCTGCGTTTCGCTGACCCAGCCGCTGTCGTCAGCCGCCGGTGCTGACCAGCTTGCGATAGCCGGCGGTGCCGGTCTGCACCACCTGGGCGAGCGATCGGATCGGGCTGATTTCCACCAGCTCGACGGGCGATCATCGCATCGATATGGCGCGGCACGGCATAGCCGCCTTCCGTGGGAACCTGTCCGTTGACGGATTTGATTTCGTTGGTGCGCCCACCGCGCAGATAGCCATCGACGAAACCCTTGACCTCGGTGCTGTCGGAAGCGGTCTGCGTCCCCCCGATAACGGGCCGGGCGGCAGCGCGGCCGACCCGGTCGATGCGCGCTTTCACCTCGTCGACATCCGTGCGAAGTTCTGTGATTGCGGCATCCGCCCTGTCCTGCCGCAGCGCAATGTCGAAGCTGGCATCGAGCGGATCGGCGGCGGGGGAAGGAACCGACGCCGTGTCGATTTTCGCGATGATGGGGCCGGTAGTGGGAGTGGTGATATTCATGGGGTAGTCGCCTTTTCTTGGGGGGAAGGGGGAACGAGGGGAAGTCGCTTGCTTCGCCGTTGCGAAGGAGCGAAGCGGACGCGGCCAGCGTCGTTGCAGGCCGATCGCCGCGTCAGGTTTCGGACAGAAACTGCACTCGCGCGCCAGCTTGCAGGGGATGCGTGACCACGCTGATTTCGAACAGTTCGATATCGGTCAGCGCGCGGCCCGCATCGGTCACGCTCGATCGTCTGGCGCGAAAGCCGAAGCTCAATCCGCTGACGTCGCGGGCGCGCAGCAGGGTCGCGGCGCGGCTGTCCCGATTGTCGATCTGCGCCACGACGCGCAGGCCGCGGGCATCCTCGCGCGCGGTTTCGATCCAGCCGATGCGCTGGCGGGGCGAATGCTGCCAATAGAGCGGCAGGGGATCGCGCCGTTCCGCCAATGTCCGGGCAAACGCGCCCGCATGGATGATATCGCGCGCGCCGTCCGGCACGCCGAAAATGGCGGCGTAGCCTGCGAACCGCATCATTTCAGCAATCCGGGCAGGTTGAGGCGGATGGCGATGCCGATCAGCACCAGCGCCAGTACGCCGCGCACCAACCAGTCGATCGCGGACTTCCACGCGCTGGCTTTCGCATCGCGCCACGCGCCCAGCAATTCGCGCAATTCGTCGAGGTCGTCATGCGCGTTGTCGTCGCCCAGACCCAGCCGGTCGAGCACCCGGCGCGCGCCCAGTTCGCTCGCTTCTTCGATGATCGCGCGCATGGTGACCAGATCGGTTCCCGTGCCCGCAGCTCTGCGCCATCAGCCGCGCCAGCATATCCGTTTGGTTCATGGTTTGTTCCCTTTCTCGGCTTGGTTCAGGGGCGTCAGGCCCAGCAGATCGCGCTTCTCGTCCGCGCTGAGAAAATCGGCGGCGCTAACCTGGGCCCAAAGTTTTTCCCGATCGTCCGCCAGCGCGGGGATGCCGTCGAGATCGACGGTCAGCTCCCGCCTTGGGAAACCACGGCGTCAGCCCTTCGCCGATGCCCGACAGGATCTTGCCCGCCAGCGGCAGCAGGGTCAGCCGCCACAGCGCGCGGTTCGCCTCGCGATAATTGGCGTAGGTGTTGTCGCCTGGCAGACCCAGCAGCATCGGCGGCACTCCGAATGCCAGCGCGATGTCGCGCGCGGCGGCGGCTTTCAGCGTGGCGAAATCCATATCCGCCGGGCTCATCGACATGGATTGCCAGGTCAGACCGCCTTCCAGCAGCATCGGCCGCCCGGCATTGCCCTGGCCGGCATAGGCTGCGGTCAGTTCCGCTTTCAGCCGGTCGAACTGGTCGGCGGTCAGCCGCCCATCGCATCGCCCATCGCATTGGTCGCGTTCGCATCGTACACCAGCGCGCCCGATGGCCGGGCGGCGTTGTCGAGCAGTGCCCGGTTCCACGCGCTGGCGGCGTTGTGGATGGCCACCGCCTGATCCGCCGCCGCCATGCAGCCTGCACCGTAATGATCGTCCGCCGGGTTCAGCGCCTTGATATGGATGAGGTTGGGCCAGCCATCGTCGTCTTCCAATGCGATGTCGATGACGCGATCGGGCGCGCCGCGATCCGGGTAGTATCGGAACGCGGCGGGCCAGCCGTCCGCGCCCGGCAGCACGGCGACACGATCGGGGCGCAGCGCGAACAGTTCCAACGGTGCGCCCGCGCCGTCCTTCATGATCTGCACATAGGCGTTGCCGTGCAGCAGAGATGTGCGAAGCGACCGTTTCCAGCAACGACTGGCCTGCGCTGGTGGCGTCGACCAGCGCGCGCACGGTCGCTTCCTGCGTCAGAACGGGCGCCGCGCCGACCCCCTCCGCCACGATCCGCACTGCGCGCTGCGCCACCGGATTGCGAGCGAAGCCATCGCCCAGCGCGGTCAGATAATCGAACCCGCGCGCGGTGTTCGCTTGCGCCCGCCCCTCGAAGGCGGTCGCCCAGGGGGAAACGAAAGAAGGCGCGCTTCTGCCCGCAATGGGCACGCGGGGTGTATCCCCGCTTTTGAAAGCGGAGGTCAGACTATGAAAAAACGACATGGATGGTTCCTTGAAAATTGTTGCTCGACCCGCTTCCTTTTCAAAGGAGGGGATCGATCAGTCATAGCGTTCGCACGCGCGGTTCCCGGCGCTGGGCCAGCATCAGTTCGGTCAGCGCCCAGACCAGCGCGTCGGCCCGGTCGGGGCTGCGGCCCGGCCCTTCGTACCCGCCGCCCGCCATCAGGCCGCACATCTCGTCCTCCAGCCGGTCGAACCGGGCGGCGTGACGGACCCGGCCCGCTTCGTACAAGGCGGCGACCGGTTCCGCGCGAGCGGACTTGCCGCGGCTGGCAGTGACGAGGCGCACGGGCAGGGCGACATTCGCAGCACGCAGCACGGTGGCCACCAGCGCGCCGCCCTGGTTGGATTCGGCCACGATACGGTCCGACTGCCACGCCGCATGGGCATCCGCGACGGCATGCGCCCAACGTTCGGGGCTGGCTTTTTCGACCGAACAATCGGCCAGCACATATGCCGTGCCCGCCGCATTCACGCCCGCCACCACGATGCCGCACGCGTCGCCATGCGCGGTAACCGGGGGATCGACCCCGATCACGATGCGGGCGAATTGGTGTAAAGCCGGCGTTGCCGCCGCGCCGTCGCGGCATCGATCGAGCGAGGCGCGCGACCACAGCGCGCCTTCCACATCGTCCAGCAATTCGCCGTCCAGTTCCTGCCGCCCCAGCGTGCTGCCCGCATATTGGCGGCGCATGGCGGCGATGAAGCGGGGCGACAGATCGGCATCGTTGTCGTCCGTCCGCCCGCGGGTGACGCACACCGTATCGTCGGCGACCAGACGGCGGACCAGCGCCACGGCGCGCGGGGTGGTGGTGACGATGGTGCGCGGATCGTGGCCGAGGCGCAGGCCGAGCTGCAGATTGTCCCACGCCATCGCGGCGCGATTGCCCGCATCGTCCCATTTCGCCAGTTCGTCGCACCAGGCATGGCTGTGCTGCGGCCCACGCAGTGATTCGGGCTCGGCGGCGGAATAGAGATACGCCTGCGCCCCGCCGGGCCAGCGCAGCAACCGGCGCGAAGGTTCGAAAGTGGGGCGGTGTTTGGGTGTCGCCACCGCCAGCAGGCCGCTGTCCCCTTCCACCATAATGGCACGCGCTTCGCCCAGCGACGACGCGACCAGAGCGATCCGGGTGGCGGGATCGCCTTCCGCCAATGAGCGAACCCATTCGGCACCGGAGCGGGTCTTTCCATAACCACGCCCTGCCATCAGCAGCCAGCTCGACCATGTGCCAGCAGGCGCGATCTGTCCGGCGCGCCCGGTCAGTTCCCAATCCCGGTCGAGCGCGGCGCGGTGTTCGCGCGTAAGTATGGTCTGCAGAAAGGCGCGGCCTTCGTCGGAAAAATCGGGCAGGGTCGGCATGTCAGACATGGGCATCACCTTTCGCCCCTTCTTTCGTCTCGTCTGCCGCGCCCTCTTTCGCGCCCTCCTGTTCCGCCATTTGCGCGGCAACCTGATTGACCTTCGTGATCAGTTCCCCGATCGCTTTCATTCTGGCCCGATCGGCGCTGTCGTCTTCGACGATCCGCATTTCGGACACGGTCTTGCGGTGCACGGCGAGCTGGCGGATGGCGTTGGCGACATCGATCTTGCGATCCGTCAGCGTGCCGCGCAGATGCGCCAGCACTTCCATTTCCAGCTCCTCGTACCCTTCGAACAGGGCGGCGCGCCATTGCCGCGCGAAGTTCGGATTGGTGCGTTTCGCCGTGTAAGCGGTCGCGACGGGAATGCCCGCCTCTTGCGCGGCCTGGGTTACGTTGGATGTGCGGGTCAGCGCCTTCAGGAATGTCCTGCGCCAATATGAATTTGCCCGGCGCATGGTCGCGGGCGGTTCCGGCGTTCGCACCTTGTCCGAAACGATCGTGATCGGTCCGGTCACCGCGCACACCCATGCATCGTCGAACCATTTCGCCCGCTTGCGATAGGCATAGGCGTTCTTGAAACTGATATTCGCCCTATCCGCCGCTTCGCGAACGGTCGCCCCGGCGCGCAATGCGGCCAGAAACGGTTTCGTCCACGCGGGCGCTCTACCGACTACCGCGCCGACGGTCGTGCCGCTTGCCGCCATATCCGCCTCCTCGATTGTGTGTGATGGATCGCGATGAAAGCAGTGCATCGGGGAGGGCGCCTCGCCCGTTCCGTCGAATCACACTATCGCGATGTTCCCGTTGTCTAACCAATGAGCGTGACAATGTCAATGGTAAATAACCAAATAGGATAATTACGGTTTGCGTAGATGGCCACGCTCGGAGTGGCGCGGTCCCGTGAAGCCATCGTGGGCCTCTGCGCGAAACGCCTTCTTCACCTTGAGCGCGATACGCAAACCCCCTACCCGGCTGCAACGACCAGGGGATGACACGACGATGCTGCGAAGCCTGTACAATTGGACCCTGTCCAAAGCGAGCCATCCCCATGCCGTGGGCTGGTTGGCGTTTTTCTGTTTCATCGAATCGAGCTTCTTCCCGATTCCGCCCCATCCGTTGCTGGGTCTGATGTGTCTGGCGCAGCCGGACCGGGCGATCCGGTTCGCTGTCATCGCGGTGGTCGCGTCCGTGCTGGGCGCATTGCTGGGCTATGCGATCGGGTGGGGGCTGTACGATTCGATCGGGCAGCAGCTGATCGATGCGCTGGGCCTGACGGACGGTTTCCCGGTCGCGGCCTGCACCTTGCGCGAATTCGGGGCGGAGGCGGTGATCTTCGCCGCGATGACGCCCGTCCCCTACAAATTGCTGACCATCACGGCCGGGTTCATCGAAATGGATCTGTTCACTTTCATCTGGGCCAGCGTGGTCGGCCGTTCGATGATATTCCTGACCGTGGGCATCGCGTTCCGCGTGTTCGGCGCGCCGATCAAGCGGGTGATCGACAAATATCTGGGACTGCTGACGACGTTCTTCGCCGTGCTGATCGTGGGCGGCGTATTCGCGGTGACCCTGCTGGGCGGGGGGAAAGAGAACGTGACGACCGACGCATCAAAGGGGGGATGCGCGGCCGCCACGTCGGTCGCTCGCCCGTAAAGGCGGCAGCGCCGGCGAACCCACTAGGGAGGGGGAGAAGGTGTTCGCCAGCGTAACGAAAATGCGTAACTGAAATGCGGCTCTGAAAAGCTGCTTTGAATCGCGGCTCCTACATCGCGGCCATGATATGCGGTGCTTTGGCGGCGATGATGCCCGCCATCGATGCCAGCGCGAAACCCATTCCCATCAGCATGATGACGGTCCCTTGCGTGCGGGACGGGGCCAGGGTGCGAGCGCGCGCCCCGACCGGGGCGGCGGTGTTCGCGGACGCCGCCATGTTGGCGGTTGCAAGGTCGGAAAGAACGGGGTGGTTGATCATCGGGCGGCTCCTTGAATGGGGTTACATCAACCAGTTCGCGCCGAGCCGGCGAAAGGTTACACACCCCCGCTTTCAGGCCCCATCCGTCAACTTTCGAACGCAACCTCCAGAGAAATATCCGCCGTCAGCAGCTTCGAAATCGGGCAGTTCGCCTTGGCTTCTTTCGCCAGTTCCGTGAACTTCGCCGCGTCGATATCCGGAACCGTGCCGGTCACGGTCAAGTCGCTGCGGGTCACCTTGAACCCGTCGCCATCCTTCTCCAGCGTGACGGTTGCCGTGCTGTCCAGCGAGCCTTGCTCATGCCCCGCCTTGGCCAGAGCGAAACTGAGCGCCATCGTGAAACAGCTGGCATGCGCGGCGGCGACCAGCTCTTCGGGATTGGTCCCCGCCGCATCTTCGAAGCGGGTCTGAAAGCCATAGGGCTGATCGGCAAGCGCGCCGGAGGCAGTGCTGACATGCCCCTTCCCATCCTTGCCCAAACCTTCGTATTTCGCAGATGCCGTGTTGGTGGTCATAAATTGTCTCCTTTGGTTAGGAGACGCCCACGGACGTCGGCGGGTTCCGGCGACCCCCCGACAAACCGCGATTACGTAACCGCCGCGCGGGCCAGAAACTCCGGCTGGTTCCATGCGCGCGTCGCCATGATATCGGCCAGCGCCAATGCGGTTCTCACCACATCTTCGTACCCGATATAGGCAGGTGCAAGGCCGAAACGCAGGATGTCGGGCGCGCGGAAATCGCCGATGATGCCGCGAGCGATCAGGGCCTGACAAATGGGGTAGGCGTGTTCGTGAGCGTAGGAGAGCTGGCTGCCGCGTTCCACCGGGTCGCCCGGACCGACGGGCCTAAGTTCGGGGCATAGCGCGTCCATGCATGCGCGGAAGAATTCCGACAATGCGCGCGATTTGGCGACCAGCGCGTCCATCCCGATGCCCGCCATCAGATCGACGCCCGCTTCCAACGCGGTCAGCCCCAAGATGCCCGGCGTGCCCGCCATCAGACGCGTGATGCCGGGCGCGGGGCGATAATCGTCGTCGAAAGCGAAGGGCGCGGCGTGGCCCATCCAGCCGCTGAGCGGTTGGTGCAATCGATCGTGATGGCGCGCGGCGACATAGGCGAAGGCGGGCGCGCCCGGGCCGCCATTCAGATATTTATAACCGCACCCGACTGCGAAATCGACATTGGCAGCCGTCAGATCGACCGGCACCGCGCCGCAGCTGTGCGACAGATCCCACAGCACCAGCGCGCCCTTCGCCTGCGCCGCGGCGGTCAGCGCCGCCATGTCGCGCATCCGGCCGGTTTTGTAATGCACATGGGTCAGCAACAATAAAGCGACGTCGCCATCCTCATCGGCGTCCAGCGCCGCGACGATATCGTCGGGATCGGCCAGCCGCTGCCGCGCCAGCCCCTGCGTTTCCAGACCCTGGATCATATACAGATCGGTCGGGAAATTGCCCGGTTCGGACACGATCACATTGCGGCCCCCCTGCATTTGCAGCGCGGCGGCGATCAGTTTGAACAGATTGACGGAAACGGTATCGCACGCGATCACCTCGTCCGCGCCAGCGCCGATGAGCGGGGCGATTTTCGCACCCACGCGGCGCGGCATCGTGAACCAGTCCCCGCCATGCGGCGTCGGGTTCCAGCTGCGGATCAGATCCGCGCCCCATTCGCGGTGCATGACATGGGCGATGCGATCGGGCGTCGCCTTGGGCAGCGGACCCAGCGAATTGCCATCGAGATAGGTGACGCCCGGCGGCAGCGCGAACAGATCGCGCGCCCCGCGCAACGGATCGGCGGCGTCCAGCGCGCGGGCTTCGTCCAGCCAGTCCATCATAATTCGCGCAGGATCGCACGGCACAGGCCCGCATCGCCGCCCGCGATCTTTATCGGCAGCGCGATCAGTTCGTACCGGCCGGGCGGCACATCATCCAGCACCAGCCCTTCCAATATCCGCATATCCGCCGCCAGCACGGCCTTATGCGCGGCGATGATTTTCGAATTCCTGCGGATCGACCGACGGCGCATCCGTTCCGATCAGCACGACGCCCTGATCCGCCAGGAAGCGGATGGTTTCAGGCGCTATGGCAGTGAAATCCGCGTCCCAATCAGCGTGTGGAAACTGCGCGAACGTCCGCACCAGCACCCGTGTCGCGCCATCGAGCGGCGGCAAGTCGGCGACCGTCACTGCCCCTTGCGCTCCGCGTGCATCGACCACCAGACATTCGCCCAGATACGCATCGAGCGCGACTGCCGCGATGTCCGCCCCGCCCGCATCGTAATGCAGCGGCGCGTCACCATGCGTGCCCGAATGCGTGCTCATCGTCAGGCGCCCGACATTGACGGGCGAACCCGCCGCCATCGACCAGCTTTGCTCGACGCGGAAAGCCGTATCGCCGGGCCATACGGGCAGATCGGGGCGCAGCGTCTGGGAAATGTCCCACACGCGCCGAATGGATAGCGCCGATGGCGGGGAGGCTGGGGTTGGCGGGAAGGGCGGGGCCGTCACCCTTCGATAATCCGCGTTTCGGGATGATGTTTGTCGAGGTGTTTGCGGATGATCCGCAGATTGCGGGTGTTGGACCGGAAAACGAGGTCGGCGGCATCGCCCAGCAGCGGGACCGCGCCGATGACCGTGTCCACCGCGACATTGCCGATCATGCGCGCGATCTTCCATTTCGGCAGGCCCAGATTGCGCGCCTCCCACACGATATAGCTGCCCAGCGCCGTCGTCACGATATCGCCCAGCACCGGGATCAGGCCGATGACGGAATCGAGCCCGATCGGGTAATTCGTGCCCGGTATGGTGAAACTGCGTTCCAGCAGATGCTCCATCGCCTCCACCCGCGCGCGAATGGCTTGCGGATCGCGCCCGGTCGGCAGGGCGAACTGCATTTTCTGGGGGCCGGGGTCGTTCGCGTTCATCGGATTTCTTTCGATTGTCGTTCCCGCCGTTCGTTCGGGCCTGTCATTCCAGCCTATCATTCGGGCCGCCGCGACAGGGGAAACAGCGGATGGATGGCCCATGGGTTTTCGACGAAGCCGGTGATGTCGCCGCGCACCAGCGACCAGCGGATCGGGGCGCCCAGCGGAATAAACACGTTTTCACGGGTCAGTGCAATTTCCGCCTGCGCCCACAGCGCCTCGCGTTCGGGAGTGGCGACGGTCGTCAGCGCCCGGCTGACGATATCGTCGGCTTCCGCCGAACAGATCGCGATCCGGGCGGTGCAGGTGAACTGGTTCAGGAACCAGCGGGCATGGCCGAACCGGGCGACGCGGTCGATCCAGATCAGCTCCACCGCCTGTTCGCGGTCCGCAATATCGACCATTTGCGCCGTCACGCCGATGGCGGCCCAATCGCCGCGCAGCCGTTCGAACACGGTGGTCGTGCCCGGCCCAGTCGGCATGGCGACCCGGATGGTGGCCGCGCGGCCCGTCTCCGCCGTCCAGCGGGCGATCCGGGCGCGGGCGATATCCTGCCGCTGTGTCAGCGACAGATCCGCCCAGCGTTCCCCGACCGCGCCCGTATCGCCGGGCAGGCCGGGATTGACCATCCGCGTGGTCGGCACCCAACCGCCCAGATTGAACGGCGCGATGGCGGCATCGCGATCCACCGCCATCGACAGCGCCTCACGCAAGGCGGGCGTCGCGGTCAGCGGCGCCCCGCCGCCATCACCGCCATTGCCGCCATTGTCGCGCAGGGCGAAGCCGAACAGGCCGAACGCGCCGTCCAGCCGCACCGTGCCGCGCGACAGGGGGCCGGTGTCGGCCATCGGCAGATGCGCGATATGGCCGTTCAGAACCAGATCGACTGCACCCTGGTCGAACATGGCGAGCGCGGTCGGCGCGTCTTCAATCCGCACGGTGACGGGGCGGTAATCGTCCGCCCAGTCGTCTTCCTGCGGCAAGCCTCTGGTCGCGGGCGCCAGCGCAGTCAGCAGCAGGCCGCCCGGCCGCTCGTCCAGCGCCATCGGCCCGATGCCGGCCCGCCTGTCGCGCAGGCCGAGTTCCGGCTGGGCCAGCAATTGCAAAAAATCGGGCATCGGGGATTTGAGCTGGAATTCCACCACGCGGCCCGCCCGCGCGACCACGTCATCGACGATGGACAGATCCCGGCCCAGGCTGGTTCCATCGAGCTGCGTCATCATGGTCAAAAAACGCGCCCGCACCGCACGCGAGGTAATGTCGCGCCCATCCGGCCATTGCGCGTCGCGCAGCCGGAAGATGTAGCTTTGCCCGTCTTCGGTCACGATCCAGCGTTCGGCGATGGCGGGGACGACTGCGCCCGCCGCATCCAGCGTCACCAGCCCTTCGGCCGTGGCGGCGCGCAGATGCTGCCCGGTGGAGGAAAGCCGCAGACCGGTTTCGCGCACGGCGTCGGGCGATCCGATGATGGCGATATCCACGCGCGTTTCGTCCGGCCCGGCCCCGCATGCGCCCAGCACGGTCATACAAACACTTGTCAGAAAAAGCCGCCAGCCCGATGCCATCCGCGCGGCGTAGCAGCTTGGCGCGAATAGGGCTGCGTTAAATTTTACGCAGACGTGCGGGCGCGTCGGGATCGACCGGCGTGGTTTTCACGCGCGGGGTATAGATATTGGTGACGGCCTGGGGATCGCCCACGGGCGCGCGGGCCAGTTTGGGATCGATCGTATCGGCGAAGGCCACGCCGCAGCGATTGTCCTGCACCCACGCGATGGAACCGCGCACGTCGCCGATATTTTTCAGCCCGACCACCACGGCATCGCCGCGTTGCAGTTTGAAATCCCCTTCCGCCATCATGCCGCCGGCGGACAGGTTGCGGACTTTCACGCGCTGGCCTTCCGCCGCGTCCGACAGGCGCAGTTCGGCCAGCAGAAACAGGCTGTCGCGCGAGATATGGCGGGTTTCGACGGCAGACATGGGCGGAAATTTTTCCTGTTCGGGCGTAAGTTCGTGGCGTTCGATGGAATTAGCGGGTCGATGATAAAAAACCGTTAAGCGTAATCCAGCAAACGATTAATCGTCGCGCGAGATTTTCTCGCGTCGTTCGTGCGCCTCTTGCGCTTCCACCGTCATGGTCGCCACCGGGCGGGCCATCAACCGGCCCAGACCGATCGGATCGCCGGTCACCTGGCAATAGCCATATTCGCCATCGTCCAGCCGCCGCAACGCCGCGTCGATCTTCGCGACCAATTTGCGCTGCCGGTCTCTGGTGCGAAGTTCTAGCCCCCATTCGGTTTCGCTCGACGCGCGATCGTTCGCGTCGGGTTCGCGCAAGGGTTCCTGCTGCAGCGATTGCAACGTCTGCCCGGCGGCCGCGTGAATCGAACTTTTCCATTCGCGCAGCAAAGCGCCGAAATAATCGCGCTGCGCCCGGTTCATATAGGGTTCGTCCGCGCTGGGCACATAATCGTCTGCCAGCGCGCGCTTGGCCTGTTCCAGAACGTCGGTTTCGCGTGGATTGGTCATTGCATCGATTCCCCGCCCCGGCATGTTTCGGTCATGAGTCCAGTCGTGGGTCCGGTCATGGCGCGCCTAGTGGCAGGATGGCTTGCCGCCCGCAAGGCCGCGCAACACCGCCGAACAATATTTAAGACGCCGCGTTAACCATTTGTTGACCACGTTTGCCCAAACCTTGTGTCCAGCGGAGGCAAATCGACTTTCCGCATATGGGGGGAAGACGATGTTAACATCCGTAGAAACCACAATTCCAACATTCGTTCAGTCGGCAGAAGCCGATCGCATGATCGCAACCTGCCTGGCGGCAGCGGGCGGCGGGGACATCAACGCCTATTTCGATTTGGGCGTTATCTATTCGACCGGCAGCCACGGCGTCGCGCCCGATCTGATGGAGGCGCACAAATGGTTCAATCTGGCCGCCGCTGCCGGGCATGACGATGCGAGCCATTGCCGTGCCGACGTATCGGACGAAATGACCGCGCGCGAAATCGCCGAAGCGCAGCGCCGGGCGCGTCAGTGGATCGCCGACACCGATCGCGCCGCCGCCTGAAACCTATCCGCGTTTGAACGGGGTGCGGTCTTTCAGGACCAGCTGATCCATCGCAGTCCCTTCCGCTTCGCGTGCAAGGAAGTCCGCGACGGCACTGCGAAATCCGGGATCGGACAGCCAATGGGCGGACCAGGTGCGGACGGGTTCGTAACCGCGTGCCAGTTTGTGCCCGCCCTGCGCGCCCGCTTCCACCCGGCCCAGCCCCAGTTCGATCGCGGCGTCGATCGCCTGGTAATAGCATACCTCGAAATGCAGGAACCGGACGTCGCGCGTGCAGCCCCAATAGCGGCCGTATAAAGCGGACCCGCCGATGAAATTGAGCGCGCCTGCAACCGGCACGTCGTCCTGAAACGCCAGGATCAGCATCAGCCGGTCGCCCATACGCTCGCCCAGCATGTCGAAGGCGGCGCGCGTCAGATAGGGCGTGCCCCATTTGCGCGCGCCGGTATCCTGATAGAATTGCCAGAACGCATCCCAATGTTCAGGCTTGATATCGTCGCCGCGCAGACGCTTGATCGTGACATCCGCCACGGCGGCGGCGCGTTCCTTTCGCAAGCGCCTTGCGCTTTCGCGAGGCCAGTTGCGCCAGAAAGCCGTCGAAATCGGTGTAGCCGCGATTGGTCCAGTGAAATTGCAGATCGCTGCGGATCAGCCAGTCGTTCCGTTCGAACAGATCTTTCTGCGACGGCTCCACGAATGTCGCGTGCGCGCTGGAAAATCCGTTGTCGAGGCACAGCTTTTGCGCCGTTTGCAGCAGGGGCGCGGCGTATCTTTCGTCGCGAAGCAGCAGGCGCGGCCCCGATGCCGGCGTGAAAGGCGCGCAGATCTGCAGCTTGGGATAGTAATCGCCGCCCGCCCGTTCCCACGCATCGGCCCAGGCATGGTCGAACACGTATTCGCCTTGGCTGTGCCCTTTCACATAGCTGGGCATCGCAGCCAACAATTTGCCCGCCGCATCCTCGATCACGATGGGTGCGGCCTGCCAGCCTGTCCCCGGACCCACGCTGCCCGATTCTTCCAGCACGGCCAGAAAATCATGGGTGACGAAGGGGTTGTCGTCGCCCGCCAGCGCATCCCAATCGGTTTTGGGTAAGGCGGCCACGCCGGATGCCAGCCGCGCCGTCAAGGCAGTTTCGCTCACGCCAACCCCTCCCCTTCCGCGATCGGCGCATCGGCGTGGTCGCGTGCGCGCGCGGCCAGCTGGCGCGATCGCACCGTCCAGGTCAGCACGGGTAAGCCGCGTTTGCGCTGCCGCGCGGCAAAACGGCTGGGCAGATCGCGAATGTCGTAAGCGAGAAATTCGGGCTTGGCATGCCATAGATCGCGATGCCGCCGCCATCTGCCGCCTATTGCGCGTGCGCCTTCCTCCGTCACGACCAGCCCGCGCAACGTGCCTTTCGAATGGGTGCGAAACCAGCGGCAGATGCGCGGATCGAAGCTCATCACGGCATGATCCCCGCGATAACCCTGCAGCGCGCGATGCACGGCGAGGCAGATCGGCGTAATCTTCATGCCGGGTTTCGATTTGATCTCGATCAGCAGCGGCACCGCGCCCGCCACCTGCGCCAGCATCCGCGACAGGGTCGGCACACCGTCGCCGTTGCCATCGAGCGCGATGCCTTCGATTCCAGCGGCGGTGCTGTGTGCGACCGGCCCTTTATGCGCGGTCAGCCGGTCCCATTCCCAATCGTGGAACACGATCGCCTGATCGTCGGCGCTGCGCTGGATATCGCATTCGATGCCGATCCCCGCCCGGATCGCCAGCGAAAACGCGGCGGGCGAGTTTTCGGGCACGCCCGGCCCATGCAGGCCGCGATGGGCATAGGAATGGCGGCCCAGCCACGCCACGCGCGCGGGCGCAGGCGGCGGGCAGCGCCATTTATCGATCAGGTTTAAGAGCAATAATCGCATCCACTTCGACCGCGGCGTTCAGCGGCAGGACCGGAACGCCGACCGCGCTGCGTGCATGGCGGCCGATTTCGCCGAACACGTCGAACATCAGATCGGACGCGCCGTTCGCGACTTTGGGCTGGTCGGTGAAATCGGGCGTCGAACTGACGAACGCACCCAGCCGCACGATGCGTTCCACCCGGTCGAGCGGGATCAGCGCGGTGCGAAGCTGCGCCATGATCATCAGACCGCAGGCGCGCGCCGCCGCTTGCGCCGCGTTCCAGCGTCACATCGTCGCCCAGCCGTCCGGTGACGAGCGCGCCGTCGATAAAGGGCAGCTGGCCCGACAGATACGCCATGTCGTGATGCACGACCAGCGGTTGGTAACTGGCGACGGGGGCCGCCGCTTCGGGCAGTTCGATGCCCAATTCCGCCAGTCTTGCCTGAATGTTCATGCCGCTTCCTCCAATTCCGCGATCAGCCATGGCAGCGCGCCGGCCCAATCGTCGATCCGCGCATCCGCGTGGCCTGCATCATGGGCGCAGGCGATGTGTTTGGCGAGCATCGGTTCGCCGCACAGATGCAGGCGTTTGATCTGGGGCACGATATCGGCGGCGGAGCCGTGATGTTGCGCCAGATCGTCGATGAAGATGGCTTTCGACGGACGGTATTCTTCCAGAATCGCCTTGATCGCCGGACCTTTCGGCCCCTGATTGGTAAACACCCGCACGTCCAGCCCATGTTTCGCCAGCTGAGCGGTGCGATCGTCGCGCCTTTTATCCACCAGATTGGTCAGGATCACCAGATCGGCATGATCGCGCAAAGCGTGCATCGCCTCCATCGCGCCCGGAATTGCCGTCTGCCGGTCCATTTCGGTGTCGAAGAACTTGCCCAGCAACGCCCAGATTTCTTCAGGTTCGACCAGGCTGCCGTCACCCTGCCGCCGCATGCTTTGCGCGAAATCGCCGCCGCTGAAATCGAAATCGATCCCCTGTTCCTCACCCAGCCAGTCACGGAAATGACCGACCATGTAAAGCAGCACTTCGTCGCAATCGGAAATGACCAGCGGGCGGTTGGCGGGCTCGAACAGTTCGGAAGTCGGATCGGAAGTTTCGGAATTCAAAGCGTCAGCTCCTGATGGGCGGAAACGAGGTTTGCAGGCGTGCAACCGATCGCATCGGCGGCGGCGATCAGATCGGGTTCGTGCTGCGTCAGAAATTCCAGCACGGCGGCCAGTATGGCGGAAAGCTCGCCACCTTGCGTCAATCGTTCGCGCAGCAGATCGGGCGTCAGTCCGGTCAGCGACAACAGCCGCTGCGCGCGCTGGTCGTCCGCCAGCACCCAGCCCAGCGCGGCCAGAGCGAGCGATTGCGGATCGGCGGCGGGTTCGGTGCGGGCGCGAATGATTGGCAAATTCCTGTGGCTGCGATAGGCGCGCTGACACTAAACGACGCGCGGGCAATCGGGGCTTCAATGACAAACAGAATTCTCGTTGTCGAGGATAACGATCTCAACCGCAAATTGTTCTGCGCGGTGCTGACGGCGAACGGCCATACCGTGGAACCGGTGGCGGACGGGGCGAAGGTTCTGGCCGCCGCGCGCGCCATTTCGCCCGATCTGGTGGTGATGGATATCCAGCTGCCGGGCGTATCGGGGCTGGAACTGATCGCGCAGATCAGGGGCGATGCCGCGCTGGCGAACACGCCGGTGCTGGCAGTCACCGCCTATGCCGGGAAGGGGGACGAGGAGCAGATCAGGGCCGGCGGGGCCAACGGCTATCTGTCGAAGCCTGTCTCCATACAGCCGTTCATGGCGGCGGTGAATGCATTGCTGCCCGATGGCGGCGACGCGGCCCCCACCTGATCCTGGTCATCTGATCCCGGTCACCTGATCCCGCCGCTTGACAATTTCGCCGCCACCCCGTCTGTTCCGCGCGTTCATTCACACCCCAGCTTCATGCCGCAATCTATGCTCGGCGCATCGTTATGACAGGAACCCCCATGATCCGTTCTGATGTGGATGGCAAAATCCGCGACCTGATCGCCCCGTTCAACAAGAAGGGCATCGCGATCACCGACGACAGCTCCTTTGCGAACGATCTGGAATTCGACAGCCTGACGGTGATGGATTTCGTCGCCGAGATCGAGGACGAATTCGACATCATCATCAGCATGAACCAGCAGGCGGAAATCGAAAAGTTCGGCCAGTTGATCGACGCCGTAACCAAAATGCAGGAAGCCCCATGAGCCAAAGCGTTCTTACCTCCAACCAGCCCGTAGCGAACGACGACGAGACGGCGCATGGCGATCTGCTGTCGAAATTCGACGATCTGATCCAGATGCGCGAAGGGATCCTGGCGACCGGGCAGGCGGATCCGTTCAGCCTGGTGATGGAACAGGTGCTGTCGCCCACCAAAGCCATCTGCAACGGGCGCGAAACCATCCTGCTCGGCACGTATAATTACATGGGCATGACCTTCGACCCCGATGTGGTCGCCGCAGGCAAGCAGGCGCTGGCCGATTTCGGAACCGGAACCACCGGCAGCCGGGTTCTGAACGGCACGTATCAGGGGCACAAGGAATGCGAAGACGCCTTGCGCGATTTTTACGGCATGGACCATGCGATGGTCTTTTCCACCGGGTATCAGGCCAATCTCGGCATCATTTCCACTCTGGCGGGCAAGGGGGATTACATCGTCCTCGACATCGACAGCCATGCCAGCATCTGGGACGGTTGCGCCCTGGGCAATGCGGAAGTCGTGCCGTTCAAGCACAATGACATCGGACGCGCTGGAAAAACGCCTGAAACGCATTCCCGACGGCGCGGGAAAGCTGGTGATTCTGGAAGGCGTCTATTCCATGCTCGGCGATGTCGCGCCGCTGAGCCGACATGGTCGCGGTCGCCAAGAAATACGGCGCGATGGTGCTGGTGGACGAAGCGCATTCGATGGGCTTCATCGGCGAGAACGGACGCGGCGTGGCGGAAGAAGCGGGCGTGATGGACGATGTGCGATTTCATCATCGGCACATTTTCCAAATCCGTCGGCACGGTGGGCGGGTTCTGCGTATCGAACCATCCCAAATTCGACATCATGCGGCTGGTGTGCCGCCCATACGTCTTCACCGCCAGCTTGCCGCCATCGGTGGTGGCGACCGCCACGGTCAGCATCCGCAAACTGATGGATGGCGCCGATAAGCGCGCGCATCTGTGGGAAAGTTCGCGCACTTTGCACCAGGGTTTGCGCGATCTGGGGTTCGAACTCGGCACGCCGGACGCACAAAGCGCCATCGTCGCGGTCGTCATGCCCGACCTGGAACGCGGCGCCGCGATGTGGGAAGCGCTGCTGACGGAAGGGCTCTACGTCAATCTCGCCCGCCCGCCTGCGACGCCGGCCAACATGACGCTGCTGCGCTGTTCGCTATGCGCCGAACATTCCGAGGAGGAGGTCGACGACCATCCTCGGCATGTTCGAACGCGCAGGCCAGAAGATCGGGATTATCTGACCGGATAGGTTGGGCGGCAGTGGGTTCTGGATGACGGCATCATGAGGACGATCGCCGCTTTCTTCCTGCGAAACGCCGCGCTCTATGTGATGCTGTTCGCGGCAATCGCATTCTACGTATTCGCATGGCCCGCGATACGCGGCGAATTGTCGTCCGCTACAGTCTGCGCGCAGACACGATGAGCATGGCGCAGGTTGGCGCAGCGCTCGAACAGTATCGCGACGATCTGCAATCGGGGTTGGCCCGGCGCGAAGCAGAACGATCCGCGCCAGCACCGTCGACACGATCGATGTCCGGCTGGCAGCGGCGCGCAGGGAAGTCGCGGCAAAACAGCAGGCGCGCAGAAGCATCCGGCGGCTGGCTCAATTCGGTGCGCCCATCGAAAATTCTCGCCAGCAAACGGCTCGATCTGCAGATCGCGGCTCTAGATACGGAGATCGACGCTCTGACTGCTGCTCGCGACGCCCGCGTTCGGGGCGATATGCTGGCAAGAGCCGAAGCGAACCTTGGCCGATATCAGCGCACATTCCAACGGCGAAAGTGGTCGCTGCGAACCGGCGGTGTTCCGCAGTAGAACAGCAACTGGCGGCGTTCGACCGCCGCAACCGATCGATCAGGCGGGGCGCAATCTGTTCCTGCGCGAACGGGCGCGGCTGGAGGAGGCGGCACGCGAACGCTGCGAACGGCGCGGAGCGCGCGCCGCAGCGAACGGCGCGTGGCTGGTCCAGATCGCGCGGTCGCACAAGCGCGTAAGGCGGTGCCGCACTGCCGAGGCCAGTAACTGGACGATCGGCACTCTTGATCGGAGTCGACAGGAACCTGCCGCGCCGGACCTTGCGCGATATCGCCGTCACCGCCGCGCTGGCGCTGCTCGCCATCATACTGATGCCTTACATCATCCGGCTGTTCTTCTGGTACGTGCTCGCCCCGTTCGCGGAACGGCGCACGGCAATCCGGCTGACCGTGCCGGGTGGGCATCTGGCAGACGGGGGCGAACCGATCACCTTGCCGGAAAAATCCGCCGTCTCCGCCCCGATCACGTTGATGCCGGGCGAGGAATTGCTGGTCCGCCCCGGCTTCCTGCAGTCCAGCGCCGATGCGCGGCATGCGACCAAGCGCACCAAGTTCCTGCTCGACTGGAGCCACCCGCTTACCAGCCTTGCCAGCGGCCTCACCATGCTCACTCGCTTGCGTGGGGAGGGCAGCGTTACGACTGTGTCCGCTGCCGACGATCCCTTCGCGGAAGTTACGGTGCTGACCCTGCCCGTGGGCGCATCGTGCGTGCTGCAGCCGCGCGCGCTGGCGGGCGTCGTCCAGCTGCAGGCGAGCGCGCTTCGCATCACCAGCCACTGGCGGCTGACCAGCCTGCACGCCTGGCTGACGCTGCAGCTACGCTACCTCGTCTTTCACGGGCCCGCGCGCCTGGCGATAGTCGGACGGCGCGGCATCCGGGCGGAAGCGGCGGATACGGGCCGCATTTTCGCACCCGATCAACTCGTCGGCTTTTCCGCAACCCTCGGCTATGCCGTACGCCGCAACGAAACCTTCTGGCCTTACTTCACCGGACGCGAACCCCTGTTGCGCGACCGCATCACGCAAGGCGATGGCATCCTGCTGTTGGAAGAATCGCCCGGCGGCGCGAATGGCAAAGGCGGCGTGCGGCGGGGATTGGAAGGCGCGGTGGATTCGATGCTGAAAGCGGTCGGGATCTGATCCGGCTGGCAGAGGCGCTGTTCGCCCGAAGGCGTGGAGCTTCCTTATGTCATGCGCGAATATGAAATCGCGCTATCGCCGTCCCTGCCGCATTTCAGTTTCCTACATCGCGCCATTCTGACAGTTTTGCGGCATGCCCGTCGCTACGCTTCTCACACCGCCGATCGCGCCGATCGCGCCAAACGCAAAGGTCACACCTGACGTGCGCGAAATCGGCATATCCCGTTGGGAAACGGCGATAAACCCGCTTGGTCGAATTTACCGAAAAACCCGCCAGACGGTCCACGTCCGTTCAATTCCCAGCCCGGTTGCGGCCCGTCAATCCTCCAGCCCGATGTCCCAATACAGCCAATCCATCCATGTCTCGTGCAGGAAATTGGGCGGGAAGCTCTTGCCCTGTTGCTGCAATTGCCAGCTGGTCGGGCGGAAGGGTTTGAGGCGCGGCTGCATGGCGGCGTCCTTGGGCGAGCGACCGCCCTTCTTCATGTTGCACGGCGCGCAGGCGGTGGCGATGTTCTCCCACGTCGTCTTGCCGCCCAATCGGCGCGGGGTGACATGATCGAAGGTCAGATTGCTCGCCGTCGCCGCAATATTGGCAAGTGAACCGATCGCGCAGGAACAGGTTGAACCGGGTGAAGGCGGGAAATTCGGACTGCTTCACATATTGTTTGAGCGCGATGACCGAGGGCAGCTTCATGTCGAGCGAAGGGGAATGCACCTCGCGCTCGTAACTTGCGACGACATCCACCCGATCGAGGAAGATCGCCTTGATCGCCGTTTGCCACGGCCACAGCGACAGCGGGTAATAGGACAGCGGCGTGTAATCGGCGTTGAGCACCAGTGTGGGGCAGCCCGCCAGATTGCGGGCCGGATCGTCCGCCGCCAGCTTGAACTGCGCGGCGCGTTCCATCAGTTCGGCTTTGAACACGTCTCGCGTAAACCTCCGATTGTGCGTCAATGCAGCATCTGTCCCGATGCGCGTCAACCCTGTCACAATGGGGTTCGATGCCTTAATCCACAATGACGAGGACAATGACGACTGGCAATAACGCCCCCTTCCGATGCCTGCCGAACGGTCACCCGTTTCGCGCCGAGCCCCAACGGTTCGCTGCATCTCGGCCATGCCTGGTCCGCGATCGTCGCGCACGATCTGGCGCAGGCGGCGGGCGGGCGGTTCCTGCTGCGGATCGAGGATATCGACGGTCCGCGCAGTCGCGCAAAGCTGGCTGCAGGAACATCGCGACGATCTGGCATGGTTGGGTTTGAAATACGAAGAGGTCGCGCCGCAATCGACCCGGCTGCATCACTATGCGGCGGCGGCGGAACGGTTGCGGGCGATGGGCGTGCTGTATGCCTGCGAGTGCACCCGTTCGCAGATCATGCGAATCGCACCCGGCGATCGGTCCGCACGGGGTGATCTATCCCGGAACCTGTCGCCATCGCAGCGACATCGATCCCGCCAATGCGGCGTGGCGTATCGACATGGCGAAAGCGTCGGCATAGCGCGGCGATTTCAGGGCCGATGACGTGGCACGATGCGCTGGCGGGGGAGCAGGCCGCCGATCCCGTATCGCTCGGCGATGCCGTGGTGATGCGAAAGGACGCGCCCGCATCCTATCACCTCGCCGCGACGCTGGACGATGCGGCGGACGGGGTGACGCTGGTGACGCGCGGGCGCGACCTGTTCGCGGCCAGCATATCCACCGGCTGTTGCAGGCGTTGCTCGGCCTGCCGGTTCCGACATGGCACCATCATCCGCTGCTGCTGGACGTAGAGGGCGGCAAGCTGGCGAAACGGCGCGGCTCCCCGTCATTGGCCGATCTGCGACGCGGGGGGCAGGATGGCCTGGCGCTGGCGGGGGCTTTACGCGCAGGGAACCTTCCCGCTGGTATTTCGCTGAGCCGACATTAGGTAGGATGGCATGAACACATTTTTCATCATCGCGTTGGTCGTCCTGTGCGGACTGGTCGTCATTTCCCTGATCCGCGGCATCGTCGCGTTCCTGAAAACCACGAAAATCGATCTGGAAACCGGCAATGCGGAAACCGTCACCGCGATGCAGGAAATGCAGAACAAACAGATGTTCAACCGCATCAAATATCAGGCGCTGGCGATCGTGGTGGTGGCGATCATCATCATGATCAACCGTGTAGGCAGGGGCGCGATGGTCAAGTTGAACAAGATCTACACCCGCACGGGCGATGACGGTACGACCGGGCTGGTCGATGGAACGCGGCGCGCGAAACATTCGGCGCGCATCGATGCGATCGGCGAGGTGGACGAGGCGAACAGCGCCATCGGTATGGCCGCATCGGTCATGACCGACGTGCATCAAAAGGGCGCACTGTTCCGCGTGCAGAACGACATGTTCGATCTGGGGGCCGATCTCGCCACTCCGCTGGACGAGGCAAGCGGCGATGGCTTCGAACCGTCCGAAATGGTGCTGCGGATGGTCCCGGCGCAGACGCAATGGCTGGAAGACATCATCGACCGGTTGAACGAACAGCTGGAACCGCTGACCAGCTTCGTCCTGCCCGGCGGGTCCGCCGCTGCGGCGCATGTCCATCTCGCCCGCGCCATCGCGCGCCGTGCGGAACGGGCGGTCACGGCACTGGCCGCAGGAAGAGGCGGTGAACCCCGCCGCGCTCACCTACGTCAATCGCCTGTCCGATTATCTGTTCGTACTTGCTCGCGTGGCGAACCGCGACGGGCAGGACGACGTCAAATGGGTGCCGGGCGCAAACAGGTAGGCGTTCGGTTCGAGCGGGAAGTGGGTTTCGCGCAGAGGGCGCAAGGGAAGAGAGGCGCTGAGAGATATAGTGTTCGCGGCGAAGCCGCTATTGAACTGTCGATAGCCGTTTGTATTCGGACTGTGGAAGTTGAAACGCCTACGGCGAAATAAGTCTTCCCTGCGTCTCCCTTCCCTCTGCGCCCTCTGCGCGAAACAAACCTTCGAACACCGCACCCCCCTGGATGGCGCCCTCTCAAACCGGGGTGACGGCATCACAAGACAAGCTAACACGCCCATTTTGCTGCAAGTGCGAAGGGTATGGACATGCGGAACATCGCGGTTATCGGTGCGGGACAGATGGGGTCCGGGATCACGCAGACGGTCGCGCAGAAGCGGCGCGAAAGTGATGCTGGCCGATATCGACATCGCGCTGGCGGAAAAGGCGAAGAGCGGGCATCGATGCGACCATGACCAAGCTGGTCGGACGCGGCAAGCTGGAAGCGTCGGACGCTCAGGCCACGCTCGATCGCATCGTGCCGATCGGCGATTACGCACCGATGGCCGACGCCGATCTGATTATCGAGGCGGCGACCGAGCAGGAAGCGATCAAGGAAAAGATCTTCGAAGCGGCGGGCAAGGTGCTGTCGCCCGATGCCATTCTGGCCAGCAACACCAGTTCCATTCCGATCACCCGCATGGCGAATTATGCGCCCGATCCCGAACGGTTCATCGGCCTGCATTTCTTCAACCCGGTCCCGATCATGGGTTTGATCGAAGTCATTCCCGGCCTCGCCACGTCGCAGAACACGACCGACCGGATCACTGCGTTTGCGGAAGGGTTGGGCAAGCAGGTCGTCCTGTCGCAGGATGCAGCCCGGCTTCGTCGTCAACCGCATCCTGCTGCCGATGATCAACGAGGCGGTGTTCCTGCTGGGGCAGGGTACGGCGGATATCGGCGATATCGACAAGGGGTGCCGCCTGGGCCTCAACCATCCGATGGGCCCGCTGGAACTGGCGGATTTCGTGGGGTTGGACACCTGTTTCGAAATCATCAAGGTGCTGTACGCGACCACCGGCGACAGCCGCTATCGCCCCGCGCCGCTGCTGGTCCAATATGTCGAGGCCGGCTGGCTGGGCCGCAAGACGGGACGCGGATTTTACGATTATTCGGGCGACGCGCCCGTTCCCACGCGCTGATAGCGGGAACGGCGGGGCGTGGCCGGTGGTTGGTGTGTCATAGGAGAATTTGCATGACCGATCCCAAGAAACCCGCCGCCCCGCAAAGCCAGGAACAGCGCCAGGCGAACCTCGCGCCCGAAACGCACAATTCCGAACAGGACGATCACGGCAGCCAGGCGCAGGAAATCGCCAAGGAAGCGCAGGCTTCCGCCAGCGCGCACAGCCCGACCGAAAGCACGAAATCGGCGAACAAAAGCGATCTGACCGACGATTCCACGCAGGACGTCATCGACCATATGCGGGATATGGAATCGAGCGGACGGATCGACATGGACGCCTATCGCGGTGAACCCAATCATGACGACAATGTCGATAAGTTCGGCAAATCGGCCAAGCCCGACGGTTTGCGCGGCGACGGCACGTGATGGGCGAACCCGTCAGGTGATCGCCACTTCCTTGTGCAGCAACCACAAGGCGGCAAGCAGGGTGAACGCGCCCGCTGAAATGATGTAACTGAGCCAGCGCATATGCAATGTGCGCGGCGCGGTTATGTCGTGCGTGTGCAGGCGCGACATGGATTTGCACGCATTGCGCTGCGCTGAAAACGACACCACCCCGCCCAGCGCGATGAATACCGATGCGATCGCCTGCGCCAGCCATTCGGGTTCGAATTCGCCGAATACCGCGCGAAAACCCAGCCCGATCCCGATCGCGGCGAATGCCGTGCGAAGCCAGCCCGCATAGGTTCGCTCGGTCGCTTGCACCGTGCGATCTTCCGCCCAGTCGGTGCGGTCCTCGGCAAATTCGGTACGTTTTTCCGCAAGATCGTTGGAACTGGTGGATTTCGATGTCATCGCAGGGGCGCTTTCGGATCGGCTGAGCCTGGAACCCTGCGGACATATCGGGCCGGTAGCAATGCCGGAATAGGTCGGACGCATCGGCCCATACACCTTTTCATCAAAAGCTAATGACGGCGAGGGGCGATCATTGCTGGGCGGAATGCCGGGAGGACCGCTGGGCGGGCCGTCGCTGCCGTTGTTTGCGGAGCCGTTCAGACCCTGCACGATTGCGCGATCCGACGCGGGCGGGGGTAGGTTCAATCGCACCGGTGGCCCGTTTCGGATCGAGCCGGGCGAGATTTCGAAGTTCGTCCCCCGATCGTCGGGCTCGATATTGCCGGGCGCAGAACCGTTTACACCCACGATCGGATCGTTCGGGTCGTAGGGCAGAATGATCGGCGCAGACGGCGAACCTTGTTCGAATTTGCGAACCCGTTCGGCCATCTGTCCGCGTTGATCGGTCAGCCGTTCGGTGGTGGTTTCGAGCACGCCGCCATTATCCTCGTCCCCCACCAACACCATCGTGCTGACAATGGTAATTGCGGCGAACAGCAGGGCGCCGTTGCGGCTGGCAAGCATATTTCGGCTCATACACTCGTCATAACCGCGCAGCCGTTAATCATTCGTTTGCGCCGTTCCCATCCACCGCCATCGCTTTCAATTCGTATAGCAGATCGAGCGCATCGCGGGGGCTCAATGCATCGAGCGTTACGGCGTCCAACCGATCCCGCAACGCGTCGCGTTCCTCGGCCGGTTCCTGAGCCATAGCGGCAAACAGCGGCAGTTCGCCCAACCCGGCGGCCAGCCCGCCCGTCTGCGCGCGGCCCTGCTCCAGCTTCTTCAGCACGCCTTTCGCGCGGGCGATTACGGGTTTGGGCACTCCGGCGAGCCGGGCGACGGCAAGGCCGTAACTGCGATCGGCGGGGCCGGTGCTGAGTTCATGCAGCAACACCAGATCGCCCTTCCATTCGCGCGCCCGAACATGGTGCAGCGACAGCGCGTCGCAAGTGTCCGCCAATCGCGCCAGTTCATGATAATGCGTCGCGAACAGGCAGCGGCAGCGATTGGTTTCGTGCACCGCCTCCACCACCGCCCAGGCCAGCGCCAAGCCATCATAAGTCGATGTGCCGCGCCCGACCTCGTCCAGAATGACGAAACTGCGCGCGCTCGCCTGCGACAGAATGGCGGCGGTTTCGACCATTTCGACCATGAACGTCGATCGCCCGCGCGCCAGATTGTCCGCCGCACCGACCCGGCTGAACAATCGATCCACAATGCCGATATCGGCCGATTGCGCCGGCACGAAACCGCCCGCTTGCGCCAACAGGACGATCAACGCGTTTTGGCGCAGGAACGTGGATTTGCCGCCCATATTCGGCCCGCCGATCAGCCACAGCCGGTCGTCCGGGCCAAGGGTGCAATCGTTGCTGACGAACCGCCCGCCCGTCTTCGCCAGCGCCGCCTCCACCACCGGATGCCGACCGCCGGTGATGGCGAGCGTGGTGTCGTCCAGCATCGTGGGTTCGCACCAGTCGCCTTGCGCGGCGCGTTCGGCCTGCCCCGCCGCCACATCGATCCGCGCGAGCGCATCGGCGGTGGCGGCGATGGCGAGCCCCGCTGCGGAGACATTCTGCACCAGCTCTTCGAAATGCGCGTCTTCCGCTGCCAGCGCGTGACCGCCCGCCTCCGCAATGCGCGACGCTTCCTCGTGCAAGGACAGCGAATTGAACCGCACCGCACCCGCCATCGTCTGGCGATGGGTGAAGCCGCTGTCGGACGCCATCAGGGGGTCGGCATGTTTGGCGGGCACTTCGATGAAATAGCCGAGCACGCCGTTATGCTTGATTTTCAGCGCGCCGATATCGGTTTCGCTCGCGATAGCGGGCTTCCATCGCGGCGATGGCGCGGCGGGCATTGCCGGACGTGGCGCGCAGCGCGTCCAGCGCCTCGTCGTACCCTTCCGCCACGAACCCGCCTTGGCCGCGTTCGGTGGGCGGGGATGGGACGAGCGCCCGGCCCAGCACGTCGGTCAAGGCACCGTGCCCGCCCAGGGCCGGAAGCAACTCGGCCAGCATCGCGGGCGCCGCGTCAGTGCTGACAAGCGAATCGCGAATGCGCCGCGCCTCGCCCAGACCGTCGCGAATTTGCCCCAGATCGCGCGGACTGCCGCGCCCGGCGATCACCCGGCCCAGAGCCCGACCGATATCGGGCAAAGCGCGCATAATGTCGCGCAGGTCGCCCCGCAGCAGCGGGTCGTCGTGAAGCCAGCGGACCATACCCAGCCGCGCGACAATGCCGGCCCGATCGAGCAGCGGTTCTGCCAGATCCTTCGCCAGCAAACGCGCGCCCGCGCCCGTCACGCAGCGATCGATGGCGGCGATCAGGCTGCCTTCGCGTCCCCCGCTTTGGTCGGTCAGGATTTCCAGACTGGCTCGCGTCGCCTCGTCCATCGCCAATTGCGCTGCGCCGCCGACCACCACCGGATGTTGCAGGAAAGGCAAGGTGCCGCGTCCGACATGATCCAAATAGGCGAGCAATCCGCTCGCCGCCGCCAGCATGGGGCGGGTGAAATCGCCGAACCCATCCAGCGTGGCGACGCCATGCACAGCCCGCAATCGTGCGGCCCCGTCGTCGCTCGCGAAATCGGCAGTGGGGCGTAAAGTCGCCTCTTCTGGCGCGCCATCCATGTCTTCGGGCACAATCAGTTCGGTTGCCCCCAACCGCGCCAACGCCGCACCCATCGCATCGGGCGCGCATTCCTCCAGCTCCATCCGCCCGGTCGAAATATCGCAGGCCGCGATGCCGATCATGCCGCGCACTTCGCAGATCGCTGCCAGCATGTTGGCCCGGCGCGGTTCCAGCAGCGCGTCCTCCGTCAGCGTTCCCGCCGTCACGAACCGCACGATATCGCGCGCGACCAGCGCCTTCGACCCGCGGCCCTCTTTCTTGGCGCGAACCTTCGCTTCTGCGGGTGTTTCCACCTGTTCGGCGATCGCGACGCGGCATCCCCCCTTGATCAGCCGCGCGAGGTAGCTTTCCGCGCTGTGCACGGGAACGCCGCACATTGGCACAGGCTGGCCGCCATGTTCGCCGCGTGTCGTCAATGCGATGTCGAGAATGGCCGCGGCGTGGCGGGCATCGTCGAAGAAAAGTTCGAAAAAATCGCCCATTCGGTAAAACAGCAGGCAATCCCCCGCCTGTTCCTTCAGCGCCAGAAACTGTTCCATCATGGGCGTAGTTTTGATGGGTGGCGGGGTGGGCAGCGGAGCGGGCATGGCGGATACGTAGCGGGCGGCGCGCCGCTCGAAAAGCGCCCCGTGCGCCCTTTCCCCTATCGCCCGATAGTTCGCGCAGGTAGAGGTCGGAAGAACGCAGGCATCCAGCGAAAAGAGGCATTCAGTGGCGGACGACAAACAGACGAGCTTCACCACGCGCGAGGCGTTGTTTTATCACGAAACAATCCGCCCGGGTAAGATCGAGATCGTTGCATCCAAACCGATGACGACGCAGCGCGACCTGTCGCTCGCCTATTCCCCCGGCGTCGCCGCGCCGGTGCAGGCCATCGCGGACGATCCCGCCAATGCCGCCAAATACACCGCGCGATCCAATCTGGTTGCGGTGATATCGAACGGCACGGCCATTCTGGGCATGGGCAATCTGGGCGCGCTTGCGTCGAAGCCGGTGATGGAGGGGAAAGCGGTGCTGTTTAAACGCTTCGCCGATGTGGATTCGATCGACATCGAACTGGATACCGAAGATCCCGAAGCTTTCATCAACGCGGTCGCATTGATGGAGCCGAGTTTCGGCGGCATCAATCTGGAAGACATCAAGGCGCCCGAATGCTTCATTATCGAACAGGCTTTGCGCGACCGGATGAACATCCCGATCATGCACGACGATCAGCACGGCACTGCCATTATCGCAGCGGCGGGGTTGATCAACGCCTGCCATGTCACCGGCCGCGATCTGAAGGATGTGCGGATGGTAGTGAACGGCGCAGGCGCCAGTGCGCTTGCCTGCACCGCGCTTATCAAGGCGCTGGGCGTGCCGCATGACAACGTGACCGTGTGCGATCGCGCGGGGCCGATCTATCGCGGACGGAAAAAGGATATCGATCAGTGGAAAAGCGCGCATGCGATCGACACCGATGCGCGATCGCTGGAAGAGGCGTTGCAGGGGGCGGACATCTTCCTGGGCCTGTCGGCGGCGGGCGCGCTGAAGCCCGAATGGATCGCCAATATGGCGGATCAACCGATCATCTTCGCGATGGCGAACCCCGTGCCGGAAATCATGCCCGATCTAGCCAAGGAAGTGCGCCCCGACGCGATCATCGCCACCGGCCGCAGCGATTTTCCCAATCAGGTCAACAACGTGCTGGGCTTCCCCTTCATCTTTCGCGGCGCGCTGGACGTGCGGGCGACCACGATCAATGAAGAAATGAAAGTCGCCGCCGCGCATGCCATCGCCGCGCTGGCTCGCGAACGCGTGCCCGAAGAGGTTGCGGTGGCTTACGGCACCAATCACACGTTCGGGCGCGACTACATCATCCCTGCGCCGTTCGACCCCCGCCTGATCGAACGCGTGTCGAGCGCGGTGGCGAAGGCCGCGATGGACAGCGGGGTGGCGCAGGACCGGATCGAGGATTTCGACGCCTATGCCCTGACCTTAAAGGCGCGCCTAAATCCGACGACATCCGTTCTGACGCGGGTGTACGAAGAGGCGAAGGCGAACCCCAAGCGGGTGGTGTTTGCAGAAGCCGAAGAAGACGTCGTGATGCGCGCCGCAATCCAATTCCGTGATTTCGGCTATGGCACGCCGGTTTTGGTTGGTCGAACCAAAGCGGTTAAGGCGAAGCTTGTCGAGCTGGGCGTGGACGATCCCGATGCGTTCGAGATCGAGAATTCCTACGATAGCATCCACGTGCCCGAAATGGTCGATTTCCTGTACAAACGACTGCAACGCAAAGGCTATACAGAGCGCGACATTCGCCGGATGGTGAATCAAGAGCGCAACGTATTCGCCGCGTTGCTGGTGGCATTGGGTGCAGGCGATGCCATGATATCGGGCCTGACCCGTCCATTCGCGCAGACCGCGCGGGAAATCAATCTGGTGCTCGACCCCAAACCGGGCGCGATCCCGTTTGGCATCCACATGATGGTGGGCAAGAATTACAGCGTGTTCCTGGCCGATACGACCATCAACGAACGTCCCGACGCGCCGATGCTGGCGCATATCGCAAAAGAAACCGCTGCGGTTGCAAAACGGTTGGGCCACGAACCGCGCGTGGCGTTCCTGTCCTATTCCACATTCGGCAATCCATCGGGCAAATGGCTGGAGAATATCCGCGATGCGGTGCACCTGCTCGATACCGAAGGGGTGGGTTTCGAATATGAGGGGGAAATGGCCCCCGACGCCGCACTCAACACCAAGGTCATGGAACAATATCCCTTCAGCCGCCTGTCCGGCCCTGCCAACGTGTTGATTATGCCGGGTCTGCAATCGGCGAACCTGTCGGCCAAGCTGCTACGCGAACTGGGCGGCGGCGCGACGATCGGGCCGATGATGATCGGTATGGAAAAGCCGGTGCAGATCGCCCCGATGACCGCCATCGCGCCCGAAGTGCTGACGCTGGCCGTGCTGGCCGCTGCGGGTGTGGTGGGCTGATCCGCAGACGAGTCACCCCTCGGCAATCTCCGGTGGCAGTTCCACGTGGTATCGGCGGTCACCGGGTTCGGGGAAGACCAGCACGTCGATGCTGTCCCCGACCAGATCGGTTGGGTCGATCCAGATCGGATCGCTTTCGAACCGCCTGATACGATTGGTGGCGGGGTGTTTGCCCTGCGCCGCGATACGAAACGGGCTGCGCCCTTGCGATTTTCGCCCGGTGTCGCGGAAGACGTCGATAATTTGGGCCGGGATGCGAACGCCCGATCGTCGCAAACGCGCGATCTTACGACGTCGCATCACGGGCTGCGCGAGGAATGCTGCACCGATCCCGCCGAAGACCAGGCCGAAACCGCCGAATATTAGGCTCAGGAAGTGGCGTTGGCCGAAACTGTCTATACGCGCCGCACCAGGCCGTTCGGGGCGGTAGAGCACGTCGACGGATTCCTGCATATCGAAGGCCGGCGGATTGGACGCAACTTTGCCGCGAAACCGGTAAATCGTTCCCGTACGATCGCGGTATATGACGATTGGGGCATAGGTGGTGCTATCGCTGGACCGCGAATTGGCAAAACCGGTTACGAACCCTTGTGCGCGGACTGCATCCTTCGCAAACCGCCAATCGGATATTGCCGCCGCCAGCCCGACGCCGCCGAATAGCAATCCGAAAGCGAGGAAAACCGATCCGATCCATTGCGACGATTTGCGAAACATGGGCAGTGCGGTCTTCGCCAATCTTTATCCCGAATGCCATGAAAAAGGGCGGAACCGGCAAATTCGCCGGTCCCGCCCCAAATTCTCAAATCGTCAATCGCCTTAGACGGCGGCTTTGTTCACTTCGCCTTCCGCGATCTTCGTCATTTCGTCGTCACCGCTATATGTCGCGTCGAGGCAGTCCTGCAGGACCTTCTGGTCGTCCTTCAGGTCCAGACGCTTGGCGAATGCGACCAGGCAGCCGTAACCAGCGATGCCGTAATGGGTCATGCGCTGATATTGCGTGATGATCGATGCATCGCGCACGTCGTCGTCGCCGAAATCTTCTTCCAGAGTATGCGCCTTGGCTTCCTTCACCAGGCCTTCCATGCCCTTGCAATGTTCGCCGCTGGGGTCCGCACCGTGGCCCTTGATCAGCTTTTCAAGCTTGCCCATGCCGGTCTGAATACCTTCGACACCGCGTTCGAGTGCTTTTTTCAGATTTTCGTTCTTGGCGGCTTCGTGCAGTTTCTTGGTCACGGCGAGCGACTGTTTGTCGGCGCTGTAGATGTCCTGCATCTGGTCGATGTAAAGGTCTTTCAATGTGTCCATGCTCATGGGGTATTCTCCGATCGGGGTGCGGCTGGCGAATGTCGCGCCGCTTCACCTATACCAATGGCGCAAGGGGCCCCTGCGTTCCGCGAATGACGCAACAAGCGCAAATAAACATTCGTCGCAGGCGATCATCGGGCGGCGTTCAGCGTTTGCGATAGCGGAAATACCAGACCTCGTGACCGAACACGTCGCGCGCTTTCTTCTCATAGCGCGTTTCGCTCCACCCGGCGGGGCGGTTCTGGAAATCGGACGGGGTATCGATCAGCCATTCGAAAGGGGCACCGGGGCCTTGGGTGTGGCGGCGCATCACCATCAAAGCGTGGCGCAGGTAGATGTCGTGATCGGTGCCGAAGCGGAATTCGCCGCCGCGCTTCAGCTTGTCCGCGATCAGTCGGACCGGTCCGTCATTCATCATGCGCCGCTTGGCATGGCGCGCTTTCGGCCAGGGGTCGGGGTGAAGCAGATAGACGAAGCTGAGTGCACCGTCGGGAATGCGCGACAGAACCTGCAACGCGTCGCCCAGCTCCAGGCGCACATTGCCGAGCTTGCCCGTTTCCACATGCCCCAAAGCGGCCGCGACGCCGTTGACGAAGGGTTCGGCCCCGATGAAGCCGTGATCGGGCAACATGTCCGCGCGGTGGGCAAGGTGTTCGCCACTGCCGAACCCGATTTCGAAATGCAGCGGGCGATCGTCACCGAATAATGCGTGCGAGGTGACCGGACCTTCCGGCGGGACCGTGATTTTCGGCAGAAGATTGTCGATCAGACCTTGCTGGTGTGGGCGCAAAGGTTTGCCGATGGAGCGCCCATACAGGCGATTGAGCGTGGTGGGATCGCCCTGTTTATACGCAGTCATGCCGCGCGATAGAGGGGTTGCCCGGTCAGCTCAAGCGGCGGTCGCCCAAAGCCGTCATCCTGAGCTGTCGTCCTAAGCCGCTTCCGCCTGTTCTTCGGGATCGCGCAGCACGTAGCCGCGGCCCCAGACGGTTTCGATGTAATTGTCGCCGCCGCACGCATGCGACAGTTTCTTGCGTAGCTTGCAGATGAACACGTCGATGATCTTCAGTTCCGGTTCGTCCATCCCGCCGTACAGGTGATTGAGGAACATTTCCTTCGTCAGCGTCGTGCCTTTGCGTAAGCTGAGCAGTTCCAGCATCGCATATTCCTTGCCCGTCAGATGGACGCGGGCGCTGTCCACTTCGACCGTTTTCGCATCCAGATTGACGGCGAGCTTGCCCGTGCGAATGACCGATTGGCTGTGCCCCTTGGACCGGCGAACCACGGCGTGAATGCGCGCGACCAGTTCTTCGCGGTGGAACGGCTTGGTCACGTAATCGTCCGCGCCGAAACCGAAACTGCGGATCTTGCTGTCCATTTCGGCAATGCCGCTCAGGATCAGCACCGGCGTTTGCACCTTGGCAACGCGCAGTTTTTTCAACACATCGTAACCATGCATGTCAGGTAGGTTCAGATCGAGCAGGATGATGTCGTAATCATACAGCTTCCCCAGATCGAGGCCTTCCTCGCCGAGATCGGTGGAATAGCAATTGAAGCCTTCCGTCGTCAGCATCAGTTCGATCGCCTTGGCGGTCGTGGGCTCGTCTTCGATCAGCAATACTCGCATGGGTGGTTCCCCTCTACCCGAACTGGTGGCCTCAAAAACGCGACGGCCCGTATGTTTTGTTAACCACACAAGTTCTGAACAGAAAAGGTTAATTAACCGTAAAAGGGTTTGCGCCTTCCGCTCGCTCCGCCTGTTTACCCCCTTCGCTTACATCGCTGCCAGTTTCTTGGCGCGGCGGCGTTGAACGCTGCTGCCGATGCCCATCGCCTCGCGGTATTTGGCGACCGTCCGGCGGGCAAGATCGAACCCTTCCCCTTTCAGCAGCGCCACCAGCTTGTCGTCGGACAGGATCGCTTTGGGC
Organism: uncultured Alphaproteobacteria bacterium; assembly: GCA_963815535.1. Classification (GTDB taxonomy): domain Bacteria; phylum Pseudomonadota; class Alphaproteobacteria; order Sphingomonadales; family Sphingomonadaceae; genus CAWFGS01. Next base: position 388,537 of record CAWFGS010000003.1, read on the forward strand.
TCTTCCGCATCGGTCAGTGCCTTAATCCGCGCTTTGACTGCCTGCGACGACGCGCCTCCTTCGCCATCCGCATCGGCCCCCACGCCACTGGTGAAGAAATATTTCAGTTCGAACGTGCCGCGCGGGCAATGGAGATACTTGTTGGAAGTGACCCTGCTGACCGTGCTTTCATGCATATCGATCGCATCGGCCACGGCGCGCAGGGTCAGGGGTTTGAGGTGGGAAACGCCGTGGCGGAAAAACCCGCTTTGCTGCTTCACGATCTGCGCGCTGACTTTCAGAATGGTTTTCTGCCGCTGGTCCAGCGCCTTGATCAGCCAGTTCGCATCGGCCAGCTTTTCATTCAGCCATCCGCGCGATGCCTTGTCCGTGCAGCCGCCGCGCAGTTCGACGAAATAGCTGCGATTGACCACCAAACGCGGCAAGGTCGCTTCGTTGAGCGCGATGGTCCAGTCTTCATCCGACCGATCCGCACGGGCAATCAGAATGTCCGGCACGACTGCGCTTTCGACCGATCCGCCGAAGGCCAGGCCGGGCTTGGGATCGAATTGCCGCAATTCCCCCAGCATGTCCGCGAAATCGCCGTCATCGACGCCGCACATGCGTTTCAGACGCGTAAAATCCCCCTTCGCCACCAGTTCCAGATTGTCGATCAGGCGCGCCATGCACGGGTCGTATCGGTCGGCCTCGCGCGCCTGCAATGCGAGACACTCGGCCAGCGACCGCGCGCCCACCCCGGTCGGGTCGAGGCATTGGACCACCGCCAAGGCCGATTCGGCATCGGCAAGGGACACGGCAAGTTCCTCGACCGTTTGCAACAGGGGAGTTGCCAGATAGCCCGCATCGTCCAGCTGCCCGATCAGATGGCGCGCGACGAATTCCTGACGATCGTCCGTGCAAGCTGCACCGATCTGCTGGTGCAGATGGTCGGCCAGGGACAGGACCGGTTGGGCGCGTTCCTCGATATCCGGCAAATCGCCGGCGGGTGCGGCGGAACCGCTCGCGCCCCATTCGCCGTCGCCGGTTTCGCGATCCGTATCGACTGCGGTGCGATCGATATCGAGCGGCGCGTCGCCCTGGGTTGCATCGTCGGCGGACGGTTCCGCAACCGGCTCGATCGTTTCCGGCCCATCCTTCGCATCGCGCAATTCGCCGGCATCCAGCAGCGGGTTCGCCTCCAGCGCGTCGCCGATGAAGGTTTCGATTTCCAGATTGGACAGCGCCAGCAGCTTGATCGCCTGCTGGAGCTGGGGCGTCATTACCAGCGATTGGCTTTGCCGAAGGTCCAGGCGGGGGCCTAGCGACACCGCAGGTTTGCTTACGCTCTGGCGATTCCAACCCTCTGCGCTTCCCCGCCACCCGACCGGCTATCGAAAATCGATCGGATGATTGGGAGGCGCAAAGGACCGGAACCGCAGGTTACGCGAAAACTCACAATGTGAACCCTTCGCCCAAATACAGGCGGCGCACATTCTCGTCTGCGACAAGCGCTTGCGGCGTGCCGGCGAACAGCACTTGCCCGCCATAGATGATGCAGGCGCGATCCACGATCTCCAGCGTTTCGCGCACATTATGGTCGGTAATCAACACCCCGATACCGCGCGTCTTTAGATCCTTGACCAGATCGCGGATATCGCTGATCGACAACGGGTCGATCCCGGCAAACGGTTCGTCCAGCAGCATGATGGATGGGTTTGCAGCCAGCGCGCGGGCAATCTCGCACCGCCGCCGCTCCCCGCCCGACAGTGCCATTGCGGGCGAGGTGCGAAGGCGCGTGAGCCCGAATTCATCGAGCAGCCGCTCCAGTTCCGACGCGCGCGTATCGCGGTCCGGCTCCACCATTTCCAACACGCTGTTGATATTCTGTTCCACGGTCATCCCGCGAAAAATGCTGGTTTCCTGCGGCAGATAGCCAAGCCCCAGGATTGCGCGCCGATACATCGGCAGGCGCGTCACATCCTCCCCATCCATCATGATCCGTCCGGCATCGGGCCGCACCAGCCCCATGATGGAATAGAAACACGTCGTCTTGCCCGCGCCGTTCGGGCCGAGCAGGCCGAGCACTTCCCCCTTGCCCACGGTCAGCGAAATATCGCTGAGCACGCTGCGTTTGTCGTAACTCTTCGCGATGGAAATAACCTCCAGCCCGCCCTGCGGTATGGCAGGCGCGGCGCTGTCGGGCGACAGGGCGTCTTCGGGCGGCAGGGTGGCGGTGGTGTTGTCCAGAATGCTCATTACGGCGCGCATGGTAGGCATCCGCGCGGGCGCTGAAAAGCCCCGCACTGGTTTTGGCAGGCTTTTTGCATCAATTTGCGTCAACCAGCGCATTCACCCGTCCGCGCACCGCCTTCATATGGGGCAAACTTGCCAAGCGGCGCGCGCGGTGGTTTACTGCCCTTACAGAGGTGATCAATCACCCGGTGGGAGAGAGCATATGGCCAAGGCATTCCAACACGCACGCGGCGCGACCTATCGGCGCGACACCGCAACGCAGCGTCCGCGCGACTGGCGCCGGTCGATGAGCGACAATGTCGCGTATGCCCTCCTCGTCTATACCGGTTTGCAGATCTTCGTCACGGTCCATGCGATGAGTCAGGGCAACGCGTCCATGTTCCCCTATATGGCGCTGATCGTGCTGGTTGCCGGCATCATTCCGGCGTGCCGCTGGTTCGACAAGAAATGGGCGGGGCTAACGGACGAACAGGCCGTCGACAGCGCGCTTGCACCCGCATTCCGACGCGATCAGATCGGGCTGTGGTTGCTGGCGATCGGATTGCCTTTCGCCATTACCGCGATCTTCAAATCCGTCATGGCGATCGGCGGATAGTCGGCCACGCTTGCACTGATAATCGCGGGCGCTTACTCCGGCCCGTATGATCGACGATAAGCAGGCGCAGACACGATGCGCGCAACTGGTGGAACGCGCATTGTCCTTGGGCGCGGATGGCGCGGAGGCGGTTGCGCGTGCCAGTTCCTCCGAAAGCGTCAGTGTCCGGCTGGGTAAGCTGGAAGATGTCGAGCGGTCCGAAAGCGAGGAAATCGGCCTGCGCCTGTTCATCGGGCGACGTTCCGCCTCCATCCACACATCCGATTTTTCGGACGCCGCGCTGGACGATCTGGCGGCGCGCGCCGTCGCAATGGCGAAAATCGCACCCGAAGACGAATATGCGGGCCTTGCCACGGCCGACCTGATGGCGAACGCCCCGTTTCCGCACCTCGACCTGATCGATACGGACGAGCCCGATCCGGCGGCCTTGCGCGAATATGCGCTGGCGACGGAGGATGCGGCACGCGCCATCACGGGTGTTACCAATTCGGAAGGCGGTTCCGCCAGTTTCGGGCAGGGCGTGTTCGCATTGGTAACCAGCAACGGTTTTTCGGGCGGCTACACCGCGACATCCCACGGCCTGTCCGCCAGCGTCATTGCGGGCGAAGGGTCCGCCATGCAGCGCGATTACGCCCATCGCAGCGCACGGCATCGCGGCGACCTGTTGCCCCCAAAAGCCATCGGACGGCTGGCGGGGGAACGTGCCGTGGCCAGGCTCGATCCCGTATCGCTGCCCAGCGGCCCGATGCCCGTCCTGTTCGATCCACGCGTTTCCGCAAGTCTGATCGGCCATCTGCTGAGCGCCATGTCCGGCCCGGCCGTGGCGCGCGGTGGCAGCTTCCTGCTGGGGAAGGAAGACAGCGATATCTTTGCGCCGGGGATCGCCATCCATGACGATCCGCATATCGCGCGCGGGGCGCGTTCGCGTCCATTCGATGCGGAAGGGTTGCCGACCGCCGCCCGCGCGCTGGTTGCGAACGGCAGGGTTACGGGATGGCTCGCCAATCTGGCCGCCGCCCGGCAGCTCGGCATCGTACCGACTGGCCATGCTTCGCGTGGGAGCGCCGGATCGCCAGGCGTTTCCGCCAGCAATGTGCATATGGCGGCGGGCGAGGCAACGCCGCAAGAGCTGATGGCGGATATCGCCGACGGCGTGCTGGTGACCGAACTGATCGGGCAGGGCGTCAACGGCATTACCGGCGATTACAGCCGCGGCGCATCGGGCTTTCGCATCGTGAACGGCGCAATTGCCGGGCCGGTGGCGGACATTACCATTGCCGGCAATCTGCTCGATATGTTCGCGGCGATGGTTCCGGGAAGCGATCTGGAACTGCATCGCGCCGTCAACGCGCCGACGGTGCGGGTGGATGGCATGACGGTGGCGGGGGCATGATCATGACCGTTCGCAGCTGGTTGTGGGCGCTCGCGCTGGGGTTGAGTTCCGTCTGGACGGTTCCGATCGCCGCGCAGGATTTGAGCGCGCTGACCGGGGGCGATGCAGCGGATGAACCCGCCGAAGCAGACGCCCCGGCACAGGCCATCGACGATACGCAGGATGCCGGTGCGGATGAACGGATCGCCGCGCGGCTCAGCGATATCTACGGCGAGATCGACGCATACGATCAAGTTCGCGTCGCCGTCAGCAGCGGGGTCGTGCGCCTGTCGGGGATCGTTCCCACCGCCGGCGATATCGACGATGCTGCCGGAATCGCGGAACGGATCGATGGCGTGGTGACGGTCAGCAACGGGTTGGAACGCGACGTTTCCGTGGGCGAGGGGCTGGGCGCCGTCGGCAAGATCGCCGAGCGGGCGCGCGCGTTTCTCGCCATGCTGCCGCTGATTGCTCTGGCCTTGGGCGTCGCTCTGGCGATCGGGGCGGTCGGGTATATTATTGCGGGGCTTGGCAGCCTGTGGCGGCGGATAGCGCCCAACTCCTTCCTGGCGGAACTGATCGCCAGCGCCATCCGGTTCGTATTCATCGTGGGCGGTATCGTCATCGCGCTCGATATGATCGGGGCGACGGCGTTGCTGGGCGCGGTGTTGGGCGGGGCGGGCCTGATCGGCGTGGCCCTGGGTTTCGCCATGCGCGACACGATCGAAAATTACGTCGCGTCGCTGATGCTGTCGCTGCGCCAGCCTTTCCGCGCCAACGACCACGTCCTGATCGACGATATGGAAGGACGGATCGTGCGTCTGACCAGCCGTGCGACGGTGATGATGACTCTGGACGGCAACCATCTGCGTATCCCGAACTCGACGGTGTTCAAGGCGGTTATCCTGAATTACACCCGCAATCCGCAGCGTCGTTTCGCGTTCGAAATGGGAATCGACGCCGATGACGATCCGAACGCCGCGCGCCGGGTGGGTCGGGACATACTGTCCGCCATGCCCTTCGTGTTGGACAGTCCGCCGCCCGAAGCCCGCGTGCAGCAGGTCGGCGATTCCAACATCGTCATCGAATATCTCGCCTGGATCGACCAGAACGAAGCCGATTGGTTCAAGGCCCGCAGCCGCGCGATCGCGGCGGTCAAAACCGGCCTCGAAGACGGCGGGTTCGCTCTGCCGGAGCCGATCTATCGTCTGCGGTTCGACGGGCGCACCGATCCGCTGCCCTTCGAAAACATTGCCAAGGCACTGGATGGCGAGGAGGGCGAAGCGCCTAGAGCTACCGACACTTCGGCCACCAACGCCAATCGCACACCGGCAGCGAAGCCTGCCGCGCCAATCGCCGCGGAGGACGAAATCCACGATGTGAAGCCCGTCAACGATATCGTCGATATGGTGGAGGCGGAACGGTCCGCCACCGGGGATGCCGATCTGCTGGACAGCAATCGCCCGGTGGAATGACGTACCGCGAATGATGTTCGGTCGAACGGCGGTTGCGCGCCGAACGCCGCGAACCTCAGCGGCGGGGCGTCAGCCCTCTTTTGCGTAGCGGTCGATCGCTTCCGTCACGATACGCCGCGCATCGGCGGCGTCGCCCCAATCGCCCACGCGGACCCATTTTTCCGCTTCCAGATCTTTGTAATGGGTGAAGAAATGTTCGATCTGCTGGAAGATGATGCTCGGCAGATCCTTGGTTTCGCCAACGTCGGAGTAATAGGGGAAGGTCGTATCCACGGGCACGCAGATCAGCTTTTCATCGCCGCCATGTTCGTCTTCCAGATGCAGCACGCCGATGGGGCGGGCGCGGATGACGCAACCGGCGATGAACGGGCTGCGCGCGATGACCAGTGCGTCCAGCGGGTCGCCATCGGGCGATAGAGTATGCGGCACGAACCCGTAATTGGCGGGGTAGCGCATGGGCGTATGCAGAATGCGGTCCACGAACAGCGCACCCGATTCCTTGTCGAATTCGTACTTCACCGGCTCCCCGCCGGTGGGCACTTCGATGATGACGTTCAGGCTTTCGGGCGGATTGTCGCCTACGGGAATTTTGTCGATACGCATGGGCACAGGTCCATAGCGGGGGCGCGGATAGACGCAACCGCTTTTGTGCAGCGCAGCACGGCCCGGCGCATTGCCGCAACGGTGCCAACGCAGTAGGTGGCATGGCATGAGCAACGACACCCCAAAACCCGTTCGCGGCACGCAGGATATCTTCGGCGCGGAAGCCGAAGCGTTCGCCTTCGTGGTCGAAACATTCGAACGGGTGCGCAAGCTGTATCGGTTCCGCCGCGCGGAAATGCCGGTGTTCGAACGGACCGAAGTGTTCGCGCGCCCGCTCGGCGAAACCACCGACGTCGTGTCGAAGGAAATGTACTCGTTCGACGATCGCGGCGGGGAATCGCTGACTCTGCGCCCCGAATTCACTGCCGGCATCGCGCGCGCCTTCATCACCAATGGCTGGCAGCAGCATGCGCCCGCTGAAACTGGCGACGCATGGCCCGCTGTTTCGGTACGAACGTCCGCAAAAGGGCCGCTATCGCCAGTTTCACCAGATCAACGCCGAAGATATTGGGCGCCGCAGAACCGCAGGCGGACGTGGAACTGCTGGCGATGGCCGACCAGCTGCTGCGCGAGCTGGGTATTACGCCGAGGGAGGCGTGACGTTGCAGCTCAACACGCTGGGCGATCCCGAAAGCCGCGAGGCATGGCGCGCGGCGCTGGTGGAGTATTTCGAAGGGCATCGCGAGCGGTTGAGCGAAGACAGCGCAGAAACGGCTGGACGCGAACCCGCTGCGCATTCTCGACAGCAAGGATCGCGGGCGACATCGCGATCGTCGCGAACGCGCCGCCGATCGACGATTATCTGTCGGACGAAGCGCGCGAGTTCTTCGCAGCGGTCACGAGCGGACTGGACGCGGCGGGCGTGGCCTATGAACGCAACCCGCCGCTGGTGCGCGGCTTCGATTATTACCGCCACACCGCGTTCGAATTCGTGACCGACCGGCTGGGCGCGCAAGGGACCGTGCTGGGCGGTGGGCGCTATGACGGGCTGATCGAAACGCTGGGCGGCCCGCACACGCCGAGCGTCGGTTGGGCCGCGGGGATAGAGCGGCTGGCGATGCTGGTTGGGGAGCGGGTCCTTGAGGTAGACGTTGCTATCGTGTCAGAGGCGATCGCACGATGCAGTATCCGAAAGCTAACGCATCTTTGAGACGAAAACTTGTGTCGCGAATGTTGGTATCGGTTGCAAAAAGCACTTCGCAAAGGTGGCTAATAGATCCACGGAAAACTTGTTCGTTGGGCAATCCAAAGAACCGTTACAATAAATATTGGCTATTCGAACGTCCCGCTCAGTGCATTGTAAGACGCTGAACCATTCGCATGGACACGCCCAGCTGGGGCATTCAGGTCGCTGACGATGCCTCTTTGAAGGTGCGGTATAGAGCATCAAGGCGTTATTGAACGAAGTAAGTTGATCGATTATCTATATGACCATCCCCGACGAACGCCTACGCCAGATCGTGAACCGCTTCGCCGAACTGGAAGCGCGCATGGCGTCCGGCCAGTTGGAAGGGGACGAGTTCGTGGCTGCCAGCCGCGATTATGCCGAGCTTGAGCCGGTGGCGCAGACCGCGCGCGCGGTGCAGGACATGCGCGCTGAGATCGACGGGCTGACCGACATGCTCGCCGATCCCGAAATGAAAGCGATGGCAGCGGAGGAACTGGCGGCGCTGAACGCGGTCTTTGCCCGCCGAGGAACGCTCGCTCGCGCTCGCGATGCTGCCGCGCGACGAGTGCCGATGCGCGCCCCGCCATGCTGGAAATTCGCGCGGGCACGGGCGGTGACGAGGCGGCTCTGTTCGCGGCGGACCTTTACCGGATGTACGAGAAATTCGCTTCCGAACAGGGGTGGCAGGTCGAACCGGTCAGCATGACCTCCTCCGACGTGGGCGGTTTCAAGGAAGTCGTCGCCAACGTTACCGGGACCGGCGTGTTCGCGAAACTCAAATTCGAATCCGGCGTCCACCGGGTCCAGCGCGTGCCGGTGACCGAAAGCGGTGGGCGCATCCATACGTCCGCCGCGACGGTCGCCGTGCTGCCCCAGCCGGACGAGGTCGATGTGCGGATCGATCCCGGCGATCTGAAGATCGACACCTATCGCGCCAGCGGGGCGGGCGGGCCAGCACGTCAACACCACCGACAGCGCGATCCGCATCACGCATCTGCCCACCGATACGGTCGTCACCTGCCAGGACGGGCGCAGCCAGCACAAGAACAAGGAGAAGGCGCTGCAGGTGTTGCGTGCGCGGCTGTACGAACGACAGCGCGAGGCCAGCCAGGGTGCGGAGGCCGAAGCGCGCCGCGCGATGGTCGGCAGCGGCGATCGTTCCGAACGCATCCGCACCTATAATTTTCCGCAAGGGCGCGTGACCGATCACCGCATCGGCCTGACTCTGCACAAACTGCCCGAAGTGCTTGAAGGAGCGGGCCTGACCGAACTGGTCGACGCGCTGGCGGCGGAGGATGAGGCGAAGCGGCTGGCGGCGCTGGATGGATAGCGTCAGCGTTACGACCGTCGCCGACGCTTTGCGCGAGGCGGCGGATCGGTGTTGCACGAAACCAGCGATACCGCGCGGCTCGATGCCGAATTGCTGATGGCCCACGCGCTGGGAAGTGACCCGGTCCGATCTGCTGCTGCATCGCATGCAGCGACGCTGTGCCGGCGCGCTTCGCCGAGCTGGTGGAGCGGCGCGCGCGGCACGAACCAGTCGCGCATATCATCGGGTCGCAGGAGTTTTACGGCCTCGACTTTGATCGTCACGTCCGACGTCCTGATCCCGCGCGGCGACAGCGAATGTCTGATCGATGCGGCGGTGGGGCGTTCGGTGATCATCCGCCGCAACGAATATGCGATCTCGGTACCGGGTCGGGCGCGCTGCTGCTGGCGGCGTTGCGATGCGTTCCCCGGTGCGACCGGGGTCGGGTCGAACGCAGCGCCGCGCGCGCCAGGGCGAAAGCCGAAATGCCTCGCGCTGGGGATGGCTCCGACGCGCGCTGCCGGAGTCGTGGCTGGCGACTGGTCCGACACGGGCTGGGACGCGCGCTGGGCCGTTTCGATCTGGTCGTGTGCAACCCGCCTTATGTCGAGAGCCGACGCGGCGCTGATACCGTCGGTCACGGATTACGAGCCGCATGGCGCCTTGTTTGCCGGGGCGGACGGGCTGGACGATTACCGCACGCATCATTCCGCAATTGCGCGCGATGCTGACCGCCGAAGGGCGTCGCGATACTGGAAATCGGCATCGACGCAGGCTGCCGCGGTCGGCGATCTGGCGCGCGCGACACGGCTTTCGACGTCCTGCTGCGCCGCGATCTGGCGGAGCGTCCACGCGCACTCGTGTTGCGATAGGGGATCGATCCCCGTCCCGGGGGACGGAAGCCAAATTGCGCCTTGGCAAAGGGCGATGCACTCGCTACGCATCGGACAGTCAATCGGATTGCGGGGTTACCCGCCTCATCCGATCGGTCAAACTCCACCACAGTCGACGGTCCGGCCAACGATCCGGGTTCGCATAGGCTGGGCGGACGGGGCGCCATATCGATGATATCGCGTTTCGGGCGGCGAATATCGGCAGGATTGGCGACAGATACGGAACGGCAGGCGGCGCGAAATGCGCTGCGGCCTTGCCCGAACGAGGAAGACTATTCCCTTGAATAATTACAACAATCGCAATTCCAACAACAACCGGCGCGGTCGCGGTCGGAACAACAATCGCCAGCAGAGCGGGGGATCGGGCGGTGGCAATCCAGGCCAATCGCATCGACAGCCGCGCGCGCGGCAATGCACCGCAGATGCTGGATAAATACAAGAAGCTGGCGCAGGACGCGCAGCATCACGGCGACCGGGTGCAGGCGGAATATTACCTGCAATTCGCCGATCATTATCATCGCGTGTCTCGCCGACAACAAGGCGCGCCAGGACGAAGCGCGCGCCAAACGTCAGGGCGACGATGGCGACAATGATGGCGGGCGATCCGACGATGCAAGGGCGGACGTCAGCAGAACCGCGACGACAGTTCGGACGATAACGACACCGGTCGCGGCCCGCCACGCGGCCGTTCGCGCGACAATACGGATGACAATGGCGATGATCGACGCTGCGCCGCCACGCCGCACACGCGGCCCGAAGCGGAACACCCGCTCTCGCGATGATGGCGATGATGGCGACGCGCGGCCTGGATGATAACGGCAGCGACGATGAGGGCGATGACGGCGCGCAGGACGAAAAGCCACGCCGCGTCCGCGCTCCGCGCGCCGCCTCTGCACGCACGCCGCGCAAACCGCGTGTCTTCCAGCGCATCCGATGCCGCCGACCCGGCGATCGACATGGCCGCTTTGCCGCCATCCATCAGCGCAGCGGGCGACGACGCGCCCAAGAAAGCCCGTTCGCCGCCGCCGCAAGACGTCCGACGACGATGCGTTGCAAAGCCGTGGAATAAGGGCGCGCGTCCGACGGGTTCGACAGGGTGCGTTTCGCGATGATATCGTTCGCGCGCAAAGCTGGTCGATGGGGCGCGGACCATCCGCGCTGGGTCCGCATTGCTGTTGGGCGCAGGCGCGGCCACCGGGTTTCCGCCACTGGCGTTGTGGCCCGTGACGCTGCTCTGCCTGGCCGGATTATGCGCGTTGCTGGCCGTGCGACATACGCGCGTGAAATCGGCCGCAATGCTCGGCTGGCTGTTCGGCGTCGCGCATTTCACGTCGCGAACAATTGGATTGCGGGCGCGTTTCGGTATCAGGAGGAAATGCCCGTTGCGCTCGGCTGGCTGGCGGTGCCTCTGCTGTCGCTCTATCTCGCCGTCTATCCCGCCATTGCCACCGCCGCCGCTTTCATGATGACCGATCGGCTAATGCGTCAGCGCGCTGCCGCAGTCGATGCTCGCGAGTTCTGGTCGTCCTGTTTGCGGGCTGCTGGATCGTGACGGAATGGCTGCGAAGCTGGGTCTTCACCGGATATGCCTGGGATCCGCTGGGCCTGGTGCTGCTCGGCCCGTGGGACCGGCCCGGCCTGGCGGCGATCTTGCCGTGGTTCGGGACATACGCTCTGTCGGGGATCGTCGTGCTGCTGGGCGGCGGTGTCTGGGTGCTGATTGTGCGTCGGCTGTGGATAGCCGGCGGCCATCGTGGCGGCGCTCGTTTGCGTTGGTATGTATCTGCCCGCCCGGACGACCGGGCCTGGAACGGTGGCGATGACTTTGGTGCAGCCCGATCTGCGTCAACCCGAACTCAACGACGCGACCAAGTTCGAAGAGCAGTTCCAGCGTCTTTCCGAACTCAGCCTGCCGCAAGCCGGCGCGGTTACGGCGGGGCCGCGTCTGGTGTTGTGGCCGAAATCGGGTGTGCCGGATTATCTGGAGGCAGGCTACCCGGCGGGATATTACACCCGCACCACTGCCGCCGCCGATCCCGACTTCGCGCGCTGGCGGATCGGGCGGCTGGCCGGGCCCGACGGGGTCGTTGATGACCGGCGCAGTCAATCTGAACATCGAAAACGACACGCGCGGTTTCCGCGACCAATTCGGTAACCGCGATCGCCGATGGCGGGGCGATCGTCGCGGCTTACGACAAGGCGCATCTGGTCCCGTATGGCGAATATCTGGCGCTGCGCTGGCTGCTCGAACCGCTGGGCGCGACCCGGCTGGTGGCGGGCAATCTCGATTTCGAACCGGGGCCGGGACCGCGCACGCTGGAACTGGGCGCATTGGGCCGGGCAGGCGTTCAGATCTGTTACGAGATCGTGTTCAGCGGGCAAGTGATCGATGCGGGCAATCGGCCCGATTATCTGTTCAATCCGTCCAACGATGGCTGGTTCGGCAGTTGGGGCCCGCCGCAGCATCTGGCGCAGGCGCGGATGCGCGCGATCGAGGAAGGGCTGCCGATCCTGCGGTCCACGACCACCGGCATCAGCGCGGTCATCGACGCGCACGGCAGCGTGCTTGCGCATATTCCCATGCACCGCGCGGACCGTATCGACATGGCCTGTCCCGCCCGCCTTGCCGCCGACGTTGTTCGCGCGGATGGGCAATGTGCTGCCGCTGATCTGGGCCGCGTTGCTGATCTTCGTGACAATGGCTTGCAGCGATGCAGCCTTGGCGCCCCAACACTGTTGCAAGGGCGGACGCCGATCGCTAAATGCCGGTCCGATAGATATAAACATTCCTTTATATGCAGGAACCAGCCCTCCATGCGAAGCAATTATCTGTTCACGTCCGAAAGCGTTTCCGAAGGTCATCCGGACAAGGTTTCGGACCAGATTTCCGATGCGATCGTCGATCTGTTTCTGGCGCAAGGATCCCGAAGCGCGGGTTGCCTGCGAAACGATGACGACGACGCAGCGCGTGGTGCTGGCGGGTGAAATCCGGTGCAAGGGTGTGTTCGAAAACGGCGAATGGGCGGACGGCGCGCTCGATGAAATCGAACAGGTGGTGCGCCGCACCGTGCGCGAAATCGGTTACGAACAGGACGGGTTCCACTGGGAAACGCTGATCTTCGAAAACAATCTGCACGCGCAGTCGGTCGAAATCGCGCAAGGCGTCGATGCCGGTGCGAAGGATCGAACAAGGACGAAGGCGCCGGCGATCAGGGCATCATGTTCGGTTTCGCCTGCGACGAAACGCCCGATCTGATGCCGGCGACGCTGGATTACAGTCACAAGATCCTCGAACGCATGGCCGCCGATCGCAAATCGGGCGATGCGGCGTTTCTCGAACCCGATGCCAAGAGCCAGGTCACGCTGAAATTCGAAGACGGCAAGCCGGTCGCCGCGACGGCCATCGTCGTATCGACCCAACATGCGAAGGGCTATCACGAAGGCGACAGGGAAGCCGAACTGAAGGCCTACGTGAAGAGCGTGGTGGCCGACGTGCTGCCCGTCCGGCCTGCTTTCGGACGACACCGTCTATCACATCAACCCGACCGGCGCGTTCGAAATCGGCGGGCCCGACGGCGACGCCGGGCTGACGGGTCGCAAGATCATCGTCGATACCTATGGCGGCGCGGCCCCGCATGGCGGCGGCGCGTTTTCCGGCAAGGATCCGACCAAGGTCGATCGGTCGGCCGCTTATATCACCCGCTATCTGGCGAAGAACATCGTCGCCGCCGGCCTCGCCACGCGCTGCACGATCCAGCTGGCCTATGCCATCGGCGTGTCGGAGCCGCTGTCGCTCTATGTCGATACGCATGGCACGGCGAGCGACGGGGTTACCGACGAGACGCTGGAAGACGCCATTCGCGACATCGACGCAACTGGGCGGTCTGACCCCGCGCGGCATTCGCACGCATCTGGGCCTTAACAAGCCGATCTATCGCATCAGCGCCGCCTATGGCCATTTCGGACGCAAGCCCGATGGCGATCAGCTTCCCGTGGGAACGCACCGATCTGGTCGATACTTTGAAGCGGCGTTCGCCTGACGCCAAACTTATATATCGTCGCCGTGTCTGACCCAGGGTCGGGCGACGGTTCGTCCAGCGCCAGTTCCGCATCGGAAAATACGAACGGGCTGCGGATGCCCGGCACGCCGCCGGGTTCGACCTGCATTTCGCGCGCGACGCGTTTGCGGATCGGCGAACACGGCGTCCAGATCGTTGATCGGTCCGGCGGGAATGCCCGCTTTCGCGCACGCCGGCAAGCAGATCGCTCGTGCCCCAACCGCTGCACCGCGGCGACGATCTCCGCTTCCAACTCAGCCGCGATGCGCCAAACGTCCTTCATTGGTCGGCGAACCGCGGATCGTCGGCCAGCAGATCGGCGCGGTCCAGCAAGCTGCAGCAGCTTGCCGAAACAGACCGTCATTCGCAGGCGCCAGAACGATCGGTCCGTCCGCCGTCGGGAACACGCCATAGGCGCTGACCTGCGCATGCGCGTTGCCCATGCGTGGCGGGTTCCGGCCGGTGGCAAGATGGCTCATCGCCTGATTGGCGAGCAATGCGACGGAACAATCGAACAGGCCATGTCGATATGCTGGCCCGCGCCCGTGCGATGCGCGCATCAGCAGCGCGGACTGGATGGCGATGGTCGAATCATAGGCCGCAGGCAAGGTCGGATCTGATCGACAGGCCATGCTTCATCGGATCGCCATCCGGCTCCGCCGGTCAGCGCCATCAAGCCGCTCATCGCCTGAATGACGAAGTCGTACCCCGGCTCGTCGCTGCGCGGGCCGGTCTGGCCGAACCCGGTGATCGAACAATAGACGATGCCGGGATTGCGCGCGTGCGACCGTTTCGTAGTCAAGGCCGAATTTCGTCCAGCGTTCCGGGTTTGAAATTCTCCATGACGACATCCGCGTCGGCGCATAATTGCGCGACGCGCGCGCGATCGTCCGCATTGCGAAAGTCCGCGACGATGCCGCGCTTGCCGCGATTGGCAGGCATGGTAATAGGCGGCCTCGCGCGTCTCCGCCATCGTTCGACCGTTCGATCCAGGGCGGCCCCCATGGCGCGTGCCATCGCCGTCGGGGCTTTCGACCTTGATGACATCCGCGCCCAGATCGGCGAGGATTTGCCCGCAGAACGGCCCGGCCAGCACGCGCGCAAGTTCCAGCACTTTCAGCCCCGGCCAGCGGCGCTTCGCTTGCGCGGGTTGGCAGCCAGTCGGCCATCGTCAGCTAGCGGGACCTCGTAACGCGCGGTCGTCTTCGCCGCCACCTCGTCCGCACTCACACCCGGTGCCAGTTCGATCAGCTGGAACGCGGCTGTCGTGATCGGGACGCTGGAACACCGCCAGATCGGTCACGATCATGTCGACCACGTTCGTACCGGTCAGCGGCAGGCTGCATTCGGGAATGAATTTGGGCGACCCGTCCTTCGCGCAATGATCCATCACCACGATGATCTTCTTCACCCCGCGACCAGATCCATCGCGCCGCCCATACCCTTGATCATCTTGCCGGGGATCATCCAGTTGGCGATGTCGCCGTTTTGCGCCACTTCCATCGCGCCCAGCACGGTCAGGTCGATATGCCCGCCGCGGATCATGGCGAAGCTGGCCGCGCTGTCGAAATAGGCGGAATGCGGCAGTTCGCTGATGGTCTGCTTGCCCGCATTGATCAGGTCGGGGTCCATTTCGTCGCGGATAGGGGAAGGGGCCGATGCCCAGCATTCCGTTTTCCGATTGCAGCGTGACCTGCATGCCATCGGGAATATGGTTCGCGACCAGCGTCGGGATGCCGATGCCGAGATTGACGTAATATCCGTCCTGCAATTCGCGCGCGGCGCGTGCCGCCATCTGGTCGCGGGTCCAGCCGTTTGCCATCGGTCATCAACGAACTTCCTGCAATTCAAGGCGTTTTTCAATGCGGTCCAGGCGTTCGTCCGTTCGATCCAGACGCCGATGGACAAGCGACAGTCCTTCTTCGACATGGCTCATCCGGACGCTGATGTCGCGACGTGGTTTCGACCTGGCGATCGAGCTTGTCTTCCATTCGCCGCAAGCGTTCGAGGATGATGTTGCCGACATTGTCGTTCATCACGCCGCCTCCCGTTCGCGCGTCGTTTCGAACTCGATCTTCTTGTCGTACGGCGCGCCGACGATCATGCGCTGGACGTAGACGCCGGGCAGATGGATGCAGTCCGGGTCGAGCGATCCGCAGGCACGATCTCCTCCACCTCGACCACGCAGACCTTGCCGCAGGTCGCGGCAGGCTGGTTGAAATTGCGCGCGGTCTTGCGGAACATCAGATTGCCGGTTTCGTCCGCTTTCCACGCTTTCACGATGGCAAGATCGGCGAACAGGCCGTGTTCGAGGATGTAGTCTTCCGTGCCGTTCGGCCCGTGCGAACGCCTTGACCTCCTTGCCTTCTGCCACCTGCGTGCCGACACCGGTTTTGGTGTAGAAGCCGGGAATGCCCGCGCCGCCCGCGCGCATCCGTTCCGCCAGCGTGCCTTGCGGGCAGAATTCCACTTCCAGCTCGCCGGCCAGAAACTGCCGTTCGAATTCCTTGTTCTCGCCGACATAGGAGGAGATCATCTTGCGGACCTGCCGCGTGCGGAGCAGCTTTGCCGATGCCTTCATTGTCGATCCCGGCATTGTTGCTGGCGAAGGTCAGGCCGGTGACGCCGCTGTCGCGAATGGCATCGAGCAGACGTTCGGGAATGCCGCACAGGCCGAAGCCCCCGGCCGCAATCACCATGTCGTCGCGCAGCACGCCGTCGAGCGCGGCAGTCGCATCGGGAAAGATCTTGTTCATCGCGGCCTGTTCAAACGATTGAAGGCGACGCAGTTTTCCGGCGCCGTCCATCGTCTATAGAGCGGTGGCTGGACGATTGGTAGCGTAGCAATTCGAAGGTCTGCATCATCAACGCTTGATCGATATTTCGCGGAACATCGATCTATTTGCTGCAATGCACCCGAACCAGGCGGGCAACAGGTTTGCCAACCTTTTGTAATCACACGAATATCCGTGATCGTTATCATAATGTGTTGCGTCAAATGCAACGCACCAACGTCTTTTCGCACTTGCACAATACCTGCGTATCGGCCATTTGGAACGGGCCTTTTAGGCATCCTCTCCCAAAACTTTCAGCCCGGTCGGCTTTGTTCGACCGGGCTTTTTTCTTGTCTGCAGACCACCACGGCGTTTGCAACTGGCGCGCCCCGCTACCTAGCTTGGCGGTTCGATCGATGAACTTGCAAACGAACGAGGTGCCCGATGGCCGAAGCCGACGCAGCGATAGACGACAAGACGATCCGGCTGGCGGTCGCCGCCGCCCGGCAGGCGGAAAGCGGGCAGGGCATCGCCCGCATGCCGCGCAAGAGCTTTCAGGCACTGGGCATTACCGAAGGCGACGTGGTCGAGATCACCGGCAAACGAACGCACGGCGGCGGTCGCGATGCCGGCCTATGACGAGGATCAGTCGCTCGACGTGGTGCGGCTGGACGGTTTGCAGCGCGGCAATGCGGAAGCGGGATCGGGCGAACACGTCACCATCACCGTCGCGCAGTCGCGCCCCGCCACCCGCGTGGTGTTCGCGCCGGCCCAGCGCGAAATGCGGCTGCAGGGGCCGACACAGGCGCTGAAACGCAATTTCTTCCGCAAGCCGCTGGTGACGGGCGATCTGGTCGCCACCACCGGGCAGCAGCCGGTGCAGAACATGCCGCCCGAAATGCGCCGGATGCTGAACGCGCCCGCCTATGCGCTGACGCAGATCCGCCTCAGCGTGGTCAGCACCGCGCCCAAAGGCATCGTCCATATCGACGAGAATACCGAAGTCGAACTGCGCGCCGAGTTCGAGGAAGCGCGCGATGGCCGCGCGGTGGTGAATTACGACGATGTCGGCGGGATGCAGCGATACGATCCAGCAATTGCGCGAAATGGTGGAATTGCCGCTGCGCTACCCCGAACTGTTCACCCGGCTCGGCGTCGATCCGCCCAAGGGGGTGCTGCTGCACGGTCCGCCGGGAACCGGCAAGACGCGGCTGGCGCAGGCGGTCGCGAATGAAAGCGATGCCGAATTCTACACCATCAACGGCCCGGAAATCATGGGCAGCGCCTATGGCGAATCGGAAAAAGCCTTGCGCGAGGTGTTCGAAGAGGCCGCCCGCAACGCGCCCGCCATCATCTTCATCGACGAAATCGATTCCATCGCGCCGAAACGCGACCGTGTTCCGGGCGAAGCGGAAAAACGGCTGGTCGCGCAATTGCTGACCCTGATGGACGGGTTGGAAGCGCGCGCCAATCTGGTGGTGATCGCCGCCACCAACCGTCCCGATGCCATCGACGAGGCGCTGCGCCGTCCCGGCCGGTTCGACCGCGAAATCGTGATCGGCGTGCCGGACCAGAGTGGTCGTCGCGAAATCCTGTCCATCCACACGCGCGGCATGCCGCTGGGCGATCGGGTCGATCTGGACGAGCTGGCACGCACCACACATGGCTTCGTCGGCGCGGATATTGCCGCGTTGGCGCCGCGAAGCCGCGATCGAGGCAGTGCGCCGGATCATGCCCCGCCTCGATCTGGACGAACGCACGATCCCTGCCGACGTGCTGGAGGATCTTGTGCGTGACGCGCGAGGATTTCCTGTCCGCGCTGCAAACGCGTGCAGCCATCCGCCATGCGCGAAGTGATGGTGCAGGTTCCCAATGTCGGCTGGAGCGATCTTGGCGGCGTGCGAGGAATCGGTCGAGAAGCTGAAAGAGGGCATCGAACTGCCGCTGAAAAACGCCGATGCGTTCAATCGTCTCGGCATTCGTCCGGCCAAGGGGTTTCTGCTCTATGGTCCGCCCGGAACCGGCAAGACCTTGCTGGCGAAAGCCGTTGCGAAGGAAGCGGAGGCCAATTTCATTTCCATGAAGTCGAGCGATCTTCTGTCCAAATGGTATGGCGAATCCGAACAGCAGATCGCCAAGATGTTCGCCCGCGCCCGTTCGGTCGCGCCGTGCATGATCTTTATCGACGAGATCGATTCGCTGGTCCCGGCGCGCGGCAGCGGGCAGGGCGAACCGCAGGTGACGGGCCGCGTGGTCAACACCCTGCTGGCCGAAATGGACGGGCTGGAGGAACTGCAGTCGGTGGTCGTCATCGGCGCGACGAACCGGCCCGACTCTGGTCGATCCCGCACTGCTGCGGCCCGGCCGGTTCGACGAGCTGGTCTATGTCGGCACGCCGGACAAGAAGGGCCGCGAACATATATTGAAGATCCATGCGCGCAAGATGCCGTTGGCGGATGATGTCGATTTCGCGGAGGTCGCCGGACAAGACCGAACGGTTCACCGGCGCCGATCTGGAGGACGTCGTGCGCCGCGCTGGGCTGAACGCGCTGAAGCGCGATGGCGACGATGTGACGCAAGTGACTGCGGCGGACTTTCGCGGACGCGCTCGACGATTCGCGCGCGACCGTTACGGCGAAGATGGAAGCGGAATATCGCAAGATGCGCGGCGAACTGAAGAAGCGCGCGGCCGAGGTGCAGCCGATCGGGTTCCTGTCGGAAGGCATGGTGGAATCGACGCGAGAGAAGAAGCACGGCTGAATGCACGGTTCGAGGCTTAACATTATGTAGCGGAAATTGTGCCTCGCGTTGCGCGCACGACCTATCATGGCCTACTTCTAAACTTGCGAGTCGCCGCTCGGGCGTTGGCGTTTTCGACTTCCAGCCGATGCCGGATCAGCGCGTCGGGCATTTCGGCACGCAGCCACGCGATCATGTGTTCGCGCACCGCGCAGCGCAGCGCGAACAGATCGCCGATCGTGTCCGCGCTGACCGACAGGCGCAGTTCGATGCTTTCGGGGTGCGCTTCGGTCATCAGCAGCGCGACGGTCCGCTCGTCCCAAAGATCGTGCGCCTCGCACGAAGCGTTCGAACTCGGCGCGGATGGCGCGATTTCGGCGATCGGGTCGAGATGCAGGAACACCGGCCCGGTCAGTTCTTCGCTCTGGTCGCGACCAGTTTTCGAAACTCTGTTCCAGGAAATTGACCGTCGGCACCACGATGGCGCGTTCGTCCCAGGTCCGCACGATGACGTAGCTCATGCGGATTTCCTCCACCCGCCCGGTATGCCCGTCCACCACCACCAGATCGCCCAACCGCAGAGGTTCGGTAATCGCCATCTGCATCCCGCCGATCAGGGATTTGAGCGCCGGCTGCGCAGCAGCGCCCACCGCCAGTGCGGCAAGACCGGCAGACGCAAGCAGCGTGGTGCCGATATCGCGCACGCCGGGAACGCCCAGCAGCATCAGGCCGACCGTGAAGATGATGATGACGATGCCGATCGTGCGCGAAAACAGGGCAATGCGCGTCTTGCGGCTGCGGGCGCTGACCGGGTCCATCAATTCGTCCGTCCGCCGGTCCAGCCCCGCCGCAATCGCGCGCACGGCGGACAGCGCCAGCCAGCCGAGAATTGCCGGAATGGCGAAGGCGTCCACCGCATCCCATGCGTTGCCGATATGCCGGTCCGATCTGCGCCGACGATGCCGATGGCGATCTCCACGAACACCCACGCGATCGGGCGACCGCATATGAACCAGCATCGTGTCGTCGACCCGCGTTCTCGTCAGCTGCGCGAGGCGGGTAAGCAGCGGCGAACACGATGCGATGGACGATCATAGGCGATCAGGACGGCGACGCCCAGTATGACCAGCGAACTGAGCGACCTCATCCCAACGGATGGTGAATTCGGGCAGGGTGATACGTTCGAGCATTGGCAGCGGCTGTTAAGTTCGTTGGCGCGGGTCGAGCACAAGCGCAGCGTTTGCCCAAGGTATCTGCATCAATGCGCGGCGCCCCAGCTTTTGCCCGTGCCGATGTCGATCCCCAGCGGCACGTCCAGCGTGACGGCAGGCAGCGCCGCCTGCTGCCATGACCCGTTCGATAATCGGACTGGCGGCGGCCACATCTCCTTCCGGCAGTTCGAACACCAGTTCGTCATGCACTTGCAGCAGCATGCGTACATGGCCCAGATCCGCGCATCGGTCAAAGCCGGCATCATCCGGGCCATCGCGCGTTTGATGATGTCCGCACTGGTCCCCTGGATCGGGGCGTTGATGGCGGCGCGTTCGCTGCCCTGCCGCTCGTTCGGGTTTTTCGAATTGATGCGCGGGAACCACGTCTTGCGCCCGAACAGCGTTTGGGAATAGCCGTTCTGGCGGCACGAATTCGGTGGTTTCCATGATGTATTTCTGGATGCCGGGAAACTGTTTGAAATAGCGGTCGATCATGTCCTGCGCCACATCGGCTTCCACCCCCAGACCGCCCCGCCAGCCCCCAGCGCGATATGCCGTAGAGGATGGCGAAATTGATCGTCTTGGCCTGACCGCGCGTGTCGCGGTTGACTTCGCCGAACAATTCCGCCGCAGTGCGGTTGTGAATGTCCTCCCCCTTCGCAAACGCGTCTTTCAGGCTGGGCACGTCGGCCATATGCGCGGCCAGTCGCAGTTCGATCTGGCTGTAATCGGCCGCGAGCAGGACGTTGCCCTCGTCCGCCACGAACGCCTCGCGGATTTGGCGGCCGATTTCGGTGCGAATGGGAATGTTCTGCAAATTGGGATCGGTGGATGACAGCCGCCCGGTCTGCGCGCCGACCAGGCTGTAGGATGTGTGCACGCGCCCCGTATCGGGATTGATCGCGGCCTGCAGCGCATCGGTATAGGTCGATTTCAGCTTCGACAACTGCCGCCATTCCAGCACCTTGCTCGCGATGGGCGCACCTTCGTTCGACAGTTTTTCCAGCACGGTCAGATCGGTCGAATATTGCCCGCTCTTGCCCTTGCGACCGCCCTTGTAACCCAGCGTGTCGAACAGCACCTCGCCCAGCTGTTTGGGGCTGCCGATGGTGAATTCGGTCCCCGCCAGATCGTGGATCGCGCGTTTCCAGCTGACGCCATTTCGCGTGGCGAATTCTTCGGACAGACGGGCCAGGCCGGCGCGATCGACCTTGATGCCGTTGCGCTCCATCATCGCGACCACCGGGATCAGCGGGCGATCGACCCGTTCGTAGACCTGCGTGCCGCCCTCCACCGACAAGCGGCGGTTCGCAGCAGGCGGTGCAGCCGCCAGGTGATGTCCGCATCTTCGGCCGCATATTGGGTCGCGCGGTCCAGCGGCACTTCGCCGAACGCGATCTGTTTCTTGCCGGTGCCGCAGACATCCTTGAAGCTGATGGCGGTGTGGCCGAGATGGCGCTGCGCCAGTTCGTCCATGCCGTGCCCGCCGCCAATGCCGGTTTCGCCGCGGCCGGCATCCAGCGCGAAACTGATCACCATCGTATCGTCGATCGGCGTTACCGGCGACATCGTAGCGCGCCAGCACGTTGAGATCGTATTTGATGTTCTGGCCGATTTTCAGCGACCGCGTCGTCCGCCAGCATCGGGCGCAGAGCCGCCAGTGCATCGTCCAGTGGGATCTGTGGCGGTTTTTCGCGACAGCAGATCGTCCCCGCCATGCGCGAACGGAATGTAACAGGCCTCGTTCGGACCGACCGCCAGACTGATGCCGACCAGTTCGCGCCTGCATCGCATCGAGCGCGCTGGTTTCGGTATCGACGGCGACCGATCCGCGCCGCGCGGCATCGTTCGATCCAGCGTTCCAGCGCGGCCATATCCTGCACCGTTTCATAGGCGTCATGGTCGATCGGGGGCATATCGGGCGGCGGGCGGGGCATTGCGCCGTATCCATCCCGCCCGGCCCGCGCCTTCTTTGGCCGGATTGAGATCGGTGCGCCGTTCCGGGCTGCCGCGACCGGTGTCGAGGCGGCGCAGCAGACTGGAAAAGCCATGCGTTTCGAGGAACGCCGCCAGCGGTTCGGGCGGAATGCCGTCTCGATGCGAAAATTGTCGAGCGTTTCGGGCATGTCGCAGTCTTCTTTCAGCGTGACCAGCACCCGGCTCAGTTCCGCCTGTTCGCGCTGTTCCAGCAGGCGTTCCTTCAGCTTGGATTTCTTCATGTCGGCCGCGGCATCCAGCGCCGCCGTCAGGCCGCCATGTTCCTGGATCAGCTTGCTCGCGGTTTTCGGGCCGACCCCATACACGCCGGGAATATTGTCGACCGAATCGCCCATCAGCGCCAGCACGTCGCCGACCAGAGTCGGGGGCAACGCCGAATTTCTCCTCGACTTCCGCCACACCGATCCGCGCGCTCTTCATCGTGTCGAGCATATCGACGCTGCCGCCGCCCGCTTCGTCCGTGCCGACCAGCTGCATCAGATCCTTGTCCGACGATACGATGGTCACATCCCACCCGCGCGCGGTGGCGGCCCGGGTATAGGTGGCGATCAGGTCGTCCGCTTCCAGCCCTTCTTCCTCGATGCATGGCAGGCTGAACGCGCGGGTCGCATCGCGGATCAACGGGAATTGCGGCGTCAGATCTTCGGGCGGGGGCGGACGGTTCGCCTTGTACTCGGGATAGATGTCGTTGCGGAACGAATGGCTCGATTTGTCGAGAATGACGGCCAGATGCGTCGGACCGTCCGCCTTGTCGAGATCGTCGGCCAGCTTCCACAGCATGGTGGTGTAACCGTAAACCGCACCGACCGGCGTGCCTTCGGGATTGGTGAGCGGCGGCAGGCGGTGATAGGCGCGAAAGATATAGGCGGATCCATCGACCAGATAGAGATGCTGTTTTTCGGACGTAGTTTCGGCATGATCGCTATTAGCAGCCTGCGGGATGCGGTCAGTGCAATTTCTGCTCATGATCCTGCCTTATTTCAGCCTGACTGTTTTGCGGAGAGTAATCGCGGAAATGCGCGGGTTCTGACAGAATCGACACGCAAAATGTGGCAAGATTTAGGCAGAAAAGGCTTGCACTGCCACAATATGGCCACTATTTCATGACCTCGAAGCCGCACATGATCCGGTTTCGGCGCCGACGCAATCCAGTTACGGCAGCCTATCGATACTCGAGTTCAAGGAATATTCATTATGCGTAAGATCGCACTCGCCGCAGCAGTTGCCGTTTCCGCCCTGTCGCTGGCCGCATGTTCGGAAGGCACTCAGGACACCGCAGAAGCAACCGCCGATTCGATGGCTGCTGATACCGAAGCCGTCGCCGAAGACGCGATGGCCGAAACCGACGCGATGGCTGACGACGCAATGGTCGGTGCAGAAGAAGCTGCCGTCGACGCGGAAGCCACCATGCAGAAGGCGAAACCGAAACCGAAGCAGCTGTCGACTAAGTCAGCACTTCAGATTACGAACAAGAAGGGCGGTACCGACTGGTGCCGCCCTTTTTGTATGCATGCGGTGCGAACAGTCCGGAAGCAGGTTCAGCCGCCCGAACCATATTGCGCGTTCGCATAGTTGCGCGCCGTTCGATCGGGAAAAGGCGCTGTAAACTTCGCCGTGTGATTGCGGCGATCCGACCGTCGCGCAGGCTGCGCGCGCGGCGTTTGTTGACCGCTTCGTCGCGCAGGGACGCGCTTTGGCCGGTGACATAGATGGCAAGGGCAATGGCACGGCCATCCGGCGTCTGGAAAATGCCGATATCGCTGGCGGTCCGGCTCAACGTGCCGGTCTTGTGCGCGATGTTCGCCGACATTGGCAGGGCAGATCGCATCCGCCGCTTGCCCGTGGTGGTCGCGCGCATCGCGTTCATCAACACGTTGCGGGTGTAGGGTTTCAGCAGTTTGCCCTGATAGATATCCGCCAGCAGGTGTCACCATCGCGTTCGGGCTGGCGCTGTCGCGGGGATCGATGGTGACGACCGGATCGAATTCGCCATCGTCGCGAACCAGCGTTGCGATGTTGCGCGTCAGTTCGAAATTGCGTGATCCCGGCGCCGCGCATATAGGCATTGACGGCGGACGGTCCGCCGACGACCTGCAGCAAGCGCATCGGTACAGGTGTTGCAGCTTTTGCTGATCATCAGTTCCAGATGGCGCTGGGCGGAGATATAATTGCCCTCGCGCATGGGCGGCGACGGTGGAGGAATACTTGCCCGAGCGGATCGGAACCATCAGCGGATATTCGCTGGTCAGGCTCCATCGTCCCTGATCGACCCCAGCCAGGAATGTCGCGGCGATGGCGACTTTGCTGGTGCTGGCCATCGGGAACCGCTGGTCGCCCAGAATCGAAATACGCGCGCCGCTGGCACAGATCGATCGCGGCGACGCCGATGCGTCCGCTGCTGCCATCGGCGATCCGGGCGATGCGGCTGTTCGATGTCGCTGTCATAACGCGCTTCGTACGTGCGCGGCGCCGCATTTCCGTACCGAGCATCGCGTCGAACGGATGCTTCGAAATTGGGATCGGCGGACGAACCGGCGCTGTGCCTGCACCACCGGGGCGAGCGCCAGCGCCAGACCCAGACTGCATGACGCGACCGTGCGCCTGAAAAGATTGTTTACCATGCGGCCCCCTACCATCGCCGGACTGAGCGAATTGTTAACGGGGGCAGTTAGATGCGCGATACGCACGACAGCAAGCGGGCTTGCGATTTACGGTTTCGTCCGTGCGACCGATGCTTGCGCGCATGCCCATTGCGGGTCGGCAAGCATCGGCCATCGGCGCGGCTGCGATCAGCTGGACGCGATGATCTTCGCGATCTGGTCGAGCGGTTCGCCGGTCAGCGTCTTATCGATTTCACCCACCAATCGCGACTTCAGTTCGCCGTGATAATGATGGCGCATTTCACCAAGCGTCTTGGGATCGGCGATAATCAGGACATCGTCGAACGCGTTCGTCTTCGCCTTGCCGTTCAGCCATTCCGCGGCGGCGGCACCATGCGCCAGTTCGTTCAGATCGGTTCCGCCCTTGTTCGGTCCCTGATCGTCGTGATCGCGAGCGCCCGCGCTGAAATTGTCGGCGGACAAGTTGGGCGATGCTTCATGCGACAATTTGGGGTCCAGGGGCTGGCCCGTGTTCCGCAGGACCAGGAACTTCGTGCCATCGACGACGGCGACCAGCGAATTGTTGGGTAATTTCATTATGTTCTCCTTTGCCCCTATAACGGGCCACCGCCCCTTTCGTTGCATGGCCCCTTTCGTTGCATGCATGCACGATGTCCCGCTGGACAACCCACCGATCCCCGCTACCGCAAGACGAAGGCAGAATGTCGATCGGTATTAAATAAGGCGGACGTATGAAACGAATGAACTGGGCGGGAAAGCTGCTGCTGGTCGTGGCCGCGATAATGGCCGCCGCCAGTGTGGCATCGCTGGTCCCAAGCAATCGCGGCATCATCCGCATGCTCGACTTCGTGCGCGAACCGGCCATCTATCTTGCCGTGCTGATCGCGATATTGGCGCTGGTTTTCGCACGGTCCGGCAGGATGCTCGTACTCATGCTCGTCCTGGGGCTGTTGGGTCTATCCATCGCAATCAACATCTACCGCATCTGGCCCTACAGCCAGTTGGCACCGACGCAGATCGCCTTGCCGGACGATGTCGATGGCATGTCCTGCGTCCGGCTGGTGACGTTGAACGTGCGGCAGAAGAACGACCGGTACGACCGTGTCGCGGCGCTGATAGAGCGCGAACGGCCCGATCTGCTGCTGCTAATGGAAACGGACCCCAAATGGATTGCCGCGCTGGAGCCGCAATTGTCCGCATTCGGCTATCGCCTGGAAGAACCGCTGACCAACACATACGGCATGGCGTTCGCGACCAATCTGCAGGTCGATCGCGCCGAAATGATATCGAACACCAGCGCCGACACGCCGACCCTGTATGCCACCATGCGGACCCCCGACGGCGCGCGGTTCGAAGTGATCGGCCTGCATCCGCGCCCGCCGCTGCCCGGCGAAAGCACCAAGAGCCGCGACGCAAACATTGCGCGGGCCGGCGCGCGCACGCCCGATGCGCTGGGCAACGTGCTGGCGATCGGCGATTTCAACGATGTGCCGTGGTCCGTCACGACGCAAGGGTTCGTGGAACGTGGGCAGTACCGCGATCCGCGCGTGGGGCGGGGGACATTCCCCACTTTCCCGGCCAAATTCGCGATCTTGGGTTGGCCGCTCGATCAGTTGTTCGTGAAGGAAGGCGTGCGGATCGAATCGTTCAAGGTGTTGGAGGATGTGGGGTCCGATCACTTGCCCATTCGCGCCGACGCCTGCGTGCGGCCCGGCGTGGGCGAAGTGTCCGACCCGGCATTGCTGGAACCGGCTCCGGCTTAGTTCCGCTCACGGCCGACATAAGAAAGGCCCGGCAGGATCGCTCCTGCCGGGCCTTTCGTTTGTGCGTTCGGTATTGGGATGCGGGGCTTAGAAGCCCATGCCGCCGCCCATTCCGCCCATGCCGCCCATATCGGGCATGCCGCCACCGCCGCCGCCACCGGCTGCCTTGTCTTCGGGTGCATCCGAAATCGCAGCTTCCGTGGTGATCAGCAGACCTGCCACCGATGCAGCATCCTGCAACGCGATGCGAACGACCTTGGTCGGGTCGATCACGCCGGCATTTACGAGGTTTTCGTAAGTGTCGGTCGCGGCATTGAAGCCCATCGTTTCGTCGTTTTCACGCAGCAGGTTGCCGCTGATGACCGCGCCGTCGTGGCCGGCGTTTTCGGCGATCTGGCGCACCGGCGTCAGGATGGCGCGACGTACGATGTCGATGCCGCGGGTCTGGTCGTCATTCTCGCCCTTGATGCCGTCCAGCACCTTGGATGCGTAGAGCAACGCCGTACCACCGCCGGGTACGATGCCTTCTTCGACGGCTGCGCGGGTTGCGTGCAGCGCATCGTCGACACGGTCCTTGCGTTCTTTCACTTCGACTTCGGACGCGCCGCCGACCTTGATCACGGCAACACCGCCTGCAAGTTTCGCGAGGCGTTCCTGCAGCTTTTCCTTGTCGTAATCGGACGTGGTGTTTTCCACCTGCGTACGGATTTCGGCAACGCGCGCCTTGATGTCGTCGGCAGGGCCGGCGCCATCGACGATGGTCGTGTTGTCCTTGTCGATCGTGACGCGCTTGGCTTCGCCCAGCATGCCGAGCGTAACGTTTTCCAGCTTGATGCCGAGGTCTTCGGAAATCATCTCGCCCTGCGTCAGAATGGCGATATCCTGCAGCATGGACTTGCGGCGATCGCCGAAGCCGGGGGCTTTCACTGCCGCGACTTTCAGGCCGCCGCGCAGCTTGTTGACGACCAGAGTCGCCAGCGCTTCGCCTTCGATGTCTTCCGCGATGATCAGCAGCGGACGACCCGACTGCATGGCCGCTTCCAGCACGGGCAACATGGCCTGCAAGCTGGACAGTTTCTTTTCGTGAATGAGAATATAAGGGTTTTCGAGCTCGACCGTCATCTTGTCGGGGTTGGTGATGAAATATGGCGACAGATAGCCACGGTCGAACTGCATGCCTTCGACGACGTCGAGTTCGAATTCGAGGCCCTTGGCTTCTTCGACGGTGATCACGCCTTCCTTGCCGACCTTTTCCATCGCTTCGGCGATCTTCTCGCCGACTTCACGGTCGCCATTGGCGGAAATCACGCCGACCTGGGCGATCTCGCTGGACCCGGCCACATCCTTGGACCGGCCCTGCAGATCGTCGACGACCTTGGTCACGGCAAGATCGATGCCGCGCTTGAGATCCATCGGGTTCATGCCCGCCGCGACGGACTTCATGCCTTCGCGCACGATGGCCTGGCCCAGAACGGTTGCGGTGGTGGTGCCGTCGCCTGCAAGATCGTTGGTCTTGGACGCAACTTCCTTCAGCATCTGCGCGCCCATGTTTTCGAACTTGTCTTTCAGTTCGATTTCCTTGGCGACGGTGACGCCGTCCTTGGTGATGCGCGGTGCGCCGAAGCTCTTGTCGATCACGACATTGCGGCCCTTGGGCCCCAATGTCACTTTGACTGCGTTTGCGAGCGTATCTACGCCCTTGAGGATGCCTTCGCGTGCTTCGCGCGAGAACTTAACGTCCTTGGCTGCCATGATGTTTTCTCCGAAATGTGATTAGTAAGTTGAGGAAGTACAGTCGCGGGGTGGGCTTCAGCCCATCACGCCCATGATGTCGCTTTCCTTCATGATCAGCAGATCTTCGCCGTCCAGCTTGATCTCCGTACCCGACCATTTGCCGAACAGGACGCGGTCGCCCGCCTTCACGTCGAGAGCGGTGATCGTGCCGTCATCGGCTTTCGATCCGGTGCCGACGGAGACGATTTCGCCTTCGCTGGGTTTTTCCTGGGCGCTGTCGGGAATGATGATGCCACCGGCGGTCTTGGAGTCGGCTTCGATCCGACGGACAAGAACGCGGTCGTGCAAGGGGCGAAATGCCATATGAGAGACCTCTTTTGGGTTAGAATGAAACGAATTGGCACTCCCTGACGAGAGTGCCAACACGGCGCATATCGGTATGCGCGTTCGGGGAGTCAACGGGACGGGAGGAGTTTTTGTTCCATGTTTTGTCCTGGTCGAACCGATGCCCGGCGTCGGAGCGCGCCGAACGCCCGCTCGACTATGAACCGGCTCGACTATGACGACGTCGTCAGCCCCAACCGCTCCCGCCCGATCCAGCGCCAGATCAGCAGCGCCGCCGCCACACCCAGTCCGGTCGCGAGGCCCAGCCAGACCCCGACCCCCTCCAGCGGGGTGGCGAAGCCCAGCACCATCGCCACGCCGAAACCCGGCACCCAATAGGCGAAGATCGCGATCCACATCGGGATGCGCGTATCCTGCAATCCGCGCAACGCCCCGGCCGCCACCGCCTGCAAGCCGTCCACCAGTTGAAACGCGGCGGCGATGACCAGAAACTTCGAGCGCGAAGCCGACCAGCACGGCGTTTTTCGCCGCATCGGGATCGACATAGATTGCGAGCAGCGTGCGCGGGGCCAGCACCATCGCGCCCGATGTGACCACCATCACCCCCATGCCGATCGCGATGGCGGCCCAGCCCGCGCGCGTCATGCCCTGGCGATTGCCGCGCACCGTAGAAATAACCGACGCGTATGGTCGCCGCCTGCCCGATGCCGAACGGTATCTGAAAAGCCAGCGCCGCAATCTGCAGCGCCACCGTATGCGCGGCCAGTTGCGCCGTGCCGATATTGCCCATCAGGAACGCCGCCGCACCGAATATGCCCGCTTCCGCCGTGATGGTCAGCGCGATGGGCGTACCGATGCGGACGATGGCACGAAACCGGTCCCAATCGGGAACCCACCAGCGCCCGAATATGCGATAGCGATGCAGATTGCGAGTCGAGCCGGATGGCGAGGATATAGATCGCCAGCGTCACCAGCGCAGTGATGATCGTGGCGATCGCCCGCCCCCGTCAGCCCCAGTTCCGGCGCGCCCAGATTGCCGAAGATGAAGGCATAGTTCGCCAGCGCGTTGACCCCGATCCCCGCCGCCGTGATCGCGGTGGCGAAGATCGGGCGGCCCAGCGCCGATACGAAGTTGCGCAAAACGCCCGCCATCACCATCGGGATCATCGACCAGACGATGACGACATTGTATTCGTTGGCGAGCGCGACGATTCCGGCATCCTGCCCCGTTGCGCGCGGCAAGCGGGCCGAGCAGCAGACAGATCAGCATTCCGCCCGCGCCGCTCAACACGGCCAGCCACAACGCCATGCGCGTGGCGCGCCGGACAGGGCGCAGGGCCGGGGCACGCGCACCCAGCGCCGCAGCGATGACCGGCGCGACGGCCCCGGTCAGCCCGGTCAGCGCCCACAGCACCAGCCCGAACACCGCCACGGCCAGGGCGGATGCGGCCAGCTGCGCCTCCCCCAGACGCGCGATGAAGATCACATCGACGGCATAGGTCAGCATCTGCAGCAGATTCGCCAGCGCCAGGGGCCAGCTCAGCTTCGCCATCGCCACGAATTCGGCGCGCCAGTTGCCTTCCGCCGCGACGGATGGGGGAAGGGTGGGGACAGCTTGCGTCATCGTCGGGCGGCGATAGGCCTATGGCGGTCCCGTGCAAGCCCAGTGACGATGCAAGCCCGTAACGCGCAACGTCATCCGCCCTCTTTCAATCGTCCCGCCCAATCGTTACCTTCGCTGGCAACCCGACAATCAGACGACCCAACCAGACAGGCGATCACGATGGACCATGAATCAAGCGCGATGGTGCTGCGCGACGGGCTGATCCTGCTCGGTTTCGCGCTGGTGTTCGTGCTGCTGTTCCGCCGGTTCGGCCTTGGTGCGACGCTCGGCTATTTGGTGGCGGGCGCGGTCGTCGGGCCGCAGGCGCTGGATCTGGTCGGCAATGGCGAAGACATGATCGGCATCGGCGAAATCGGCATCGTCATGCTGCTGTTCGTGGTCGGGCTGGAACTCGACCCCAAACGGCTGCTCCGGATGAAAAACGCCATTTTCGGACTGGGCGGCGCGCAGGTCGTCCTGTGCGGGCTGGCGATGGTCGGTGTGCTCTATTTTGCGCTGAATTATCCGTGGGCGGCGGCGCTGGCGATCGGGCTGTCGCTGGGCCTTTCTTCCACCGCGCAAGTGCTGCCGATGCTGCAGAGTTCGGGGGGGTTGAAAACCCCGTCGGGCGAACGCGCGTTCGCCATCCTGCTGTTCCAGGATCTGTCGATCATCCCGCTGATCACGATCATCGCCGCACTCAGCCTCAACCCGGCGGATGCGGGCGCGATGCCATGGTGGCAGCTGATCGGCGTGACGCTGCTCGCCATCGTCGGCCTGATCCTGGCCGGGCGGTTCCTGCTGCGGCCGCTGTTCCGCCTGATCGGGGGGCTGGGCGAACGCGAGATGTTCGTCGTCGCCGGCCTTTTCACCATCATCGCCAGCGCCGCATTGATGAGCGCGCTGGGCCTGTCCACCGCATTGGGCGCGTTCATCGCGGGCGTCATGATGGCGGACACCCCCTATCGCCACGAATTGGAAGCGGACATCGAACCGTTCCGTTCCATCTTGTTGGGCATGTTCTTCCTGGCCGTGGGCATGACGCTGGATCTGAGCGCAATCGCGCAGCAGCCGATATTCGTGGCAGGCATGGCGCTGGCGCTGATTGCAGTGAAGGGGGCAGTAATTACCGCGCTGGGCCTGGCGATCGGGATGGCCTGGCGCTCCGCTCTGGCGCTCGGCCTGCTGCTGAGCCAGGGGGGCGAGTTCGGCTTCGTCCTGTTTGCAGAGGCGCAATCGGGCATGTTGATCGATGCGGAGACCGCCAGCCTGTTCAGCGCGATCGTGACTTTGTCGATGGTGACCACGCCGTTCCTGATGATGGCAACCGCCCGCATCCGCGCCGATGCCCGCGATACGCGCGAACGCGACGGTCCCGATGGGGGCGGAGACACGGCGAAGGCGGCGCGCGGGCGCTCGTGATCGGCTATGGCCGGTTCGGGCAGACCGTGTCGCAGATGCTGATCGGGGCGGGCGTGCCGGTCACTCTGGTCGATAGCAAGGTGGACCAGATCGACATTGCGGGCGAGTTCGGGGCGAAAGTCTATTACGGCGACGGGATGCGGATGGACCTGCTGCGGCAGGCGGGCGCGGACGATGCCAGCCTGATCGCATTCTGCACCGACGATGCGGAAAAGATGGATGCCGAATTCCTGATGGGCGTGCGCGAGGCGTTTCCGAATGCGAAGATCTATGTGCGCGCATTCGACCGGCGCACCGTGATGAAGCTGAACCCCGACGACGATGTGTTCGTGGTGCGCGAAATGCTGGAATCCGCCGTCCTGATGGCGCGCGCCGCGTTGGAGGGGCTGGACGAAAGCGAGCAGGCGATCGACCGCGCCGAAGACGCCTATCGCACGCGCGACATGGAACGGTTGCAGATGCAGACCGAAGCGGGCGACATCTACGCTGCGAAGGAACAGGTCTTCACTGCGGGGGACGAAGGCAATGCGAACAACGATGGCGAAGGGTCCGGCATGGTGCGCCGCAAATCCGGCCCGTCGCCGGCGGGAGCGTAACATGAAGATCGTAACAGCTGCGCTGCATCTGGTAATCGCTGCCGCAACTTTGCACGCCGCGCCTGCCGCCGCGCAAGAAGCGTTCGCGGGTGTTTACGTGCACGAGGTCGATACGCCGTTCACTTTCCCCGTCGATGAGAGCGGGGCGGATATCCAAGCGGGTTACCGCTTCGCGCCGGTGGAGGCGTTGTCTTTCATCGGCAAGCCCGAACCCTATGTGTTCGCATCTCTCAACACGGCAGGCGACACCAGTTTCGTCGGCGGGGGATTGAGCTGGAAAGTGGATGTGTCGGGCAATGTCTATATCCGCCCCGGTATCGGTGTGATCGTGCATGACGGCCCCGATCTGCGCTTCGATCCCGTCACCCGCCGCCGCACCGATCTGGGCAGCCGCGTTCTGTTCGAACCCGAAATCGCGCTGGGCGTCGCCGTGTCGGACCGGGTATCGGTGGAGGCGAGCTGGGTTCATATCAGCCACGCGCAATTGTTCGACAGCCAGCAGAATCCCGGCATCGACATGTGGGGCGTGCGGGTCAATCTGGGGTTGTGATTCGGGCGATCAGCGCGCGGTTCGCGCCATGCGAACGTGCCGCCCGGCAATTCTTCGCGCGGCAAAAGGCAACCGGATATGCCAGGATCGCCAGCGGCCCGCGCGCCGCAGTTCGACGCTGAACCCCGTCTTCACCCAGCCCGCCTTGGCAAAGGCGCGCAGCGACGGGGCGTTGTTCCACCAGATGAAGGCGACGATACGCTGTGCGCCATCGCGCTGCATCATCGCGGTGGTTGCGACGATCAGCTGGGTGGCAAGGCCATGTTCGCAATGGCTGCGTTCGGTCGCCACATCCATCAACGCCATTTCACCCGGCGCAAGCGGCCAGGTCGGGTGCCGGTCGTAACGCGCCGCATCGGCATAGTGAATGACGCAGATCGGCCGGCCGTCATCGACGATGACGAAGCCTGTCATGCCGCTCTTGCTCGAATGGGCGGCCTTTCGCATGTGGTCCGTGTCGCTCGCCAGCAAAGCCTGCTGGTGCGACGGCGTCACGGGCTCGAACGCCGTTTCGATCCGGTGCGGCCTGCCGGTTCGGGCGCGCGCTTCGACGATCCAGTTGAGCCGGTAATCGTCCACCATCAGCGCCGCTGCCCGCTTCGCCCCCTCTTTCATGGCAGCGGCAAAACCCATCACCCGGCGCGCAGCAGCTTGCGGATCGCGCCCGACGCGCCGCGCCGTTCCGCTTGTGCGCGGCCCCATGCGACCAGCGCATCGAAGCGGGTCAGCGCGCCCAATGCCATGCGGTTGAGCGGGCTTTTCGTCAGCAGGAAAAACGTCGCCGCTTCCCGGCTGTCGGTGGCGAACATCCGTTTGTGCGCGCCGTCGCCTTCGGTGAAATCGAAATAGCGATACCGGTTTTCGGCGAACAAGGCGCGCATCGCCTCGATCTGCAACACCGTGCCGAGCGACAGGCTGGCGAAGTCCGGATCGTAACCCAGCGCGCTGTACACCACCACATCGTCGATAATCGGCAAATACAGATAGCTGACGGGCCGGTCCCCGATAAACAGCAGGAACCCGCGCACCGCGTCCGCCCCGGCCAATGCGACGGCCTCCGCACGCTCCTGCGCCGAACCGGTCAGGCCCGCATCCAGCAATCGCGCCTGATAGGTTTTTGCGGACAGGCGCACGGCGTGATCCATGAAGGTCGCGATATCCGCAGACGTGCGATATTCGCGAACATCCAGCGTGCCGCCATTGCGATCCGCGACCTTGCGCGCCTTGCGCCGGATACCCGACCGGGTCTTGCCGGAAAATTGCTGCATATATTCATCGAAACCGCGCGCCATATCGATGTAATGACGGCGATAGGTCTGGCGACCGCCGACGATCAGGCCGGGGTGGGCGCGGGCGATGGCATCGATGCATGCGACAGGGGCGGACAGCACGCGATATCCGTCGGCCCGTTCGGCAAGCGGCGGGAATTGCGGCGTCGCGTCCCCCGCATCATCGGCCAGAAGCTGCGGCAGGGTAAACGACACATCGGCCAGATCGCGCGACAGGCCGAACAGTTCGCGCGATCCGACGACGAATTTCAGGCGGCCGCCCCTGCTCATTTCGCACCGTACAGGGCATTGCCCAGCGCCTGTTCCGCCATTCGCGGCACGGTACGCAGCCAGCTATGCGGCAGGCGAACGGCGCCTGCTTGGGCTGATACTGGTCGTGGGGGATCGTCGCGATATGTTGCGGTCGCCACACCCGGCATGGCGGCCAATGCGGCGCAGACCCGTTCGAAACGGCGCTTCACCAGCCGGTTGACGCGCTTCCGGTCGCGGCTCATCAGTTCGAAACTGTGCGATACCAGCGTGAAATCGGCCTGCCCGGTGTCGCGCGCAAAGGCGATCGCGGCGATGATTTCCTGCGCTGACAGCGCCGTAAGCTGGGCGTGGCGCGACCCTCCGCCGTGCGCGGCGATACTGGCGATGGGCACTTCGACCACACCGCGATGTTCGCGCGTCGTGCGGCAATCCGCCGGCAGGCCGATCGCACAATGCGACTGCGCGATGCCGGGGCAATGGCTGGTGTCGTACCGAATGCCAAGATCCGCCAGCGCCCGCAACGTGTCGTCGTTCGCACCGTAATTCCCCGCCCGGAACGCCACTGGGTGCGGCGCACCCGCCGCCATCAGCATCTCCACCGAATAGGCCAGCAGACGGCGCTGATCCTCGCGGCTGAAATCCTTGGCATTGAGGCCCGTTCTATCGCCCAGCGGATTCCGGTCGCCCGCCGCCGCCAGCCATTCGGTGTGCATATGCAGTTGCACGTCGTGTCCGCGCGAAACGATCGGGGCGACGATGTCGCGAATGGCATCTTCCCCCCATACCAATGCGGGCAGGGGATCGACGAAGAACACGGCTTTCAATCCGTGCCGGTCGAACACATCCATCTGATAATCGATCCCGACCGCGTCCGAGCCTGCGCCGCACGCGATCGAGCGGGCGAAGTTTTTCGCGCGGCTGCCGCGTCCCGATCTGCGGAACAGGCCATAGGAATATTCCGTATCGATCGTGATGTAGATTTTCGTCACATCCTGGCCTTCTGCCACACGCCTTTCACCATACGGGATTCATTCGATCGCAGCGCAATGGCGGCAATCCGCGTATCGGGGATGCATCAAAACCGCTGCCGGCGAATGCGCCCCGTTCGCCCCGTCTCAATTTGACGCAAGCTACCGCGCGACCTTTAACGAACGGGTTAATAGGGCGTGGTTGGATAGGGGCGCGGTTGGAGCGCGACGTGGAATCGACTTCGCGCTTTACGCATGGCGATGTTCGATCCAATGGGGGGCGCATCATGGGACTGCGCGATCCGATACGACTGATTCCGGTGCTGTTTCTGGGTGCGATTATACTTGGAACGCTGCTGCTCAGCCTGCCGGTCGCGACGGCGGATGGCGTTCGCGCGCCGATTCTGACCGCATTCTTCACCTCGACATCGGCGGTCGCCGTGACCGGGCTGATCGTGGTCGATACGCCGACCTATTGGTCGATGTTCGGGCAAGTCGTCGTCCTGCTGCTGTTCCAGGTCGGCGGGTTCGGCATCATGACTGCCGCGACCCTGTTCGGATTGATGGCCGGGCGCGGTTTCAGCCTGAAGGGTCGAATGGCAACGCAAGTGGAACGCAGCCAGCTTGAAACGGGGGACGCCGCATCGGTTCTGAAACTGATTTTTCTGATCACCCTGGCGGTCGAGGCGGTCGTGGCCGCGATCCTGGCTGCGCGGCTGGCGGTATCCTATGCCATGCCCGTGCCCGATGCGATCTGGCACGGTGTGTTCCATTCGGTCAGCGCATTCAACAATGCAGGTTTTTCCAGCTTTTCCGACAGCGTGATGTCGTTCCAGGGCGATGCGGTCGTGTTGGGGCCGATCATGGCGGCGGTGTTCCTGACCGCACTGGGATTTCCGGTGATGCAGGACATTCGCGCCAACGGTTTTGCGTGGAACCGCTGGTCGCTGCACACCAAGATAACCGTGGCGGGCACGTTCGGCCTGCTCGCATTCGGTTTCGCCGCCATTCTCTCGATGGAATGGGACAATGCCGACACGCTCGGCCCGATGACCACCGGGGCGAAGGTGCTGAATGCGGCGTTCCATTCGGTCATGCCGCGCACGGCGGGCTTCAACAGTCTGGATGTCGGCGCGTTCGAAGACGAAACGATCATGGTCAATTTCTTTCTGATGTTCATCGG
The DNA here is from genome assembly GCA_963815535.1 of uncultured Alphaproteobacteria bacterium. Taxonomy (GTDB): domain Bacteria; phylum Pseudomonadota; class Alphaproteobacteria; order Sphingomonadales; family Sphingomonadaceae; genus CAWFGS01. The sequence continues at coordinate 425,290 of CAWFGS010000003.1, forward strand.
CGGCGGCAGCGCGGGCACGGCGGGTGGGATCAAGATCACCACTTTCCTGGTGCTGCTGGCGGTGGTGGCATCCGAAGTGCTGGGCCGCCGCGATGCTGGCCTGTTCCAACGCCGGTTCGGTCGTGCCGTGGAACGCCAGGCGCTGTCCGTCACGGTGCTTGCCGCATCGCTGATCTTTGCAGGCACGACCTACATCGCGTCGATCAGCGCCTTGCCATTGGACGACATATTGTTCGAATGCATATCCGCCTTTTCCACCGTCGGCCTGTCCACCGGCATCACTGCCGATCTGCCGCCCAGCGGGCAGCTGGTCATCGTCGCGCTGATGTTCGTCGGGCGAGTCGGCACCATCACCGTCGCCACCGCGCTTGCCCTGGGCCGGCGCGAACGGCCCTATCGCTACGCAGAGGAGAACCCCATTGTCGGGTAACAAACGCAAACCCGTATTGGTCGTAGGTATGGGCCGGTTCGGCGGCGCCGTCGCGCTGACGCTGGAACGCATGGGGCACGAGGTGCTGGGCGCCGACACCAACGCCAAGCTGGTGCAGGAATTCGCCCCGCAACTGACCAAGGTGGTGGAAACGGACTGCACGGAAACCGCCGCGCTGGCGCAACTGGGCGTCGCCGATTTCGAAGCGGCGGTGGTGGCCATCGGCACGGATATCGAAGCGAGCGTGCTGACCGTGCTTGCGTTGAGCGATCTTGGCCTCAAGAACATCTGGGCCAAAGCCATCAACGAAAAACATGCCCGGATCCTGGAACGTACCGGCGCGCATCATGTGGTGTTCCCGGAACAGCGGATGGGCGAGCGGGTCGCGCGCCTGCTCAACGAACGCCTGCTCGATTTTATCGCTTTCGGGGATGAATTCGCCATCGCCCGGCTGGCCGCGCCCGAACCGATCGTCGGCGTGCCGCTCGTGACCAGCGAATGTCGCCGCAAACATAATGTAACGGTGGTGGGGGTCAAACGACATGGGGAGGATTTCATCCATGCCGTGCCCGACACCGTCATCTTCCCGGGCGACGAACTGGTCGTGTCCGGGCGGATCGGCGACATCGAACAGTTTTCCGCGATCTGAACGCCCGCCGCGCCAAATTCGAAAAGGGGCGGCACGAAAAGGGGCGGCACGAAAAAGGGGCGACACCCTTTCGGACGCCGCCCCTTTCGCGATCTCGATAGCTGAGATCGAAGAATAAACCTCGCGGCTTATTTCAGTTCGACGGTACCGCCGGCTGCTTCGATCTTGCCCTTGATTTCTTCGGCTTCGGCCTTGTTCACGCCTTCCTTGACGGGCTTGGGCGCGCCTTCGACGAGGCCCTTGGCTTCGGTCAGACCCAGGCCGGTGATGGCGCGGACTTCCTTGATCACCTGGATCTTCTTGCCGCCGTCGCCGGTCAGGATGACGTCGAATTCATCCTTTTCCTCGACGGCTTCGGCTGCCGCCGCCGGCGGCAGGCGCTACGGCGACGGCTGCTGCGGCGGAAACGCCCCACTCTTCTTCCAGAGCGGTGGCGAGTTCGGCTGCTTCCAGCACGGTCAGTTTCGAAAGTTCTTCAACGAGTTTGGCGATATCGGCCATGATGTATTACTCCAATAAATTGACTGGTCCGGCGTGCGAATGCGGCCGGATATATTCGTAACGAAAACCGTTTACGCTGCATCCTTGGCCGCGAAGGCCCCGAAAACGCGTGCGAGTTTGGCGGCGGGTTCATTGACGACGCGTGCGATTTTCGTCGCAGGCGCATTGACGAGGCCCACCAGCTTGCCGCGCAGCTCGTCGAGGCTGGGCATGGACGCGAGCGACCTGATCCCTGCTTCATCGAGCATCTGGCCGCCCATCGATCCGCCGACGATTTCGATCTTGTCGGTGGTCTTGGCGAATTCCACGGCAGCCTTGGCAGCGGCGACGGGGTCGCTCGATGTGCCAAGGGCAGTCGGGCCGGAGAGAAACTCCCCGACGCCTTCGTAATCCGTGTCCTTCAGGGCCAGTTTGGCAAGACGGTTTTTCGCAACCTTGTAGGATGCCCCCGCTTCACGCATTTTCGACCGCAATTCGGTGGACTGACCCACCGACAGGCCGAGGTTGCGGGTGACGACCACCACACCAGCCTCGTTGAAAACGGCGTTCAGGGCGGCAACCGCATCGGTCTTTTGCGAACGATCCATGTCTTACTCCTTCACATATGATCGCGCGAAGGTTCACCCCGCGCGACCGGCTCATGATCGTTCATGCCGGGTATCGACACGAACGCATCCGTTTTGGGGAAGGAGGGTTGCGGTTCGTGCGAACCGCGCAGGCGACATGCGTCCACCTGAAAATCTCTTGCCCCGCCTAGGCTGGAAATTAAATGCGGCCAATCCCGCACACCAACTGTCTCGGACGGATGTCCACCAGACCCGTCGGCCTGATGGACGGGGCCGCATGTGGTGGAATGCCAGCCCCGAAGTCAAACAAAAACCCTGAGTCAAACAAAAACCTTGGGTCAAACAAAAAGGGGCTCGCCGTTTCCGGCAAGCCCCCGATTGATGAAAGCGATAGCGCGATCAGATGCCGTCGGCAGTGTCTTCCAGCGCGTCTGCCTGCGCTTCCAGTTCGGCGGCGCGCGCTTCGGTCGGCGCCTGGTCGGCCATTTCATCGAGCACTTCGGCCTGCTCGTCGATCACTTCGCCCTGCGCTTCGCGCACGTCGTCCATCTCCTCGCCGATTTCCTCGTTCGGGCCGTCGCATGCGGTCAGGGCGAAGGCGGCGATGGCGGCGGTAATTGCGAATTTCTTCATGATATTCCCCTCAGGTGTAAGCGGGATCAATGGCCGATACGCCGCCCGGTTCCCGTTTGACACCGCTTCGCCGCACTCCTATATGCCTGCCAACCGCACATCCCGAGCGCGGCGGGCCCTTGCGCGGGGGTTCGCACAGGAATGGGATTGCGTTTCCATAGTCGCGACGCTTCGAACAGCTGCCGGAACGCCCGAAACGGGTGGTTTTCCGTGCGGCATATCGGCGTTGGCGATGTGGAACCTCCATCGCGAGAGACGGATCAAACCGGTCGCTCCATCCTATGCGGGCGACCCCGACAGCACAGGCGAATCGGCTTCATGGCTACCAAAGCACAAACTTCGAACCAGCAGCGCACTCGCCGTGGCGACCGCAGCGGCCCCGCCACCGGCACTGCGAAGAAGCGCATCCGCAAGATCTTCGGCGACGTGCACGAAGTGGTGGAGATGCCCAATCTGATCGAGGTGCAGCGCGAATCCTACGAACAGTTCCTGCGTTCGGACCCCAGCATCGATTACGTGTCGGGCCTGGAAAAGACGCTCCGCAGCGTATTCCCGATCCGCGATTTCGCTGGCACGGCAGAACTGGACTTCGTGAATTACGAGCTGGAAAACCCGAAATACGATACGACGGAATGCCGCCAGCGCGGGATCACCTACGCCGCGCCGATGAAAGTGACGTTGCGCCTGATCGTGTTCGAAGTGGACACCGAAACCGAAACCCGCAGCGTCCTCGATATCAAGGAGCAGGACGTTTACATGGGCGACATGCCCCTGATGACGGGCAACGGCACTTTCATCATCAACGGCACGGAACGCGTAATCGTATCGCAAATGCACCGCAGCCCCGGCGTGCTGTTCGATCACGATCGCGGTAAAACGCATTCGTCCGGCAAGCTGCTGTTTGCGGCGCGCGTCATTCCCTACCGCGGCAGCTGGCTCGATTTCGAATTCGATGCGAAGGACATCGTGAACGTCCGCATCGATCGGAAGCGCAAGCTGCCCGTGACCTCGCTGCTCTATTCGCTGGGTCTCGACACCGAAACCATTCTCGACACCTTCTACAACACCGTGACCTGGGACCGTGTCCCTGCCAAGGGCGGCGCGGAAGGCGGCTGGAAAATGCCGTTCGAGGCGGATGCGTGGCGCAATCTGAAGCCTAGCTTCGCGCTGGTCGATGCCAAGACGGGCGAGGAAGTCTTCGCCGCCAACCAGAAGATCAGCCCCCGCGCCGCCAACAAGGCCGCGAAGGATGGCTTGACGCAGCTGTTGATCCCGACGGAAGAAGTGTTCGCCCGGTATGCCGCGCGCGACCTGATCGACGAGAAAACCGGCCGCATCTATATCGAAGCGGGCGATGAAGTGTCCGCCGAGAACCTGGAAATCCTGGACGATGCCGGGATCAAGCAGCTCGAACTGCTCGATATCGACGAAATCAACACCGGCCCGTGGATGCGCAACACGCTGCAGGTGGACAAGGCGGAAAACCGCGATGAGGGGCTGGAGGCGATCTACAAGGTAATGCGCCCCGGCGAACCGCCGACCAAGGAAACCGCCGAAGCCCTGTTCGAAGGCCTGTTCTTCGACGGCGAGCGATACGACCTTTCCGCCGTCGGCCGCGTGAAGCTGAACATGCGTCTGGAACTCGATGCGGAAGACACCGTGACCACGCTTCGCAAGGAAGATATCCTTGCCGTGGTCAAGGAGCTGGTCGATCTAAAAGACGGCAAGGGCGATGTCGATGATATCGACAATCTCGGCAATCGGCGCGTGCGTTCGGTCGGCGAGCTGCTGGAAAACCAGTACCGCGTCGGCCTGCTGCGGATGGAACGCGCGGTGAAGGAGCGGATGTCGAGCGTCGATGTCAGCACCGTGATGCCCAACGATCTGATCAACGCGAAGCCTGCGGTTGCCGCCGTGCGCGAATTCTTCGGTTCGTCGCAGCTCAGCCAGTTCATGGACCAGACCAACCCGCTGTCCGAAGTGACGCACAAGCGCCGCGTTTCGGCGCTCGGCCCCGGCGGTCTGACACGCGAGCGCGCAGGCTTCGAAGTGCGCGACGTGCATCCGACCCATTACGGCCGCATCTGCCCGATCGAAACGCCGGAAGGCCCGAATATCGGCCTGATCAACAGTCTGGCATCGTTCAGCCGCGTCAACAAATACGGCTTCATCGAAACGCCTTACCGTCTGGTGAAGGACGGCAAGGTCACGCAGGAAGTGAAATATCTTTCCGCGATGGAGGAGCAGAAGCACACCGTGGCGCAGGCATCCGCCGCGCTGACGGACGATGGCAGCTTTGCGGAGGAACTCGTTTCCGCTCGCGAAAACGGCGATTATTCGATGGCCGCGCGTGAGACGATCACGTTGATGGACGTGTCGCCCAAGCAGCTGGTTTCGGTGGCCGCATCGCTTATTCCGTTCCTGGAAAACGATGACGCCAACCGCGCGCTGATGGGATCGAACATGCAACGTCAGGCCGTGCCACTGGTGCGGGCGGAGGCTCCGTTCGTCGGGACCGGTATGGAAGAAACCGTGGCGCGCGACAGCGGCGCTGCGATCACCGCGCAACGTGCCGGCATCGTCGATCAGGTGGACGCCACCCGGATCGTGATCCGCGCGCAGGGCGATGTGGAAGCCGGACAGTCCGGCGTCGATATCTACTCCCTGCAGAAATTCCAGCGGTCGAACCAGAACACCTGCATCAACCAGCGCCCGCTCGTAAAAGTGGGCGAAGTCGTGCGGCCTGGCGACACAATTGCCGATGGCCCCTCCACCGATCTGGGCGAACTGGCGCTGGGCAAGAACAGCCTGGTCGCATTCATGCCCTGGAACGGTTACAATTACGAAGACAGCATCCTGATTTCCGAACGCATCGTGAAGGACGACGTGTTCACCTCGATCCATATCGAGGAATTCGAGGTCATGGCCCGCGATACGAAATTGGGCCCCGAAGACATCACGCGCGACATTCCCAATGTCGGCGAGGAAAGCCTTCGCAGTCTGGACGAAGCGGGCATCGTCTATATCGGCGCGGAAGTGCATCCGGGCGACATTCTGTGCGGCAAGATCACGCCGAAGGGTGAAAGCCCGATGACTCCCGAAGAAAAGCTGCTGCGCGCGATCTTCGGCGAAAAGGCCAGCGACGTGCGCGACACTTCGTTGCGTCTGCCGCCCGGTGTGGCCGGAACGGTGGTGGAAGTGCGCGTGTTCAACCGCCACGGTATCGAGATCGACGACCGGACGCGCGGCATCCAGAACGAGGAAATCGAACGGCTTCGCAAGGATAGCGAGGACGAACGCGCCATTTTGAACCGGGCAACCTACAACCGTCTGCGCGAAATGCTGGAAGGCCAGACCGCCTCCGCCACGCCGAAGGGTGTTAAGAAAGGCGGCGAGATCACGTCCGAAACGCTGGACGGGCTGGAACGGTTCGAATGGTTCAAATTCGCCGTTGCCGACGATGGCCGTCAGCAGCAGATCGAGGCGGTGAAATCGCAATACGACGCCAGCACCAAGCTGATCGAAGACAAGTTCAACGATCGCAAGGAAAAGCTGGAGCGCGGCGACGAGCTGGCCCCCGGCGTGTTGAAAATGGTCAAGGTCTTCGTCGCGGTGAAGCGCAAACTGCAGCCCGGCGACAAGATGGCCGGACGTCACGGTAACAAGGGTGTGATTTCGCGCATCCTGCCGGCGGAAGACATGCCGTTCCTGGAAGACGGCACGCCGGTCGATATCGTGCTCAACCCGCTCGGCGTGCCGAGCCGGATGAATGTCGGGCAGATCTTCGAAACGCATCTTGGCATGGCCGCGCGTGGGTTGGGTCAACAAGTGACCGCCGCGCTGGAGGAATGGCAGATGGCCAATCCGAATGCGGAGGAGGATTACGCGAAAGCGAAACCGCCCGCAGCGGTCGTCGAGCGGTTGAAAGCATGCCTATGGCGAAGATTACCACGCCGATATCGACAGTCGCGACACGGAAAGCATCGTGGAACTGGCGGGCAATCTGAAAAACGGCGTACCGATGGGCACTCCGGTATTCGATGGCGCGCGCGAAGGCGACGTCACCACCATGCTGGAACTGGCGAATTTGCCCGGCAGCGGACAGGTTGTGCTGTTCGACGGGCGCACGGGCGAAAGTTTCGATCGCCATGTGACCGTGGGCTACATCTACATGCTCAAGCTGCATCACCTGGTGGACGACAAGATCCACGCCCGGTCCATCGGCCCCTACTCCCTCGTCACGCAGCAGCCGCTGGGTGGTAAGGCGCAGTTCGGCGGACAGCGCTTCGGCGAAATGGAGGTCTGGGCGCTGCAGGCCTACGGCGCGGCCTACACCTTGCAGGAAATGCTGACGGTGAAGTCCGACGACGTGATCGGCCGGACCAAAGTGTACGAAGCGATCGTGAAGGGCGACGACACGTTCGAAGCCGGCATTCCCGAAAGCTTCAACGTGCTGGTCAAGGAAATGCGCAGCCTCGGCATGAATGTCGAATTGTCCTCGCTCTCCGACGGAGACGAGGATGACGACGGCCTGAAAATCGCGGCGCAGTAAGCACTTCCCCCCTCCCGTGAACGGGAGGGGTCGGGGGTGGGCGCCAAGCAGAGCGGCCCGCCCGGAACAGACCCACCCCTAACCCCTCCCGCAAGCGGTAGGGGGACAGAGGAAAAAGACATGAACGAACTGACCAAATTCACCAACCAGCTGGCCAAGCCGGAAACCTTCGACCAGATCCAGATTGGGATCGCGTCGCCCGAACGTATCCGCAGCTGGTCCTTCGGCGAGATCAAGAAGCCCGAAACCATCAATTACCGCACGTTCAAGCCCGAACGTGACGGCCTGTTCTGCGCGCGTATCTTCGGTCCCGTGAAGGATTACGAATGCCTGTGCGGCAAGTACAAGCGCATGAAGTACAAGGGCGTCGTCTGCGAGAAGTGCGGCGTCGAAGTGACCGTGACCAAGGTCCGCCGCGAGCGGATGGGCCACATCGAACTGGCCGCGCCCGTCGCGCATATCTGGTATCTGAAATCGCTGCCCAGCCGCATCGGCCTGCTGCTCGACATGCAGTTGAAGCAGCTGGAGCGCGTGCTCTATTTCGAATCCTACATCGTTACCGAGCCCGGCCTGACGCCGCTGGAGAAAAACCAGCTGCTGACCGAAGACGAGCTGATGGAAGCGCAGGACGAATACGGCGAAGACGGGTTCTCCGCCGATATCGGCGCGTCCGCAGTCAAGACCATGCTGATGGAGCTGGACCTTGAGCAGGAACGCGACGATCTGATGGAAGAGCTTGCGACCACCAAGTCCAAGCTGAAGCCCGCCAAGATCATCAAGCGTCTGAAAGTCGTGGAATGCTTCATCGATTCCGGCAACCGCCCGGAATGGATGATCCTGGAAGTGATCCCCGTGATCCCGCCGGAACTGCGCCCGCTGGTGCCGCTGGACGGTGGCCGGTTCGCGACGTCGGATCTCAACGATCTCTATCGCCGCGTCATCAACCGCAACAACCGTCTGAAGCGCCTGATCGAACTGCGCGCGCCCGACATCATCGTGCGTAACGAGAAGCGCATGTTGCAGGAAGCCGTCGATGCGTTGTTCGACAATGGCCGCCGTGGCCGCGTGATCACGGGTGCGAACAAGCGCCCGCTGAAATCGCTGTCCGACATGCTGAAGGGCAAGCAGGGCCGGTTCCGCCAGAACCTGCTCGGCAAGCGGGTCGATTATTCGGGCCGTTCGGTCATCGTGACCGGCCCGGAACTCAAACTGCACCAGTGCGGCCTGCCCAAGAAGATGGCGCTCGAACTGTTCAAGCCGTTCATCTACGCCCGCCTCGATGCGAAGGGTCTGTCCATGACTCTGAAGCAGGCCAAGAAATGGGTCGAGAAGGAACGCAAGGAAGTCTGGGACATCCTGGAAGAAGTCATCCGCGAACATCCCGTGATGCTGAACCGTGCGCCGACGCTGCACCGGCTTGGCATTCAGGCGTTCGAACCCGTGCTGATCGAAGGCAAGGCCATCCAGCTGCACCCGCTGGTCTGTTCCGCCTTCAACGCCGATTTCGATGGCGACCAGATGGCCGTCCACGTTCCGCTGAGCCTCGAAGCGCAGCTGGAAGCGCGCGTGCTGATGATGTCCACCAACAACATCCTGTCGCCCGCCAACGGCAAGCCGATCATCGTGCCGTCGCAGGATATGGTGCTGGGCATCTATTACCTTTCCATGGACCGTCAGGAAAAGACGCCCGAATATCTCGACGGCGAAAACGGCGAGAAGATCGAGCGGCTGCAACGTTTCAGCGACATGGCCGAAGTGCATCAGGCTCTGGAAGTCGGCGCGGTGACGCTGCACTCCAAGATCATCACCCGCGTTCCGCAGGCCGATGAGAAGGGCAAGATCGTCCAGACCCGTTTCGAAACGACGCCGGGCCGGATGCTGATCGGCGAATGCCTGCCGAAAAACTTCAAGGTGCCGTTCGACATCGTCAACCGGTTGCTGACGAAGAAGGAAATCGGCGACGTGATCGATCAGGTCTATCGCCACACCGGTCAGAAGGACACGGTGCTGTTCGCCGATGCGATCATGTCGCTGGGCTTCAAGCACGCGTTCAAGGCCGGGATCTCCTTCGGCAAGGACGACATGATCATCCCCGATTCCAAGGATGGTCAGATCGAAGAAACCAAGGCGCTGGTCGCCGATTACGAACAGCAATATCAGGACGGGCTGATCACCCAGCAGGAAAAATACAACAAGGTGATCGACGCATGGAGCCGTTGCGGCGACACGGTGGCCGACGCCATGATGGACGAGATCAAGGCTCGCCCGATCGACGAAAACGGTCGCGAGGCGCAGATCAACTCGATCTACATGATGGCGCATTCCGGTGCGCGTGGTTCCCCGGCGCAGATGAAGCAGCTGGCGGGGATGCGCGGTCTGATGGCGAAACCTTCGGGCGAGATCATCGAAACGCCGATCATCTCGAACTTCAAGGAAGGCCTGACCGTCCTCGAATATTTCAACTCCACCCACGGCGCGCGCAAGGGTCTGGCGGATACGGCGTTGAAAACGGCCAACTCCGGCTATCTGACGCGCCGCCTGGTCGATGTGTCGCAGGATTGCACCATCGTGATGGAGGATTGCAAAACCGACAACGTGCTGGAAATGCGCGCCATCGTGCAGGGCGGTTCCGTCATCGCGTCGCTGGGCGAGCGAATTCTGGGCCGGACCACGGCGGAAGATCTGGTGAACCTGAAAACCGGCGAAGTCATCGTGAAGAAGGGCACTCTGCTCGACGAACCGATGGTCGTGGAAATCGAGGCTGCCGAAGTGCAGTCCGCAAAAATCCGCTCGCCGCTGGTATGCGAAGGCGGCACGGGCGTGTGCGCGAAATGCTACGGCCGCGATCTCGCGCGCGGAACGCCCGTCAACATCGGCGAAGCTGTCGGCGTGATCGCCGCGCAGTCCATCGGTGAGCCGGGCACGCAGTTGACGATGCGGACGTTCCACATCGGCGGCGCGGCGCAGCTCAACGAAACCAGCCATCTTGAATCCATTTCGGAAGGCAAGGTCGAATATCGCGACATGCCGACCATCGTGGACAAGAAGGGTCGCATCCTGTCGCTGGCCCGCAACGGCGAAATCGTGGTCATCGATTCCGAAGGCCGCGAACGCGAACTGCACAAGGTTCCCTACGGCACGGTGCTGCTGAACAAGGATGGCGCCAAGGTTAAGGACGGCGACCGTCTGGCCGAATGGGATCCGTTCACCCTGCCGATCATCACCGAACAATCGGGCGTGGTCCGTTACCAGGATCTGGCCGACGGTAAGACGATGGAAGAACGCGTGGACGATGCCACCGGTATCGCCCAGCGCGTGGTGACGGAAAACCGTTCCACGGGCCGTGCGAAGAAGGAAGAACTTCGCCCGCGTCTGACCCTGCTTGGCGAAGGCGAAAAGCTGGACGATGCCAATTCCGACGGTGAAACCGATGCCCAGCGTTACATGCTGGCACCGGGCACCACCCTGTCGGTCGAGGACGGTCAGGAAGTGCAGGCGGGCGACATCCTTGCCCGCGCCAGCCGTGAAGCTGCCAAGACGCGCGACATCACGGGCGGTCTGCCACGGGTTGCCGAATTGTTCGAAGCGCGCATTCCCAAAGACAATGCGATCATCGCCAAGATCGACGGCCGGATCGAATTCGTCCGCGAATACAAGGCGAAGCGCAAGATCGCGATCGTTCCCGAAGAAGGCGCGCCGCGAAGAATATCTGATCGCCAAGACCAAGGTGATCGACGTGCAGGAAGGCGACATCGTCAAGAAGGGCGATACGCTGGTTTCGGGCAGCCCGAACCCGCACGACATTCTGGACGTACTGGGCGTGGAAGCGCTGGCCGAATATCTGGTCGATGAAATCCAGGAAGTCTATCGTCTGCAAGGCGTGAAGATCAACGACAAGCACATCGAAACGATCGTTCGCCAGATGCTGCAGAAGGTCGAGATCACGTTCGGCGGGGACACCACCCTGCTGCCGGGCGAGCAGGTCGATCTGGAAGAAATGCACGAAGCCAATGCGAAGCTGACGCGCAGCAAGAAGCCTGCCACCGGCAAGCCCGTGCTGCTCGGCATCACCAAGGCATCGCTGCAGACCCGCAGCTTCATTTCGGCGGCATCGTTCCAGGAAACCACTCGCGTGCTGACGCAGGCGTCGGTCGAAGGGAAGAAGGACACGCTGATCGGTCTGAAGGAAAACGTGATCGTCGGTCGCCTCATCCCCGCCGGTACCGGCGCGGGCATGAACCGGATGCGGATTGCAGCCAACAGCCGCGATGCGGCCCTGCGCGCGCAATGGAAGAAAGCGCAGGATGCGATCATCGCCGCCAACACCGCGGCGGAGGAACGCGAAGCGGAACTGGCACAGGGTCCGGAAGCGGCAATGGGCGACGATCCGTTGGGCGCAATGGAAGGCGAAACCCACGGCACCGATGCGGATGCGGGCGATTATTTGAACCCCGAAGCCGCCGACGGCGCGACAGATGGGGCGGTAAGCGAAAAGTAAGGCGTGGAGTAGCGAGGGTCGGAGCGTAGCGTAGCAGGATGGTCTATATCATTCACAACGCCGCGCCGATCCTGGCCGCTGCCGCCACCGCCTGGGTGTTCGGGCTGGCCTGGTATGCGTTGCCGTTTGATAGTGGTAGAACCCGTTCGGCCGGCGTCCTGACGATCGACGCGCTTGCGAAAGGCTGGATTGCGGCGATACTTGCAGGCGCGCTGATCCTGGCTCCGGTAGAGGCGGACATCTGGACCGTCGCGCTGGGCAGTGCGTTCATCATCTGGATCGGCTTCGTCCTGCCCGCCATCGCCGCCAGCTATACCCGGCGGGCATTGTCGTGGCGCAGCATGGTTGCAGATGCGGCGCATTGGCTAATCGCGATGTTGCTGATGGCGGCAATCATGCGCGTTATCGGAGTGGAACCCCCCGATGTTACCCCCACGCAGGCGGAAGATGTCGCGCGGGCACGATAGCGGCGCGTTCAACAAAGGGTGGACTGCGCGTATTTCGGCGTTAGCGCAGGCGGCATGACCACTCCCCCCCCGACCACGATCACCCGCTTCGCCCCGTCGCCCACCGGCACTCTGCATGTCGGCAATATTCGCACCGCGCTGCATAATTGGTTTCTGGCGCGCAAGGCCCAGGCGCATGGGGGCGGCAAGTTCCTGCTCAGGATCGACGACACCGATGCCGCCCGTAGCGAAGAACGGTTCGTCGATGGCATCCGCGCGGATCTCGCCTGGCTGGGGCTGGATGTCGATGGAGAGGAGCGGCAGTCGCAGCGGCTGGACCATTATCAGGCCGCGTTCGACCGGCTGGTGGCCGATGGGCCGCGTCTATCGCTGTTACGAAACGGCGCAGGAGCTGGACCTGAAACGCAAGGTGCAGCTGGGCCGGGGGAAGCCGCCCATCTACGACCGGGCTTCCCTGACTCTGACCGATGCGGAACACGCCGCCAGGCAAGCGGACGGTATCGCCCCGCATTACCGTTTCCGCCTCGACCACGATGAACCGATCGCCTGGACCGACGGCGTGCGCGGGCCGCAGAAATTCGACGCGGGCCAACTGTCGGACCCCGTGATCCGCCGGGCGGACGGCAGCTGGCTGTATATGCTGCCATCCGCAGTGGACGATATCGCGATGGGCATCACCGATGTGCTTCGCGGCGAAGATCATGTGTCCAACACGGCGGTTCAGGTGCAGATGTTCGGCGCGCTGGACGCCGCACCGCCCCGCTTCGCGCATGAGGCGCTGTTGATGGGGAAAGAAGGCAAGCTCTCCAAACGGCTCGGTTCGCTGGGTGTGGACAGCTTCAAGGAACGCGGCATCGAACCCGACGCCATCGTTGCAATGCTGGCGCGGCTCGGCACGTCGCAGCCGGTCGAACCGATCGCCGACCGGGCGGCGTTGGTGAAGGGGTTCGACCTGTCCACGTTCGGTCGCGCGCCGGCGAAGTTCGACGATGCGGAGCTGGAACGGGTCAACACCGGCATCGTGCATCAGATGGACTATGCCGAAGTGGCGGACCGCTTGCCCGATGGGATGGGAGCCGATGCATGGCACGCCATCCGCCCCAATCTTGACACCGTAGCGGGCGCGGCGGATTACTGGCGCATCGTCACCGGCCCGATCGAGCAGCCCGACTTTGCGGACGACGACCGCGAATATCTGCGTGTCGCAGCTCAGGTGCTGGAATGGAACGACACCCCCTGGGCCACGCTGACCGCCGCATTGAAAGAGCGCACGGGTCGCAAGGGCAAAGCCCTGTTCATGCCGCTACGCCAAGCGCTGACGGGCCAGAGCCACGGCCCCGACATGGGCGAATTGCTGCCATTGATCGGCGAAGAAACGGCGCGGCGACGCCTGATGCGGACAGCGAGTTGACGGTGACTATCGAGTGCTACTGCAATCCCGGAACTTTAGTAAAGTTTAGGCCAAACGCAGGGTTGCAATAGGCTATCGCTGGCGTAAAAATTGGCAATGTGATTTCGATAATATGAAGAAGCGCCGCGGATGTTAGCGCCTATCCCGGATGTAGGAAATGTCTGTTCATAGTTGGAATTCTGCCATTCGCACAACGCATTTCAGAGATCGACCGATGGGCTGGGCGTGGACCGGCAAGTTTAATGCAGTGATACTTTCAAACTAGCCGTTCGCGGCCCGACGTATCACATGCCGGTCGCCGCTGGATAGGTTCAAGAGCTTGATCCGACAGGCCGTTTCCGGAGCTTTTATGAGATAGCCCTGACCGTAAATACAGCCCATTTGCATAAGCAGAGTGCGCTGATTTTCGGTTTCTATGCCTTCAGCGATAATGTCGATGTCCATGTTTTTCGCCATTGCAATCAGAGCTTGCACAATCATCCGGTCCTGATGGTTGGAACAAATATTTCGGACGAAACTTCCATCGATCTTCACCTTGTCGATCGGGAACTCCCGAAGATGCGACAGCGATGAGAAGCCCGTTCCAAAGTCGTCTAGAGCGATCTGGACACCGGCAGAGCTCAACTCGTGGAGGACTGAACGCACTGTCTGCCGGTCATTTACCATCAGCATCGTCTCGGTTACTTCGACGACGATGTTCTGCGGTGCGACCCCGTAATGCTGCAATGCGATCAAGGCTTTTGGAGCGAACTGGCGTGCCAACAGATCGGCCTCGGTCGCATTCAAACTAACGAACTGCAGGTCCGGCTGCGTAGCGAGTAGCCCTCCAATGTCCTCACCGATAAAGCGTGTCATCTCTCGCCCGATATCGCGCGAAGTGATTGGATCGGACAGCGCCGGCAGAACTTGCGTCGCGGTGACTTCCAGCCCGTTTGGCGATTGCAGCCGCATTAAAGCTTCCAAACCAATCAGTCGATTTGTCGAAAGCTCGACGATGGGTTGATAGGCGGCGTAGAGGCGCTTTTGATCCAATGCCGAACGGACCTCCGCGATGGCTTTCAGACGCTGGTAGTTCTTGGCTTCCATCTCCGGAAGGTAGTGATGACATCGCCCTGGCTCGCGCTCCTTTCCGAAATAGAGAGCAAGATCAGCCCGGCGCAGTAACTCGTTTCCTGTAATCGAGGCTTCGCTTACTGCAACGCCGCACGTGGCGCTGATATTGAGTTTGCTATCGCAGATCGCGAACTTGCGCTCGATTGCGCCAAGGATACGCTCGCTGAGGGCAACTGCTTCTTCCTTCGAAACCCCCGATGGGGCGATGACGACAAATTCGTCGCCCCCCCAACGCGCCGCGTCTGCATCGGCGGGCATCTCGTTCAGCAACCTCGCACTGACTTCTTCAAGAACGACATCGCCAACGAGGTGTCCGAACGTGTCATTCACGTCCTTGAATCCGTCCAGGTCGAACAGCAGTACATACACTTCATCCATGTCCCCCGTACGGAGTTGAAGGCGGTTCAGCAGCGTCCGGTCAAACGCGCTCCTGTTCAACAAACCGGTCAGACTGTCGTGATCCGCCGCCCGCCGTAGCGCCAGTTGAGAGTTATGCGCATCGGATATATCTTGGATAACGCCCACCAGGCGCTCGGATTGTGGCGTTCCGCGATCGAGCAGTTCACCCATGACCCTGACGCGTTTCATCTGTTTGTCGTCGGATACGAAATCCGCGTCGACGCAGAACGCCTCCCCCGTGGCGATCGAATGGTTCATCGCCCGCACCAGGTCGCTTCGTTCCTCTCCGACATAGTAGCGAGCCGCATCTTTCACTGTGATGCGGGTCTCGTGCGAAAGCCCGTGAATATTGTAAACTTCTTTCGACCACGTCAGGTTGTCGGTAGCGAGTTCGATTTGCCACGAACCCACCTTGGCAATCTTCTCCGCTTGTTCAAAGATATGATTCGAACGTTTAAGTGCTTTTGTCTGTTGTTCGAGCCGGTCGTTTAGAGCGAGCGTTCTGACAGCCTCGCTGCGGTATTTGATTTGTTCTTCGGTTAATCGCGCCAGTCGCTTGAGTTTCGCAATATCGCTATCGGTGAATCGATCCGGTCGATGATCGGCAACGCACAAAGTGCCGATGAACGCCCCATCTGGACTCCGGATAGGCTCCCCAACATAGGATTGGATGTGTGGCGCAGAGGTGACCAAGGGGTTCGCCAGAAAGCGCTCGTCTTTTAACGCGTCGGGAACCAGAAGGGTGCACTCACTGGCGATGGCATGATTGCAAAAAGAGATCTCGCGAGGCGTTTCGCGCACATCGACACCGATAGCCGACAAGAACCATTGTCGGTCGGCATCGACCAGCGAGATCAGCGCGATTGGACAGTCGAACAGGTCAACGCAGAGCTTCGTGAACCGGTCGAATGTGCTGTTCTTTGGACCATCCAAGAGGTCGAGCTGGCGCAATGAGGCGACTCGTTCTCGATCATTTTTTACGTCGATCATCCTGCGTCTCAGTATTAAGTTGCGTTCGACCAACGTCCTTATTGTTAAGGATAAAAAGTTTAGTAAAGCTACGATTACGTATTTCTTTTTTTGGTGAACTTTCAAATCATCAACACATTGCCCGACCCTCGAATGATATAGTTCGTGTTCAATGTTAAGTTCTGAAGCGTTTATAAAACCGAAGACGCCCGTAAGCCGTATGTCGAGGCTTCCTGGCAGCCAGGCGGCATTGAAGGAACGATAGCTTCCGCGACATGCTGCGGTTATCTCAAGTCACCGGGTCTGGAGCACAAAGGAGAGGGCGGAATTTGCTCGGCTTAATGATATATTGTGGTTCTAAAACGGACTTCCCGATCAGTTCTGGCATGATAAACATTAAGTCACATGCGGCTTGGCGGTCTGTTTGTGATTGAAAGTCCCGTATTCGTTCAACCGATACAAAAGGGGAAGAAAGTCCACTGACCTTCTTCCCCGTCGTTCTGCGTTTTCTGACTTCGACGCCTATTCATCAGATTAGTCGTGTAGCCGACAAAACTAGTCGAAGGTCTTGCTGACCACACGATTATCGAAGAATTGTACATCAAGCATTTTTCCGCTCGGTGCTTTCCAAGTATAGTAGGTATAGGTTCCATCACTGCCTTGCTGGGTCGCACCCTTCTTGCCCGCTTTGCCCATGGCTTTCGCAGCTTCCTTGTAGGTCATGCCGATCTTGACCGCATTGACGCGCTGCTGAAATTCCTCGTTGCCGTATCCGGTCAGATTGGCGGCATCTTCGCCCATACCGACCGCGCTGCGTGCGCTGTACAAAGCGTCCTGAGCAACGCCGCAACCGCTCAGCAGAGTTGCCGCGCAAGCCGTGAATGCAATCGTCTTGATATTCATGAAAGGTTCCCCTGCTCTTAAGCTTTCGCAACTTAGCTGAAGCGTGAACGTCAGGGAAGTTCCAATTGCACTAGTCTTCAGGCGATCCCTGCAACATTTGTTTGCCCTGTTCCAGCTCGTCGCCGCGCAAAGTTACGACATGCAGCAGATTGGTCGACCCCGGCGTTCCGAACGGTACGCCCGCCAGCGCGATCAGCTTGCTGCCCGCCGTGCCGAAGCCGTGGCGCAGGGCCATGCGCTTACCCTTCGCGATCATCTCTTCGAAACTGCCGATATCGTTCGTCGCGACCGAATGCGCGCCCCACAGCATCGCCACGCGCCGTGCGGTTCGGGTGGAGGGGGTCAGGACCAGCATCGGCACGCCGGGCCGTTCGCGCGCCACCCGCCGCGCCGTGCTGCCGGAGCCGGTGAAGACCGTGATCGCCGCGATCGGCACGGTGTCGGCGATGGTCATGCAGGCATGGCTGAGCGCATCCGCGGTAGTGGGGTCGGGCGTGGTTTCCAAAAAGCGCACGCGGCGCAGATAATCGGGGTCGCGTTCCACTTGCGCGGCGATACGGTCCATGATCGCGACCGCTTCCACCGGCCAGGCGCCCGCCGCCGTTTCCGCCGACAGCATCACCGCATCGGCCCCGTCGTAAACGGCGTTGGCGACGTCCGACACTTCGGCGCGTGTCGGGGTCGGCGCCTCGATCATGGATTCCAGCATCTGGGTGGCGACGATCACGGGCTTGCCCGCCATGCGCGCCAGATTGACGATGCGTTTCTGTAAGGGCGGAACCTCTTCGGGGTCCAGCTCCACCCCCAGATCGCCGCGCGCGACCATCACCCCGTCGGACAGTTCCAGGATATCGGCCAGGCGATCGACCGCCATCGGTTTTTCGATCTTGGCGCAGATGGCGGGAATGATACTGCCGCCGCCCGACATCAACCGCCGCGCCTCCGCCACATCGTCGGGCCGCTGCACGAAGCTGAGGCCGATCCAGTCCGCGCCATGCTGCACCGCGAAGGCGAGGTCGCGGCGATCCTTGTCGGTCAGGGCGGGAATGGGGATTTCCGCATCGGGAATGTTCACCCCCTTGCGGTTGGAGATAATCCCGCCGACTTCCGCGCTGCATAGGATGCGATCGCCATCCGCCTCGATCACGCGCAGGCGGATCTTGCCATCGTCGATCAGCAGGCGCTGCCCGCGCGTCAGCAGGCCGAACAGTTCGGGATGGGGCAGGCAGACGCGAGTGTCGTCGCCGGGCGTGGGGTCGCGGTCGAGCGTGAAATGCCCGGAATGGCGGATGACCGCGCGCCCTTCCGCGAACTCGCCGACGCGCAGTTTCGGACCCTGCAGGTCGCACAGGATGGCGATGGGGTGGCGGAATTCCTTTTCCAGCGCGCGGATCGCCTGGATCGCGGCGGCATGGTCGTCATGGTTGCCGTGGCTCATATTCACCCGGAACGCATCGGCGCCTGCCTGCAGCAATTGCCGCAGCATGGCGGGTTCGCGGCTGGCCGGGCCGATGGTGGCGAGGATCTTCACCTTGCGTGCGCGCGGTTCGAACCGTGCGGTCGTGGGGACGGGGCTTTCGGGCTCTCGCGCGTCGGACACGCGATGGACGGGTTCTTGCATAGGGCCGGGGTATGGCACAGGAGAGGGCCAACACAAACACGATGCCACACTGGCAGACAGGACCGACGACATGGCTGGCGCGACCGATACGCATAAGGAATCCCTCGAAACGCTGCCCGACGATGTGGCGGCGGCTGCATTCCGGCGTCTGGTCCGGCATTTGCAGCATCGTCATGACGCGCAGAATATCGACCTGATGGGGCTGTCGGGCTTTTGCCGCAATTGCCTGGCGGACTGGATCGTGGATGCAGGATACGATGGGGACAAGACCGCCGCGCGCGAACTGATCCACGGCATGCCGCAGAACGAATGGAAGGCGACCCGGCAATCGCCTGCAACGGACGAGCAACTGGCGCGGATGAAGGCGAGTGTGGCGATGAATGCGAAATAAACTGTCGGTTTGACCGCCGACCGACTTCACCCCCGTCTGCACGCCCGCTATCAGCGCGCTTCGATCCGATTCACCTGAAACACTGGAGCCCCCATGGCCGATACCGACGCGAATGCCACCGACGACCGCCTGCGCCTGCTGATCGAACGGATCGAGCGGCTGGAGGAGGAAAAGAAAGGCATCGCCGACGACGTTCGCGACGTTTACGCCGAAGCCAAGGCGGTGGGTTACGACCCGAAGATCATGCGCCAGATCGTGCGGCTGCGTAAAATGAAGCCCGACGATCGCAGCGAAATGGAAATGGTGCTCGACACTTACAAGAACGCGCTCGGCCTGGTGTGACGGCAATCCGATACCAGCGGGGTGACGATGGCGGGCCGCTGCGCTAACACCGCCCCGACAGTATAAAACCGGAGAGAACCCGACCCGATGGCAGGCCATTCCAAATTTAAAAACATCATGCACCGCAAAGGCGCGCAGGATAAAAAACGGTCCAATCTGTTTTCTAAGCTGAGCCGGGAAATCACCGTCGCGGCGAAGATGGGCACGCCGGACGTCGATATGAACCCGCGCCTGCGCCTCGCCGTCAATACGGCCAAGCAGCAATCCATGCCCAAGGACAATATCCAGCGCGCCATCGACAAGGCGAGCGCGAACGAGGGCGACGATTACGAAGAAATCCGTTACGAAGGATATGGTCCGCAAGGGGTCGCGCTGATCGTGGAGGCGCTGACCGACAACCGCAATCGCACCGCCACCGCCGTGCGCACCGCCTTCAGCAAACATGGCGGCAATCTGGGCGCATCGGGCAGCGTGGCGCACGGTTTCGAACGGCTGGGCCTGATCGTCTATCCCGCCAGCGTCGGCGGCGAAACCAAGGTGTTGGAAGCCGCGCTGGAAGCGGGCGCGGAAGATATCCAGTCCGGCAAGGAAGAACACGAAATCTGGACTGCGGCGGACGATCTGCACGCGGTGGCCGATGCGATGGAAAAGACGCTGGGCGAGGCGGAAACGGTCAAGCTGGCTTGGAAGCCCAACCTCAACGTCGATATGGACGAGAAGGAAGCGGGCACCTTGTTCAAATTGCTGGACGTGCTGGACGACGATGACGACGTGCAGACCGTCTGGGGCAATTACGAAGTGTCCGACGCCATCATGGAACGGCTGGACGCTGAGTGATCGATCCCTTCTCACCATGAGAGGCCCTTCTCCCATGAGAGGATCGTGATCATTCTCGGCCTCGACCCTTCGCTGACCTGCACCGGCTGGGGCGTCATCCGCACCGAGGGATCGCGCATTGTCCATATCGCGAACGGCCAGATCAAGACCGACGCCAAAGCGCCGATGTCCCCCCGTCTGGCGACACTGGCTTCGGGCGTTCGCTCCATCATCGAAGAACATCGCCCGGACCGCGCGGCGGCGGAGGAAATCTTCGCCAACAAGAACGCCCAATCGACTATCAAACTGGCGCAAGCGCGCGGGGCCGTGCTGGCGGCGTGCGGCGAAGCGGGGCTGGCGGTGAACGAACATGCGGCGCGGCTGGTGAAGAAAGCGGTGGTCGGGACGGGCGCGGCGGAGAAGCGTCAGGTGCAGGCCATGCTCGGCGTGCTGCTGCCCGGCGTCGAACTGGCCGGACCGGACGCCGCCGATGCGCTGGCGGTCGCCATCGCCGACGCACATCTTGCTCCGCGCGAACCGAAAGGAACGACTATGACCATCGACCTCTACGGCATTCCCAATTGCGACACCGTTCGCAAGGCGCGCAAATGGCTGGATGCGAACGGCATCGAATATACGTTCCACGATTTCAAGAAAGAGGGCGTCGATGCGGACAAACTCGAATATTGGGCGGACAGCGTCGGGTGGCAGATATTGCTCAATCGCCTGGGCACGACGTTCCGCAAATTGCCTACCCAACAAAAGGACGATGTCGATCGCGAGAGCGCCCTGGCGCTGATGCGCGAACAGCCCAGCATGATCAAACGCCCCGTCGTCACGCATGATGGCGAGGTCATGGTCGGGTTCACGCAATCCATCTGGGAAAACCAGCTTGGCCGGTAGGCCGTAATGCTGGCGACATAATCGGCGAGCTAAAGCGTCTCATGATCCGAACCATCCTGCTTGCGCTCGCCGCCCTGTCCGCCGTTCCCGTTGCCGCCATACCCGTTGCTGCCAGCGCGCAGGAACGCGCCATGCTGGTCATCGCCCATCGCGGCGCGAGCGGCGATCGGCCCGAACACACGCTGGCCGCCTATGAACGGGCGATCGATCAGGGTGCGGATTATATCGAGCCCGATCTGGTCCCGACGAAAGACGGCATACTGGTCGCGCGGCATGAAAACGCGATTTCCGCCACGACCGATGTGGCCACGCACGAGGCGTTCGCGGATCGCAGACGCGCCAAGACGATCGACGGGCAGTTGGTCACCGACTGGTTCGTGGAAGATTTCACGCTGGCCGAACTGCGAACGCTGCGGGCGAAGGAACGATTGCCCGCCATCCGTCCCGGTAACGCGCGGTTCGACGGTCTGTATGCCATCCCGACTTTCGCCGAAATCGTCACCTTGCTGCGCGCCAAGGAAGCCGAAACGGGCCGCACCATCGGCATCTATCCCGAACTGAAACACCCCAATTTCATGCTGCAGGATGCCGGCATCGACGTGGTCGATCTGCTGGTGCGCGCGCTCGATACTGCGGGGTACACCAGCGCCGACGATGCCATTTTCGTGCAGAGTTTCGAAGTCGGCGCTCTGCAACGGCTGAATGCGCGCACCGATCTGCGGCTGGTGCAGTTGATGAGCGCGGAAGGCGGCCCGGCGGACGAACCCGCGATGCGCTATACCGATATGGCAACGCCGAGCGGGCTGGCGCAAATCGCGCAATATGCCGACGGGATCGGGGTCGAGATCGCAATGGTCGCAGGCCGGGCCGGCAGCGCAACGCCGCTGACCGCGCAAGCCCACGAAGCGGGCCTGTCGGTCCATGCGTGGACCTTGCGAAAAGAGAACATGTTCCTGCCCGAACAGGTAACGGGGCCGGGCGGCGACACGGCGCAAGGGTGCGACATATCCGTTTATGCCACGTTGTCGAGCATCGGCGTCGATGGCGTATTTACCGACGATCCGGGCCGCATCGCTGCCTATCGCGACCGCAATATCCGCCCGGCTGCCTGCGGCGACTGACTCATTCGGCGTGGCGAACGGTCGCGATGTAATTGAGCCGCATATCGTCCGACAGATGCAGGCCCTTCATCGGGCCGAACGCGATGCCGGTCGGCTCGCTCATGGTCAGCCCCGCTTCGGCCAGCAGGTCGCGCAGATCGCCGGGCGCGATAAAATCGTCCCAATGATGCGTGCCGCGCGGGATGGCGCCGACCGCTTCCGCCCCCGTCACCAGCAAAGCGCGTGAGGCGAGCGTGCGGTTGGGCGTGCTGATCACCATCAAACCGCCGGGCGCGAGAGCATTTTTCAGATGCGCGACGAAAGCGGGTTTGTCGGCGACGTGTTCGATTACCTCCATCGCGGTGACGAGGTCGAACTGCCCGAGATCGAGATCGCCCAACTCGCCGGCGATATAACGGATGTCCAGCCCGCCACCTTCCGCATGGGCCGCCGCCGCCGCTGCGTTTTCGGGTGCGGCATCCACGCCGGTCACCGCGCCGCCCAGCCGGGCCAGCGGTTCGCACAGCAAGCCTGCGCCGCAGCCGACATCCAGTGCAGATTTGCCGCCCAGCGGGTTCCGCGCGCGCACATCGCCGCCCCAGTGCCGGTCCACCGCATCGCGGATATAGCGCAACCGCACCGGGTTCAGGCGGTGGAGCATCGCGGACGAACCCTTGGGATCCCACCATTCCGCTGCCAGCTTGCCGAAATGGGCCGCCTCCCCCGGCCTGATGGTCGCAGCAGTGCTTGGCGCAGGGCGTTCGTCGGTCGCAGTTGCATCGTTCATACGCGCACCGTAACAGCGCAGGGCAATCGAGGGTAGGGGAAGGAACACACGCTTGGCCCGGATCGTGATGAAATTCGGCGGTACGTCGATGGCGGGCACGCAGCGCATTCGCCGCGTGGCGCAGATCGTGCGCGCACAGGCGGCCGGCCAGAACGGGCAGCGCAATCAGGTCGCCGTGGTCGTCAGCGCCATGGCGGGGGAAACGGACCGGCTGGTCAATTTCTGCCGCGAGGCGAACGCGATGTACGACCCCGCAGAATACGATGTGGTGGTGGCGAGCGGGGAACAGGTGACGTCCGGCCTGCTGGCGCTGACCCTGCAATCGCTGGGCAATGCCGCGCGCAGCTGGCTCGGCTGGCAAATGCCGATGAACACGGTCGATGCCCATGCGAAAGCGCGCGTGGAAACGATCGATGGCGCGCGCATGATCGCCGCGATGGAAGGGGGCGAGATCGCGGTCGTTCCAGGCTTTCAGGGCGTGTCGAACGATGGCCGCATCACCACGCTGGGGCGCGGCGGGTCCGACACCTCCGCCGTGGCGCTGGCGGCGGCGCTGAAGGCGGATCGCTGCGATATCTACACCGATGTCGATGGCGTTTACACCACCGATCCGCGCATCGTGACCAAGGCGCGCAAGCTGAAAGCGGTCACGTATGAAGAAATGCTGGAGCTGGCATCGGTGGGCGCAAAAGTGTTGCAGACCCGCAGCGTCGGCCTGGCCATGAAGGAACGGGTGCGGATACAGGTTCTGTCGAGCTTTACCGGCGAAGATGCGGTGGCCGCCGATGCGCTGCCGGGCACGCTGATCGTGTCGGACGCCGAAATGGACCAGATCTTGAAGGATGGAAATATGGAACGCCAACACGTCACCGGCATCGCGCACGACAAGACCGAAGCGAAGGTGATCCTGACGCGCGTGCCCGACAAACCGGGCGCCGTGGCGGAGATTTTCGAACCGCTGTCCGATGCCAGCATCAATGTCGATATGATCATCCAGAACGTCGGCCGCGACAAGGGGGAAACGGATGTGACCTTCACCGTGCCGCAGGCCGATCTGGCGCGCGCGCAGGCATTGCTGGAGGATCGGCGCGGGGCGATCGGGTTCAACCGGATCATCACCGACAGCAAGATCGCGAAGATCAGCGTGGTCGGCGTCGGCATGAAAAGCCATGCGGGCGTCGCCAGCACCATGTTCCGATCGCTCGCCACGCGCGGCATCAACATTCAGGCGATTACGACGTCCGAAATCAAGGTCAGCGTGCTGATCGACGAGGATGAAACGGAACTTGGCCGTGCGGCTGCTGCACACGGCGTATGGGCTGGATGCGGAGGATTAGGGTTTTGGCAGCCCACCCCGCTGCGACTAGCTCGCTGCGCTCGCAAGTCTGCTCACCCCTCCCGCAAGCGGGAGGGGTAGGGTAGCTTACGAACGACAGCGAGTTAGCGAAGCGGGGTGGGCAAAACCGCTTCGCGAATCTTACGAAGCCACATCCGGCGCGCGCCCACCACCCGCCGGGGCGGAGCTTCGCAGCCTTTCGATGACCGCCTGCGCCGGCAGCTTCCACTGCCGCTTCGTCGCCCGCCGCGATCGCATCGGCAACCGATTGCAGATCGGCGCCAGCTGTTCGCGCAGGCCGGTGTCCAGCGCATCGCCGCGATCCGACAGCATCGTTGCATGTCCGCGACGATGGCGGATTGTTCTTCGAACGGGGTTTCGGTCGCCAGCTTGCGCGCGTCGATGCCCAGCTGCGAGATGACTGCATTGGTCGCCAGCTCGCTTTGCGTAACGCCGGTTTGCGCCGAACCTTCCTCGACAGTGGGCAAATCCATCGGATCGTTGGTATCGTCCGTCGCGCCGCCGCATGCGGCCAGGGCGAGGGGCAGAGTCAGTAGGGGAATGGCGGCGGCGAGAGCGGTTCGGGTGAGGCGCATGGGTGTCTCCGGTTGGTAAGCGTTTGCCAGTCAACGCCCGCGCGGCCATGAGTTTCCCGAATGCACCCGTCACGAAAGGGCGAACGATGGCTTTTACCACCCGCATATTGCTGCTCGGTTCGGGCGAACTGGGCCGCGAATTCGTGATTTCGGCGAAGCGGCTGGGCGCTTACGTCGTCGCCTGCGACGCCTATGACGATGCGCCCGCCATGCAGATGGCCGACACGCGCGAGGTGTTTTCGATGCTGGACGGGGCGGCGTTGCGCGCGGCCATCGACCGCCACCGGCCGGACCTGATCGTGCCGGAAGTGGAAGCGATCCGCACGCAGGTTCTGGCGCAAGCGGAAGGCGAAGGGATCACCGTCGTCCCGTCCGCCCGCGCCGCGCAATTGACGATGAACCGCGACGCCATCCGCGATCTGGCAGCGGGCAAGCTGGGGCTGGCAACCTCTCCTTACGCCTATGCCGAAGGTCTGGACCAGATGCGCGACGCGGCAAAACAGGTGGGTTTTCCCTGCGTGGTGAAGCCGGTCATGTCGTCATCGGGCAAGGGCCAGCGCGTGGTGCGCGATGCGGGCGAACTGGCGGCGGCGTGGGACTATGCCGTCGCAAATATGCGCGGCGACCGGGCGCGGGTCATCGTGGAGGCGTTCGTGCCGTTCGATTACGAAATCACCTTGCTGACGGTGCGGCATAAAGGCGCGGATGGCGGCGACCGCGTGACGTTCTGCCCACCTATCGGCCATCGGCAGGAAAACGGCGACTATCGTGAAAGCTGGCAACCCGCCGCCGTGCCGGACGACGTGCTGGAACGCGCGCAGGACATGGCCCGGCGGGTGGTTGATGAACTGGGCGGTTACGGCCTGTTCGGCGTGGAGTTCTTCGTCGTTGCGAAAGACGGCGCGGACGGAGTGTTGTTCTGCGAATTGAGTCCGCGTCCGCACGATACCGGCATGGTCACCTTGGCGTCGCAGAACCTGACCGAGTTCGATCTGCACGCCCGTGCCATCATGGGGCTGCCCATTCCCCAAACGATCGCTGCGCGCCCGTCCGCATCCGCCGTAATCCTGGGGACGGGCGACTGCGACGCGTTCCGTTTCGGCGGGTTGGCACAAGCATTGGCATTGGTGGTGGAAGGCGGCACGGTCGATATCCGCCTGTTCGGGAAACCGACCACGCGGCCAGGCCGCCGCATGGGCGTGGCGCTGGCCACTGGCCCCACCACCCAAGAAGCGCGCGCCATCGCTGTCACGGCCGCCCAGCGCGTGCGGATAGATCGCGCCGATCCCTAAACGAAACGCGGCCTCTCCCGCGAAGGGAAAGGCCGCGTTGCATCGTCGGTGTCGCCCCCGCGTTATGCCAGATCGAACCGGTCGGCGTTCATCACCTTGGTCCAGGCGGCAACGAAATGGTCCACGAACATGCGTTCGTTGCCCGTTTCGGCATAGACTTCCGCGACGGAGCGAAGTTGCGAATTCGACCCGAAGATCAGATCGGTTCGGGTCGCTCGCCACAATTCCTCGTCCGTATCGCGGTCGCTGCCGATGAACTCTTCGTCCCCGCTGGTATCGACCACTTTCCACGCGGTCCGCATATCGAGCAGGTTCTTGAAAAACGCATTGTCGAGCTTGCCCGGAGTGTCCGTCAGCACGCCGACCTTCGAATTGCCGCTATTGGCCCCCAGCACGCGCAAACCACCGATCAGCGCGGTCATTTCGGGGATCGACAGCCCCAGCAACGATGCGCGATCCAGCATCAGATCTTCGGTTTTCACCGAATGTTTGGTGCTGAGATAATTGCGGAACGCGTCGGCTTTGGGTTCCAGCGGTTCGAAACTTTCCGCATCGGTGTGCTCCGCCTTCGCATCGCCGCGGCCGCTGGTGAACGGCACTGCGATGTCGAAACCTGCATCCTTTGCCGCGCGTTCGACTGCCGCCGTTCCGCCCAGCACGATCAGATCGGCCATGCTTACGGCACGGTCGCCCCTGATCTCTTCCAGCTTGGACAGCACGCTCGACAATTCGTCCGGGTCGTTGACTGCCCAGGCGTTCTGCGGGGCCAACCGGATATGCGCGCCGTTCGCGCCGCCACGATGGTCGCTGACGCGATAGGTGGAGGCCGATCCCCACGCCGCCTTGACCAATTGCGCCGTCGTCAGCCCGCTTTCCAGAATGGCGGATTTCAGCGACGCGACATCGCTGTCCGAAATCGGCGTCCCGGCGGGAACGGGATCCTGCCAGATCAGATCTTCTTCCGGTACGTCCGGCCCCTGATACCGGATTTTCGGCCCCATATCGCGGTGGCACAGTTTGAACCATGCACGGGCGAAGGCATCGTCCAGCGCAGCCTGATCGTTACGGAACCGTTCGGAAATCGCGCGGTATGCGGGATCGACTTTCAGCGCCATGTCGGCGGTGGTCATCATCGTCGGAACCAGTTTGGACGGATCGTGCGCGGCAGGCGCCATATCCTCTTCGCGCTGGTCGATCGGCTGCCATTGTTTGGCCCCCGCCGGGCTTTCCACCAGTTCGTATTCGTAATCGAGCAGCAGGCGGAAATAATTGCCGTTCCACTGCGTCGGGGTGTTGGACCACGATCCCTCCAACCCGGACGTGATCGCATGTTCGCCCGACCCGGATTCAAATCCGCTGGTCCAGCCAAGTCCCTGAAACGCGATGTCCGCGCCTTCGGGTTCCGCACCGATCAGGCTGGCATCGCCCGCGCCATGCGCCTTGCCGAAAGCGTGGCCGCCTGCAGTCAGCGCGACGGTTTCTTCATCGTTCATGGCCATTCGGGCGAAGGTTTCGCGCATGTCGCGGCCCGATTGCATGGGATCGGCATTGCCGCCCGGACCTTCGGGATTGACGTAGATCAGACCCATCTGGATCGCGGCGAGCGGATCTTCCAACGCCCATTCCTTGTCCGGCTGAATGCGGGTTTCCGCACCCTGATCAATCATGACCTCTTCCGTGCCCCAATAGATGTCGGTTTCGGGTTCGAACACGTCCGCGCGTCCGCCGCCGAAGCCGAAGACGGGCCCACCCATGCTTTCGATCGCGACATTGCCGGTCAGGATGAACAGATCGGCCCAACTGATGTTGCGCCCGTATTTCTGTTTGATCGGCCACAGCAAACGCCGCGCCTTGTCCAGATTGGCGTTGTCGGGCCAGCTGTTGAGCGGGGCGAAGCGTTGCTGCCCGCTGCTGGATCCGCCGCGCCCGTCCGCCGTGCGATACGTGCCCGCCGCGTGCCAGGCCATGCGAATGAAGAACGGGCCGTAATGCCCGTAATCCGCCGGCCACCAGGGCTGGCTGTCGGTCATCAACGCGTGCAGATCCTGCTTCAGCGCCGTATAATCGAGCGTATTGAAAGCTTCCGCATAATTGAAATCGTCGCCCAACGGACTGGCGGATTTGCCGCCCGTGGTCAGGATGTTCAGCTGCAGCGCATCGGGCCACCAGTCGCGGTTGCCGCGCCCATGAAGCTGGCGCTGTTCGCCTTTGCTTGCGTTGAAGGGGCAACCAGCGAAATTCGGGTCTGCTTCGGCCATTCGTTCTCTCCCATTCTTATGTGTGATTTCGGCTTTATCACAACATCGGGAATTAGGCGAAACGATTAAACGGGTGACCACAATCGGTTTTGGCGATCGATGTGGCAAACGCAAACCCCGCATTCGCCGTCGGTATGGCGAATGCGGGGTGCGGCTATTGTTGGTTGCGCTGAAACTCAGTGACGGCGATGGCTGCGTCCGCGATGGCCGAAGCCCCGGCTCTTGAACCCCCGGCTTTTGAACCCACCGCGATGGCGGAACCTCGACCCGCCGAAACTGCCGTGGCGCGAACCGAACCGCGACCGGTGGCCGAAATTGCGATGGCCGTGATGCTTTTTCAGCTTGTACGCCTTGCCATGAACGCCGTGAACGCCGTGGTGACCGTTGTCGTGATGGGCGCTGCTGCGGTGATCCCGGCGATCCCTATGGTCCCGATGATCCCGGTGATCGCGATAGTCGCGGTCGGAATGCTGGGCGCGGTGGCCACGATGATTGACCTGCTAGAAAGTGGCGGCCGCTTCGCTGGCGATCGGGGCCTGTACGGGTGCGGCCAAAGTGGGTGTGGCAATCGCGGCTGCGAACAAGGCGGGAATGGCGAGTAATGAACGGGGAAGCATAAGTTGAACTCCTGATAAAGAATGGCTTGGTAAGTAATGGTCTTACCTGCTTGTTCGCGGCATCCCTGCAATAGGTTACATCGGGCGACGATATGTCGTGGCGATCGCGCGTGACGCGGGCGGGGCGGTGCGTTACAGGCCGCGCATGACAGATTATGCGAAAAGCGCGGATTTGATGCGGCGCGGCACCGATTTCCTCGGCAGCGAACATGCGATCCTGTGCGGCGCGATGAGCTGGGTTTCCGAACGCAATCTGGTTGCCGCCATATCCAATGCGGGCGGTTTCGGCGTGATCGCATGCGGGGCGATGACGCCGGACCTGCTCGATACCGAAATCGCCGAGACGAAAGCGCGGACGGACAAACCCTTCGGCGTGAACCTGATCACCATGCACCCCGCTCTGTTCGACCTGATCGACGTGTGCGCGAAGCACAAAGTGTCGCATGTCGTGCTGGCAGGCGGCATTCCGCCCAAGGGCAGCGTCGATGCGATCAAGGCGTTCGGCGCGAAAGTGATCGTGTTCGCGCCGACATTGGCGCTGGCGAAGAAGCTGTTGCGCCAGGACAGGGGCGCCGGCGGCGATGCCCTGGTGATCGAGGGGATGGAGGCCGGCGGCCATATCGGCCCGGTTTCGACCAGCGTTCTGGCGCAGGAATTCCTGCCGGCCCTATCGCAGGATCATCTGGTGTTCGTCGCAGGGGGCATCGGGCGCGGTGAAGCGATTGCCGGCTACCTCGAAATGGGGGCGGTCGGCGTGCAGTTGGGCACGCGCTTCGCCTGCGCCACCGAAAGCATCGCGCATGACAATTTCAAAAAAGCGTTCTTCCGCGCCAATGCCCGCGATGCGGTGGCGAGCGTGCAGGTCGATGCGCGCTTGCCGGTCATTCCCGTGCGCGCGCTGAAGAACAAGGGGACCGAAGCGTTCACCGGCAAACAGCGCGAGGTCGCGGGTTTACTGGATACAGAAGGTCTGGCCATGCAGGAGGCGCAGCTGCAGATCGAACATTACTGGGCAGGCGCGCTGCGCCGCGCGGTGGTGGACGGCGATGTCGAAAATGGATCGCTGATGGCCGGGCAATCGGTCGGCATGGTGACGAAAGAGGAGCCTGCGGCGGATATCGTGGCGGAATTGATGACCCAATGCGAAGCTGCGCTGGGGCGGCGTTGATACCGGGCGCATAACGTAACTTAGGTTGCGGCAGGAACGCGCAAGCCGCCGGCAGCGCTTAGAGGGCATGACCGCACCCAATTCGCCCTGTTATGACTGATCCATCCGATTGGCTTTCGAGCTGGGACCGGGTCGGTTCCATCGCCGCCCTTTCCATCGCGAGTTTCCTTTTGATCGTCGTGCTTACCCGCCTGTCGGGCAAGCGGACGACCGGGCAGATGAACAATTTCGATTGGATATTCACCGTTGCGGTCGGCAGCCTGGTCGCGAGCGGCATCCTGCTGCGCGACATTTCTTTGCTGGATGCGATGGTGGCCGTGGTGACGTTGGGTCTGTGCCAGTATGGGCTGACCTGGCTGTTGGTTCGGTCCGATCTTGCGACCAGATTGGTCAAGGCCACACCCACGCTGCTGACGCATAAGGGCGATTATCTGTACGACGCGATGAAACGCACACGCGTGACGAAAGCGGAGATCGATTCCGCGCTGCGGCGCGAAGGGTTGCTGGAAAACGACGCCGCCAATTGGGTGGTGCTGGAAACGGACGGTACGTTTTCGATCATTCCGACGCAGCCATCGCGGCTGGAAAATGCCGCCGCGATGGAAGGGGTGGAAACGCCGCCCGATTTTCACACGAATTAGTGCGGCGCACGGTCGGAGGGCCCGATCAGAAGCACACAACGATCAAAGCGCCCGGTCGAGCCACCCCGCCGCACGCAGCTTTGCGACATTGGGGCGGCTGACGGGGACCACGAGATCGCCGGTCAGCACCAGTTCCACTTCCCGCCCCTTGCGCCGGTGGCCACGCACCGCGCCGCGCGCCGCCCACCATCCGCGATGGACGCGTTCGCCGTGCCCGCGTTCGCCCTGTTCGCCCGGCAGTTTCGCGATCGCATCGCCCAGGTTCATCAGCAACATCTCACTTTGCCCCGCGCCGTGGACGCGGACATAATGGTCCTCCACCGACAGTGCGTGAATGGCGGGAAAGCCGGCGGGGAGAAGCGCGTGCAACGCGGTTTCGACAGGCGGTTCAGTCTCTGCGATGGGCCTGGTCCAGGGTTTCTCCGTTCCCGGCATCGTGCGGCACCGCGAACATCAGCCGCATCAGCCCATAAATGCCCAGCCCGATCCCCGTCGTCTGCGCGTAAAGCAGCGCGTAATCCGCCCCCGACAGCCGCTGCGACACCTGCATGCCCGCGATCACGAACGCGATCAGCCAGGTCATCGGCAAGCCTGCGATCAGGCAGGACACCGCGATCGCCAGACCGTGCGGCACGCGCGTTTCGGCGGCGAGCCAGTCCGCGGCGATATTGAGCGGGCGGAAAATCGCGTAACCGATCGCGCCGACGCCGATCCAATAGGCAAGCCGCAAGGCCACCGGCATGGAATACGTCCCGAACGGCCCCAGCAGCCCCAGCACGAATGCGATCGCCACCAGCGCGAACAGTTCGATGGCGAGCCACCGGAAACCGCCCCGATGGCGCGACTGCGCGGATGGGCGAACGGTCCGTTCCCGCGCCGGTTCGCGTATCGGGGGGTCCGTTCGCGTAATGTCGGTTGATCGGTGCATCGCAGGTGGCATCATGCCCGCCAGTCCCACCGCCTGCCAAGAGGATTTTATGAAACGACCCGTGACCCGCGCTCAGCAGCCCGCCGACTACCGCGATGCGGGAAGCAACTTGCGCATCTATGCGATTACCGCCGCGATCACGATCGCCGTCACGGCGGGGCTGACCATCGCATCGGCCATGTCGGGCGGTTTTGCATCCGCCGACCCCGCAGGTGCACTGGCCCGCGACACCGGCGTCGCGACCAACCGATGGAGCGTGCCGATCATTATCCATCTGGGCACCGCGCTTCCTTCCCTGCTGTTGGGCGGGTTCATCCTGTGGCGGCGTAAGGGAACTGCGCTGCATCGCATGTTGGGGCGCATCTATACCGCGATGATGCTGATCACCGCCGTCACCAGTTTCTGGATCGGCCGCCCCGGCACGGGGATTGGCGGCGGCGGGTTCAGCTTCATCCATATCTTTTCGGTCTGGACCCTGTTCGCGATCCCGTGGGGCATCCACAATGCGCGGCGCGGCAATATCGTGGCCCATCAACGGACCATGCGCGGCCTGTATATCGGTCTGATGATGGCCGGGCTGTTCACCATGATCCCCGGCCGTTTGTTGGGCGCGGCGGTGTTCGGCTGGTAACGGTGCGGCGGCAGCGCTTGGGGGGCGGCCCTTGCGCGCATCCCGCCATCGCTGCATTGTACGGCGTATCATGTAAGGCGAAGGAGAGATGCCATGTGCGACGATTTTACGCAGGACCGCGAAGATGCGGGGCTGGCGGCCAAGGGTCTCAACCGCCGGCAGTTCGCCGCAATGGGCGGGGTCGCCGCCATCGCCGCCTGCGCGCCGGGAGAGGTTATCGCCGAACAGGATCGCACCGCCAGCGGATCGATTACGCAGCGGGATGTCGCCATCGCCACCCCCGACGGTACGATGGACGCGTTTTTCGTGCATCCTGCCAGCGGCCCGGCCCCGGCAGTCATCATGTGGCCCGATGTCGCCGGCCTGCGCCCCGCCTATCGCACGATGGCGCAGCGGCTGGCCGACGATGGTTATGCCGTGATCGCCGTGAACCCTTATTACCGGGGGGCGAAAGCGCCGGTGCTGGAAAGTTTCGCCGAATGGCGCAGCGATGCCGGGCAAGCGAAAATCCGCCCCTTGCGCGCGGCGCTGTCGTCCGAAGCCATCATGCGCGATGCCACCGCGCTGGTCGGCTGGCTGGACGATCAGGATGCCGTCGATACCACGCGTGGCATCGGTTCGTGCGGATATTGCATGGGCGGGCCGTTCACCGTTTACAGCGCGGCGGCCGTCCCGAACCGCATCGGCGCGGCGGCGAGTTTCCACGGCGGCGGTCTGGTCCGCGACGATGCGGACAGCCCGCACAAACTGCTCGCTCGCGCGACCGGGACCGATTATCTGTTCGCCATCGCCCAGAACGACGATGCCCGCGCGCCGGACGACAAGGATGCCCTACGCATTGCCGCCAACAGCGCCGAAGTGGACGCCACGGTCGAAGTCTTCGCCGCCGATCACGGCTGGTGCACCATCGACAGCCCGGTTTACGACGAAGCCGAAGCGGAACGCGCGCGCGACATGATGCTGGCGATGTTTGCCGAAATGTAGACGCAAAAAGGGCGCGTTCATCGCCGAACGCGCCCTTCCTCGATTCCAGTAGATGCGACTGGGGCGCTTACGTGTTGTAAGTGCCTGAAGCGCTGGAAGAACTGGCCGACGTGCCGCTCGATGCGTCCTGCATCTTGCTGTCGGCTTTCTCCACTAGTTCGTCCTTCTTGTCGCGAGCGGTATCGGCGGCCTGCCTGGCCTTCGTTTCCGCCTTGTCGATCGCCTGTTCGCCCAGATCGCCCAGCTTTTCTTCTTCGGCACGGCTGAGCGGCACGGCTGCCCCTGCGACGGCTCCCAATGCTGCGGCGATCAACCCACCGATCAGCGGGTTGTCACGATAGGCTTGCTTGCCCTTCGACGCTGCACGGCGGGCCTGTTCGCGGGACTTGCGACGCGCGTCACCGGCCTTTTCGAACGCGGCGTCGCGACGTTCGCGCATGGTGTCGGTCGCACTGTTGAGCCGATCGTGGAAGCTGTTCTCATCCTCGTCGCTGTTCTGTTCAAGCATCAGATAGTTCGAGCGCGCGGCGTTGCGGCGGCGGCGATAGGTGAGGTCGTCTTCGTCAGCCAGTCGATCGATGCCGGACATGTGATCGATATAACCGCGATGATATGCCGTGTGACGGTCATAGTCGGCGCTGTCGAAACCATCGTCGTATCGGTCGTCGTCGTAATCGTCCGATCCGGCGCCGAACCCGGCTGGCTTCAGCGCCGATGGCCGGGCATCGGCATCGCTGGCGAGCCAGATGCCGCCGATTGCGATCATCCCCAACGCCAGCGGATTGCGCTTCGCCTGATCCAGCACCACGCGGCTGTCGACGCCGCTGCTGTCGGCCTTGTCCAGCAACGCGTTCATAATGTTGCGCGGGGTGAATTGATCGCCGATCCGATCGACGGTTGCGCTCATGTCGCGTTGCGTGCGTTCGATGTCCCGTTCGATTGCGGCGGGATCCTGAGTGTTGTCCTGTGTCATATGTTGCCTCGTGCGGTAAGATTGCCGGTCGCCGCATCGGGCGTCCGTTCCAAGGTGTCGATCGTGCGATCGGGCGTCAGATTGGCGGCGCTCATCTTCTTTTTCGCGCCCGCGAACATGACGAAAGCGATCGCCAGCGTGACGAGTCCGACGATCAGCGTGGAAAGCGCGAGATTGTCGATCGCCTGATCGAGCCAATAGGCAAGGCCCATCAGCACCACGCCCAACCCGCCGATGCCGACCACCGCAGCCCCGATCATCGCGCCCAGCGCGATTTTGAGGTCGGTGACGGAATCGCGCATTTCGGCTTGCACCAGATTGACCTGCTGCTGCGCCAGATGGCTTGCCTGGCTGGTCAACTGGCCGATCAGATCGACGATATTGGCGTTTTCGTTCCCTGTACTCATAGCGTGGTCCCCCCGGTGGTGGATGTGGCGACACTGGAAGTGCCGGTCGATGTGTTGCCCGGTGTGCCGCCCGTCGCCGTGCCGACATTGTAAGGCTTGTCGAACCGGCTGTCCGCGCCGCTCGTTCCGCCCGTTCCGCCCGTTCCGCCCGTTCCATCAGTGAAACTGGAACCGGTATCGCGATGTTCGGCTCCCGCTTTCAGGAAACGCGACGCGGCGAAACCTGCCATCGCCGACATTGCGAGAAAGGCGGTTGGGCTGTTCTTCGCAAACCGGCTTACCTCGTCGGCAATCTGGCGCGGTTCCTTATCGTCCACTCGCGATGCCAGATCGCTGGCCGAACTCGCCGCCTGTTTGAATGCGGACGACAGCCAGGATGGCGCATCGTCGTTGCGCTGCAGATCGTCCGCAGCCTTGTCGATGGCGGACGCTGCCGCCTTGACCGTGTCGGTCGCCTTACCCTTGTTGTCCTGGGCAATGGTGGTTGCCTGTTGCTTGGCCGTATCGGCCAGTTTCGCGCCGTCATCCTTCAGTTCGGATTTCAGCTCGTTCGCGGTTCCGGTGGAACCGGTTGATCCTGTTTGCATCATCTTCCTCCTATCATGAAACCAAGAGGCGACGTGCGTCGATGTTCCTGGAAAACCGACATAATTAACAAAGGATTGGGTGGAGAGCCGACGCTCAGCGTTAGGGCAAGCTATGGTGCAACGAACTTTCCTACACGACCGAAATCTGCCTTATCGTCGCGGATGACCGAACGCCGCAAACAGCCCCGCATATTACGCACACTCCGCATTCCCTATTTCCACCCCATCCCCATCAGGGCGCGGCGGGATGGGTGGACGGCGGACCGGCAATGCGCGTTCATCGGCCATCTGTTCGAAACCCGCTGCGTCGCGGCAGCCGCGCGCCGCGTGGGGATGGCGCGCGAGACGGCCTATCGCCTGCGATCGCGGGCGGGGGCAGAGGGGTTCGCCCATGCCTGGGATCTGGCGATGGTCTGCCCTGAAAAACTGGCGCGCGGGGATACGGCGTCGCCCGAACGGCCGCGCATTTCGAAAGTCACACTCGCGCACCATCATATTCAATGGACGGGGCCGCTGCATCGTCCCGTAATCTATCGCGGGCAGTATCGCGGCATCCAGCGCAAAGCCGACTTTTACGGGCTGTTGCGACTGGTCCGGCGGCTTCCCGGCAAGCGTTCGGCCCGACGAACGAAGCGGCCCGCGACCGCCGAAACAGGACCGCGAAAGTTTGCACGAAAACGCGTAAAGCGGTCCATGTCCTGGGGCGGTCCAAGCCCCTTCCCACCATCCGCCGAACGCGCTATCTTCGCTGGCGAGAACCAATGAAGGAACCCCGATGGAACTGATCCTGCTCCTGCTGCTTGTCGCTCTGATCGTCGTGGTGCTGTTTTCCACAGTGCGCGTGGTCAAACAGGGTTTCGTCTATACGATCGAACGGCTGGGCAAATTCACCGCGCCCGCCGATCCGGGGTTGCATTTCCTGATCCCCTTCGTCGATCGTATCGGCCATAAAATCAACATGATGGAACAGGTGCTGGACATTCCGGGGCAGGAAATCATCACGCGCGACAATGCGATGGTCGGCGTCGATGCGGTGGTGTTCTTCCAGGTGCTGGATGCGGGCAAGGCGGCTTATGAAGTCAGCAATCTCTATGGCGCGATCATGGCGATCACGACCACCAACCTGCGCACCGTGATGGGCTCGATGGATCTCGACGAAACCTTGTCCAAGCGGGACGAGATCAACGCCCGGCTGCTGAATGTGGTCGATCATGCAACCTCGCCCTGGGGCCTCAAGATCACACGCGTCGAAATCAAGGACATCCGCCCGCCGATCGACATATCGGAAGCGATGGCCCGTCAGATGAAGGCCGAACGGCTGAAACGCGCCGAGATTCTGGAAGCGGAGGGCGACCGCGCCAGCCGCATTCTGCGCGCCGAGGGGGAAAAGCAGTCCGCCATCCTGACGGCGGAAGGGAAGCGCGAATCCGCCTTCCGCGACGCCGAGGCCCGCGAACGCGCGGCGGAGGCGGAAGCGCAGGCAACCCGCAGCGTGTCCAACGCCATCGCTGAAAGCGGCAATCAGGCGATCAATTACTTCATCGCGCAGGAATACACCAAAGCGGTGGGCAAATTCGCCGACAGCCCGAACGCCAAGACCATCCTGTTCCCGGTGGAAGCGACGCAGCTGATCGGATCGCTGGGCGGTATCGGCGAATTGGTGAAGGGCGTAATGGGCGACGAACAGGATGGCGGCCCACGCCCGCCCACCGGCGGTTCCGGGCAGTCGATCGGCAATTCGACCATCGAACGCCAGCGGTCGGGCGACCGGGTGCGCGTGACCGTGCCGCGCACGCAGGACAAATCGTGATGACTGCACCTTGCGATAGGCAGCGCGGCTGATGGACGGGCTGGACGGCGTCGATCCGCATTGGGTCTGGCTCGCCATCGGCATGGTGCTGGCCATGCTGGAACTGGTGGTGCCCGGCGTCTATCTGATCTGGTTCGCCGCTGCGGCCCTGGTGACCGGGATGCTGACCTTCGTGCTCGATCCCGGCGTGACGGTGCAGATTATCAACTTCGTGTCGCTGTCGCTGATCGCGGCCTATTCGGCCAAGCGGTTCCTGCGCGATCGGCCGATCGAAAGCGCGGACCCGCTGATGAACAATCGCGGCGGCAGGCTGATCGGTGAAACGGCGGTGGTGGTGCAGGCGCTCGACAATGGGAAGGGGCGCATCCATCACGGCGACAGCGAATGGATCGCCCGCGGCGCGGACATCGCGGTCGGCACGAAAGTCCGCATCATCGGCCATCACGGCGCGGAATTGCTGGTCGAACCGATCGCATCGCCATCGCCATTGCCGGACCCGCAAACCTGACCGGGCGTGTCTAGCTCGATCGGCTGGACCGTCCGGTGAACCGCCCGAACTTGCGGTAACGGGTCATCCACTTGTCCAGAAACAATCCGATCGGGTGCGGCTCCAACCCCAATTCCTTCATACCCGGATGTTCGCCGGAGGCGGTGTTGCCGTCTTTCAGCAACAGCCATTGATCCGTGCCCATCGGCGTCAGCGGCAGTTTGGCGAAGGTGCTGGCAACCGCGTCGGGCATTTCGATGAAGGTCCGCTTGCGCCCCTGCGCCGCCGCCAACCGGTGATGGAACTCAAGCATCGTAATCTTCTCCGGCCCCGCGATTTCGTAGATCGTGCCGCCATGTTTCGCCGGATCGGCCAGCGCAGCCACGATCGCTTTCGCCGCGTCGTCCACCCACAACATCTGCAGCGGAGCATGGGGCGCGAATACGGGGAGGGCGGGCAACATGCGGATCATGCCGCCGAACATGTTCACGAAATCGTCGTCTTCGCCGAACAGGATCGGCGGACGAATGATGCTGGCATCGGGAAATGCATCCAGCACCTCCCGCTCCGCCACACCCTTCGCCGCGGCATAGCCCGCGGGCGAGTTCACATCCGCACCGATCGCGCTGACATGGACCATCGCCGCGACGCCCGCCTGCGCCGCAGATTGCGCCACATTGGCGGCGCTGCCCGCAATCACTTTCATCAGATCGCCATCGAACGATCCCACCATATTGATCGCGCAGTCCACGCCCTGCATCACGGCATCGACATTGCGCCTGTCCGTCGTGTCGCAGCGCGCGAATTGCATCTGGCCCAGATTGGCGAGCGGTTTCAGCTTGTATGATTTTTCCGGCCGCCGACTGGCGATCCGCACCCGTGCGCCATGATCCAGCAACGCCTGCACGACGTAATTGCCCAGATACCCGCTGCCGCCGGTAACCAGCACCAGCTTGCCATCCAGATTGCGCGTGAACTGATCGGATTGTGCCATTGTCGAATGCCTGTCGGTGCGGATTGCGCGTGTGTAGAGCGCAGTGGGGAATGTGCCCCCGTCCCTGCCGCAACGGCGCGGTGCAGGCAACAGTTCCGGCGCGCTGGCATGTGCGCGCGAATATGACTAACGACCATACGATGGGCGATGGAGACAACAGGATCGTGAGAGAAGCGCGGCTGGTCAGTTTCGTGATCCCCGTTTACGAAGAGGCGGCGATCTTGCCCTTGCTGTACGACGCGTTGGTTCGGATGCTGGACGGGATGGATGGCCGCGCCGAAATCGTGTTGGTGAACGACGGCAGCAAGGACGCCTCCCTGCAAATGATCCGCGACATGCGGGTGCGCGACGATCGGTTCCGCGTCGTCAACCTGTCGCGCAATTTCGGGCATCAGACGGCGGTGACGGCGGGCATCGATGCGGCGAACGGGGATGCGGTCATCGTAATGGATGCCGATCTGCAAGATCCGCCCGAAGTCGCCCTGCAAATGCTGGGCAAATGGCGCGAAGGGTACGACATCGTGCTCGCCCGCCGGATGGCGCGGTCGGGCGAAAGCGTTTTCAAACGGGCCACCGCCGCGATATTCTATCGGTTCATCCGGCGCCTGTCGTCGGTCGATATGCCGCTGGACGTGGGCGATTTCAGACTGATCGATCGCAAGGTCGTAAACGCGCTTGCGCGAATGCCGGAACAGGACCGCTATCTGCGCGGCATGATCAGCTGGCTGGGGTTCAAGACTGCGGAAGTTCCGTTCGAGCGGGACGAGCGGGTGGCGGGCGAAAGCAAGTATCCCTTGCGCGCCATGATCCGCCTGGCGCTGCACGGTGTGCTGGGATTTTCCGACGTGCCGCTGCGGCTGGCATTGTGGTTCGGCATGACGATTTCGGTTCTGGCGCTGCTGTTCGGCCTGTATATTCTGGCGAGCTGGTTCTTCACCGACGACGTGGTTCAGGGCTGGACCTCGACCGTGTTGGTGCTGACCCTGCTGGGCGGGTTGCAATTGCTGATGCTGGGCATCGTCGGCCTGTATATCGGGCGTATCCATAACGAGGTGAAACGCAGGCCGCTTTACTTCGTCGATGCCGAACCCGACGATCCCGGAACGCCGCCCCGTGCCGATCACCAGCCTGAAAAAAGGCGCTCGGGCGGCGTGGTTGCCGGCGGTGGGGGTGCATCCCAGACCAGGCGAAACGGCGTGACGGAAGAATAGGCGTAATCGCCTGGGGCAAGGCGGACCGTGTCGCCATCGGAATAGGTCGTGCCGTTGACGGTCAGGGTGCCATTCCCGTCCACCCGGTATGCCCCCGCGATAGAGATGCGGGCGTTCCCGTTACCGTTCAGCAGTTTGCCCGGCAGAAACACCGGCCCCCAATACCGCAGGTAATTGTCGCGCAGAACGGCGACGTCCGCGCCGAACAGGCCCATTTCCGATCGTTGCGATTCTGCGGGAGAAATACGATCGACCGCCAGCAAGGATCGCGTTTCCAACACAAAAGCGGGTTGATCGCGGCGGACGATATCGGCCATCACCGGCTCGCCCGCCATGCGGTAATCGGTCACGCCCCAACGGCTCATGAAAAAACCTTTCTTGGGGAACGACGCCACCATCGACGTGTGATCGATATAGGCAACGGGTTCGGGGAACAGCCGATGGATCACCTCCAGCGTCATGCGCTGCCCGGCCAGACCATCGTCCATTTTGCGCGCGGCATGGGTGACGCCATTGACCAGCAGCAATGCGATCAACGCGAAACGCACCGGACCGCCGATCATACCGAACCCAGCCCCGGCCAGAACCGATATCGGCGCGATCAGGAACGGATGGAAATAGACATACATCTCGCTGTAGATCAACGGAACGAAGGCGGGCAGGACAAACCCCGCCAGCATGATGCGGTCCGCAGTCGCCTGCCCGTGCTTGCAGGCAAGGCTGGCAATTCCGCACGCAACCAATGCCCAGAACGCGATGTTGGACAATAGGGCCGGCAACCAGACATTGGACAAAACCAGATAGTCGCCAGTGAACAATGTGGCATTGCCCGTGCGCCCGAGGAACGTCGCAGCGGATGCCGTTTCCGGCAGGCTGGCCGCATGCAGGCCGATGATGAGGGCGAATGCGGCGGCGCATACTGCCGCCCCGCCTGCGATGATTGTGGCCGTGCGAACTTTCCGTGCCGAACCCAACGCATTGCCCAGCACCAGCACGCCGATGACGGGCAGGAAAAACGCCGCCTTGATCGTCATCGCGCCGCCGATCGCAATCAGCAGCCCCATCGCAATCATCCGGGGCCAGGTCGCATGACGATGCGTTGCCAGCGCAACTGCCGCCATCATGGCGGTGGTGGCCAGAGTGTCGGTGCGAAAATCCGTGCCATACAGCAGCGACGCGCCGAAACAATTATAGGCCAGCACCGCGACAAGGGCGCGGTCGATATCCATGAAACGACGGGCGGTATGGAAGATGGCGACACTGGTCAGAACGGCACAGCAAAGGGTCACCAAACGCGCCGCGATCAGCTGATCGACTTCATTGCCGGAAACGTACGGCAGCCAATGAAACAGATGGATGAAACCGGTCTGGAAAACCTCCGTCATGTCGCCGCGCCGATAATCGTACAGCATCGACAGGTTCAAAAACTCGTCCCAGTTCAGCGACAGATGCGTGACGATATACAACCGTGCGACGAACACTGCGCCCACGCACCACAGCAACGCCATGCGGCCGACAGGCAGGGGGCTGGCCGCAAACACGATGGTCCGCAACGCTAGGTAGGATGCAGCCGTGATCGGTATCGCAGCCAGCAGGCCGGCAATGTAAAGGTTCATGCCGAAAAAATGCAGCGCGCCGATCAGCGTGATGTTCGCACCGTAAAGCAGCACCCATAGCGCGACGAACAGGGCAAACCGCCCCTGCAGTTGCGTTCGGAACGCGACCTTCCCCTGGATCACGAACCCGCTGACGATCCCGGCGATCAGCGCAATCAGGCTTGCGACGGAATAGGTAAGGCCGAACGCGATGCCTGCGGCATAGATCGCATAGGCAAAGCCCGTGTTGGCCATGCCCGCCCCTGCAAACCGCAACAGCTGGCCACGCTCGTGCATGAAATCGATCCGCGCCGTCAGCCCAGCCATGCCCGCATCCTGGCATAATGACGAAACGCGAATTTCTGTGCGGTTACGAACTGGCAGGTCGCCGCCATTCGCGCACGGGCAATTCGGCCCGGCGTGTCCGCGTGTTTACGGGCGAGGGCGCAATATTCGTCATATGTCGTGCCCAGCAACCGCCAGGTCATATTGTCGCTGGAATAACGGTTGGCGATCAGCGGTCGGTCGATGTGATACGCGTCGCCAGCTTGCGCCAATGACCAGGACAGGTCGATATCCATCGCATATAGAAACCCGTCGCCGTAGCGCAGGTCGCCCAATGCACGGCGTCTGATGGCGAGCGGAATGCCGAACATGTTGCGGCCGGTCGCCAACGATTGACGCCCCGTTGCATCGGGATCGAACCGGCCCGATCGGCCGAACCGGCGTTGCGCCAGTTGTCGCCTGTTTTCATCGACATACATCAGATCGCAATAGACGGCGGCACAATCGGGATTGTCGCGCAGGGCTGCCCGTGCCAGCTTTATCGCGTCGGGATCGGCCAGATAATCGTCATGGCACAGCAGCATGTACGCCGCGCTATCGATGGTATCGAGCAGGGCGTTGAAATGATCGCGCATCGGCATGGTCTGCACTTTGCGGACGACACGCAGCGGCAGCCGATCGCGCCATTCGTCCAATATGCGCTGGGTTCCGTCGTTCGATGCGTTGTCGCTGACCAGCACTTCCACGCCGTCCAGATCTTGCACCGCGATCGACCGCAGAGCTTCGGCCAGGAAGCGCTCGCCATTGTAGACGGGTATGGCAATCGTGAAATCGGCCATGCCGCGCGCTTATCGGGTGCGCCGCAGATATC
The DNA here is from genome assembly GCA_963815535.1 of uncultured Alphaproteobacteria bacterium. Taxonomy (GTDB): domain Bacteria; phylum Pseudomonadota; class Alphaproteobacteria; order Sphingomonadales; family Sphingomonadaceae; genus CAWFGS01. The sequence goes on from CAWFGS010000003.1 coordinate 468,012, forward strand.
CCTCGCGGGCGACCGAAATCTGCAGCCGATCGTCGATTCCGGTGTCGGTTTCGAAGCTGTCGGTTTCCTGAAGGTAAGCCTGCACGGCGGTCAGCGGATTGTTGCCGCGACCCCACGGCCTGTCGCCAATGGCCGCATCGGGCAGATGTTCGACCAGCGTGTCGAACACCACGCAATAGCTGCCGGGAGACGTCATCGGCGCATAGGCGCGCAATTCGTCCAGCACATGATCGTGGGTGTGGTTGCTGTCGAGGCAGACGAGAACGCGTTTCGCCGCGTCGTTTTCGGGTGCGACCTTCGCTGCGACCTGCCCGACGATGGCCGGGTCGACACTGGACCCCTGGATCAGATCGATACGATGCGACAGCGGATGCGCCTCGATCGCGTCGCGATTGGGTTGGCGAATGTCGATATCGATACCGATGACACGCCCGCCTTTTGCGCCAGTGCAGGTTTCCAGCAATTCCAGCATCGAAGCATAGAAAATCAGCGACCCGCCGCGCGCGACACCGGTTTCCACCACCACATCGGGGCGCACGCGCCACATGATTTCCTGCATGGCGACGATGTCCTGCGGATACTGAATGATCGGCAGACCCAGCCAGTCGAAATTGTAGGAATAGCCGAGCTCCTGCGCTTTGCCCAACCAGCGGTTGGAGAGGTCCGCCATATCGCCATTCGTGCCCAGTTCGCGGACGAGTTCGGTGCGCTGCTGCGCGAAATTCGGTATCGGTCATGAAAACGTCCTGCTCGCGATAGATGAAATTATGGTTAATTCTTCGCTAATCGGTCGTGCCGCCAATAATCCATCGCATCCGCCAACCCCCGATCCAGCGCGATACGCGGCGTAAAGCCCAGCTCGCGCGTTTGACGCGTCAGATCGGGCACGAGCAAACGCGGTTCCCCTTCGCGATCGGGCAACGCGCCGAGCCGGATCAAGTCCGGCCGACCGGCAATGCTGCCCAACCTCGCAGCGATATGCCCAATACTGGCAGGCCGACCGTGCCCGATGTTGATAACGCCTTCGACGTCGGACGATGCGAGACGCGCGATCGCCGCGCCCAGATCGCGCACATCGCAAAAATCGCGAACTTGCACGCCGGACGAACAGCGCGCCAGTTCACCTGCAATGACGGCACGCGCCACGCTCGGCACCAAACGTCGTCGATCCTCGCCTTCGCCATAGGCCAGGAAGATGCGCGGCCAGGCATAGCTGACGCCCAGATCGCGCAGGTGTTCGAGCAAGGCGAACTTCGCGCGGGCGTAGGGGAAGGCGATGCGCGCGGGATCGATCGCTTCGTCCTCGCGGCGCGGTACGTCGCTGTCGCCGGCATATTCGGCGCAGGTGCCGCAGGCCACGATCCGGCTGCCGCCATGCCGTACGAAGGCATCGAACAACGCCTTGCCCGCCGCCAGCCACAGGCTGTTTTCGGGATCGTGCCAGAATGTGCCATGCGCGGTGGTCCAGGCACAATGGATCAGAATGTCGGGTTTCGTCCGCGCGATCAGGGCGACGCAGGCGTCCGCATCGCGCAAGTCCACGCCATCCGCAGTGCGGCTCGTGCAGTGAATATCGGCGTCGCCGGGCAAGTATCGCAACACGGCGCGCCCGACGAAACCCGTCGACCCAGTCAATAATATGCGAAGGGGTTGCGCGCTATCCAAGGGCGAGATCCCGCAGGAACGGCAATGCTCTGTCGCGGTTCGACATGATTGTGGGTTCTTCGGGCCAGCCTATCGCCAGATCGGGATCGTCCCAACGCACGCCCAATTCCATACCGGGGCGGTGGGCACGACTGAACTGATAGAGGATATCGCTGGCGTCCTGCAGCGTGACGAAACCGTGCGCCACGCCGCGCGGCAGATAGAGCGCATTGCCGCGTTCGGCGTCGAGAGTGGCGGTGACGTGATGTCGGTAGGTCGGCGAGGCGGGCCGCAGATCGACGGCGACGTCGTGGATACGCCCGGCAATACACCGCACCAGTTTGGCTTCGCCATCGGCTTCCGGAATAAAATGCAGCCCGCGCAGGGTTCCCTTCGCTACATTGCGCGAAATCGCGCTTTGCGCTTCCACCGGTTCCAACCCTTCGGCCGCGAAATCCTTCGCGCAATAGGACCGTTGAAAACTGCCGCGCATGTCCGCGTGTAATTCGCTGGCAACGGTGAAAACGCCAGCGATCGCGGTTGCCGTAAACTGCATCAGAATATATCGATTTCGGGGATCGCGGTAACGAACCGTGCGCCCCATTCGCGCGCTTCGACCAACTGCCCGGCAATCTCTTCCCGCAGGTTCCACGGCAGGATCAAGATGTAGTCCGGCCTTGCCGCCATCAGATGTTCGACCGGTAGGATGGGAATGTTAATACCTGGCAGAAAATGGCCCTGTTTGTGGGGGCTGCGATCGACTGTGAAGGGAAGCAGTTCGGGACCGACGCCGCAATAGTTCAGCATTGTGCTCCCCTTGGCAGGCGCGCCGTAGCCGGCAACGGTCTTGCCGTCCCGCTTCGCGGCGATCAGGAATGCGAGCAGATCGATCTTGCGTTGCGCCACTTCACCGGCGAACCCGCGATAGGTGGCGGCGTGGTCCAGCCGTGCTTCCGCTTCCGCATGGCGCACCCGATCCCGGCCTGTGGCCAACGCAGCATTCGCAACGCCCGCACCGGCATGGCCGGCATGAACTCGCAGGGAACCGCCGTGAGTGGCCAGTTCCTCCACACCGTAAACCTCCATGCCGACGGAATGCAGCATCCGTTCGACGGTCAGCAACGACAGATAGGAAAAATGTTCGTGATAGATCGTGTCGAACTGGCAGCTTTCCAGCATTCGCAGCAAATGCGGAAATTCGATCGTGAACGTGCCGCCGGGCTTCAGAATGGCGGGCACGCCGCCCAGGAAATCCTTCAGATCCGGGACATGCGCCAGCACGTTGTTGGCCGCGATCAGATCGGCAGCGACGCCGTCGCCACGCAATTTCTCGCCCAGCGCAGTGCCGAAAAAATCGACGACGGTGTCGATGTCATGCTTGTCCTTCGCCTGTTGCGCGGTGTTGGCGGTGGGATCGATGCCGAGCACGCCGATGCCCGCCTGTTTGAAATATTGCAGCAGATAGCCGTCATTGCTGGCCAGTTCGACCACCAGGGACCGATCGTTCAAATCATGGGCGGCAATCATCGTTTCGGCATAGTCGCGCGCATGGCGCAGCCAGCTTTCCGAGAAGGACGAGAAATAGACGTAATCCTGCGTGAAATGTTCGGGCGTATCCACGCGGGTCAGTTGAACCAGCCAGCAATGCTCGCACACCATGGCCACCAGGGGATAGAACGTTTGTCCGTGGCCGCGCGCGCCCCCTATGTCGCGCAAGGCGTTCGACACCGGCATCAGCCCTAAATCGGCAACGGTGGTCGTCAGTTCGGCAGAGCAAAAGCGGCAGGTTTCGGTCATGCGGCGGCGTCCATTCGTTCCATTGCGTCGATCTGGTCGATGGTCGTTTGCCACATATCGGCGCCTGCATCATGCGCCCGGTACCATTCCACAGCCTTCGCAACTCCGGTTTCCAGGGGCCATTGCGGAACCCAGCCCAACCGTTCAGCGGCTTTCGTGGAATCGAGCGCGAGCAGCCGTTCTTCGAAAACGCCGTCGCCCGGTTCCATTACAATGCGTGCATTATTCCCCCAGATGCGTGCCAGTAAATGCGCTAGATCGGCAACCGGGCGGCAATCGTCCATAGCGGGACCGAAGTTCCATTTTCCCGAATAGCTTTCCGCTCCCCCGATCAGCTTTTCCGCCAGTGCGAGATAGCCGCGCAACGGATCGAGCACATGCTGCCATGGCCGGGTGGAGGCCGGGTTGCGGAGGATCAACGGTTCGCCGGCAGAGAACGTGCGGATGGCATCGGGGACCAGCCGATCGGCCGCCCAGTCGCCGCCGCCGAAGATGTTACCCGCGCGGATCGTGGCAACGCCCAACCCACGCGCCTGCAAATAGGAATGATGCCAGGCATCGACCAGAAATTCGCTTGCAACCTTGCTGGCGCTGTAAAGTTCGCGCCCGCCCAATTCGTCATCCTCGGCATAGGGTTCGTCGCGTTCGCAATTGCGATACACCTTGTCGGTGGTGACGATCGCGACCGCTTTCACATCGTCGTTGCGGCGCACCGCTTCCAGTAAGTTCGCCGTGCCCATCACATTGGATGCGACGGTTTCGATGGGGTTCGCATGGGCATACCGAACCAGCGGCTGCGCGGCCAGATGGAAGACCACCGATGGCGCGGCGCGATCTATGGCTGCGGCCAACCCTTCCAAGTCGCCGATGTCGGCTATCGTTGAGGATGCCAGCCGGTCCGACAGGTCGGCCACGTCGAACAGGGCTGGCTGCGTGTTGGGCGCGCGGGCATAGCCATGCACATGCGCCCCGCGGTGCGTGAGATAGGCGGCGAGCCACCCACCCATGAAGCCGGTATGCCCGGTCACGAACACGGACCGCCCGACCCAGAACTGATCGGTCATGCCCAGATCTTCCACGGCGCGCGGCCATCCTGCCAGTAATTTTCCAGCAGCTGTTTTTCACGTTGAGTGTCCATGCACTGCCAGAACCCGTCATGGCGATAGACCGACAGCTGCCCTTCGCGCGCAAGAGGTTGCAGCACCCCCGCCTCCAGCGTGATGGTGGGGTCGTCGGTCAGGCGTTCGAAGATGGAACGATGGAACACGAAAAAACCGCCATTGATCCAGCCTTTGCCGGTTTGCGGTTTTTCTTCGAAAGATGTCACGGAATTGCCATCGAGGCCAAGCTCACCGAACCGCGAGGATGGACGCACCGCGGTAACCGTCGCGAGTTTGCCCGAAGCCTGATGATGGGCGAACAAACGGTCGCAATCGACATCGCACAGCCCATCGCCATACGTGGCCATGAAGATATCGCCATCGATATGGCGCAGCGCGCGTTTCAAGCCGCGCGCCCGTTTGCGTCGTTTCACCGGTGTCCTGAATGATGACCTGCCAGTCGATCCGGTCCTGCGCCCCGCCCAGCAGCGACACTTGCGAACGGGCGAAATCGACCATCAAATCGTTGGAATGATTATCGTAATCGAGGAAGAAATCCTTGATGACTTCCTGCTTATATCCTGCACACAGCACGAACCGGTCATGTCCGAACTGCCGATAGAACCGCATGATATGCCACAATATGGGCTTGCCGCCGATTTCCACCATCGGCTTGGGACGGCTGACCGTTTCTTCGCCGAGCCGCGTGCCCAACCCCCCGCATAGCAACGCAATTTGCATGTGTTCACCCAATTTGAATTCGCCCCGCAACCGTGATCACGCCGGTGATACTATCACCGCTAATATCAGCTAAATCGATATGGTTAACAAAGTGCTTGCTCGTACGTTCTTGAGGCAAATCGCGAATGGCAATGTCGCTGCGAATACACGTTACGGCGCTGCGCTCCGCCTCCCCCGGCGACCCGATTGAAGGTCGGCAACGGCATCGACGTGGAACCGTAGTGCCCCCGACCGACGAAACTGTGCATTGTCATCGAACTGTCGCGGTTGAGTCATTCGCGCGTCGCAAACGAAACCTAGTGGCCTGCGTGTCCACCGGAGGTTTCCATGCATTTCAAATCACGTTTCGCGCTTGCCACCTGTTCCGCCGCGATAGCGGTCGGCCTGTCCGGCGCAGCGCATGCAGGCGACATCGCCGGCAGTGTGGTCGATTCGTCCGGCACGGCCGCATTGCAAGCGGCGGAAATCACGATCGAGGAATTGAATCGCAGCGCCATATCCGAACGCGACGGCAGCTTCACTTTCTTCGAATTGCCCGCTGGAACATACACGCTGGTCACGCGGTATGTCGGCGCCGAAGCGGTGCGGACCACTGTGACCGTGCCGGCCACCGGCACCGTGCCGGTCGAAATCGTGCTGGGCGGGGACGATGCGGGAACGATCCTGGTTATCGGACAGTCGGCGAACCAGGCGAGCGCCCTGTCGCGCAAGCGCGCGTCCGACACGGTCAGCGATGTGTTGACCCGCGATGCCATCGGCCAGTTCCCGGATCAGAACGTGGCCGAATCGCTGCGCCGCTTGCCGGGCATCAATGTGTTGAACGATCAGGGCGAGGGGCGGTTCGTATCGGTCCGTGGCCTCGATCCCGATTTGAACTCCACCTCGCTCAACGGGGTGCGGCTGCCTTCACCCGAAGGCGACGTCCGTTCCGTCGCGCTGGATGTGGTGTCCAGCGATATCATCGAATCCATCGAAGTGAAAAAATCGCTGACGCCCGATATGGATGGCGACACCATCGGCGCGTCGATCGAGATCGAAACCACCAGCGCGTTCGACCGAAAAAAAGATCTCTACACCGCCAAGCTGGAAGGCAGCTACAACGAGTTTTCCGACACGTTGACGCCCAAGGGCAGCTTCGATTTCGCGGCTCGGCTGACCGACAGTTTCGGCGTATCGGGCGGCGTATCCTATTACCGGCGCGAGTTCGAAACCGACAATATCGAAGCGGATGATTACGAAACCGACGCCAACGGCCCCTTCGCCACCGAAACGCAGTTTCGCGATTACGATGTGGAACGCGAACGGATCAGCGCGACTTTGGGCTTCGATGCCAAGCTGGGCAATTTTACCGAACTGTATCTGAAAGGCGTCTTCAGCCAATTCGACGATCAGGAATTCCGCCGTCGGCTGACCTTCGATCTCAGCCGGTTCGATGAATCCGGCCCCACGGCGCGCGCTGGATCGGTTGCGACCTATTCCGATGCGGCCAATCGCATCAGCGTGGAACGCGATGTGAAGGACCGGTTCGAACGCCAACGTATCGCATCGCTCGTATTCGGCGGCGAAAGCGATTGGGACAATTGGTTCGCGGAATATTCGCTTGCCTATTCTAAGGCCAGCGAGCGGGAGGACGGATCGCTCGACCCGACGCAGTTTCGCCAGCGTTTCACCGACACCGGCCTCAACGTCGCGATCGACACCACCGATCCAAAAATCCCGGCCTACGCCGTGTCGGGGCAGACCGCGGATTTCTTCGATCCATCGCGTTACGAATTGAACGACGTCGAATTGACCGCCCTGTCCGACGCGGAAGATCGTGAATGGGCGGGCAAGGTCGATGTCGGCCGCCGGTTCTATTCCGACAACGGCACGTTCACAGTGCAGGCGGGTTACAAGGGCCGCTGGCGCGACAAGAGCTTCGACAAGAATGTCGAATTTTACGAGGCGGACGATTACACTTTGGCCGATGTTCTGGGTGAGCAGACCTATCGGTTGGGCGATATCAGTCCCGTTCCCGATGGGCGATTGCCCACCCTGTTTTTCAACGCCAATCGCGACCTGTTCGAACTTCAGGAACTGGACAGTCAATTCGACAGCGGCGTGGAAGATTTTTCGGTCGAGGAAAACATCAACGCCGCCTATCTGCTTGGCCGATGGGACACCTCCACATTGCGGGTGATTGCGGGGGTTCGATACGAACACACGTCCAACGACGTATTGGGCAACACCGTGACGCTGGCAGAGGAAGGCGCAACTTTGCCGGACGGCACGATTGCCGCCGACGATACCGTGGTCATTGACCCGGTCCGGTTCACGCGCGATTACGACGATTTTCTGCCCAGCATCAATGTCCGCTACGAAGCCGCGCCGGATCTGATCCTGCGGCTGGCCGGGTATCGCAGTCTGGTGCGGCCGAAACTGTCCAAGTTGGCCCCGCGTTTCGCCATCGAACAGAACGACGACGACGATCGGGAAGGTGAATTCGGCAACCCGGACCTGGTTCCCTACAAGGCATGGAACTTCGATGCTTCGGCCGAATTCTACATGTCGTCCAACGGCGCGCTGACGGCGGCGGTGTTCTACAAGGACGTTGAAAACTTCATCGTGGATGTGAACGTCGATGAACCCGGCGTATTTTCAGGGTTGGCATTCGACGAAGCGACCATTCCCATCAACGGACCGAGCGGCCAGATCTTCGGTATCGAACTGGGCGCATCGCAAAGCCTGAACTTCCTGCCCGGATTGCTCGGCGGTTTTCTGGTGTCCGCCAATTATACCTTCACCGATGCGGATGGCAGCGTACCGGTGGGCGATTTCACCGATCTGACGAATGTGGACACCTTCCGCGATATTCAGTTGCCCGCCGCATCGCGCCATACGTTCAACGCGGCGCTTGGGTATGAGCGGGGGCCGGTCAGCCTGCGCCTCGCAGGTACCTATCGCAGCCGCTATCTGGACGAGATCAACAGCGATGCCGATCTCGACCGTTATGTGGACGATCATTTTCAGCTCGATCTGACCGCCAAATACAAGATCAACGACCGGCTCAAACTATTCTACGAATGGGTCAACATCAACAATGCCGATTTCTACGCCTACAACGAATTGGGTGGGCAGCGTAATCTGTATCAGTTCGAAGAATACGGCTACACCATGAAATTCGGCGCGCGGGTGACGTTCTGATGCGGGTGAAATGCGCGACCCTCGTGGCTTCCACTGCATTGGCCCTGACCGGCTGCGTGGCCACTGCGATCACCGGCGATCCCGCCATCGCGGTTTATGCCAAAGGGGAAACCACCCCCGTCGGCACCGCGAATGATGATGCGGCCGACGATCCGGCGATCTGGCACAACGCCGCCGATCCCGCTGCCAGCCTGATCGTGGCGACGGACAAGAAAGCCGGGCTGTATGTCTATGGCCTGGATGGCAAAACGCGCAGTTTCGCGCCCGGCGGAATGCTCAACAATGTCGATCTGGTCGATATGGGCGCAAACGGTATCGTCGTCGCGGCGAGCGATCGCAACGACCTCGCAAATGCGAAAATCCGACTGTATCGGCTCGACACTGCCGGCGCGAAGCTAATTCCGCTGGGGTCCGTCGATGGCGGTACGGGCGAAGCGTACGGATTGTGCCTGTCCGTGCGATCGGGAGAATTGCGCGCATTTTCGGTTCTGAAGGATGGACGGATCGGCGAATATCGCATCGATCTCGGCGCGAATATCGACGCGACGCTGATCCGTTCGCTGTCCGTACCAAGCCAGGCGGAAGGCTGCGTGATCGATCCGCGCAACGGCGCATTCTACGTGGGCGAGGAAAATGCGGGCATCTGGCGCTTTGCCGCCGGTGAGGCGATCGGGGAACTGGTCGCCCCGATCGACAACCGCCAGCTGGTCGCCGATGTCGAAGGGCTCGCTCTGGCGGTGGACGGCGCGGATGGCGGTTGGCTGATCGCATCGAGCCAGGGTGACAACAGTTATGCCCGGTATCGCTTGCCCGACATGGCCCCGGCCGGACGGTTCCGCATCGCTGCTGGCGCATTCGGCGCGACCGAGGAAACGGATGGTATCGCACTTGATACCAACAGCTTCGGTGCGGCGTATCCGCAAGGACTGTTCGTGGCGCAGGACGGCGTGAACGGCGCGGAGGCGCAGAATTTCAAGCTGGTGTCATGGGCGGATATTCTGGCCGCCATGCATTCGGACCGATAATTTGCAAACCGGCATAGGGTACACCGCATCCTGCGCGCCTGCCTGATCCGTTAGATAGTCCGTTATTTCGCGAAGCAGCAAACGGCGATCTTCGGGCGGCAGGACGAAAGCGGCGTAATAGAAGCCCAGCGCTTCGTTCGCCACGGCTTCGGCCGTTCCCGTCAAAGAAAACACCGTATTTTCAATCGTAATTTCGGCTTTGTCGAAAACCCGCCTGCACAGTTCGGCAAGCGCCTGTGGAGTGCGTACTCGCGGGTCGCCCAAATCGCGATCGCCGTAACCGGGAATGATGCGACTGACATGTCGGAAGATCATGGCGTCGATGGCGCCATATTGCGGGGCGATTGCCGCATCACCGTCAACGATGGCTGAAAAAACGCCCCCTGGCTTCGTAACTCGTCCAATTTCGCTCAGGACAGCGTCGAGCGGCTCCATCAAAGTCAAGGCCCAATGGCACAGGACCGCATCCTGCGAACCGGTATCGACGAAGTTTAGGTCTTGGGCATAACCCTGCCGGAGCCTGACTTTCGGACTGTTCAGACGCTCTTGGGCGAGCGCAAGTTCTTCCGGGCTCATATCGATACCTGTCAGACGTTCGGCATCGGGACATAGCTCAAGGCATTTGGCGAGGAGAAAGCCGCTGCCGCAAGCGAGGTTGAGGATATTGTGCGCGCCGGGATCCTGCGCTTCTTCGCAAAGCCATTCATATGTCGTGCGCCCGCATTCGTCGCGGGATCGGGTCGCGCATCGTTCCATAAAGCCGGGATTGCGGCGATGAATTTCCCTGAGGTGTTCGCGCAGCGATCCGCCATCCGGGTCGCGCCGCTGCATCAGCGCCTCGGTCCATGCAGAGCTTACCGCGCTGTCAGTTCTCATAGGGTTTGCGCTCGTTCGCCAGCGGCGCGTCATGACCATCACGTTCGGGTTTGTGACCAGCGGTGTTCATCCAGTCTCGTTCGGCTGGCCAGCACACGGGATTGACCCGGCTTTTCGCGACTTCGCCGGGACCGATGCCGGGCAGGAACTTGTTCCAGTCGCCCGACACCATCGTCGGCGCATCGACGACACGTGCACCATCGACGAAGAAGGTGTTGGCCAGCGCACAGCGGCTGATCGGGGTCGCATTGCCCCCAACGGTGTGGAAATTGAGATTGTGATGAAAGCTCACTTCGCCAACGGCAAAGGGGCCATCATCCACTACCACTCCCTGCTCGGCGAAAATTTCGGCAACACGCCGGTCGTAGCTCGTATCGGTTTTGTTGAACGGGACGTCGGACACCAGTTTCCAGACGTCCATGCCCTTCGCAAACGCAAGCGGCCCCGTGCTGCGCACAATGGCCTGCGCGGGTATCCAGGCGGTCACGACCTGATTGGTGGCGAGCGGGAAATGATGATCGTCGTAATGCCACGGCGTTCGCCCGCAGCCCGGTTCCTTCGACAACAGATTGTCGTGATAGAGCCTGACGGCATCGACTTTGAGCAGGTCAGCACAGATTTTTGCGATCCGCGGACTGAGCACGAACAGCCTGAGGACGGGATTGTCGAGCCATGCCATTTCCGCCGAATAGAAACGGCTGCCCGGCTTTGCGGCCGCGATGGGGCTTCCATCGGAACGCGGGCGCTGTGCATCGGGCACGACATCGAACGCCGCGGCAAGCACCGATACGATTTCGGCCCTGAGCGTAACGACGGCTGCCGGCGACAGAACGCCGGGCAATTTGACGTAACCATCCATGCAGAAAGACGCGATGGCATCGGACGGCAAATCGTACGGTGTTTCCAATTCCTGTTGCAACGCATCGAAAGCCAATGGCGCGACCGTAGCCGGGTCGGGATCGAGCGACACATCTGAAATTGATCCGGGCGCGTGCGATGGCTGGCCTTCGTCGGCAAGCCCCACATACCAATCCCACCACGCCTGGTTGTCGCCATCCCAAGGTTCGGAAACATCGAAATCCGCATCGGCCCCATTCGACGGATATGGCCGGGTCTTTCCAGGCGTAGTGGTATCGCTCGTAATTATTTGAAATCCTTCAGCAGTGGGTCTTGTCCGACGCGCTACGCGGTTGTCGATCGACTGTCACGGGCAGGCTGCAATTCATCGTTGCGGGAGCATCCGATATCGCTTCGAACGCCGACGCGCCGGCATTGCTGGGCAAACACTGCATTGCAGGCCAATCAATGGAAATCTCGTGAAGAAGGGATCACTTTGGCGTCGCGCGGATGGCGGTTCAGACTGCTGGGGAGCGGGCTGACGACATGGTCGGCGCGCGCGACGCTGGTTTCCAGCAAATCATCGGATAGCGACAGCAGCTTGGGCGTGGCGTCGAATAAATGTTCGGCGACGACGTGGATCACGTCGTCATCTTTCTGCATCCGTCCATGAACCTCCATCATACGCGCGCCCATGATGACGCCGCGATAACGTTCCATGACATTGGGCCAAATGACCAGATTGATGACCCCGCCTTCATCCTCCAGCGTTATGAAGCATACTCCCTTGGCGCTGCCTGGACGCTGCCGTATGAGAACGATACCGGCAACTTTCACGCGCGCATCGAAACGCCGGTCGCGCAGGGTTGCGGCAGGGATGTAGCCTTCTGCAGTATAGTTCTGACGCAGGAAGGCGAAAGGGTGCGCCTTCAAAGAGAGCCGCATGGTTTGGTAATCGGCGACGACGTGTTCGCATTTGGGCATGGTGGGCAAAACGACGGTGTGTTCGTCGCCCTCGTCGCGCTGCTGGGCGAAAGCGAACAATGGCAAATTCGGCGACTGTTTCAGCGCGCGGGCATCCCACAACGCCTGCCGTCGATCGATACCTGCAGAACGGAATGCATCGGCGGCCGCAAGTTTTTCGATCGCGAAAACCGGCAAACCCGTGCGTTCCCTGACTGCCTCGACATCCTTGTATGGAATGGTGCGTGCGCGTGCGATTTTTGCCGCGTCATCCGCGCTGAATCCACCGATTTGCCGCAAGCCCAATCGCACAGCCCAAGTTCCCGGCTTCGCTCCGGGTTCGAGCAAATTATCCCGATCGGAATAATTCACATCGGGTGCACGCACCTCCACCCCATGCTCTCGTGCATCGCGAACGATCTGTGCCGGAGCGTAAAATCCCATTGGCTGCGAGTTAAGCAACGCCGCGCAGAACACGTCGGGATAGAAGCATTTTATCCAACTGGAGACGTAAACCAGATGCGCGAAACTGGCGGCGTGGCTTTCGGGGAAGCCATATTCGCCGAACCCTTCGATCTGGCTGAAACAGCGGGCGGCGAATTCGCGGTCATAGCCGCGTTCGACCATCCGGCCGACCATCCTTTCCTTATGTTCGGATACCTCCCCACGGCTGCGGAACGTGGCCATTGCCTTACGCAACCGGTTTGCTTCTGCCGGAGTGAATTCAGCGGCTACCAGCGCAATCTTCATTGCCTGTTCTTGAAAGATCGGGACTCCCAAGGTTCGGCCCAAAATATTCTTAAGCTCGTCCGGGTCATGTTCGGGTCCGGGAGAGGGGTATTCGTCCTTTTCCCTTCCCTGCCGCCGTTTGAGATAGGGATGCACCATATCGCCCTGAATCGGACCGGGACGCACGATCGCCACTTCGATCACCAGATCGTAGAATTTTCGGGGTTTGAGCTTGGGCAGCATGTTCATCTGTGCGCGGCTTTCCACCTGAAACACGCCGACGGAATCGCCCTTGCACAGCATATCGTAAACATCGGCATCGTCCTGCGGAATGCTCGCCAACGTGTACCGTTTGCCGTAATGTGCTTCGATCAGATCGAAGCTCTTGCGGATGCAGGTGAGCATTCCAAGCGCCAGTATATCGACCTTCATGATACGCAATTCGTCGATATCGTCCTTGTCCCATTCGATGAAGCTGCGTTCAGGCATGGCCCCGTTGCCGATCGGCACGGTTTGGGTCAGCGGGCCTTCGGTCAGGATGAATCCGCCGACATGCTGTGACAGATGGCGCGGCATTCCGATCATCTGGTCCGCCAGCGCAATGGCACGTTTGAGATAGGGATCGGCAAGATCGAGGCCGGTCTCCTTCTCCACCCGGTCGCCATCCATTTCGCTGCCCCAACTGCCCCAGATGGTTTTCGCTATTGTCGCGGTGACATCTTCTGACAGACCCATAGCCTTGCCGACTTCGCGAATGGCGGAACGGGGCCGATAATGGATTACTGTGGCACATAGTCCGGCCCGTTGGCGCCCGTACTTCCTATAAATGTGCTGAATGACTTCTTCGCGCCGTTCATGTTCGAAATCGACATCGATATCAGGCGGTTCCTTGCGCTCTTGCGATATGAAGCGTTCGAACAGCAGTTCGACCTGCGCGGGATCCACCGAAGTGATGCCGAGACAATAGCAGACGGCGCTATTGGCTGCCGAACCTCGTCCCTGACACAGAATCGGCGGATCACAACCACGGGCGTAATCGATGATTTCCTTGATCGTCAGAAAGTAGCGCGCAATGTTCATTGTGCCGATAAGCGCCAGTTCGCGCTTGATCAGGTCCATCACCTTATCCGGCACGCCTTCGGGATAGCGACGGGTCGCCCCTTCCCATGCAATCTGTTCGAGGTGGGTTTGCGGCGTGCGCCCCTTGGGCACGCCGAGTTCGGGGTATTCGTAGCGTAGTTCAAGCAGAGAGAAATCGCAGGCATCGGCAACTTCGCGTGTGGCCACTATGGCGTGGGGCCACTCAGCGAACAGGCGCTGCATTTCTTGTGGCGGCTTCAAATGGCGTTCGGCGTTGGCGTGCAAAAGATAGCCTGCTTCGGCAACAGTCGTCTTTTCACGGATACAGGTCATAATGTCCTGCAATGGGCGGCGCGCAGGCGTTGCGTAATGGACATCGTTGGTGGCGAGTATGGACAGGCTGTTTACGCGTGCGATCTTGTCGAGCTGCACGATACGCGCACGATCGCCACCCCGATAGAGATAGGCTGCGGCGATATGACGCATGGTCGGCAGAGCTTCGACAAGGCAGGGCAAGCGATCGGCGAAGGCGGCAAGATCTTCGCCCGGCAGTGCGATAAGCTGCACGCCCTTGCTATGTTCCGCCAGCATGTCGAGCGTCAGCTGGCATTCGCCCTTGCCCTGCCATTCGCCATCCAACGTTTGCATTTTTCCCTGCGACAAAAGCGTGCACAGGCGGCCATAGGCGGCGCGATCGCGGGGGTAGGCGAGGAAGGCGTCTCCTTCGACCAATTCTATCCGGCAGCCAATAATGGGGCGCATTTTAGCGCGGCGGGCATTGGCGTGAAGGCGCACCACGCCCGCCATCGTATTGATATCAGCGATGCCCAGCGCATCATAACCTTGTCCGTAAGCGGCCTCCACCAAATCGACGGCATCGGATGCGCCGCGCAGGAAAGAGAAGCAGCTCGCTACACCCAATTCGACATAATCGGTGCGTGTGTTTGCGACAATCGGGCCGTCAGCGCGCAACTCGCGCTTTGCCGGTGTGAGTGGGGCATCGGGCATCTATGCGAACAACCCATGCATAAACCATTGCGGCGCATCGCCGCGGCCATCGCCTGCTATTCCAGCGCGATAGATCCAGAAACGCCGCCCGACCTCGTCCTCCACCTTGTAATAATCGCGTATGCGAGCCGTAGAGCGTTCCCGCCACCATTCGGGCGCGATGCGTTCCGGCCCTTGCACCTTCACCACATCGTGCAAACGCCGCCGCCAGCGAAAACGGCGTGGTGGACCTTCGGGCGTGGCGTAGATGACGGTAACCAGTTCCGGCCGGTCGAACAGGCGCAACGGGCGTTCCCGCAGCGGGGTAGCCGCAGGCAGCGCCAATTTGCCGCGCAAGGCGGGCCGCCAGCCGACCGAGCGTTCGGGCATATGGCTGGCATAAGGAACCGCGCGCAGCACATGGTTTTCACCGATCCGGGCGCAAAGCCGGTCGATAAGTTCGGGCAGCGCGATGCCTTTCGCAACATCCTCGTCCAGCCCCGATTGGCGTGCGGCCATATCCTCGTGATGCAGCGCGGTCAGCGTGAAGGCATCGAATCCGAAATCCGCTTTCAACATGGCCAGCTTTTCTGCGAACAGGCGCACGATATGGTCAGGCGAACGCACCGGGGCGGCAGTGCGCGCGTCCACCGACTGGATATCGCCATCGACCCGAAACGCGTCGAAACGCGCTGCACGCAGGCCTTGTTGACAGGCAAACAATTGCTCGCACAAATCATTGGCGAGGCCGGCCAGCACCGGCTCCAGCACGGCGGTGTGTCGGATGGGTTCCATTACGCGCGAGTGAGCGCGATATACGGTGCGTTCGGCGAGCGGTGCGACGGGCTCGGCAATCTGGCCTAGCGCTTGCTGCAATCGGTGGAGCGGATTGTCGGGAGCATCGGCTTTCCTGCTGACGAAGCGTTTGGCAAGACCATGCGAGCGGAACCGGCGGGCCAGTGCCAGTGTGGGAATATCCATCAATGCGCCGATGGTTTTTAAGCCCACTCTACGCAGCAGCAGAGCGGTTTCGGCATCGATACGCAGAGCCTCGATGGGGAGCGGCGCAATCGCGGCGCGCAGTCCCGCCTCGTCGCTATTCACACCGTTACCGTCATAGCGCGCCAACGCCCAGGCTCCGCCGATGGTAGGCGCTATGGCGGTGCGGCTGGCGAGACCCATCGCGGCATAGCGGGCGCGCATATCAGCCAGCATCGCAGCCTCCCCGCCGAAACGGTGCGCTGCGCCGGTCGTGTCGAGCAGCAGACCGTCTCTACCGTTCCCCCATGAATCCACCGCCGTCCACGGACTCCAGCGACACGTCCAACGGGTGAGGCGTTCGAGAAAGGCAGCGTCGCCCATTGGGTCGGACGGATGCACCTCAAGCAGCGGATAGATTGCGCGAGCATCGGTCAGTCGCTGGCCCGGTTTTGCGCCATTTTTGCGCGCGGCACTGTTCACTGCGTCGATAACCGTGCCATGTGCGCCTTCCGAAGTGAGCGCCAGCGGGGTCGTATTATCCGGACGCTTACCCGAATTGACGTTCAGCCCCCTCCATCTGTCCATTGCCAACGCCGGAAACCATGTCGAGACGATCCTGCGTTCGGTGCGCCGCCTGGTCATAGCTCGCCTCCCACATGCGCGGCTGCATATCGCGCGCGCGGAACAGGTCTAGCGACCAGACAGGTGCGCCAGGCGCTTTTTCGTCGTGCGGATGTGCCAGCGAGGGGCGGCTTTCCACTCGCCAGCGGCGCCGTGCCCCGCTCAGATCGGAGTTTCCGCTCACCCTCAGCAGGAACGCTGGTACGCCATGACGCTCCGCCGCGACTGCCAAGCGCCGTGTCGCTGTGAAATCGAGCGCGCGCGGATCGCCGTGGATCTCGCCGATGACCGCGCCCAGCGAAGGACATTTCAGCCCCTCTGCCATAGTCCACAACGCCTCTTTCCCGTTCTTTGCTGCGACGTGAATGACATCCCGTCCCACCCGGCGAGGTATTCCATGCAGAAACACCCGCCCCAACTCGCGAATGGATTTGTGATCTTGAACCCACAACACGGTAGCGCCCATGCCAGCCTCTACCTGCGACAGCGCGAGCCCGACTGCCGCCGCATCGCCTGGCGCGACGAACATCTCTTGCAATGTCGATCCGGCGGGCACGAATCCACCCACCGGGACAGACGGCGTAGAAGGGGAAAGAGATTGGGATCGGCACAGATTATCGTTCATAAGAGAATCACTTGTTCCCTTTATGTTCCGGTATTATGCTGCATGCAACAATATATATCCGGCGAATTGCAGCTGACGGCGGATATGCGCCGCAAGCTGCTTCAATCTTCGACTGAACTGATGCCGGCGCTCAACTCGAACAGTTTGTTCTAGGGAGACGCATGTTTCTGCCGTGAACAGGAAAATGGTGCGCCATGCAGTCGCCAGCGAACTCGTCTCTCCGCTGTTTTCCCTGATATCAGGCCTATTTCCTGTAAACTGACTTTTCTGGCGGCATTTGAAGTTGTTCGGTAAGGCGACACTGCATCAAAACCGCAGAACTCTGCGGCTTTGCCGAAAAGATCACCCCCTTCCCGATCTCTTTGGAACAGGGAATTCGCCTTTGAATAACAGGGAACTCGAAATGCGATAACAACGACTTCACACAGGTTTTATGGTGCGCGGTAAGTTCGCATTCGCGCAAGCCGACCTGCAGTAAAGAGCTAGCCTATGAGCATCCATGTTCGGTCGTCGCATGGTGCTTTTGACGCCAACTGTTCAAATCGCGTGCAGCAAGGCTATGCGTGGGCGTCACATGGTCGGCCCATAGTTCTGGTACCAGAATGTCCTATGCAGCGAGCCGCAGCCCAAACGCGTTTTGGTGCATACCCGCTTGGATAGTAACGGACCCTGTGTGATTCTTCATCAACGTATAAGAGACAGTCGATATCGTGGATAATTTTATTTTATCCTTAACAGTGGTTAGGAGTTGGGAGGTTCCAAGTAAGGTGTCGTTTTTCTTCACTGCACGCCTTAATAT
Source organism: uncultured Alphaproteobacteria bacterium (assembly GCA_963815535.1). Lineage (GTDB taxonomy): Bacteria > Pseudomonadota > Alphaproteobacteria > Sphingomonadales > Sphingomonadaceae > CAWFGS01. The sequence goes on from CAWFGS010000003.1 coordinate 486,000, forward strand.
AACGTAAGATAGACCTCAAGTACCTCAAAGTAACTAGGGTCTAAGAGGGTTCTAAGAAGGCTTTAAAAGGGCGTATAGGTTTCTATTGCCCTCACATTGCCACGCAAGTAATTACTTTCGCAATCTTCGGTCATCGCAACCGGAGAATATCATGTCTACGCCTACGCCTATCGAGTTCACCAACCGCCTGGTAATGAAGCCGGTTGCAAACTTGACCCCATACGCGCGCAACGCCCGCACCCATTCGAAGAAGCAGATCAAGCAGATCGCTCGCAGCATCGAGCGGTTCGGCTTCGTTAATCCCGTGCTGGTGGGCGATGATGACCAGATCGTTGCCGGACATGGCCGGGTCGAAGCGGCCAAGCGGCTCGGGATGAGTAACGTGCCGACGCTGGCGCTGTCACATCTCAGTGAGGCGGAGCGGCAGGCTTATGTGCTGGCAGACAACAAGCTGGCCGAGAACGCCGGCTGGGACAAGGAACTGCTGGCGATCGAGCTGCAGCATCTAGTCGATCTCGACTTCGATGTGGAACTGACCGGGTTCGAGATCGCGGAGATCGATTTTGTCATCGAGGAAGCCGGTGCTAACAAGGCTGGCGAGAGTGATCGCATTGAAGACGCTGTTCCTGTGTCTGATGGACCGACCGTTACCAAAGCGGGCGATGTCTGGACGCTGGGAGCGCACCGGCTGATCTGCGGCGATGCCCGCGACGCTGAGGTGATAGCAAAGCTACTCGACGGACGCCGCGCGCATCTCATGTTTACCGACCCACCGTACAATGTACCGATCGATGGCAATGTCTGCGGGCTCGGCAGTGTCACGCACAAGGAGTTCGCGTTCGCCAGCGGCGAGATGAGCCAGGACGAATTTACGACCTTCCTCACCCAGTCGCTCGCAACGCCCGCTTCGCATCTGAAAGACGGCGCCATTGCGTTCGTGTGTATGGACTGGCGCCATATGCGCGAGTTGCTCGACGCCGGCGAAGCCGTGTTCGACGAACTGAAAAACCTGGTTGTCTGGAACAAGACCAATGGCGGGATGGGCGCCTTCTATCGTTCAAAACACGAGCTGGTGTTCGTATTCAAGAAGGGCACCGCACCCCACACCAACAGCTTCGGGCTCGGCGAGACCGTGCGCTATCGCACAAACGTGTGGGATTATGCTGGCATAAGCAGCGTGGGTGCCGAGCGCGACGAGGCCCTGGCGATGCATCCGACGGTCAAGCCGGTCGCGATGATCGCCGATGCAATCAAGGATTGTTCGCGGCGCGGCGAGGTGGTGATCGACTGCTTCGCCGGCTCGGGTTCGACGCTGATCGCTGCCGAGCAGAGCGGGCGCATCGCAATGCTGATCGAATACGAGCCCGGCTATTGCGACACCATCGTGCGACGTTGGCAGGACTATACCGGCGATAAAGCGATACGCGCGCACGATGACGTGCCGTTCGACGATGTGATCGAGCCTGAGGGAGGCTCGGTGCCCGAGAAGCCAAGTATAGCACGAGAAGGAGAACCAGCATGAGCGTGTGGGATGACGATGATGAAATCGGGTATCGCAAGCCGCCCAGATATACGCAGTTCCAGAAAGGCCGGTCGGGCAATCCGAACGGGCGGCCTCGAAAAGCTAAGCCTTCAGCGCCCACCGAACCTTCAGCTGCATCCGTGGCGGCATCGACCGAACATGACGATGTCATGCGCGAACTCTATGACGAGAAGGTCACCATAACCAGCAAGGGGAAGATGAAGCAGATCACCGCGTTCAGGGCGCTCGCCTTGCGACAGCGCAAGGATGCGCTCGGAGGCCCTTCATAAAACCTTTGGGGTTCCGCTCGGTTGCGCAGCTCGAGCGGCACTGTGAGGATCAAAATAGCTCAAGCCAAATTCAAAGCGCTAGCTGGCGCTAGGCAATAAAGGTTTAAAATGGGAGAACATATGGAAATCGTAATGTTTAGAATTGCCGCATTGCGCCCCAGTTTCGTTCGTTCGAGCGGTCGCGGCACGCCCACAATAGCTGCCGTTTGCCAAGTTTTCTCGAAGGCGATGTAGCTGCATTTATATGCGAAATACGTTAAGGTATCTCAACGTTCTACTTCACTGAGCCTTTTCAACAACCACCGTTGACTGGGCAATGCATGGCGCACTTGGAAGGCATCGGTCGGCTTACGGTAATTGAGCTATGAAGACGCCAACTTTGAAACCAAGGTCGTCGGCCAACCTCACAGCAGCTCGCTCGTTCTTGCGATCTGTGTAATTCCACGCTTGCCAGCTTCGTCGCGGCCCAGTTGTACGATCACATCGATCACACTGGAAGCATACGCGATGGTGTCTTGTCTGGTAAGGCCGAGGCCAGTTTGCATGACCATGAGTGCCAGCTGCTCCAGCGCGCCCGTCAGCGAGTTAGCGTGGATGGTCGAAAAGCTGCCGGGATGGCCGGTGTTGATGGCGCGAAGGAAGCTCACGCTTTCCGCTCCCCGCAATTCGCCCAACACTATCCTGTCCGGGCGCAGGCGCAAGGCAGCTTGCAGCAATTCGTTGGCGGTAACTTTCGCTTCGCCCAATTCACCCTTGACCGCCACGAGTCCGACCGCATTGGCGCCTGGAAATTTCAGCTCCGGCGTATCTTCCACCAGAACGACGCGTTGCTCTTCCGAGATTTCACCGAGCATGGCATTCAGAAACGTTGTCTTGCCGCTGGAAGTGCCGCCGGAGATCAGAATCGTCTGACGCTGCGCGATGGCCGCTTGTAAAAATGCGATCGGCTGCATTTGAGCGTCCGGCAATACCGCATCGCGAGGCGGTGCGAGGGGGCCGGAATCATAAGCGTCCAGCGGCAGATCGAGACGTCGGTGCCGCCGGATCGCCATGACCCAATGTTCGCGCGTTGCCGGCGGGCCGCAGAATTGCACGCGCGCGCCGCCGGGTAGAGTGGCGCCGAGCAAGGGGTGTTCCCGATTGATGCCCTGATGGCTGACCCGCGCGACCTGTTCGGCAAGGCGCTGCACCAGTCGGTCGTCGATTTCCGGCGCTGCAATGCGCTGCATTCCAGGCTGTCCGGCATCTTCGATCCATAGTTCGCCCGGCTGGTTGACCATGATTTCCGTCACCGTGTCGCGTTCCAGCCATTGGCGGAACGGCGCGAGATAAGCGTCGAGATAGACGCTGCGTTCGCGGGGAACCGGCACGGTATCGGTCAGAGTGACTATCTCGGCCGACATTGCCCGATCAACCGCCGCTGACTTGCGAGAAATCGAGATCGCGGGCGGTAAAGATACGGATCGGTTCACCCTGGCGGACGCGAACGGTGGGACCGATCTGGCCATCGGTTTGCAGGGCTTGCGATGCGGCGCTCTGCCCGCCGCCCAGCACAACCGTTCCGCCCCCGCTGGCAAGGTTGCTCAACCCGCCGACGACCGACAGCAGCAATGCGGAGCCGAACCGTTTGAAAAAGTTCGAATTGACCTTGCCTTCCAATCCGGTCGTGCCATCGAAACCGATGGCAGGGGAAGCGATATTCACCGACGCTCCGTCGGGACGGATCAATCGGGTCCAGATCACGTATGCGCGTTTCTGCCCCGCCTGCAGGCCGGACTGATATTGTCCGATAAGGCGGCTTGAGCGTGGGACCAGCACGCGTTTTCCATCGAAACTGCGGACGTCCTGGCTCACGACGGCGCGAACGAAGCCGGGAACATTCGTATCGATCGCCGTTTCCAAAATGGCAGGGATCAGAGTGCCTTGCGTTACCGTCGTGGCCGGGTTCGTCATCGGGATCGGCCTGCGCCGTCGCGCCTCCGACGCCGCCGATCCGGCTGGCGAAGTCGCCCGCGCCGCCCTCGGCCGCCGGGCCGACGCTTTCGGCGGCAGCCACGACCGGAGAGGACACCACGCCGACGGATGCCCCGCTTGCATCGTAAACGATCGTGGGGCTGGCGTAGGGGTTTACCGCCGGTCCCGCGTTGACCATCGGCGCGGCCGACAGAATAGGCGACGGTGCCGGATCATATTGTGGAGCAGCCACCGTACCAGCAGTGTTGATCGGCGCGACTTCCGGTGCGGGCGTTGCCGCTGCTGCCACCGGCTGCGTCGGAACCGCGACATCGGGATTGCCGATCGCTTCGGGGGGCGCAAGCCGCGCGGAATTCATACTCCACAAGGTAACTGCCCCCAGCATAGCGACAATGGCGACACCGGCGGCCAAACCAAGACCATCCGATTTACCCTTGCGCTGGGTAACGGCGGGAAACGCATTGCGGCTGGCGAGATCTATGATTTCCGCCGTTTCGCCTTCTCGCGGATCGACATCGTTGGCGACGGTTCCAGGTTCGGTTTTCGCTGACAATCGTGTGGCGAGGCGCATTATCGTATTCCCCCAACAGTCGCAGCGGTGGACGGGTCTGGCACGAAGGTAGCCAGCGGCTGATCCACCGCGCGCGGTGGTGATATCGTCCGGGGTGGCCCCGCATTGGTCAAAGTTGCCATCTGTTTGCCGGATCGCAGCACTATTGCGGCGGGAACCCCGTCGACCACGATCGTATCGCCGCGAACGGTGAAATTGACCGGGCCTTCCGTGCCCTTGCGATCCGTCACCAGAATGGCCGGTACGGGCTTGTCCACGTTCCAGGCAAGAAACGTGGCTTGCCCGTCATCATAGATGCGCGCGGGCAGCAGAGCGGTATCGCCGTCGCTCGCCCATGCGAAGTTCAGTTCCGCCGGATCTACCACTGCATAGGGATCGTTCGCAGCCGCCCGTTCCATCGCGTTCGGCGCTTGTGCAATGACGGCGTCCGCCTCGGCCTCGGGTTCCGGGGGATAGGTGAATTTCAACATATACAACGGCCGGTTGCGCGGGCTGGCGACCAGATCGAACAGATACGTTCTCCGGTTGGTCACCACTGTCATGTTGGTCGATGCGCTGGCCGATAGCGGCTTGACGAACAGCAGATCGGCGCGCTTGTTCGGGGTGACCTGCCATGACTGGCTGTCGCCGATCGCCACGTTCTCGATCACTTCGTCCGTGCCGAAACTGATAGTTGCCTGAACGCCAGCCTTACCATCGAGGCGCACGACCTCGCCCGGATCGTAGAAACGTTCCTGCAGACGGGCATCCTGTGCATGGGCAGGGGCGACATGCCCCACGGCTGCTACCAGCATCGCCAGGACCAGAAACATGGCGCGGATCATTTTGCTTTCTCCAGCGAAGCGGTGTGCGTGGTGCGGAAGCGATTGCCGATCCCGCGCGTGCGTGCAGAGCGCCCGGACGGCGCCGCAATCGTCGGTCGGGTGACGCTGCCCGATGTGCCGCCCGCGACTATCTTGGCAGTGCGACCCGACGACGCGCTCGATCCTCCGGTATCATTGGCGGCAATCGCAGTCGTCGTCGGCATGTCGATCCGCCGCGCGGCGGCCACGGCAACCGGTTGCCCCGTCGTGGCAGTCGCTGCGCCAACGTTGGCGCGCGTTGGGGTTGCGGCGGTCGAAGCGGGCGCGGCAACGGTCACGATATCGCGTTCCTTTTGTGGGACGAAGCCGAATATCCGCCATCCCGCGACCATCGTGGATGCCACTTTCAAGGCCATGATCATCAAGGCGACATGCACCGCGCCGACCATGAAGAATGCCATTGCCGCCTGTGCATCGATCTGTCCGGGAACCGCAGCCAGATTGGTAAGGATCGGCACGGACAGCTCCAGCATGATGCTTCCGGCCAGAACCGCGAACAGGGGGGTCAGCGATAGCAGCAGGACACCTTTCAGCCAGCCGGTAAACAGCCCGCGTGTGCCGTTGAACAGTGCCATGACCACGAATATCGGACCCAGGGCGATGAGTACGGCCAGACCGATACGCGCGGTCACCAGCACACCCACCGTGCCGAGCAGAAACAGCGTCGCACCCATCCAGACCAGCCCTTCGGGCGAAAATGTCGATACGTCTGCTCCCGCATCGGCCCCTCCGGTCGCTGCCGCACCTTGCCCGGTCGCCTGCTGAACGGCGGCGAAAACGATATCGATCTTGTCGCCGAATGTCTGCGTGGCGGACCCCTCATTACCCGTCAGCAGCGATGCTAAATAATCGGGCGCGCCGATCGCGACATTGGCGACCAGTGTTTGATAGGCGACCCAACTGGTCGCGACGGTCAGTACCAGTCCCAGGGTAAGGAAACGCGGTGTCAGCGATCCGATGCCCAGGCTCGACCGCCCCAGCAGCAACTGGATCGCGAAGAACGCGATATACAGTGTCAGCAGGATCGTCAGGGTGGTCACCATCGCGCCGCCGGGTGCGAACAATCTGCCGAAGGCGGAACCCGTCATTTCGGTGGACATGCAATCCACCGCACGCAGTGCTGCGGCAACGCCGGTCCCGACGCCCTGCATGACCTGGTCGCATTGTGCGCTCATTGTGCGGCCTGGCGTTCGTAAATGTCATAGGCATCGATCGTATCGTCGGGCTCCACGAGCGGACCGGGCCAGGCGTGTCCCGTCAGCATCGGAAACCATTGGGCAGGCTCGTCGCCCACCGCAGCGCGTATCTGATCGAGTTTGCGAACGGAGCTTTCCCGGCCCGACAGCAAGGTTAGCACTTCGGGCGCACCGGACAGATCTAGCCGCACGACCACGCTGGCGTCGGGTTGCCGCACCAGAAAGCATCGGCTGTGTGCGGGCAGGGTGCGGATCAGCGCCAATTCGTGATCGGTCAGGCCGAACCCTTCGCAGTAATCTTCCGCCCGCGCGCGCGAATTGGGCATGAACACCATCGTCGCCGTTTGTTCGACAAGCGCGCTCGAAATCTTGCTTTCCAACGCATCGCGCGCGCTTTGCGTGGCGAAGCCGATCAACGCGTTGCGTTTTCGCAGAGTCTTCAACCAGTCGCGGATGCGGGCGGAAAACACTTCGTCGTCCAGCGCCTTCCACCCCTCGTCGATCAGAATCATCGCAGGTGTGCCGTCCAGCCGTTCCTCGATCCGATGAAACAGATACATCATCGTTGGCGTTCGCAGCTTCGGGTTCTCCAGCAGCGCGGTCATATCGAAACCGAGCACACGAGCGTCGAGGTCCAGCCGGTCATCGGCATTGTCGAACAACCAGGCATGTTCCCCGCCACCATTGTCGAAACCGGCCCGGTCGTTGCCGATCCATGCCGACAGGCGATCGGACAGGTCGCCCGGCTGCGGCCTCCGCGCGCCCGACAGCAATTCCTTGAAATGCCGAAGGCGGCGCAGACTTGCATCATTGGCATAGGCGGCATCCACCGCTTGATTGATCGCGGCCAGTTCCTCCGGCCCATCGGCATTCAGCAGCACGCCCAACCAATCGCGCAGGAATGCGCGATTGTGCGGCGTGTCGGGCAGGGCAAGCGGATTGAACCCAGTTGGTGCGCCCGCCGTGATCCGGTCATACCGTCCGCCGATCCCGCGCACGAAAAGCTCCGCACCGCGGTCCTTGTCGAACAGGACAGTGCGTGGTTTGAATTTCTGCGCCTGCGCGGCAAGGAAGTTCATCACCACCGTTTTGCCCGAACCGCTCGGCCCGATAACGCTGAAATTGCCAAGATCGCCGTGGTGAAAATTGAAGAAGAACGGCGTGGCGCTGGTGGTTTCGAGCAGTGTAACCGCCTCTCCCCAATGGTTGCCGTTCGCTTGGCCCAGGGCAAATCCATGCATCGAACCAAAGCCTGCCATATTGGCGCTGGAGATCATTGCGCGGCGGACGAGATATTGCTCGTTGCCGGGAAACTGACCCCAGAAGGATGGCTCCAGATTGGTATCCTCCCGCACCGCAATCGCGCCTGTATCAGCAAGAGCGGCGGCGCAGGCTGCGGTCGCGTCATCCAGGGTGGCGAGATCGCCCGAACGGACCATGACGCTCAAATGGTGATCCCCGAAGCCGACCGCGCCGTTGCCCAGCGCATCGCGGGCGGCCATCATGTCGCTGCGTTCGGCGACTGCGTCTTCGTCTGCGGATTTCAACCGGCGGATCGACAGGTCCATCCGTTCGCGCGCGGTTTGGCGTTCGGTTGGGGCATAACTCTCGCTGACCACCATTTCGTAGGGCAGGCGCAGCAAATTATCGAGCAAGCCGGGCGAGGTCGCTTCGGGGTAATCCTTCAAACCCAGTATGGCGGCGAAATCGGGTTGGCCGCTACCGCGCAGTTCCATTGCATCGAGCCCGAAACTGACCCGGCGATAGGGAAGCATGACCCCAAGATCGACATCGTCGGCAGGACGCCGCACCGGACGCATTTCGCCATTGTAGAGCGCGCTCAACAATTCGAGGATTTCGGAATTGCTACCACTGGCGCCCTGGTATTCACCAAGCAGCACCGCTCCATAGCTGGACAGCGACGCTGTCAGTCCGGTGATTGCGGCACGCAGGGCGCGAATGTCCTTGGGGTCGGCTTCTATGTCGGCCTTGCCACGGCGGTTGATCATCTTGCCCAACCGCTCTGCCAAGCCGGCTTTGCCGCGCGCAGGACGTCGGATCAGTGTAATAAACTGGTCGTTGATGAACAGCGCCCCATCACCCAGCCGTTCCTTCCATCGCGCATCGATATGCCGGCTGATGGGATCGGCGAATTCTGCATCCAGCTCCACGGCGACACGGCGGCGGATCACATGGTGATACATGACGAAGCGCGCATCCAGCGTGGACCGCAGCATGATCTCGCGCGTGGCGGCATGGGCGTTCAGCGCATCGCTGTCTTCCGTTTCGAACAGCAGGCCGGGCACCTGCAGAGCGGCCATCACCGATCCGTCGCGCATCTGCACGATACTTTCGTCCAGCAGACGCGCATAGGGTAGCCGGTCGCCTGCGCGGGCTTCCTTCTCGCTCCATCCAGCCGGGCCGATCCATTTGGTCATTGTGTGCCCTCCCCGGGCAGCGAATGCGAGGTCAGTTCACGAAGCGTAGGAATTGCAGCCCCAGCGTTTCCAATTGGGAATACGCGGACATTTGCTGACTTTGGTGATCCACAGATCGAAAACTCGCGGCTCGCGAAGGCACGCAAAATATCCAACCACATGCAGCACGACAGCAGCGAGCAGAGCGTAGAAACTGCCCGTTATCAGAAACAATTCGGTGGTCAGCGCGAAATTGATGATGAAATAGTTATACGTTACGCCCGCGAACATCTGCGGGCGGGTCAGTGCGCGGTGAACGGGGCTGCGGGTGAGTTCCATGCGGTCAGGTTCCCGCCGCGCCCTGAATACCGGCGACGATCGTGCCAGCACCGAACAGGATGAACACGCCGATAATCACGGTTGCCCCGAACCGCCAGTTGAGACGCCCCGTCAACATCATGAAACCAACGGCCGCGACGGCCATAACGGCAATGGCAGTGGCGACATTGCCAAGCAGAGTTCCTTGCAGCCAACCCAACGCGGCCACGATCGGGCCGGAACCCTGCGGATCGCCGCCCTGCTGCGCCAACGCGGCGGATGGGGCGATGAATAGGAACAAACCGATGACGGAAAGGACCGAACGCATATTACTGGCTACTCCGGGAATGATTTCCGAGCCGACCCATGATGGCGACCACGTAATTTTGGGTTTCGCGAATACGCGGAATGCCGCCGGCGCGCATGACGCGCCCTGGGCCGGCATTGTATGCTGCCAACGCTTTTTCCAGATCGCCGTCGAACCGGTTCAGCTGCTGGCGCAGATAACGTGCGCCGCCTTCAAGATTGGCGAAGGGATCGTCAGGGTCAACGCCGAGATCGCGCGCCGTACCCGGCATCAATTGGGCAAGGCCGCGCGCGCCGACCGGCGACCTTGCATTTGGGCGCCACCGGCTTTCCTGCCACACCAGCGCCTCGATCAAGGTCGGGCTGAGATCGAAACGCACGGCCAGTTCGTGCACCTTGGCCGAATATTCTTGCGGTATAAAACGCGCGTGATGTCGTGGATCGGCGACGGCCTGTTCCGGGGCTGTAAAATCGGCCGCCAGCGTAACGACAGATGCGGCGGCAGACATTGGCACATCCGTTTCATCCCGCCCCGCTTGCGCACCATCGGCTTTCGCTACCCAATGCGAACCTTCGGTATCGATCTGTAGGACATCGGCGAATGCCGGGCTGGCGAGAGCGGCGCATGTGGCGGCGGCGACCACACACAGGCCTTTCGGAAGAATCGCCACGCTTTTCATCATCGCAGGATGGCCGTGCAACATGACAGGTTCGTTACAAACTACGATCCACTTGCTTCCCATGATTTAGCATAATTCTACGCAACCGCTGCATTACATCTGATCCGCACACAGTAGTTGACATGCCGTTAGACGCTCATCCCCTGTCTTAAGCTCACATCGTACAGTCATAAAATTGTAATAATAGACGTTTGCGCAGGGTTTACTGCGAAAACCGATCGAACCTGCGGGATATTTCGGTGGATCGGCCATCTGCAAACAAAGTGTCACAGAACTGGACTAGCTAACGAATCGTAAGCGCAAGCTTGCAGCTATTTTCCAGCCGGCAGGTTCGGCTTTCTTCGAGGGGTTCATCGTGCACAACATCCATCGTTCCTTGGTTCTGGGCTGCAGCGCCCTTGCTTTGTCCGCTTGTGGTCCCGACGACATTTCGTCGCCTGGAACCGGCGGAAACATCACCATCAACAATCCTCCGGCCCCCACTCCCACACCGACTCCCCCGCCAACCACGACCGTAACCGCTGCAAACGGCTGCCCGACCATTGCGGATGCCCAGGGTCTCGACGATCGCGGAACCATATCGGGGCCGACGGGCACATATCGGGTTTGCGCGATGCCCGCCCGGTTCAACGCATCCTCGACGCTGCCATACATTCGCGGTTTGCTTTATCTGATGGACGGCCGGGTCGATGTCGGCACCGATGGTGGACCGACCCCCGATGCGAGCGACGGTGTCAGCGACACCAACGTGCAGCTGTCGATCGAAGCAGGCGCGATTGTCTATGCCAGTGGCGCAAGTTTCCTGAACGTCAATCGCGGGAACAGGATCAACGCGGCGGGGACGGCGACGCGGCCGATCATCTTTACCAGCCGCGACAACGTGCTGGGCCTCAACAACGACAATTCATCGGGCCAATGGGGCGGGATCGTCCTGTCGGGGCGTGCGCCGGTAACGGACTGCATCGCACCAGGCGCGACGCCGGGCAGCACCAGTTGCGAACGTCAGGTCGAGGGGGCCGCACAGCCGGCTATCTTCGGCGGCGCGACCAACAACGACAATTCAGGACGCCTCAGCTTCGTGCAGATCCGTTATTCGGGCTTCGTCCTTTCAGGCGATAACGAACTGCAATCGTTGACGACGGGAGGCACTGGCACCGGCACGACATTCGACAACGTGATGAGCTACAACAGTTCGGACGATGGCGTCGAATTCTTCGGCGGTTTCGTGAATATGCGTAATCTGATCGTTGTCGGCGCAGAAGACGATTCGATCGATACCGATACCGGCGTCAAAGCGAACTTGCAGTTCGTGATCGCCATTCAGCGCAACGAAGTCGGCGACGGTATCATCGAAGCCGACTCCACCAATGGGTTGGAAGAACAGACACCGCGTCAGCGCACCCAGATTTCGAACGCGACCTTCATTCAGCGTCGCACCAACGATCAGGCGCTGCGTATTCGCGGGGCGGCGGATTATTCGCTCGTGAACACCGTCGTGGTGGATGGTTCGCAGGGAACGCCATGTTTGCGGATCGACCAACCGCAGACAATTCGGGCGGCCGACGCATCGCGTGATGAGGCGGGGCCACCGCTGTTCCAATCGGTCGTGCTTGACTGCGCCACGGCATTCCGCGCCGGCAGCGGCGGCGTTACGGCCGCTCAGACGCAGGCTGTGTTCGAAGCGGGATCGAACAACCACACGAACTTTACCAATACGCTGTCCATGACATTCCGGAACGGATCGAACGAAACGGCAGTCATGGCGTTCAACCCTACCACGCTCAGCAGTTTCTTCCAGAACGTCAGTTACATCGGTGCTGTCCAGCAAGGCGGGACGGACTGGACGCAAGGGTGGACCTGCAATTCCACGGCGGTTTCGTTCGGCACCGGCAATACCGGTGCCTGCACTTCGCTTCCCGTCTATTCCTGATCTTGGAACGACAGTCGGGGGCTTTTCGATACGAAGGCCCCCGATCTGTGATGCACGCCCACGAACTTACCGGCTGACCCGTAAGTTTGCGAATTGCGATTTCGAAGAGGTTTTTTGACCATGTCCATCGGCCAGAAGCTCGCCGGCTTCCTACTCGTCAGCTCGGCGATGACGGTTCCGTCCGTCGTATTTGCACAAGGTACGGGGGGGCAGCCGGGAACCGGCGCGGAAGGGGTTATCGATCCGGACGCCGAACCCAACCCGCAAACGATTGAATCTGCCGAAGGTATCGACAACACGCCCGAAGAAGACCAGTTCGAAGACCCAGAAATATCCATTCCCGGCGGCACGATCGTTGTAACCGGTCGCCGGAACCGCGACATTGCCCGATCTTCCAGCCAGGTCGTTTCGGTCTTGTCGAGCGAACAGATCGCCCGGACGGGGGAAGGCGATATCGCCGGCGCGCTCGCCCGGGTTACCGGTTTATCGGTACAGGGCAACGGGTTCGTTTTCGTACGCGGGCTGGGCGATCGCTATTCCCTCGCGCTGCTGAACGGCCTGCCTTTGCCCAGCCCCCAACCCTTGAGCCGGGTGGTCCCTCTCGATATTTTCCCCACTGGCGTGATTTCATCATCGCTGGTCCAGAAAACTTATTCGGCCAATTTTCCCGGAGAATTTGGCGGGGGTGTCATCAACCTCACGACACAAGCCATTCCCGATGAAAGCTTTATCCGGTTCAGCACCGGCATCAGCGGCGATAGCGAAACCACTCTAGAGCGTGGAAATGCCTATTACGGAGGCGATATCGATTTTCTCGGATTCGATGACGGCACACGCAACCTACCACCAACTTTGCAGAATTTTTTCGACAGCGGCGCGCGTCTGACCGACCTGAGCGTCGATCAGCAGGCGATCGCGCGCGAACTCGGCGATCCGAATCTCGTGCTGGCTCAACGCTTGAATAATCTACCGTTCAATTTTTCAGGCGGGATCACCGCCGGCCACGGGGTCGATTTCGGCGACACGGGGCGGCTGGGTGTGATAGCCAACGCGTCGATCAGCAACAAATGGCGCAACCGGTCGATCATCTCGCAGACGGCGGTCGATCAGAGTTTAAGCCTGGACACCGACTTTCGCGATTTGGTGACGGACAATCGTATTCTTGTGAACGGTTTGCTCGGCTTCGGGCTGGAGACGGGGGACCACAAGTTCCGGTTCACCAATTTGTTCATCCGCGACACGTTGAAACAAACGCAACTTTCGGTCGGAACCGACTTCCAGGACGACGACAGCGAATTCAATCAGGACACCGGTTGGTTCGAACGACAGCTTTACAACACCCAGCTTGTGGGGGAGCTGGAATTCGGCGACCTGTCCGTCGATCTGCGTGGTGGGTTCGCCCAGACCAAACGCGACGCCCCTTACGAATATCGGTTCGATTACGTTCGCACCAACAACGCCAACGATCCCCTTGGCGATACTTTCATAAACGTTCTCGATCGCCAGACCGGGACCGCGTCGGTAACGTTTTCGGAACTTGAGGAAAATCTGTATTACGGCGGCGTCGATGTGAGCTATCAATTCGCCGATTGGATCGGGGCAACCGTAGGATATGCCTACACCGACACCAGCCGCTTTTCCTCGCGCCGCGAATTCCTGTTCGATGCCGGAACGAACTTTATAGACGCCGTCGGGGCGTTGCGACCCGATCTGTTGTTGGGCGATGCGGTGATAGATTTCTTCGACATCGGCCTCATCGAAACCACGCAATCGGATCCGGCGTTCCAGGCCGATCTGGAAATCCACGCAGGCTACGGACAATTTCGGCTTTCCCCGTTCGATACAGTCAGCCTCGATATTGGCGTGCGCTACGAAGATGCACGCCAGTCCGTCGTCCCGGTGGAGGTGTTCGCGATACCTCTTGGTTCCACGAATTCGACATTGCTCAATAACGATTATTTCCTGCCGGGCGCTACGTTGACTTGGGAAATCTCGCCCGAACTCCAAGGACGTATCAGCGGGTCGCGAACCATCGCGCGACCCCAGTTTCGCGAGCTTGTTTTCCAGACCTATTTCGATCCCGAAACGAACCGCCAGTTCAACGGCAATCCCGCGCTGATCGACAGCGAATTGACGAATTACGAGGCGCGGCTGGAATATTATTCCGGCCAGAACAAGGTTTCGCTGGCCGGTTTTTACAAGGATATCGAAAACCCGATCGAGGCGTTTTCTAGTTTTTCCGATAACGAACAGCTGACCCGTTTTGCGAATGCGCCCAGTGCCACCCTTTACGGCGGCGAACTGGAAGCGCAGTTCAATTTCGACCTGATCGACTGGGGCGGCTTTTGGGAAAGCAAACGCATCGTCGCGGTTGCGAATTACACCTTCACGCAGTCCGAAATTCAGGTTCAGGCAGACGATTTGGTTACCGTATTTCCCAGCGGCCCGCAGCCATCGACCAACTTTTTCATCGACGGTGTTCCTCTGACCGGGCAGTCGGACCATCTGGTCAATATGCAGCTCGGCCTCGAAGATCTGGACAAATTGTCGCAGCTGACTTTGCTGCTTTCCTATGCCAGTCAGCGGGTGACCAGTCGCGGCACGAGCAATCTTCCCGATATTATCGAAGACCCCGGTCTGCGGTTGGATTTCGTCGCCCGTCAAGCTGTCGATTTGGGCGGTCGTCCGTTCGAATTGAAACTGGAAGCGCGCAACATTACCGGGCGCGATAACTTCGAATTTCAAACGAATGGAACGAACCGGATAGAAATCAACACTTACGATGTCGGGCGTAGTTTCTCATTTTCGGTATCAACCGAGTTCTAAGCCGTGTTGACAACCGATTTCAGCCATAGCTGGGCGGCGGCAAGGTCGGGAAAGCTTTCGAACGAAATGACTGTTCTGCCGTAACGCGTAGCGATACGGCGCTGTTACTTGACCTTGCCGAATGTGCGCTCCACGCGATTGCGGTTCCGGTAGCGGCGATAATTGGGATGCTCGAGCGCCGGGCAGTTCGAGTGGGACGCGCTAATCGGTAGAATACCCTGGATCAGCGGGCTTCCCGGAAGCGATCCCGTCATAGCCTTTGTTTATCAGCACCGCCCTGGGCGGCACGACCGGGATCTCCATCAGCGGCTCGGCAGCGGTTCAAAGAGTCTCCACTCTGCATTCGGTAAATACCCCCGACCTATAACTGGCCTTCAAAAAGCAGTCTTGATCCAGAAGCTAAACACTTTGGAAACATCGTTTATAAACACGGAATAGTGACCGTCCAGCTTTAAACTGCGCAAACAATAGGGTTGCCGACATCATCTGCTGTGTCCTGTCCATCCCTTTGTACGAGGGCATCGAAGATATAACCTTTGTCACGAACCGTTCGCAATGCGTGGTCGAGTTCGATCGCCACGAGTTTCGCACGCAGCCTCGCAATCCATTGATCAACAGTTCGTTCGCTTTGCGGCCGTTCTTCCGCTGTCATATCATTTATCACTTGCGCCCTAGAACCAACGCGGCCCGAAAAATCGAGCAGCACTTCGAGCAGGCGGAATTCACTGCGCGATAAACTAGTAAACCGGTTTTTATATCCTATACTAAGAGACGCGTGATCTAATACTGGAAATTTGTCGGTAGTGTCTTTCAAATACCGCGATCGAACGATATTACGGTGATTTACTAGCCATTTGTGAAGTTTGTTAATATCAAGTGGGCCGGACATGTAATCATCTGCCCCAGCCGCCATCGCCCTGCTGCGCTGCTCAATGGTTTCGACTTCCAACACGACAACAATATACAGGTTCAGCAGATGGGGCCTGCTCCGCAGTCGCCGACACATTTCAAGGCCTGACATATCATGAAGAAGCCAGTCTACGAACATTACCGTAGGCTGCTTCGGAAACTTGCCGGCGTCAAATTTTTCTAGCGGTGTTACAAAATATCGCACGTTATCGGTTACAAATTCGTCTAGAGCCGAAACGACGTCGTTGGAGGTGAATAATTCAACCTTTTCCATATACAAATCCGTTCTTTAGACGATAGCCAATCTCCTAGTGATATGATATTACAATGACGGCGGTGAATAATTTTTGGCCAATGAACGTGACACGGTTAAAACAGCAGCGTTCAGAATGTCCGATATTAACATTTTTCAGAACCGCACATAACGGTTCTGCAGCTGTCCGGTCCTTTCGCTCGCCCGAATGTCAGTTTTGCGCCTTTCTTTTATCGGTAACCAGACTGTCGGCTTTCGGCCCACGTCCAGAAGTTGAGGAAATTGGCGCCAAGGTCCGCTCCCCACCCCATTTACGGTTGCAAAACCTAATCCCGAACTGCGCGGCAAGCGGGCAGCGCCTTATCGACTGGACTTCGCTGATTGTTCGAGCATGTGTTGCCGTGCGACCGATCGACCACACGATCCTCGCGCAGCCCGAGCGTATTAGACGCTGGGGCTCATCTCGGTACGGGCGGCAATATCGTCGCTCCGTTACCGGAGACTACTAGTGCCAAACGACAAAATTAAACGCCAACCCAATCCCAAAGCCAAAACCCTGCTCAAAATGCTTCGTCGCAAGAACGGCGCATCCATCGAAGAGATCATCAAAGCCACCGACTGGCAACCGCATTCCGCACGAGCGATGATCTCAGGGCTGAAGAAGAAAGGACATAAGGTAGAACGCGAGAAGGTCGACAAAGTCAGCCGCTACAGTACCGCTGATGGCGCTGCACAATGAGCCGTCTCGACAACGACCTTGTTGCGTTGGAAGATATGTCGTCAACCGAGCTTCGCGAACGTTGGGCCGAGATCGACAAGCGACAACTGCCCAGTGTCCCGCCAGCGCTGATGCGGTCGTTGATAGCGTACCGATTGCAGGAACGCCGCCATGGCGGTTTGCCAAAGCTGGTCCGCCGAGAGCTGATGCGGCTTGCAGCAGAAGGTAAAAGCGGTGCTGTTATTCTTAAACCAAAGAGCAAGCTATCGTTCGGTGCACGTCTCATCCGAGAATGGAACGGCCAAACCATATCGGTCGAGGTGCTGGAGGACGGGTTCAGATACGCCGACAAGACATGGAACTCGCTCAGCGAAATCGCACGGCACGTAACCGGCACCCAATGGTCAGGACCACGCTTCTTCGGGCTGACCGCCAATGGTTGAGAAGATTCTTCGCTGCGCAGTCTATACCCGCAAATCCACCGAGGATGGCCTGGAACAGGAGTTCAACAGCCTCGATGCGCAATATGAGGCCTGTGCGGCCTATGCGCTAAGCCAGCGCCACGAAGGCTGGGTGCTGAACGAAGAGCGCTATGATGATGGCGGGTTCTCGGGCGGCAATATGGAGCGTCCTGGCATGAAGCGGTTGCTGGCCGATGTCGCTGCAGGAAAGATCGATATCATCCTGCTTTACAAGATCGACCGGCTCACCCGCAGCCTTGCTGACTTCTCCAAAATCGTAGAGGTGCTTGATAAGGCTGAGGCCAGCTTTGTCAGCATTACCCAATCGTTCAACACTACCACCAGCATGGGTAGGCTTACGCTCAACATGCTGCTGTCATTCGCGCAGTTCGAACGCGAGGTGACCGGCGAGCGTATCCGCGACAAGATTGCTGCTTCCAAGCGCAAGGGCATCTGGATGGGCGGTCAGATGCCGCTTGGTTACAAGGTCAAGGATCGCAAGCTAGTGGTGGTTCCAAAGGAAGCCGAGCAGGTTCGCCACATCATGCAACGCTACGTGGCACTAGGCACCGTACCCGCGTTAATCGCAGAGCTGCAGCGAGAAGGATACCGGACTAAGGTGCAACAGCGTTCTGGCGGGCCGCATAAGGGCGGCTGCGTCTATCGACGCGGCACAATCTATCACCTACTCTCGAACCGCATCTATCGCGGCATGATGGTACATAAGGGCGAGGCCTTTGGCGGAGAACATGAAGCGATCGTTGATCAGCAACTGTGGGATCAGGTTCAAGCCACGCGGGCAGGCCACACAAGCGGATTGTCGAAGCGCAAGCACATCAGAGAACCAAGCCTTCTCATAGGCCTCTTAGAGGACCAGTATGGACGTCCGATGACGCCCAACCATTCTGGTAAAAGCCACAAGGCGCAGCGTTACCGATACTATGTGACGCGGCCTGATGCCCTTGATGGCAAGCCGGCGTGCCGCGTGTCGGCGACCAATCTTGAGAACATCGTATGTGAACACCTTGCGGCGAAGCTTTGCGATGATGGGTTCCTGCTTGATCTGCTTGGCGAAGACATATCGGAAGCTGGATTGCTTAAAACGGTTCGGGGCCAGGCTGATCTGAACTCGGCACAGCTTCGCAGCGGGGTGTCTGCATCTAAGGCTGAGTTACTGGCCAAACTTGTGACGGGTGTCAGACTTGGCGCAGAGGCTGTAGAGATAGTTCTTAGCGGCGAGGAGCTGGCTCGGGAGCTTGGGTTGGTGGAAGGAGTTTCGGCCAGCAATAAGCTCTCATTGACCATTCCAGGGGTTCGGCACAGGTCGGGACATCAGCTCAAGCTAGTTGCTCCGAGTTCCGAGCAACAGGAAGCTGAGCCTGCAAAGCACGATATGAAGCTGATTGCGCTGCTTGCGGAGGCCTTGGAGGCCCGGGATCTGGTGTTTGCTAATCCGGAGATGTCGATGAATGCTCTGGCTAAGCGTGAAGGGCGATGTCGGACGCGGCTTGCGAGGCTGGTTGGGATTTCGTGTGTTGCGCCCGAATTAATTCAACGTGCCGTGGAGGGGAAGCAACCACGCAAGCTGACAGTGCAGGCGCTGCAATCAAGCTCGTTGCCTCCAGTTTGGCGCGAGCAGATAAGCGTTTTTCGTTAGGTGGGCTTTTGGGCCGTAGGCAGACAGGCCGTTATTGGCGGTCTTGTTGGCCTTAGCTGCCGTTATGGCAAGCCGTCCGCACTCCTATACGTTTAACGGTTACTTTGCTTTATGGCGTATCCCGGGTTCGATAATGAAGTTACCGTGCCATTGGAAAAGCGCTGGGTAACGGGGAACCTTCGACGCGGTACAGAGTTTCAATATCGCGAGCCGGGCCCCTCTGGCGGATAATCTGCGTAGATGATTGTCCGCGATGTCGGATCGCTCCCTTGGGGAGTGACGGTCCGGGCTAGCAGTTCCTTTGATCAGACCACACTCCTGCCGAAATAAACGGAGTGATGGATATGAGTGCGACTAAACTTCTCGGCCAACTGCTTGGCAGTTATCAGTCTTCCCCCCTGCCGGCGGCGGGCCGCGAGAGCGATCTCATGCGGCTGGTCGAACAGAAGCTCGGCCCGGGCGGATTGCAAGGGTTGCTTGGTGGCGGGCAACCCGGTGCGCCAGGGCAAGGTGGCCTAAACACAAGCGGGCTTGGCTCCATGCTTACCGGGGCGTCCGGCAAGGCGGCGATTGCCGGCGGCGTTCTGGGACTGTTGATGAAGGGCGGCAAGAAGCCGAAGAAGATGCTCGGTTCGGCAGCGAAGGTCGGCGGGTTGGGTCTGGTTGCAGGGCTGGCGTGGCGTGCTTACCAGCAACATTCGGTCGACCAGCAAGGCACGGCGCCTGCGCAACCAGTTCCGCAACAGGCGCTGTCCGCGCCCAGCAATTACGCTGCGCCCGAAGGCAGTGCGTTCTTGCCCACCGAAGAAAGGGAAAAGCAGCGCCACGCGCGCGCGATCCTGAAAGCGATGATCGCGGCGGCGAAGGCGGATGGCCATGTGGACGACGCCGAACGCGATCGCTTGTACGAGGCAGTCGATACTCTTGCGCTCGATGCGGACGACAAGGCGTTCCTGTTCGACGAACTGCGCGCGCCGCTTGATTTGGACGCGATCGCCCGGGAAGCGACGACGCCCGAACTGGCGGCGGAGCTATACGTCGCGTCTCTGTTCATGACGGGTGAGACCGACGCCGCTGAACGTGTTTACCTCGACAGGCTTGCGGGTGCGCTGAAGCTGGAGCCGTCGCTTGCGCGTCAGATCGAAGCGGAAGTGCATACGCTTGCCGCCTGATCTTCTTGGTGCTGCCCCTCCGGCTGCGCCCGTCCGAAAGCGGGTGACATGACCATCCTGCTCTTGCTCGCCGGCCTGGCCCTGCTCGCGATCGGCGGCGATGTCCTCGTCCGCGGCGCGGTCGCCGACCGGCTCGGCGTGTCGCCTCTGCTGGCCGGCCTGACGATCGTTGGCTTCGGCACATCGACGCCGGAACTGGTCACCAGCGTGTTCGCCGCTTTCGACGGAGCGCCCGGTATTGCCGTCGGCAATGTCGTGGGATCGAACATCGCGAACATCCTGCTAATCCTGGGCGTGTCGGCCCTGATCCTGCCGCTCGCCATACAGCGCGCCGCTTTTATGCGCGATGGCGGCGCGCTGTGGTTCGCCGCGTTGGCCTGCACCGCCGTGGTGCCGATTGGAACGCTCGACCGGGTAGTCGGGCTGGTGCTGGTCGCGCTGCTCGTCGGCTATATCGTATTCGCCTATCGCAGCGAACGACGCCCGAACGACGCGGAGAGGCTTCGTCACGAAAGCGAGGCGGCCAGCGTTTCTTCAACTATGAACCTGCCGCTTGCGCTGGGCCTGTCGATAGCCGGTATCGCGGCGACCGTGTTCGGCGCGCGGTTGCTGGTCGATGCCGCCAGCGAAATCGCGCGCGACTTCGGCGTGACCGAAACCGTCATCGGGCTGACTGTGGTTGCGATAGGCACCTCGCTGCCCGAACTGGTGGCCTGCGCCATCGCGGCGCTGCGGCGTCAGGCCGATGTCGCGATCGGCAATGTTGTCGGCTCCAACATCTACAACATCTTCGGCATATTGGGCGTCACCGCGCTGGTGCATCCGATCGACGTTCCCGCCGAGATCGCGGCGTTCGATATCTGGGTGCTGCTGGGCGCGACCGCGCTGCTGATCGCGTTCCTGCGCACCGGGTGGACGCTGAAACGATGGGAGGGCGGCATGTTTCTTGCTCTGTATGCCGTATATATCAGGTATTTGACGCTCTGACGCAAAAGCTTGCCTGCCGCGAAATTTCTTCCTTAAGCTGAAGTAACGACCTAACCTCCGTCCGGACCCATCTTTAGGACACGCTATTGGAAAGCATTTACGGGCTGCTGGATATCTACAGCGCCCAGATCGGTCTGCTG
This sequence comes from uncultured Alphaproteobacteria bacterium, assembly GCA_963815535.1. Lineage (GTDB taxonomy): Bacteria > Pseudomonadota > Alphaproteobacteria > Sphingomonadales > Sphingomonadaceae > CAWFGS01. The sequence goes on from CAWFGS010000003.1 coordinate 507,190, forward strand.
GCTCTTGGCATCGTCTTTCTGGCCTTTGCAACCGAACGCAGGCCGCCTGTCGTGACTGCGGTTGTGGGCGCGGTCCTGATGCTGATCCCAGGATATCTATCCGGCGACCGGTTGCTCGAAGTGTTCAGCAACACCGCGCCCATTACGATCGCGGCGATGTTCATCGTATCGGGCGCGTTGACCCGTACCGGCGTGCTCGAGGCTGTCGCCGGTCTGGTGCTGCGGCGGATGCGCAGATCGCCAAGGCTCGCTTTTGCGGAACTGACTGGCGGCACGCTGGCGGCGTCCGGCTTCATGAACAATACGCCGGTCGTCATCGTGCTCATTCCCATCATCAAACGCCTGGGCAAGGCGATCGGCGTGAACGCCACACGGCTGCTCATCCCGCTGTCGTATCTGTCGATCATGGGTGGCACGCTGACCCTGATCGGGACATCCACCAATCTCCTCGTCGACGGGGTCGCGCAGCAGCAGGGGCAGGCCGCGTTCGGGATCTTCGAGATTACCGCTGTCGGCTTGGTCACCGCACTGGCCGGCACTGCCTTTCTGCTCTTGGCTGGTCCTTTCCTTCTGCCGGACCGACCGGAAGAGGACGGGGAGCGCGAAGGCGACGTCTATCTGTCGGAACTGGTCGTAACGGACGCATCCCCCAATATCGGCGATCGGATAAAGGATTCCGGACTGTCGAAGCGGCTCGGCGTGAAAATACTGGGTTTGCATCGCGGTGTCGAAATTATCCGACGGGATTTGGAGGATTATTCTCTCGAATTGGGCGACCGTCTCATCGTCAGCGCCAGCAGCGCCGAACTCGCATCGCTGGCGGAAGATAAAGGCATGAAGGTCGGGCTGACCGGCATTGGTGGCGGCGTCGACACCATTGGACCGGCACGGCCGAGCGATCTACGCCTGATCGAAGCCGTGGTATCAGCGAATTACCCGGTCGTCGGACGCAAACTTGCCGAAATACCAATGCTGTCTCGCATCAGGGTGCGCATCCTTGGGCTTGCCCGACCCCGGCACCTGGCCGGACCGGATCTTGTCAGCACCCGCGGGTAAAGGCCGGCGATCGTTTGCTTGTGGCCGCGGGTTCGGACGCCGCGCAGGCGATGCGGCAGAATGTCGGACTAGCCGACGTCGCCAATTCGCAGGTTCGCGCGTTCCAGCGGCGCAAGGCACCCATCGCCGGCGATCGTTCTGGGCGCTGCTTTCTTCGGCTTCTCCATCGCCACGCTTGCGATCGTGGGCGTCGCTTTCGTCTTGCTCACGCGCTGTATCGAACGTGAAGACGCCTGGGCCTCGCTAGACGGCAACACGCTGGTGCTGATCTTCGCGATGCTGGCTTTCGGGGCGGGTCTGGAAAGCGCGGGGACGGTCGAGCTGATCGTCGCGCAGCTTACGCCCTTTCTCGGCCAGACATCCCCGTTCCTACTGCTGATCGGCGTCTATGCGCTGACCAGCATTCTGACCGAGACGGTCACCAACAATGCAGTCGCAGTGATCCTGACGCCGATCGTCATCGCGTTCGCCGGCAATCTCGGTATCGATCCGCGCCAGCTGATAGTGGCGGTCATGTTCGGCGCATCCGCCAGCTTCGCGACCCCGATCGGCTACCAGACCAACACGCTGGTCTATGGCGCCGCCAATTACCGGTTCAACGACTTTCTCAAAATCGGGCTGCCGATGAACATCGTGGTCGGGATCGCCGCCTGTTTAGCGATCGAGCTGTTCTTCTGACGCGGTAAGCAGGAGACACGTTTAGTGGGTGACTGCACCGTGGCGCGATGCCGGCACATGGGAATGGCTGCTAACCAATCGGAAACTTGGCCAAATTGTGCAGTTCGCTTTACAACCCAGAAAACGGTCGACCCGATCGCAACCGGCCGACCGCAGTAGCTTCAAATTTCGGTGCGCTCGGCTAGCAGCAACGCATCTTCCACATCGACGCCAAGATATCGAACCGTATTTTCGATATTCGTGTGATCTAGCAAGATCTGGATCGCTCGGATATTGCCGGTGGGTCGATAGATCATTGCGGCTTTCGTCCGTCGAAGCGAATGCGTGCCATATTCGGCCTTTCGCAATCCGATGGCTGTGACCCATTCGTCCACCAAGCGAGCATACTGGCGCGTGCTCATGTGTCCCGTGTGGTCGACCTTGCTTGGGAACAGGTAGTCAGTAACTGACCCTCCTCGACGCTCCAACCATAACGAAAGAGTGCTGCGCACGTCTGCTGTCAGCTCGAACTGGACCGGTCGATTGGTCTTCTGCTGAATGACGATCGCTATAGATCGGATATCGCCTCCCGCAACAACATCGCCGATCTTGATTTTGACGAGGTCGCAGCCACGAAGCTTGCTGTCAATCGCAAGGTCGAACAGTGCCTTGTCACGCAGTCGTCCTTCCCGATCCAAATGAAAGCGAATGGCCTAGATTTGCTTCTCGGGTCAGTGGACGTTTCGTCCCAATGTTCTTGCCGGCATTCCACGCACGTCGATGCTGCATTGCGGGGTCAAATCTTGAATATCCCATGTCACTTCTCCTCGGCCGAAATTGGCCGAAGAAGAACGGTTATGGTGGAGCAAATGGGCCGTTTGCAGGCTGTTTGGTCTTAGGCGGACAGTTAAAGAAATTAGACGTTCAGTCAGGCTTGGCTTTATTCTCGGGCTCAATCATCTTTTTTAGCACAGAAAGAGCTTCCGCTTGTGGAAGCGGCTTCGCTAGGTAACGAGCATTTTCGAAATCAGCCATGACGGGGGGGGCATTCGCTGTATCCGGTAAGAAATGCGAACGGAGTCGAATTGGCCTTCAGATGGGTCGCAATCTTCTCGCTCGTTTCACCATCGCCCAGATTGATGTCGAGAAAGGCTGCATCGGGCTCGCCCGTCTTTAGGGCTTTTAATCTGTCATCGGCGTTCGCGTAAGGGCCGGTGATTCTATATCCTTCGTCCGACAGAAAATCCGCGAAAGCCATCGCGGTCATGAATTCGTCGTCGACGATCAGCACTTGTGGCATTTCACTCACTCTTCAATTCTGTCCGATTTCCGTGGGAACTGCAATTCGAATATCAAGCCATCCATGGCATAGTCCAATTGGACGCTGCCTTGTAGATCCAGACCCAATATCTGGGTCAGCAATAGGGTGCCGAAGCCACTCCCTGTCTTGTTCGGCGCTTTGACTGCTGGGCCGCCCTTTTCGTGCCATTTCAAATGAACCTGTCCGTCGTCGGATGTTCGAGCACACACATTCACTTTGCCACCAGCGACGGACAGCGCGCCGTATTTTACCGCGTTGGTTGCCAATTTGTGGAGTGCGAGAGCCAGCGATAGCATCTGTTTGGCGGAGATGCCGATCGTATCGCCCTGCACCGGAACCGTTCCGTGCTGATCCTTGGGCATAGGGCGCCAGTTCCCGGCGCACGACGTCCTCGATCGTCGTGCCTTCCCACCCAGACGAAGACAAGACGTCGTGCGTTCGCGCGATCGCGCTCAGCCGGTTGCGCAGCGTGTCGGTAAAGGCGCCGATATCGGTCGCGTTTTTGGCGGAAAACTGCACGATGGCCAGCACCGTCGCCATTGTATTCTTTACCCGGTGCTGCAGTTCGGAAAGCAGGACGTCGTGCGTGGCCACCGCTTCGTTCAGGGCCCGCGCAGCCTCGACCTGCTTGGTCACCTCCTGTACGCAGCATCCGACGGCGAACAGTTCGCCGGCCTGGCGCACCGGGTAGTAATCGACGATCCAGTGACGCGTCCGATCGGGTTCGGCGGGTGTTACGCCGGTAACTTCCAACCCGGAAATCGGTTTGCCGGTGCGCATGACCTCGCTCTGCAAGTCGCGAACCTTGCCATCGATATCGGGGATCAGCTCTTCCTGCACCTTCCCGATATGATCGCTTGCCGGGAACCCGTTGATCTCCGCCAGCCGTTCATTGATCCGAATCCAGCGCAGGTCGCTATCGACCAGCGAAAGCCCGACCTGGTGTCGTATCGTATAGGGTTTCCAGTTCGCTATACTGGCGTTCCCGCACTTCTGCATTCGCGGCAAGTTGCCGCTCGAAGTTTTTGCGATCGGTAATGTCGATCATGCTCATCACGCAGCCGTCGATCCGGTCCGTCCGTTCGCCGGTAAGGCTGTAGCCGCAAGAGAAACGTCTCGTCGGTCGCATCAATGCGCACTTCGCGCTCGACCGTTTGCAATGTCGCGCCACACTTCTCCGCATCGTCTTCCAGATGTTCGTAGGAGACCGCCCATTTCAGATCGCTAAGTTCCCTGTCGATATCGCGTTCGCGAATGCCGAAAAGCTTTCGCGCGTTTGGCGTGAACCGCCGCACCCGCAAGTTCTGGTCCAGGGACACGGTGGCGATGTCGGTGCTCTCGAACAGATTCTTGAGGTCCGAATTGGCCTCGATAAGCTGGCGATTGTTCTCCGTCAGCTCCGCGTTGATCGTTTCCAGCTCTTCGTTGATCGACTGCAATTCCTCGCGCGACGTTTCCAGTTCCTCGTTCGAGCTTTGCAGCTCTTCGTTCATCGACAGCAGCTCCTCGTTCGAACTGCGCAATTCCTGTTCGGTCGTTTCGTAATCGGACAAGGTGGAGGACAATTGCTGTTTCGTCAGCGTCAGCTCGCGTTCGACCAGATCGCGTTCCGCCTGGCTGCGTATCTGCGTCGCATCCGCCAGGTCCGCCGCGTCCTGCGTGCGGACGGGTTGCAGTGTGATCAGCACATGACCATCCGCAAACGGGGTGGGTTTGGCCTCAATATCGAACAGGGATGGCCCGGACCCATCGTCCACCACAATGTTGGCGATCGACGCTTGCGCTTTTGTCTTGCGAGCCTCCCCGACCACGCTGCGCACCGGCATGCGCAATTCGCGCGCTAGAAACTGGTCGAGCGACGCGCTGACCGTACCCATGGAGGGTTTGACGTACGGGGCCATGCGTTCGGAGATCTAGCTGATTTCGTCCTGCGCGTTGACCACCGCGAATGGGGGAGCCGCTTCGCGCAGGAAGAAATTGGATATTTGCTGTTCGAAATCCGGTTCGGCGGGCGTTTGCATCAGGCTGTCGCCCGGTGGCGCCGAAATCCGCCGCTGCCGCCGTTCCCCGTCCTCACTTGACATCGCGAGTGTGGAAAATCCCGGCGGTTCGGCATCGTTGCGTTGATACAGCCGTACTTCACGGTCCAGCGTGTTGAAATATCTCTCCTGCTTGCCGAGCGATTCCGACGGTCCGAGGAACAGGTAACCCTTCTCGTTCAGCGCGTAGTGGAAACGCTTGATGATCGTGTCCTGGCTGTTCGAATTCAGATAGATGAACAGGTTGCGGCACGAAATCAGATCGAGCCGCGAAAAGGGCGGATCCTGCAGCAGATTATGCGGCGCAAAAACGCATTGTTCGCGCAGCTCCTGGCTGATCTGGCAATCCCCCTCCGCCTGCACCAGAAACCGGTCGCGACGTTCCGGCGACAAGCCGTCGAGTTGGCTTTTCGCGTAGGTTCCGCTGCGCGCCCGGCGCAGCGCGGCGGCATCGATATCGGTGCCGAATATCTGGCAGGGCCGGTGGTCGCCAGCCTCCTTCATCGCCTCGGAAAAAAGCATCGCAATGGAATAGGTCTCCTCGCCGGTCGAACAGCCCGGTACCCAGATGCGAAACCGGCTCTGACCGCGGTCCAGCAGGGGCAGGACCACATCCTGCTTCAACCGATCGAACGCATCGGGTTCGCGGAAGAAGCGGGTGATGCCGATCAGGAAGTCCTGCAGCAGCCGTTCGCGTTCCTCGTCGCTTTTTTCCAACCTGTCCGCGGATGTCGCGGCATCGGCTATGCGGAGCAGGGACATGCGCCGTTCAATTCGGCGAATCAGCGTGCCGGGCTTGTAATCCGTGAAATCATGGCCGTTCTCGTCGTCGATCAGGCCCAGGATCCGGTCGAGCGATCCCTTGACATCCTCCTGCAATTCCTTGCTTCCACGATCGCTCGTCAGCTTTTGGCGGTGACGGACGATGTCGATCAGGCGATCGGGAATGGCTCTCAGCGTCAGCACGAAATCCACGAGGCCGGTGGCTGCCGCGCTGTCGGGCATGCCCGGAAAACGCGCGCTGTCGCTTTCCTGCACGATGGCGAAACCGCCGGCCGTCTTGATCGCCCGCAACCCTAGCGTGCCGTCGCCGCCCGTGCCCGACAGGATCACGGCAAATGCGGACTTGCCGCGCTCCTCCGCCAGCGAAGAAAGAAATTCGTCGATCGGTGTGCGGACATGCTTGTCGGGATCGCGATCATGCAGGTGCAGCGCGCCGTCATCCAACGTAAGCGATGGACCCGCCGGGATGACGTAGATCGTGTCCGGCTCCACCGCCATGCCATCTTCGATTTTGCGCACCGGGATCGGCGTGTGACTCTCCAACAGTTGATCCATGATGTAGGGATGATCGGGGGCAAGATGCTGCACGATTACAAAGGCTAGGCCGCTGTCTTCCGGCACCGCCTTCACGAACTCGCTCAACGCTTCGAGCCCCCCGGCCGATGCACCGATGCCGACGATGGGGAACTGGCCATATTTCTCTTTGTTTATGTGTGTCCCGTTCGGCTTTGGATCGACTATTGATCACAGAGATTGATATCTAAATCGACGCGTAACGCGATAAAAAACTGCGGCAATTTGCACGCTAGCTTTTCATTCTACCTACGCGTGCCCATCCCACGCGACAAGCGCTCGATCTATAACAGTCGAGAACAACAGGATGAGCGAGTCGAATGTTAATGGCCCGTAACCGGTTTAGCATCTTGATAGCTCATTTGTTACTTCCAACTAGTGGAATGTCGTCGGCAACGGACGGTTAATTCCCGCCTCAAAGTGAACGCCAGCCTCCAGCTAGACTGGCGCCGAAAAGCGCTCAGATTTCAGTCTTCTCTGCTAAGGTGAAAG
>CAWFGS010000004.1:0-36462 GCA_963815535.1 uncultured Alphaproteobacteria bacterium
CGTCCAGAAGTTGAGGAAATTGGCGCCAAGGTCCGCTCCCACCCCATTTACGGACGCAAAACCTAATCTTGAACTGCGCGGCAAGCGGGCGGCGCCTTATCGACTCAACTCGCCTCATTGTTCAGAGCATGTGTTACCATGCGACCGATCGACCACACGATCCTCGCGCGGCCCGAGCGTATTAGACGCTGGGGCTCATCTCGGTACGGGCGGCGATATTCGTCGGCTCCCGTTACCAGAGCCTACTAGTGCCAAACGACAAATTTCAACGCCAACCCAATCCCAAGGCCAAAACCCTGCTCAAAATGCTTCGTCGCAAGAACGGCACCATCCATCGAAGAGATCTTCGTGGACCACCGACTGGCAACCACATTCCGCACGAGCGATGATCTCTGACTGGGGAGGTGAGGCATAAGGGTGGAGACACGAGAAGGTCGACAAAGTTGAGCCGCTACAAGTACACTGATGTTAGCACTTCACGATGACCGTCTCGACAACGACCTTGTTTGGTTGAAGAAGTTATGTCGTCGACCGAGTTTCGCCAACGTTGACGAGATCGACAAGCGACAACTGCCGAGTGTCCCGCCAGCGCTAAATGCATAGTTGATAGCGTACCGGATTCCAGGAACACCACCATGGCGGTTTTCTGCCAAAGCTGAGTTCCGCCCAAGAGCTGATGCGGCTTCCAGCAGAAGGTAAAAGCAGTCCTGATCTTCTCAACCGAAGAAACCACAAGCTATCGTTCGGTGCCTAAGTCTACATCCGAGAATGAAGCAGCCGAACCATATCAGTAGAGGTGCTGGAAGACCGACTCAGATTCGCCGGCAGCATTGAACTCGCTCAGCGAAATCGCCCGTCACGTTACCGGCGCCCAATGGTCAGGCCCCCGCTCTTCGGGCTGACCGACATGGCTGAAAGATCTTCGCTGCGGCAGTCTACACCCGCAAATCCACGCGAGGACGGCCTGGAGCAAGAGTTCAACACCCTCGATGCGCATATGAGAGCCTGCGCGGCCTATGCGCCTAGCCAGCACCATGAAGGCTGGGTTCTCGCGAAGGAGCGCTATGATGATGGCGGGTTCTGGGCGGCAATATGGATCGTCCCGGCCTGAAGCGATTGCTGGCCGACGTCGAGGCAGGCAAGATCGATGTGGTCCTCGTCTACAAGATCGATCACTCACCCGCAGCCTTGCTGACTCCTCCAAGATCGTCGAGGTGCTGGATAAGGCCGAGCGCCAGCTTTGTCAGCATCACCCGATCGTTCCACCTCCACCAGCATGGGTCGCCTTACACTCAACATGCTCTTTGAGCTCGCGCAGTTCGAACACGAGGTGACCGGCGACCTTATCCGCGACAAGATGCAGCATCGAAGAACAAGGCATCTCAATCGGCCGTCCGGTACCGCTCGGTTATGATGTCGTCACCGCAAGTTGATCGTCAATGAAACCGAAGCCGCGCAGGTCCACCACATCATGCAGCGCTACTGGCAACTTGGGCGTCGCCTGCGTGCTACGCAGACGATCTGCAACGCTTCAGGCTATCGGACTCACCAAGGTACAGAACGTAACTCCTGGCGGCCCCACGTCAGTCGCGGCGGGTGCGTCTATCGACGCGGCACACTCTATCACCTCTCTCGAACCGCATCTATCGTGGCCTGATCGTACATAAGGGCGACGCCTTTGGCAGAACATGAAGACGATCGTTGATTGGCCGGACTGTAGGGATCAGGTTCAAGCTACGCGGGCAGGCCACACGAGCGGATTGTCGAAGCGCGGACCGGCAACGAAGAACCAAGCCTTTCTACATCAGCCTCTACAAGGACCAGGATCTGGACGTCCGATGACGCCCAACCATTCTGATAAAGCCGCAAGGCGCAGAGCGTTACCGATGCTTGTGGACGCAGCCTGATGCCCCTGATGGCAAGCCAGCGTGCCGCGTGTCGGCGACCAATGAGACGTCGTTATATGAACACCTTGCGACGAAGCTTTGCGATAATAGGTTCCTGCTTGATCTGCTTGGCGAAGACATATCGGAAGCTGGATTGCTTGGACACAGTTGACCGCTGATCTGAACTCGGCACAGCTTGGCAGGAACAGGGGTGTCTGCATCTAAGGCTCAGTTACTGGCAACTTATCCGAGTCGGTGTCAGACTCACACAGAAGAGGCTGTAGAGATAGTTCTGACGGCGATGGGCTCGCTCGGGAGCTTGGATTAGTGGAAGGACTTCAGCGATAAGTTGTCGTTGACCGTCCGCCGGTTGGGCAGGGTCGGGACGTCGGCTCCGGCTGGTCTCCAAGTTCCGAGCGACAGGAAGCTGAGCCTGCGAAGCGCCCGATATGAAGCTAGTTGCGCTGCTTGCGGAGGCTTGGAGGCCCCGGATCTGGTGTTTGCTAAATTGAGGAGATGTCGATGAATGCTCTGGCTAAGCGTGAAGGGCGATGTCGGACGCAGCTTGCGAGGCTGGCGTTCGGACTCTCGTGTGTGCGCCGAATTAATTAGACGTGCCGGAAGGGAAGACAACCACGCAAGCTGACAGTGCAGGCCTTGCGATCAGAGCTCGTTGCATCCAGTTTGGCGCGAGCGGATGAGCACGTTTTTCGTAGATGAGCTTGGGCCGTAGGCGGACAGGCCGTTATTGGCGGTCTTGTTGGCCTTAGCTGCCGTTATGGCAAGCCGTCCGCACTCCTATACGTTTCACGGTTACTTTGCTTTATGGCGTATCCCGGGTTCGATAATGAAGTTACCGTGCCATTGGAAAAGCGCTGGGTAACGGGGAACCTTCGACGCGGTACAGAGTTTCAATATCGCGAGCCGGGCCCCTCTGGCGGATAATCTGCGTAGATGATTGTCCGCGATGTCGGATCGCTCCCTTGGGGAGTGACGGTCCGGGCTAGCAGTTCCTTTGATCAGACCACACTCCTGCCGAAATAAACGGAGTGATGGATATGAGTGCGACTAAACTTCTTGGCCAACTGCTTGGCAGTTATCAGTCTTCCCCCCTGCCGGCGGCGGGCCGCGAGAGCGATCTCATGTGGCTGGTCGAACAGAAGCTCGGCCCGGGCGGATTGCAAGGGTTGCTTGGTGGCGGGCAACCCGGTGCGCCAGGGCAAGGTGGCCTAAACACAAGCGGGCTTGGCTCCATGCTTACCGGGGCGTCCGGCAAGGCGGCGATTGCCGGCGGCGTTCTGGGACTGTTGATGAAGGGCGGCAAGAAGCCGAAGAAGATGCTCGGTTCGGCAGCGAAGGTCGGCGGGTTGGGTCTGGTTGCAGGGCTGGCGTGGCGTGCTTACCAGCAACATTCGGTCGACCAGCAAGGCACGGCGCCTGCGCAACCAGTTCCGCAACAGGCGCTGTCCGCGCCCAGCAATTACGCTGCGCCCGAAAGCAGTGCGTTCTTGCCCACCGAAGAAAGGGAAAAGCAGCGCCACGCGCGCGCGATCCTGAAAGCGATGATCGCGGCGGCGAAGGCGGATGGCCATGTGGACGACGCCGAACGCGATCGCTTGTACGAGGCAGTCGATACTCTTGCGCTCGATGCGGACGACAAGGCGTTCCTGTTCGACGAACTGCGCGCGCCGCTTGATTTGGACGCGATCGCCCGGGAAGCGACGACGCCCGAACTGGCGGCGGAGCTATACGTCGCGTCTCTGTTCATGACGGGTGAGACCGACGCCGCTGAACGTGTTTACCTCGACAGGCTTGCGGGTGCGCTGAAGCTGGAGCCGTCGCTCGCGCGTCAGATCGAAGCGGAAGTGCATACGCTTGCCGCCTGATCTTCTTGGTGCTGCCCCTCCGGCTGCGCCCGTCCGAAAGCGGGTGACATGACGATCCTGCTCTTGCTCACCGGCTTGGCCCTGCTCGCCATAGGCGGCGATGTCCTCGTCCGCGGCGCGGTTGCCGTCGCCGACCGGCTCGGCGTGTCGCCTCTGCTGGCCGGACTGACAATCGTCGGCTTCGGCACATCGACGCCCGAACTGGTCACCAGCCTGTTTGCCGCTTTCGACGGAGCGCCCGGTATTGCCGTGGGCAACGTCGTGGGATCGAACATCGCGAACATCCTGCTAATCCTGGGCGTGTCGGCCCTGATCCTGCCGCTCGCCATACAGCGCGCCGCCTTTATGCGCGATGGCGGCGCGCTGTGGTTCGCCGCGTTGGCCTGCACCGCCGTGGTGCTGATTGGAACGCTCGACCGGGTAGTCGGGCTGGTGCTGGTCGCGCTGCTCGTCGGCTATATCGTATTCGCCTATCGCAGCGAACGACGCCCGAACGACGCGGAGAGGCTTCGTCACGAAAGCGAGGCGGCCAGCGTTTCTTCAACCATGAACCTGCCGCTTGCGCTGGGCCTGTCGATAGCCGGTATCGCGGCGACCGTGTTCGGCGCGCGGTTGCTGGTCGATGCCGCCAGCGAAATCGCGCGCGACTTCGGCGTGACCGAAACCGTCATCGGGCTGACTGTGGTTGCGATAGGCACCTCGCTGCCCGAACTGGTGGCCTGCGCCATCGCGGCGCTGCGGCGTCAGGCCGATGTCGCGATCGGCAATGTTGTCGGCTCCAACATCTACAACATCTTCGGCATATTGGGCGTCACCGCGCTGGTGCATCCGATCGACGTTCCCGCCGAGATCGCGGCGTTCGATATCTGGGTGCTGTTGGGCGCGACCGCGCTGCTGATCGCGTTCCTGCGCACCGGGTGGACGCTGAAACGATGGGAGGGCGGCATGTTTCTTGCCCTGTATGCAATCTATATCGGATATTTAACGCTGTGACGGAAAAGTTGGCCGGGCGCGCAACTTCTTCGTCTGTCGATAGTATCAACCTAACCTCCGTCCGGACCCATTTTAGGACACGCTATTGGAAAGCATTTACGGGCTGCTGGATATTTACAGCGCCCAGATCGGTCTGCTGGTTCTCGGCATCGTCTTTCTGGCCTTTGCAACCGAACGCAGGCCGCCTGTCGTGACTGCGGTTGTGGGCGCGGTCCTGATGCTGATCCCGGGATATCTATCGGGCGACCGGTTGCTCGAAGTGTTCAGCAACACCGCGCCCATTACGATCGCGGCGATGTTCATCGTATCGGGCGCGTTGACCCGTACCGGCGTGCTGGAGGCTGTAGCCGGCCTGGTGCTGCGGCGGTTGCGCAAATCGCCCCGGCTCGCTTTCGCGGAATTAACCGGCGGCACGCTGGCGGCGTCGGGCTTCATGAACAATACGCCGGTCGTCATCGTGCTCATTCCCATCATCAAACGCCTGGGCAAGGCGATCGGCGTGAACGCCACACGGCTCCTCATCCCGCTGTCGTATCTGTCGATCATGGGCGGCACGCTGACCCTGATCGGGACATCCACCAATCTCCTCGTCGACGGGGTCGCGCAGCAGCAGGGGCAGGCCGCGTTCGGGATCTTCGAGATTACCGCTGTCGGCTTGGTCACCGCACTGGCCGGCACTGCCTTTCTGCTCTTGGCTGGTCCTTTCCTTCTGCCGGACCGACCGGAAGAGGACGGGGAGCGCGAAGGCGACGTCTATCTATCGGAACTGGTCGTAACGGACGCATCCCCCAATATCGGCGATCGGATAAAGGATTCCGGACTGTCGAAGCGGCTCGGCGTGAAAATACTGGGTTTGCATCGCGGTGTCGAAATTATCCGACGGGATTTGGAGGATTATTCTCTCGAATTGGGCGACCGTCTCATCGTCAGCGCCAGCAGCGCCGAACTCGCATCGCTGGCGGAAGAAAAAGGCATGAAGGTCGGGCTGACCGGCCTTGGTGGCGGCGTCGACACCATTGGACCGGCACGGCCCAGCGATCTACGCCTGATCGAAGCCGTGGTATCAGCGAATAACCCGGTCGTCGGACGCAAACTTGCCGAAATACCAATGCTGTCTCGCATCAGGGTGCGCATCCTTGGGCTTGCCCGACCCCGGCACCTGGCCGGACCGGATCTTGCCAGCGCCCGCGTAAAGGCCGGCGATCGTTTGCTTGTGGCTGCGGGTTCGGACGCCGCGCAGGCGATGCGGCAAAATGTCGGACTAGCCGACGTCGCCAATTCGCAGGTTCGCGCGTTCCAGCGGCGCAAGGCACCCATCGCCGTCCTGACCCTGGCGGCGATCGTTCTGGGCGCTGCTTTCTTCGGCTTCTCCATCGCCACGCTTGCGATCGTGGGCGTCGCTTTCGTCTTGCTCTCGCGCTGTATCGAACCTGAAGACGCCTGGGCCTCGCTAGACGGCAACACGCTGGTGCTGATCTTCGCGATGCTGGCTTTCGGGGCGGGTCTGGAAAGCGCGGGCACGGTCGAGCTGATCGTCGCGCAGCTTACGCCCTTTCTTGGCCAGACATCCCCGTTCCTACTGCTGATCGGCGTCTATGCGCTGACCAGCATTCTGACCGAGACGGTCACCAACAATGCAGTCGCAGTGATCCTGACGCCGATCGTCATCGCGCTCGCCGGCAATCTCGGTATCGATCCGCGCCAGCTGATAGTGGCGGTCATGTTCGGCGCATCCGCCAGCTTCGCGACCCCGATCGGCTACCAGACCAACACGCTGGTCTATGGCGCCGCCAATTACCGGTTCAACGACTTTCTCAAAATCGGGCTGCCGATGAACATCGTGGTCGGGATCGCCGCCTGTTTAGCGATCGAGCTGTTCTTCTGACGCGGTAAGCAGGAGACACGTTTAGAGGGTGACTGCACCGTGGCGCGATGCCGGCACATGGGAATGGCTGCTAACCAATCGGAAACTTGGCCAAATTGTGCAGTTCGCTTTACAACCCAAAAACGGTCGACCGATCGCAACCGGCCGACCGCAGTAGCTTCAAATTTCGGTGCGCTCGGCTAGCAGCAACGCATCTTCCACATCGACGCCAAGATATCGAACCGTATTTCGATCTTCGTGTGACTAGCAAGATCTGGATCGCTCGGATATTGCCGGTGGCTCGATAGATCATTGCGGCTTTCGTTCGTCGAAGCGAATGCGTGCCATATTCGGCCTTTCGCAATCCGATGGCTGTGACACATTCGTCCACCAAGCGAGCATACTGGCGCGTGCTCATGTGTTCCGTGTGGTCGATCCTACTTGGGAACAGGTAGTCACTGGTTGACCCACCTCGACGCTCAAGCCATGACGTTAAGGTGCTGCGCACGTCTGCTGTCAGCTCGAACTGGACCGGTCGATTGGTCTTCTGCTGAATGACGATCGCTCTAGACCGGATATCGCCTCCCGCAACGACATCGCCGATCTTGATTTTGACGAGGTCGCAGCCACGAAGCTTGCTGTCAATCGCAAGGTCGAACAGTGCCTTGTCACGCAGTCGTCCTTCCCGATCCAAATGAAAGCGAATGGCCTAGATTTGCTTCTGGGTCAGTGGACGTTTCGTCCCAATGTTCTTGCCGGCATTCCACGCACGTCGATGCTGCATTGCCGGGTCAAATCTTGAATATCCCATGTCACTTCTCCTCGGCCGAAATTGGCCGAAGAAAGAACAGTTATGGTGCAGCAAATGGGCCGTTTGCAGGCTGTTTGGTCTTAGGCGGACAGTTAAAGAAATTAGACGTTCAGTCAGGCTTGGCTTTATTCTCGGGCTCAATCATCTTTTTTAGCACAGAAAGAGCTTCCGCTTGTGGAAGCGGCTTCGCTAGGTAACAAGCATCTTCGAAATCAGCCATGACGGGGGGGCATTCGCTGTATCCGGTAAGAAATGCGAACGGGTGTCGAATTGGTCTTCAGATGGGTCGCAATCTTCTCGCTCGTTTCACCATCGCCCAGATTGATGTCAAGAAAGGCTGCATCGGGCTCGGCCGTCTTTAGGGCTTTTAATGTGTCATCGGCGTTCGCGTAAGGGCCGGTGATTCTATATCCTTCGTCCGACAGAAAATCCGCGAAAGCCATCGCGGTCATGAATTCGTCGTCGACGATCAGCACTTGTGGCATTTCACTCACTCTTCAATTCTGTCCGATTTCCGTGGGAACTGCAATTCGAATATCAGGCCATCCATGGCATAGTCCAATTGGACGCTGCCTTGTAGATCCGGACCCAATATCTGGGTCAGCAATAGGGTGCCGAAGCCACTCCCTGTCTTGTTCGGCGCTTTGACTGCTGGGCCGCCCTTTTCGTGCCATTTCAAATGAACCTGTCCGTCGTCGGATGTTCGAGCACACACATTCACTTTGCCACCAGCGACGGACAGCGCGCCGTATTTTACCGCGTTGGTTGCCAATTCGTGGAGTGCGAGAGACAGCGATAGCATCTGTTTGGCGGAGATGCCGATCGTATCGCCTGTGTATTGGAACCGTTCCGTCGATCCTTCGGCATAGGGCGCCAGTTCCCGGCGCACGACGTCCTCGATCGTCGTGCCTTCCCACCCAGACGAAGACAAGACGTCGTGCGTTCGCGCGATCGCGCTCAGCCGGTTGCGCAGCGTGTCGGTAAAGGCGCAGATATCGGTCGCGTTTTTGGCGGAAAACTGCACGATGGCCAGCACCGTCGCCATCGTATTCTTTACCCGGTGCTGCAGTTCGGAACGCAGGACGTCGTGCGTGGCCACCGCTTCGTTCAGGGCCCGCGCAGCCTCGACCTGCTTGGTCACCTCCTGTACGCAGCATCCGACGGCGAACAGTTCGCCGGCCTGGCGCACCGGGTAGTAATCGACGATCCAGTGACGTGTCCGATCGGGCTCCGCGGGCGTCACGCCAGTAACTTCCAGCCCGGAAATCGGCTTGCCGGTGAGCATGACCTCACTCTGCATGTCGCGGATCTTGCCGTCGATATCGGGTATCAATTCTTCCTGCTTCTTGCCGATATGGTCGCCGGCCGGGAAGCCATTGATTTCCGCCAAACGCTCGTTAATGCGTATCCAGCGCAGATCGCTGTCGACCAGCGAAAGGCCGACCGGGGTCGTATCGTACAGCGTTTCAAGTTCGCTATACTGGCGTTCCAACACGTCCGCATTCGCGGCCAGTTGCCTCTCGAATTTCTTGCGATCGGTGATGTCGATCATGCTCATTACGCAGCCATCGATCCGGTCGTCCGTCCTTCGGTAAGGCTGTAGCCGCAAGAGAAACGTCTCGTCGGTCGCATCAATGCGCACTTCGCGCTCGACCGTTTGCAATGTCGCGCCACACTTCTCGGCATCGTCTTCCAGATGTTCGTAGGAGACCGCCCATTTCAGATCGCTAAGTTCCCTGTCGATATCGCGTTCGCGAATGCCGAAAAGCCTTCGCGCGTTTGGCGTGAACCGCCGCACCCGCAAGTTCTGGTCCAGAAACACGGTGGCGATGTCGGTGCTCTCGAACAGATTCTTGAGGTCCGAATTGGCCTCGATAAGCTGGCGATTGTTCTCCGTCAGCTCCGCGTTGATCGTTTCCAGCTCTTCGTTGATCGACTGCAATTCCTCGCGCGACGTTTCCAGTTCCTCGTTCGAGCTTTGCAGCTTTTCGTTCGTCGACAGCAGCTCCTCGTTCGAACTGCGCAATTCCTGTTCGGTCGTTTCGTAATCGGACAAGGTGGAGGACAATTGCTGTTTCGTCAGCGTCAGCTCGCGTTCGACCAGATCGCGTTCCGCCTGGCTGCGTATCTGCGTCGCATCCGCCAGGTCCGCCGCGTCCTGCGTGCGGACGGGTTGCAGTGTGATCAGCACATGACCATCCGCAAACGGGGTGGGTTTGGCCTCAATATCGAACAGGGATGGCCCGGACCCATCGTCCACCACAATGTTGGCGATCGAAGCTTGCGCTTTTGTCTTGCGAGCCTCCCCGATCACGCTGCGCACCGGCATGCGCAATTCGCGCGCTAGAAACTGGTCGAGCGACGCGCTGACCGTACCCATGGAGGGTTTGACGTACGGGGCCATGCGTTCGGAGATCTAGCTTCTTTTGTCCTGCGCGTTGACCACCGCGAACGGGGGAGCCGCTTCGCGCAGGAAGAAATTGGATATTTGCTGTTCGAAATCCGGTTCGGCGGGCGTTTGCATCAGGCTGTCGCCCGGTGGCGCCGAAATCCGCCGCTGCCGCCGTTCCCCGTCCTCACTCGACATCGCGAGTGTGGAAAATCCCGGCGGTTCGGCATCGTTGCGTTGATACAGCCGTACTTCACGGTCCAGCGCGTTGAAATATCTCTCCTGCTTGCCGAGCGATTCCGACGGTCCGAGGAACAGGTAACCCTTCTCGTTCAGCGCGTAGTGGAAACGCTTGATGATCGTGTCCTGGCTGTTCGCATTCAAATAGATGAACAGGTTGCGGCACGAAATCAGATCGAGCCGCGAAAAGGGCGGATCCTGCAGCAGATTATGCGGCGCAAAAACGCATTGTTCGCGCAGCTCCTGGCTGATCTGGCAATCCCCCTCCGCCTGCACCAGAAACCGGTCGCGACGTTCCGGCGACAAGCCGTCGAGTTGGCTTTTCGCGTAGGTTCCGCTGCGCGCCCGGCGCAGCGCGGCGGCATCGATATCGGTGCCGAATATCTGGTAGGGCCGGTGGTCGCCAGCCTCCTTCATCGCCTCGGAAAAAAGCATCGCAATGGAATAGGTCTCCTCGCCGGTCGAACAGCCCGGTACCCAGATCCGAAACCGGCTCTGGTCGCGGTCAAGCAGGGGCAGGACCACGTCCTGCTTCAACCGATCGAACGCGTCGGGATCGCGGAAGAAGCAGGTGACGCCGATCAGGAAATCCTGCAGCAGCCGTTCGCGTTCCTCGTCGCTTTTTTCCAACCTGTCCGCGAATGTCGCGGCATCGGCTATGCGGAGCAGGGACATGCGCCGTTCAATTCGGCGAATCAGTGTGCCGGGCTTGTAATCCGTGAAATCATGGCCGTTCTCGTCGTCGATCAGGCCCAGGATCCGGTCGAGCGGTCCCTTGACATCCTCCTGCAATTCCTTGCTTCCACGATTGCTCGTCAGCTTTTGGCGGTGACGGACGATGTCGATCAGGCGATTGGGGAATGGCTTTCAGCGTCAGCACGAAATCCACGAGGCCGGTGGCTGCCGCGCTGTCGGGCATGCCCGGAAAACGCGCGCTGTCGCTTTCCTGCACGATGGCGAAACCGCCGGCCGTCTTGATCGCCCGCAACCCTAGCGTGCCGTCGCCGCCCGTGCCCGACAGGATCACGGCAAATGCGGACTTGCCGCGCTCCTCCGCCAGCGAAGAAAGAAATTCGTCGATCGGTGTGCGGACATGCTTGTCGGGATCGCGATCATGCAGGTGCAGCGCGCCGTCATCCAACGTAAGCGATGGACCCGCCGGGATGACGTAGATCGTGTCCGGCTCCACCGCCATGCCATCTTCGATTTTGCGCACCGGGATCGGCGTGTGACTCTCCAACAGTTGATCCATGATGGAGGGATGATCGGGGGCAAGATGCTGCACGATTACAAAGGCTAGGCCGCTGTCTTCCGGCACCGCCTTCACGAACTCGCTTAACGCTTCGAGCCCCCCGGCCGATGCACCGATGCCGACGATGGGGAACTGGCCATATTTCTCTTTGTTTATGTGTGTCCCGTTCGGCTTTGGATCGACTATTGGTCACAGAGATTGATATCTAAATCGACGCGTAACGCGATAAAAAACTTCGGCAATTTGCACGCTAGCTTTTCATTCTACCTACGCGTGCCCATCCCACGCGACAAGCGCTCGATCTATAACAGTCGAGAACAACAGGATGAGCAAGTCGAATGTTAATGGCCCGTAACCGGTTTAGCATCTCGATAGCTCATTTGTTACTTTCAACTAGTGGAATGTCGTCGGCAACGGACAGTCAGATTACCGCCTCAAAGTGAACGCCAGCCTCCAGCTAGACTGGCGCCCAGAAGCGCTCAGATTTCAGTCTTCTCTGCTAAGGTGAAAGCGTCCTCTATATTAACTCCAAGATAGCGAACGGTGTTCTTATCTTTCGAATGCCCGAGCAGAATTTGGTTTGCCCGGATGTTTCCCGTCGCCTTGTAGATAATCGAAGGCTTGTTCTCCGAAGCGAATGCGTTCCGTATTCCTCAGGCCGGAGGCCGATCACTTCAACCCATTCATGGACTAGTCGAGTTTATTGGCGGGGGCTGAGATAGCGCGCATGGTCAACACGGCTCGGGAGCACAAAGTTTTCAACCGCGCCCCTCGAAGTTCGAGCCATGCGAACAAGCTCTCTCGCGCATCCATAGCAATCTCAAAATGAACGGGCCGCCCTGCTTTTCGCTGAGTAATCGTTGCCCGCGTCCTGACCTCAGGCGCGCTTACGAGATCGCCGATTTTAAGCTCGACAAGGTCACAGCCTTGCAGATCGCTATAAATCGTGAAGTCAAAGAGTGCTCGATCCCGAACGCGCTTTTCGCGATCTAGGAAGAACCTGATCGCCCAGACCTGCTTCTGATTGAAGGGACGCTCTTGGCCGATCTTGGCTCCAAAGTTTTACGGCACGCCGCTTTACATTGCAGGGTCATATTGTGAGTAAGTTATTTTCTTTTTCCTTGGCTGGAGTGGCCTCGTAGAATATCTGCTTTCAGGAGCTTAGAAATCGGATTGCTACGTCTTGGACTGGGGCGCGAAGCAGACGTGGGGACCTGCTGACTCATAATGTCTGCTGTAGCGTCGCCACCAAACCTCCGCCTACCCCATCAACTCCCGCACGAACGGGATCAGGCCCGTCTGCCTCTGCCGTTTCATGCGTTCTGCGGCCAGGATGCGGTTTACCTTGGCGAAGCAGGTGTCCACGTCGTCGTTGATGACGACGTAATCATAGGCGTCCCAGTGGCTGATTTCGCTGCGGGCGCGTTCCATGCGGTCGTCTATCACCGCGACGCTGTCCTGCGCGCGGGATTCCAGGCGGCGGCGCAGTTCGTCGATGCTCGGCGGCAGGATGAACACGCGCACCACGTCCTGCTGGTCTTTCTGGTACAATTGCTGCGTGCCTTGCCAGTCGATGTCGAACAGGAAATCCTGCCCGTCTTTCAAGGCGTTACGGATGCGACCCTTGGGCGTGCCGTAACGGTAATCGAACACCGGCGCGTATTCGTAGAAATCGTCCTCCGCGATCATGGCGTCGAACTGGGCATCGCTGACGAAGTGATAATCCACCCCGTCCACTTCGCCGGGGCGGGGCGGGCGCGTGGTGGCAGAAACGGACAGCTTGATCCGTTCGTCCCGGTCCAGCAGCATGCGCGAAATGGTGGTCTTGCCCGCGCCCGATGGGGAGGACAGGATGAACAGCAGGCCGCGCCGGTGCAACGTGTCGAGATGGCGGTCGGACGGGTCGCTGGTTTGGGGCATAGGCGCTGTTGCCGCAAACCCCATACCCAGATCAAGCGCATTCGGGCACGGGCCATCTTATGGGCCGTCCCATTGTGCGGCGCAATGGCCTGCCACCGCCCTGCAACCGCCCTGCAACCGCCCGCCGGGATCAATCGTCGGCGGCGGTGTCCCTGATCGCGGCGTCGCCCGCATTCTTGGCCGCGCGCCGCGACTGGCTACGGTCGAACAGGGTTTTGACCAGCAGGCTGCCGCCGACCAGCGCCGCGCCGGGCAGGGACCGGGTCGCGACTTTCGTCACGCCATAGGATACCAGCGTGGAAACCAGCGAGCGGTTGTCCACCGCATCCTTCGCCACATCCGCGCCGTAACGCCGGGCGAGCAGGCCCTTTTCCATCGCTTTTCGCACCATGCGCCCGCCGCTGCGGAGCACGATTTCATGGATCAGCGCGTTGGTCTGCGGATTGGTGCTGGGACCGGGCACGGACGGCTTGCCGAATGTCCTGCCGCGACGTCGCCTGCGCCCCGTGCGCCCGCCATCGGCTTTGTCCGCCGCCAGATCGGTGATGTGTTTCGCCATGCCGCCTATGCCCGTCCGTTAGTTTTTCTTGCCGAAATCGACCGTGACCACGTTCGATCCATCCTCCGCCGCGCCGCTGGCCGCGTCATCGTTGCCGCCATGTTTACCGCCGCCGTTGACGCTATCGTTGCCGCCATCGTTTTGGGCGGCATCGTGCGGTTCGGGCGCGATATCGTCGACGGCGGCCTGGAACTGCAGCCCGAAATCGACCGCCGGATCGACGAAAGCGGTGATCGCCGCGAACGGTACCAGCAGTTTCGACGGGATCTGGTTGAAGCTGAGGCCGACGCCGAAACCATCATCCGTCACATTTAGATCCCAGAACTTGTTCTGCAGCACGATGGTCATTTCATCGGGGAACCGTTCGCGCAGATGCGGCGGAATATCGACGCCCGCCGCGCCCGTTTTGAACGTGATGTAGAAATGGTGTGCGCCCGGCAATGTCGCCCCGTTATCCTGCACTTCGCGCAGGACGCGGCCGACCACGGCGCGCAACGCCTCTTGCACGATTTCGTCATAGGGGATCAGGCTGTCGGGTGCATCGTCGCTCATAATCCCCGCTAGGTGGCGGCGCGCGCGCGCGGGGTCAAGCCGCAATGGCGTGCGCGCGCCGCACCATCATTGTTTGTCTTTGCCCGCATTCCACTTATAGCGCGCCCATGCGTACCGGACGGATCGAACGAAACACCACCGAAACGAAAATCCTGGTCGAGGTCGATCTCGATGGAACCGGGGTTTACGACGTATCGACCGGGATCGGCTTCCTCGATCATATGGTCGAACAGTTTTCGCGCCATTCGCTGATCGATGTCACCCTGAAAGTCGATGGCGATCTGCATGTCGATCAGCATCATACCACGGAAGACAGCGCACTGGCGCTGGGGCAGGCATTGGTGGAGGCGCTGGGCGACAAGGGCGGCATCGGGCGATACGGTCTCGCTTATTCGCCGATGGACGAAACGCTGGCCCGCGTGGCGCTCGACATTTCGGGCCGCCCCTATCTGGTGTGGAAAGCCGCGTTCACTCAGGAAAAGCTGGGCGAATGGGACACCGAACTGATCGAACATTGGTTCCATTCGGTGGCGCAGACGGCGGGCATCACGCTGCATGCCGAACTGCTTTACGGCAGCAACAACCACCACATTTGCGAGGCGTTGTACAAGGGGTTCGCCCGCGCCATGCGCCAGGCGGTGGAACGCGACCCGCGCAAGGGCGACGCCGTGCCCAGCACCAAGGGTCAGTTGGGTGGCTGAAACGGTTGCGCTGATTGATTACGGCGCGGGCAATCTGCATTCGGTGCACAACGCATTGCTGGCGAGCGGCGCGCGAGGGGTCTCGATTACGGCGGACCCGGATGTGGTGGCGAAGGCCGATCGCATCGTGCTGCCCGGTGTCGGATCGTTCAAGGCATGTGCGGAAGGGTTGAACGCCTGCGAGGGGCTGGTGCCCGCGATGACGCGACGCGTGCGGGGCGACGGCGTGCCTTTTCTGGGCATTTGCGTGGGTATGCAATTGCTGGCGACGGAGGGGCTGGAACACGGCGCCACACTGGGTCTTGGCTGGATCGACGGGCAGGTTCGCGCGATCCAGGCGCCCGACCCATCCGTAAAAGTGCCGCATATGGGCTGGAACGACGTCGCCATGCCGCCCCATGCGCGCGATCACGCAGTGATGGAGGAGGGGGAGGCGTATTTCCTGCATTCCTATCACTTCGCCGTCGGCGATGGCGGGGACATTGCCGCGATGACCGATCACGGCGGCGGGCTGGTGGCTGCGGTGGCGCGGGACAATATCGTCGGGGTGCAGTTCCACCCTGAAAAAAGCCAGGCATACGGGCTGGCCTTGCTGACACGCTTTCTGGAGTGGAAACCATGATCGTCTTTCCCGCAATCGATCTGAAGGGCGGGCAGGTCGTGCGCCTTGCGGAAGGGGACATGGACCGGGCGACCGTCTATGGCGACGATCCCGCCGCGCAGGCCATGCTGTTTGCCGATGCCGGGGCGCAGCATCTGCATGTCGTCGATCTGGACGGCGCGTTCGCGGGCGAAAGCCGCAACCGTGCGGCGGTCGAAGCGATCGTGGAACGCTTTCCCGGCCATGTGCAGCTGGGCGGCGGCATTCGCGATGCCGGCGCGGTGGAAGGGTGGTTCGCGCTGGGCGTCAGCCGCATCGTGATCGGCACGGCGGCGCTGACCGATCCTGAGTTCGTAAAGGCGATGGCGAAGGAATGGGACGGCGGCATCGTGGTCGCCGTCGATGCGCGCGATGGCATGGTGGCGACGGCGGGCTGGGCCGATGTGTCGAACGTGCCCGTCGCCGATATGGCCCGCCGGTTCGAAGATGCGGGGGTTGCAAGTTTGCTTTTCACCGATATCGGGCGCGATGGCCTGCTGACCGGATGCAACATCGACGCGACGGTGGAGCTTGCCCGGCAAACCGATCTGCCCGTCATCGCCAGCGGCGGGGTGAAGGGGCTGGACGATATCCACATTCTGAGCATGCAGGCGGGCACATTCGGCGATGTCGGCGGAATCGAAGGCGTGATTACCGGTCGCGCGCTGTATGACGGCAGGCTGGATCTGGCCGCCGCGCTGGCGATGGCGGCGCGGGCGGACGGACCGCACGGGTCGTAATGCCGTGATCGCCAGAGCGTGGTTCCTGTGTTTGCCGCTGGTGTGGTTCGTGCTGGTCGGCGCGACCGTCGGGCCGGCGGAAGGGTTGATTGTCGCCCTGCTGTCCTTCGTATTCGCTGCCGGAGCATATCTTACAGCGGTGCATTACCGCATTTCTGCGGCGGGGCCGATGGCGGGCGGCTTCGCCCTGATCGGGCCATTCGTGTTCAGTGCGGTGTACGGCGCGGCGTTCGGGACCGCCGAACGCACGGCGACCGTTGTAATCCCGCCCTCCGCATCGACCCCGCCCTCCGCATCGACCCCTCCCTCCGCTTCGGCCCCTCCCTCCGCTTCGGTGACCCCATGACCGTTCGCGTGCGCGTCATCCCCTGCCTGGACGTGGCCGATGGGCGCGTGGTTAAGGGGGTGAATTTCGTCGATCTGAAAGATGCGGGCGACCCTGTCGAACAGGCGCAAGCATACGATGCGGCGGGCGCGGACGAATTGTGCTTTTTGGACATATCCGCCAGCCACGAAGGGCGCGGCACGCTGCTCGACATGGTCCGGCGCACGGCGGCCGTCTGTTTCATGCCGCTGACCGTGGGCGGCGGGGTCCGCAGCGTGGACGATGCGCGGGCCCTGCTGCTGGCGGGCGCGGACAAGGTGGCGATCAACAGCGCCGCCGTCGCCCGGCCCGAACTGGTCGGGGAAATCGCGGCCCATTTCGGCAGCCAGTGCGTGGTCGCCAGCGTCGATGCGCGGCAGGTGGCGGATGGGCGGTGGGAAATCTTCACGCATGGCGGGCGCAAACCGACCGGGATCGACGCGCTGGATTATGCGCGCCGGGTCACACAATTGGGCGCAGGCGAATTGCTGGTCACGTCGATGGATGGGGACGGGACGAAGGCGGGTTACGACCTGGCATTGACGCGAGCGATCGCGGATGCCGTGCCCGTGCCCGTCATCGCCAGCGGCGGCGTCGGCACTCTGGCGCATCTGGTCGATGGCGTGACCGAAGGGCATGCGAGCGCGGTTCTGGCCGCATCGATCTTCCATTTCGGAATGCATAGCGTGGGCGAAGCGCATGCGGCGTTGCGCGCGGCGGGGCTGCCCGCCCGCGGCGGTTCGTAACGGACGCTGCCGGGATGGTCCCATCGTGGGACGCCCCGCGCGCCCGCCCTTGTGCAATGCAGCGAATGAACGATGGCCCATCGGGTGGGCAAACTATCCATCCTGACCCTGGCGATCGCCGAACCGTTGCAGGCGGCGCAGGTCGCAGTCGCGCAAGTCCCCGAACCGTCCAATCTGGCGCTGTTTGCGATGGGTCTGGCGGGCGTCATCATCGGCCGCCGCGCGGCGCGCAGTCGCAATCGGCGCGACGATGAGTGAAGGTTACGAATAACGCCGCCAATGACAGGGTCCAATGACAGGGCTGAATAACGGGGCCGAATAAAGGAGCCGAACCGGGCAACGCTTGACGCGGTGCGGACCGCGCGTGATGATTGGGCGCATGGACACTTTGACCCGGCTCGAAACCACCATCGCCCAGCGCCGCGACGGCAATCCCGATGAAAGCTACGTCGCGCAACTGCACAATCGCGGCCTGCCCGTCATCGCGCGCAAATTGGGGGAAGAAGCGGTGGAGGCGGTCGTCGCCACGCTTTCCGGCGACGATGCCGAGATCGTAGGCGAAGCGGCGGATGTGCTGTTCCACCTGATGATCGCGCTGTCCGCGCGCGATATCCCCCTAGCCGACGTTCTGGCGGAACTAGACCGCCGCGACGGGGTTTCGGGCATCGCGGAAAAGGCCGCTCGCGGTCCGGCGCGCACGATCAGCCTGCGTGCGAAGGAGGGTTGAACCATGCCGATCGACGCCACGCTGCCCTATGACGACGCCAATATCTTTGCGAAGATCCTGCGCGGCGAAATTCCGGCGGAAACGGTTTTCGAAGATGAATGGGCGCTCGCCTTTCGGGACATCAACCCGCAGGCGAAGCTGCATGTGCTGGTCATTCCCAAGGGCGCCTATGTCAGTTGGGACGATTTTTCCGCTCGCGCGTCCGATGCCGAAATTGCAGGCTTCGTTCGCGCCGTGGGCACGGTCGCGCGGCGGCACGATCTGGTGGAACCGGGCTATCGCCTGCTCGCCAATGTCGGCGCGCATGGCGGGCAGGAAGTGCCGCATCTGCACGTCCATCTGTTCGGCGGCGAACCGCTGGGGCCCATGATCGCGCGCTGATCCGCCGCTTTGACCGACGCGATGGGGCGGTTCGTCGTGCACGGTGTGCGGACGCGAAAAGGCCGCTTGCCGCCGCATCGTCCCGCCCGTAAAGCCGTGGCCCGGCCATGACGATAACGCTTCCCCCCAGTCCCGATGGCGTGTTGAACGGCACGCGGCATCATTATGCGGTGCGCGTCTATTACGAAGATACGGATCTGTCGGGCATCACCTATCACGCGAATTACCTGCGCTGGTTCGAACGCGCGCGGTCCGATCTGCTGGCCTTGCTGGGCATCGATCAGCGCGCGGCGATCGAAGGCGACACGGGCGCCTATGCCGTGACCGAAATGGCCATAAAATACCGCCGTCCTGCCAAACTGGGCGACGATGTGCTGATCGAAACGCGCTGCACGCAGGTTCGCCCGGCCAGTTGCCGGATGCAGCAGATCGCGACGCGCGGCCCGGCGGCGGGCGGCGACGTGCTGTGCACGGCAGACATGCGGGCCGGGTTCGTCGCCCCCGATGGCCGCCCGGTGGCGCAACCCCAAATCTGGCGCGATGCCTTCGCGCGCTTTCTTTCGGAAGAACACACCCCATGAATGCATTCGATCTGTTGAGCGTTGCGGCGGCAGTCCCCACCCGGCTCGATCCGTTGGAACTGTTTTTGGATGCCGATATCGTGGTGCAGGCGGTGATGGCGGGTCTGCTGATCGCCAGCATCTGGACCTGGATGATCATCCTGTCCTTCAGCTTGCGGATCGCCAAGGTCCGGCGCGCATCCGCCAAATATGAAGGGGATTTCTGGCAGACCGAAGATGTCGATGCGTTCATGAAAGCGCGCAAGGGGAAGGATATCCCCTCCGCCCGGATCGCCGGCGCGGGCCTGAACGAATGGCGTCGTTCCACCGGCGGCGCGGCGATCGACCGGGACGGCACGCGCCAACGGATCGCGGTGGCAATGGAAAGCCAGGTCGCGAGCGAAGCGGACGATCTGGCGGAACGGCTGAACTTCCTCGCCACCGTCGGGTCCGTTGCGCCTTTCGTCGGGCTGTTCGGCACGGTGTGGGGCATCATGAACAGCTTCTTCCAGATCGGGGCGCAGGAAAACAGCAGCCTGGCGGTTGTCGCGCCGGGCATTTCGGAAGCTCTGTTCGCGACCGCCATCGGTCTGTTCGCCGCCATTCCCGCCGTTATCGCCTACAACCGGTTCAGCCATAAGGTGAACCAGCTGGAATCGCGGTTGCAACGGTTCGCCGATCGGTTTCACGCCAGCCTCAGCCGGGAACTGGAGCACGATTGATGGCGATGGGAATGGCCCGGACGGGTGGGCGTGGGCGGCGCGGGGGTAAGCGTACCCCTATGGCGGAAATCAACGTCACGCCGTTCGTCGATGTCATGCTGGTGCTGCTGATTATCTTCATGGTTACGGCCCCGTTGCTGACTGCCGGCGTACCGGTGGAACTGCCGGACAGCCGCGCCAATGCGCTGCCGCAGGATACGGAAGAATTGACGATCAGCATCGTGGCCGACGGCACGATCTATATCGACCGCGCGCAGCTGGCGGCCGGGCAGTTGCCATCGGAACTGGAACGGGTGCGTTCGGCAAGCGCGGGGGAACAGCCCAGCGTGACCCTGCGCGCGGATCAGGCGCTGGCCTATGGCCGCGTGATGGCGGTGATGGGTGAATTGAACCGGGCGGGTTTCAATTCGATTTCGCTGGTCACCAACGGTTCAGTCACCGCGCCATAGCCCCGGTTCATGAACGCCGCCAAAGCCCCCTCCCATCCCAAGCGCGGTTTGCGCGGCGAAGAGCTGATCGCGCTGGCTCTGGCGATCGGGCTGCATGGATTGTTGGTGTTGGCGTTTCTGTTGCAGGACGAACCGCCCGCGCCGCCGCCCGAACCCGAACGCATGGTGGTGAACCTGTCCACCGACGTAACGCTGGCATCGACCGCGCCCGATCCGGTCAGCGAAAGCCGCGCTTCGCAAGCGCCCGAATTGTCCGACAATCTCGCGCCGCCGGTGTCGGACACATTGACCCGGCCGCTCCCCCCACGCCCGGCAGACATCGCGCCGCCCACGCGCAGCGATCCGGTAGTTACACCCGCCCCGCGCCCCACGACACGTCCGACCACGCGTCCATCCGCACGCCCTACGACGCGACCCACATCGCGCCCTACATCCAGGGCGACATCTCGGGCCGCACCGGCACGCTCGACACCAAGCCGGTCCGCCCCTACCCGCGCGACACCGTCCGCCAGACCCAGCGCCGCCCCGACGCAAAGCGGTGGCAGCCGGGTCGGCAGCGATTTTCTGGGCGGGGCAGGCACCAGCACCACGACCAGCGAAACGCGCACCCCCGCCAGCCAGATCGGCGCCAGCGCGCGGGCATCGCTGCTGTCCCAGATCACCCGCGAAGTGCGCCCCAAATTCGAACCGCCCAGCGGGGTCGAGGTGGACAAGCTGGTTAGCGTGGTGCGGTTCAATTTGGATGAAAACGGCGCGTTGCGCGGGCGGCCCAGCATGGTCCGGCAAACCGGGGTGACGGATGCCAACCGCGCGCAGGCCGCACGTCACGGCGAACAGGCCGTCCGCGCAGTGCAACTGGCTGCCCCGTTTGACTTGCCGCGCGAATATTACGAAGCTTTCAAAAGCGTGACACTCAATTTCGATGCGAGTTTGTAAATGACAGTTCCGATGCCCCTTCGCCCGCTCCTCCTCGCCTTCGCGTTCGGCTTCGCCGCGCCTGCTATCGCGCAGGATCTGGGCGCGCCGCTGCCCGCCGACGGTCAAGTGGAATCGACCGATATCGAAGGGGCCGACGAAGGCGGCCTGGTCGGCACGGTGTCGGTGGAGGGGCAGTTCGACGAAGCGCGCATCGCCATCCCCGCCTTCGCCACGGACCGCAACGTGCCCACCGCCGCCAGCCGCGAAGGCACGGCGGCGCTGGGCATTCAGCTCGCGCGCGTCATCACCACCGATCTGACCAACAACGGCCTGTTCCGCCCGACCGGGCCGGACGCCTTGCCCAAACCCGCTTACGCCCAGATCGCCTCGCCCGCATGGACGACATGGAGCGGGCGCAATTCCGAAATGCTGGTGCAGGGTTACGTGCGCGGGCGCAGCGACGGGCGGCTGATCGTCGGCTGCTATCTGTACGATGTGGCATTGCAGAGCGAGCTGGTGCGCGAAGGCTGGGTCGTGCAGCCGTCCGACTGGCGCCGTGCCGCGCATAAATGCGCCGATCTGGTCTATTCCCGCCTGACCGGGGAAAGCCCGTTCTTCGACAGCCGCATCGCCTATATCGCTGAAACCGGGCCGAAGGATAACCGCACCAAACGCCTCGCCATTATGGACAGTGACGGGGCGAACCACCGGTTCATCACCACCGGGCGGTCCACGGCGCTGACGCCGCGCTATTCACCCAATTATCAGCAGCTGCTCTACCTCAGCTATGTCGACGGCAATCCGCGCATCTACGTTTACGATATCGGCACGGGGCGGCAGACCCTGGTCACCGAAAACCGCAATCCGACCTTCGCCCCGCGGTGGAGCCCGGACGGCCGATCCGTCTTGTATTCGATGGCCGTGGGCGGCAATACCGATATCTATCGCGTGTCCGCGCAAGGCGGGGCCAGCACCCGGCTGACCGATACGCCGGGCATCGATATCGGCGGCAGCTATTCCCCCGATGGCAGTCAGATCGTGTTCGAATCCGATCGGTCGGGCAGCCAGCAGATCTACATCATGAATGCGGACGGATCGAACCAGCGCCGGCTGTCTTTCTTCGGCGGACGCGCGGCGACCCCCGAATGGTCCCCGCGCGGCGACCAGATCGCCTTCACCCACATCACCGGCAATTTCCGCATCGGCGTGATGAACCCGCGCGGCGGCAGTTTGCGGCATCTGACCGACAGCTGGCAGGACGAAGCGCCGACCTGGGCGCCCAACGGCCGGATTGTGCAGTATTTCCGCACCGAACGCGGCAGCGGGCGCACCTCGCTCTATCAGGTCGATCTGACCGGTGAGAACGAACGCCGGCTGGCGACGCCCGCCGATGCGTCCGACCCTGCCTGGGGGCCGATCCTGCCCTAATGCCCCGAACGCTTTTACGACCCGGTTTTGATTGAAAGGAACCGCATTATGAATACCCGCATCGCTTCCATTCTCCTGCTATCCGCCGCCGCATCGCTGGGCGCATGCAAATCCAGCGCGCCCAAGGAATTGCCGCCGCAGCCCGGCCCGACGACGACCAACAACGTCACCACCAACAACACCACGCAGTTCGGCCCCGGCACGCAGCAGCATTTCGAACAGGCGGTAAACGGCCAGAACGTGATCTATTTCGACACGGATCGTTTCAACATCGACAGCGCGGATGCCGCCGCCCTGCAGACGCAGGTTCAGTATCTGTCGCAATTCGCCAACGTCAACGTCACCATCCAGGGCCACACCGATGAACGCGGCACACGCGAATACAATCTGGCGCTGGGCGAACGCCGGGCCATTGCGGCGAAGAATTACATGGTCAGCCTGGGCGTGCCCGCATCCCGGATAAACGTCGTCAGCTTCGGCAAGGAACGTCCGGTTGCGCTGGGATCGGACGAACAAGCATGGGCGCAGAACCGCCGCGCCGTAACGGTCGTCATCAACTGATAGCCTAAAATTCCTGTTATGCGTTGCGCCGCTATCACCACGCGTTAAACCCCATGCTCATGGCGAGTTTTTTACGATGAGTGGTAGCGGCCGATCGATGGATTGGGGTTTTCCCCGGTGGCGCAGCTATGATGCGACCGAACGCGCGGCGGTCACCGTGCGCCTGTGCGACCGGCATGGGTGCAAGGAAAAGGGCGATTGCCCCGCACCCAAATCCCCCAACAGCCCGGATCGCTGGTATTTCTGTCAGAAACACGCGGGCGAATACAATCGCGGCTGGGATTATTTCGAAGGGTTGGACAAGGAACAGGCCGCCGCCCGCGCAAAATCCGAACAGGCGGAAAACTCAGGCTATGCCGAAAGCGCGCATTACGGCTGGGCGGGCGCGGGCGACGGCACACGGTCCGGCGACGAATTGCGCGCGCTAGAGCTGCTCGAACTGGAAGCGGACGCCGATTTCGAAGCGGTGAAGAAAGCGTTCCGCGCCAAGGCGAAGGAAGTCCACCCGGACGTGAAACCCGGCGATGCCGAGGCCGCCCAGCAATTCCAGGCCATCCAGGTTGCATACGAAGTGTTGAAACAGGGCGAAGATCGCCGCGAATGGAAGGGGTAGGGGCGTGACCCGGCCCGGACTGCATGGCATCGGACCGGACCGCAGGGCATAGGCGTATTGCGCGCGATAGTCGCGGCGGCAGTGGGCAATCATTCCACGCCTGTCGTTGGTAATTCCGGCGCAGCAGTGCTGGCCCCAACCAAATGATGGGGTTCCCCTGACCGCGGTTTTGCGCGAACGACGTGGGGATGAAGAGCCCCGAAATCGTTACCCCCAACGAAATGCCCGACATGGCGACGCAGGCCGCGATCGCCACGGATGTGCTGGTCGGGTACATCCCCATTCTGGCAGGGATCGGTTTCCTGATCCTGATGGTCGCGTGGCTGCCACTGTTGCTGAAAAAAGCGCCGCTGTCCCTTCCGATCGCGTGCGTGGCAGTGGGCGCGCTGGCGTTCACCTTCACCCCCTTCGCCGATTATTCCCCGCATCCCATCGAAACGCCGATCCTGATCGAAAAGGCGACCGAACTGATCGTGATCGTGTCCCTGATGGGGGCCGGGTTGAAGATTGATCGGCTGTTTTCGTTCAAGGGGTGGGGGCTGACGTGGCGGCTACTCGGCATCGTCATGCCGTTGTGCATCGTGGCGCTGGCCCTGATCGGGCATGGCATATTGGGGCTGGGCCTCGCATCCGCGCTGCTGCTGGGCGCGTGTCTGGCGCCGACCGATCCGGTGCTGGCGGCGGACATTTCGATCGAGGATCCCCATTCGGCGCAGGATTCAGAAGCGCGTTTCGCGTTGACCAGCGAGGCGGGGCTGAACGACGCGCTGGCCTTTCCCTTCGTCCACCTCGCCATCGCGATCAGCGCGACCGGTCTGGGCTACGCCATGTTGGGCGAATGGCTGCTGGACAAGGTGGCGATCAAACTGACGGTGGGCGCGGTGGCGGGGCTGGGCGCGGGCTGGCTGCTGGGGCTGATCGTGTACAAACTGCCGCGTGATACGCAGCTGTCGCGCACCGGCGACGGCTTCGTGGCGCTGGGGGCGACGCTGTTAATCTATGGCGTAACGGAACTGCTGCACGGTTATGGTTTTCTGGCGGTGTTTCTGGCCGGGCTGATGCTGCGCCAGGCATCGCGCGAACATGATTTCAACGACCGCCTGCATGATTTCGCGGACGAGACGGAGCGATTGCTGATGATGGCGCTGCTGATCCTGTTCGGCGGAATGCTGGCGAATGGCGGATTGATCGAACGGTTCACTGCGCCGATCGTGGTGTTCAGCCTGATCGCACTGCTACTGGTGCGCCCGATCGCGGGCTGGGTCGGCCTGATGGGGTCGAACACGCCGAAGCCGGAACGATCGGTCATCGCATTCTTCGGCATTCGCGGGCTCGGCTCGGTCTATTACCTCGCCTACGCGCTCAATCACGGCCAGTTCGACGATGCGCTGCTGCTGTGGCAGACGTTGGCCTTCATCGTGCTGGTTTCGATCCTGATGCACGGCGTGCTGGCAACGCCGGCGATGGAATGGCTGGACCGGCAAAACAAGGTCCGCGCGGAGGAGTGACGCGGTTGGGTTGAGGGTGCGTAAGAGGGTGTTGGGTGGAACGGCTGCTTACGACCCAATTGCGGTCATTGACGATACGGGACTTTGAGGGCAGCTTGATCCCGATGAAGACACTCGTCCTTTCGCTGCTGCTGGTCATAGGTGGCGCATGCTCGAAGGAGCAAAGGGCGACGAAAGCGGCGGAGCCTGACGAGCGTCAGCAAACAGCTTCGGCATCCGCCAACGTTGCTTTGCTTGGCCGCGTCTCCGATCATGCTGAAATACTTGATTCGTCAGAAGAGGAGATGCTCTCTGCGCGTCTTGAAGCGCTTGAAAATGAGACTCAGCATCAATTAGTGATCGTTAGCGTAAACTCCCTAAAGGGTATGGATATTGCAGACTTTACCCGAGACCTAGCGAATGCATGGGGGATTGGCCGAGGAGGATACGATGACGGAGTGGTTCTGCTTGTTGCCCCAAATGAGCGCAAGGTCAGGATTGCGGTTGGCCTCGGCCTCGAAGAGACTCTGCCTGATAGTCTGTGTGAGCGGATAATCGACGAGGAGATGTTACCGCGTTTCCGGCAAAGTGATCTGGCGGGAGGTGTGGAGGCAGGTACTGACGCGCTTCTGAAGGCGCTCTCATAGAAGTAGTCAGCTTGCGTCGGCACCCCACACAAAAGCGGACAAAAGTGCCCTTGTTCGCCGCCCAAATACCCCCGAACCGTCCCGTCAAACCGCCGCCAGCGCCTGTTCGAAATCGGCGATCAGATCGTCTGCGTCCTCGATGCCGACCGATATCCGCACCAGATTGTCGGTGATCCGCAATTCGGTGCGGCGACCTTCCGCGACGGACAGGTGGGTCATGCTGGCGGGGTGGCTGGCCAGGGTTTCGGTTCCGCCCAACGACACGGCCAGCTTGGCCACGGTCAGATGATCGAGGAAGCGGAAGCATTCCGCTTCCCCGCCCTTGATGAACACGCTGAACGTGCTGCCCGCGCCCAGGCAATGCCGGTCGTAGATATCCTGCTGCCGCGCATCGTCGATCATGCCGAGATAGCCCAGCCCCTCCACCTTGGGGTGCGCTTTCAAGAAACGCGCAGACCTTTGCCGCATTCTGCCCGGCGCGGTCCATCCGCAGTTCCACGGTTTCCAGCGATCGCAACAGCATCCACGCGGTGTTGGGATCGCAGATGCCGCCCATCGTGTTGCGGAGCGCGCGCACCGGGTCCATCCACGCCTTGTCGCCCGCAATGCTGCCCGCGACCAGATCGGAATGCCCGCCGACATATTTGGTCAGCGAATAGGCGACGATATCCGCGCCGTGGTCCAGCGGGCGCTGCCACAGGGGGCCAAGGAACGTGTTGTCGATCGCAATCGGGCAATCGGGAAGGCCCATTGCATCGCGCGCATCGCGAACCGCCTCGATATCGACCAGCGCATTGGTCGGATTGCCCGGGCTTTCGAGGTAGATCATCGCAACTTTCCCACCTTGATCCTGCGCCTAGACCCTGCGCCTTCGCCAGAACGCCATCCAGTTCTTCGCGGCTGGCACCGGCCGGAAAATCGACATAGGTCACGTTGAATTTCGACAGCACCTTGGCAACGAAGCCTTCGCTCGCCGCGTAAAGCGGGCCGGAATGCACGATCACGTCGCCCGCGCTGCAATAGGCCATCATCAGCACGCATATCGCGGTCATCCCGCTGGAGAACACCAGCGCATCTTCCGCCCCGTCCCAGATTGCCAGCCGGTCTTCCAAAATCTCCTGATTGGGGCCGTTGAACCGGGAATAGACCAACCCTTCCGCGCCGCCGGGGCGTTTGCCGGTAATGCCTTCGAAATGCCGCTTGCCCGCCGCCGCATTTTCGAACGCGAAAGTGCTGGTGAGGAAGATCGGCGCTTTCAGCGATCCTTCGGACAGGACGGGGTCGTAACCGTGTCCCATCATCAGCGTGCTCGGTTTCATTTCGCGGCCCGCGATGGTCGTCACCGCCTGTTTCGCCTTGCGACGGGGTGTGGGGGCTTTGGTCGGATCGATGGCGTCGGTCATGGGCGGGCTTCCTGCAAACACGCTCCCAGGAAGGCAGGAGCCGATCGACGCATGACGAGGGTTCCTAACCTCCGCAGGAACGCAGCCGATCGGGGTCGGCGATCGTCATGCAACGCCCTTGAATAATATCGTCCCCACAGGATGTGTGCAAGCGGTGTGGGGCGGTGGGGGCGTTAAATCACCGCCGCGATTCCCCATACCACGCCGACGATCAGCACGATGCCGATCAGGTCCAGCACCAGACCTGCGCCCACCATGCGTGGCAAGGCGATGCGGCCCGTGGACCAGGCGATGGCGTTCGGCCCGGTTCCGGCAGGCAGCATGAAGCCCCAGCTGGCGGCGAGCGCGGCGGGCATCGCCAGCAGCAGCGGGTCCGCACCCAACGCCACGGTCAGGCTGGCGACCACGGGAACGATCGCGCTGGCGGTGGCGACGTTGCTCGCAAATTCCGTCACCAGCACCACCATGCCGACCAGCGCCAGCGCGACCCACACCAGCGGCCAGACCGACAGCGGCAGCAGCGCATTCCCCAGCCAGGTCGCCAAGCCCGATGCCGTCATCCCGGCGGCCAGCGCCAGACCGCCGCCGAACATCATGATGACGCCCCACGGCGCGCGGTCCGCCTCCGCCCAGTTGAGCAGCGGCCGCCCGGTCCCGTCGGGCACGATGAACAGCAGCAGGCTGACCGCGATGGCGATGGTTCCGTCCGTCAGCGATCCATCGGGCAGATAGGGTTCCAGCAAAGGCCGCGTCATCCACAGAAGGAATGCGAGCGCCACGACCGGGACCAGTCGCCGCTCCGCACTGGACCATGCCGCATGAGTGTCGATCGCCGCGCGGGCCGCACCGACATCGAAGGGGTGGGCGCTGACCTTCTGCACTTTCGCGATGATGAATGCCGCGATCGGCACGCCCAGAACGACGATCGGCAATCCGAACAGGGTCCATTGCGCGAAGCTGATCGATACGCCGATGGTGGTGTCGAGCAGACCGACCGCGATGGCGTTGGTGGGCGAACCGACGATCGTGCC
Source organism: uncultured Alphaproteobacteria bacterium (assembly GCA_963815535.1). Taxonomy (GTDB): domain Bacteria; phylum Pseudomonadota; class Alphaproteobacteria; order Sphingomonadales; family Sphingomonadaceae; genus CAWFGS01. Next base: position 28,471 of record CAWFGS010000004.1, read on the forward strand.
GAGCCCGCCGATACTGGCGGCGAACGCGATCCCCATCGGCAGCGCGCCGGCCAGCCCGTCCTTCGCATCCTCCGCCAGCCCGCCGCCCGCCAGCACGGCCAGCGCCATCGGCATCATGATGAGCGCGGTCGAGGTGTTGGAAATCAGCATCGACAGCAAAGCCGCGCTGACCATGAATGCCAGCAGCAGCCGCGCCTGGCCGCCGTTCGCGCCGATGGTTTTCAGGATCGCGAGCGACAGGCGGCGGTGCAGGCCGGTCCGCTCGATCGCCAGCGCGATGAACGCACCGCCCAACAACAGGAACAGGATGGGGGAATAATACGCGCTCGCCGTGTCGCCCGCATCCATGATCCCGGCGAAGGGCAGGACGAGGAACGGCAGCAGCGCGGTCGCGGTCAGCGGTATCGCTTCCGTCATCCACCAGCTCGCCATCCACACCACCAGCCCGGCGACGATCCAAGCTTGCGGCGGCATTCCGGCGGGGGCGGGGATAAGCAAAGTCGTGGCGATGGCGGCAAGGCCGATCGCGAAGCCGATGCGCTGTGCGGTCATCGTCATGTCTCTCCCCAAATGCCTTTCCTGGGATTAGCAAATTGGGGCACGCAGGCAAGCTGAACACCCTCGAATAGCCAGATGCGCGAGATGGCGCGACAATAGCAGGGCCGTGATTACGTCAAATTGCGATGGCTTGGCGTCGTTTGGCAGGTATCTTGGGCGCCGCATCAACTAAACGGATAACGCGTACGGCACGATTCATATTGGCGAGCCAGAACCAAAGTCGCTTCACGTCCCAATTGCAGCTCTGGATCGTCCGGCAGGGCAGTCGCTGTATCGTGTACGGTTGTCTTCATTACGACCAACCAATTGTCGACGATGGCTGCCGTTTGATTGACGCCAGGGTTCGAGGATTGCCCTTCCACGATGCCGTATTCCGTGCTCGAATCGTACCGAATTCGATCGTTGGCCAATAGAGTCGTTCGAATGCTGGAATCTTCGAACTCACTCAGCCCTCTGTAGGAGCTTCCCGTTTGGTTCGCTCGTGCGTAATCGTTGGTACGAATGGCTGCCAGCCCCTTTGCAGTAAGCCGCGTGGCGCGAAACATACGGTGGTCCGGCCATTCGCCCAATACGAATTGCACCGTACTCAGGGATCCGTCGTTCATATGAAATGAAAACAGCCGCGAAAATCCACCGTTACCATTGCCGATCAGCTTGGCCTGCAAGCAAGCCCGAATGCGGCCATCGGCAGTATGAGTATCGCGTTGACGCTGTAAGTCGTCCCCATCGGAACCGCACGACGCCATGATAAGTGCCGCGACTGATAATGTCACAACGGCACAGCCCCGGACGAACCGCATCGCGGCGATGCCCTATTTCGGTGACAGCACCATCAGCATCTGACGCCCTTCGAGGCGGGGAAACGCCTCGATCTTGGCGACCTCGTCGGTGTCGTCCTGCACACGTTTCAGCAGGTTCATGCCCAGTTCCTGATGCGCCATTTCGCGCCCGCGGAACCGCAGGGTGACTTTCACCTTGTCGCCATTGTCGATGAACTTGAACACGTTACGCATCTTCACGTCGTAATCGTGGACATCGATGTTGGGCCGCATCTTGACCTCTTTGATGTCCTGCGTCTTTTGCGTCTTGCGCGCGGCATTGGCTTTCTTCTGCGCTTCGAAGCGGTGCTTGCCGACGTCCAGGAACTTGCACACCGGCGGGTCCGCGTTCGGGCTGAACTTCCACCAGGTTCAGCCCCTGTCCCGCCGCCTGTTCGATGGCGTCGCGCGTGGACATGACGCCCACATTCTCGCCGGTTTCGTCGATCACGCGCACTTTGTCGGACTGGATCATATTGTCGTATCGCGGGCCGCTCTTGATGGGCGGCGTGTTCATGCGACGAGGGGGACGGGCTATGGGTAGTTCTCCTGAATCGGTTCGGTTCACTCGTTACGTAGAGAGTAACGCGCGGTTTCGCTAGTGGGAATGGCGGGTTTTGTCAGCGGGGCGGGAGCGAGATTGCCGTGATGCCCCCGGCTCACACTTACGCGGCCTCGCGCCACAATTCGAACCGCACCAGCTTCCCCGCGGCCGGCAGCACCGCGTCGATGCGGTTGGCCGGTTGCAGCGCCTTCACGATGGCGGGGTCGGCTGCGTCCATCCCGCCGGTCAGCGCGCCGAATGCGGGCAGGATCATCCGGCAGCTTTCATCGTTCGCACCGTCGCATTCCGACACCACGGCACAGGCGCGGCGGATGCGGCGCTGGCGGATGGTCAGTTGCAGGCGCGGGTGGAAATGGCCGGAAAGTTCCGGGCGCGTTTCGCCGCGTTTGGCCATATGGCGCAGGATCATGCCGCCGATCGCCAGCTCGTCCGCAATCGTGCCGCCGCTGCGCGCTTCCATATGGGGGTCGTGGTTGCCGGTGATCCACACCCAATCGACCGCACGCGTCAGCGCCGCCAGCATGCCCGCCGCATGCGTTTCCAACCGGGTGCTGCCCGATGAATCATGGAAATTGTCGCCCAGCGTGAACACCCGGCGCGCACCGGTTTCGCGGATCGCGCACGCCACCCGCTCCAGCGTTTCGCGGCTGTCATAGGGGGGCAGCATCTGGCCGTGCTTCGCGTAAAAGCTCGCTTTTTCCAGATGCAGGTCCGCGACCAGCAACGCATTTTCGCGCGGCCAGTACAGCGCGCGGCCGGTGGTCAGGACGAATTCCTGATTGGCGAACGAAAGGGGAACCATTGCCCCCACTTGCCGGGCGGGCGGCAGTTTGGCAAGTGGGTTCCATGTCCGATGCTTCCCCCGTTTCGATACGCATTCAGTCCGAACGCACTTTGGCCGCGAAAACCTGGTTCGAAACGCTGCGGACGCGGATCTGCGACGCGTTCGAGGCGATCGAGCGCGAAGCGGGCAGCGACGCCGCCTTCGCTTTCACACCGTGGGACCGGCACGAGGATGGGAACGACGATCCGGGTGGCGGCGTGCAGGGATCGATGACGGGCAGCGTGTTCGAAAAGGTCGGCGTGAACGTTTCGACCGTGCGCGGCAGTTTCGCGCCCGAATTCGCCGCCACGGTCAATGGCGCGAGCGCGGATGCGCCGGACTTCACCGCCACGGGCATCAGTCTGGTCGCGCATATGGCGAACCCGCATGTTCCCGCCGTGCATATGAACTGCCGGTTTCTGACCACCGGCAAATCGTGGTTCGGCGGCGGGGCGGATCTGAACCCGCCGATCCCCAATGAGGACGATACACGCGATTTCCACGCCGCCTTGCGCGCGGCCTGCGCGGCGCACAATCCGACCTATTACGAAAAATTCGCCAAATGGGCGGACGATTATTTCTACATTCCCCATCGCCAATGCCATCGCGGCGTGGGCGGCATATTCTACGACCATCTGGACTGCGACGATGGGGAGGGCGCGTTCGAGCGTAATTTCGCCTTTACGAAAGATGTGGGGGAGGCGTTTCTCGACATCTTCCCCAAACTGGTCCGCCGCCGGATGGACGCGCCCTTTACCGATGCCGACCAGCAGCAGCAATTGGAATGGCGCGGGCGCTATGCCGAATTCAATCTGGTGTACGACCGGGGCACGTTGTTCGGCCTGAAAACCGGCGGCAATATCGACGCGATCCTGATGAGCCTGCCACCGCGCGCGGTGTGGCGTTAGGCAGGAACGGTATGGGCGCGGAACCAGCTGGCCAGATCGTCCTGCGCCAGATCGCCGGATGCCAGAGCCAGTATCGTTACCACCAGTTCGGCATTCGATATTGTCAAAGTACCGCCGTTTAGATCGATAAAAGTTTCAGCCACGACCGCAGCCGTTCTTTTGTTGCCATCTGCGAATGGGTGGTTGCGTGCAATACCAAACGCATAGGCCGCCGCCAGTTCGGCCAGGTCGGGATTGCCATAGGCCTCAATCTGCAAAGGTCGCGCCATTGCGCTTTCCAGCAATGTCAGGTCGCGCACGCCATCGGCACCGCCATGTTCGGCAAGCTGTTCGCTATGCGCTGCCAATGCCACCTCTACGGTGATCCATGTCCAGGATTTCGGCACGAGCTACTTCGCCAGTTCGCGCAGCGCGCTACGGCGTCGCTCCATCACCTTGCGCGCAACGGCCATTTGTTTGTCGAAGTTGTCTTCGCCATCGCCAGCATTCCGGCGCGAGATCACACCGTTCTCGTCGATCTGTATTTCGTCGCCGATATGCCAGTCGAGCGCGTCCAGCATCGCTTGGGGTATGACGATCCGCGCGCCGTCCGCGGTTTCTTCGATCGTGCCGACATGCGGGAATTTGCTGCGTGCGTTCATAATGGCACGCACCCTATTGCACCGCGCCGCGCCCGCGCAACAACAAACCGCTTGCCCCCCTTGCGGTTCGCACGCACATTCACACTGCGATGCTGCGCCAGTATGAATTAGTCGAACGGGTCAAGGAATACGACCCCGACGCCAACGAGGCGCTGCTCAATCGCGCCTATGTCTATACCGTGCAGAAACACGGCAGCCAGAAACGCGCCAGCGGCGATCCCTATTTCAGCCACCCGATCGAGGTCGCCGGCCTGATGACGGATCTGAAACTGGATCAGGAAACCATCATGACCGCGCTGCTGCACGACACGGTCGAAGATACGCTGGTCACGATCGAGGACATCGCCGAAAATTTCGGGCCGGAGGTTGCCCGCCTGGTCGATGGCGTGACCAAATTGAGCAAGATCGAGGCGATGCCCGAAGACGAGCGGGCGGCGGAAAATCTGCGGAAGTTCCTGCTTGCCATGTCGGAGGATATTCGCGTCCTGCTGGTGAAACTGGCCGACCGGCTGCACAATATGCGGACCTTGCATTTCATCAAGCGCGAAGAAAAGCGGCAGCGTATCGCGCGTGAAACGATGGATATCTACGCCCCGCTGGCCGAACGTGTCGGCATGTACGAATATATGCGCGAGATGCAGGCGCTGGCGTTCCAGCAGCTGGAGCCGGATGCCCACGCGACCATCACGGGGCGGCTGACGCAGATCCGCGAACAGGACGATGGCCAGGTGGACGCCATCGCGCTCGCGATCAAGCAGGCGCTGGCCGAGGCCGGGTTGAAAGTGGAGGTTTCGGGCCGCGAAAAGCACCCCTATTCGATCTGGCGCAAAATGGCCGAACGCCATGTCAGTTTCGAACAGGTGACCGACATCATGGCATTTCGCGTCATTACCGAAAACGAGGCCGATTGTTACCGCGCGCTGGGGTTGTTGCACACCGTGTGGCAATTCATTCCCGGCCGGTTCAAGGATTACCTCAGCACGCCCAAAACGAACGGTTACCGTTCGCTCCACACATCGCTGATCTATGGCAAATCAATGCGGGTTGAGGTGCAGATCCGCACGCAGGAAATGCATCGCCTGAACGAATTCGGGCTGGCGGCGCATTGGGCCTACAAGCAGGGCGACCGCCCCGACGGTGCAGTCGGCTGGCTGCGCGATCTGATCGAGATCGTCGATGCGAGCCATGATGCCGAAGAGCTGCTGGAACACACCCGTATGGCGATCTATCAGGATCGCATCTTCGCCTTCACGCCCAAGGGTGCGCTGCATCAGCTGCCCAAGGGGTCCACCCCGGTCGATTTCGCCTTCGCCGTGCACACCGATCTGGGCGCGCAGACGGTGGGGGTGAAGATCAACAACCGCCACATGCCGCTCAGAACGCAGCTCAACAATGGCGACGTGGTGGAAATCATCAAGAGCGGGGATGCCGGCCCGCAGATGAGCTGGCTGGGCTTCGTCGTCACGGGCAAGGCGCGGTCCGCCATCAGGCGCGCCGTGCGGATGAAGGAACGCGCGGAAGTGGCGGCAATCGGCGCGAAACTGTTCGACGAGATTGCAACGCACGTTCCCGCGAAGATCGGCAAGAAAGCCATGCGCGCCGCCATCCGCCGGTTGGACCTGCCCGACGAGGAAACGCTGATGTACGCGATCGGCGCGGCCAAACTGTCCGATCACGAGGTGATGGAGGCGTTGCTGCCCGGCTCCACGGCGGACCTGCCCGCCGCCAGCGACTGGTCGCAGCACGAACGCGCGATTTCCATTCGCGGGCTGACGGCGGGGGTCGGTTTCCAACTGGCGACATGCTGCCACCCCGTTCCCGGCGACCGGATCGTGGGCCTGCGCAAACGGGACGAAGGGGTGGAAGTGCACACGATCGACTGTTTGGCGCTGGCCAGCGGCATCGACGCGGACTGGCTCGATCTGTCGTGGGACAAGCACAGCGTGGGCGCGATCGGACGCTTGCGCGCGACGCTGTACGATCGCCCCGGCGCGCTTGCCGACATGGCGGGCATCTTCGCGCAGAACATGGCCAACATCACCGCGCTGACGTTGAGCCAGGTCGAAAAGCCGTTCGGCATCTACGAAATCGATCTGCAGGTGCAGGATCTGGCGCACATGACCCGCATCATCGGCGCGCTGCGAGCCAGCGATGCGGTGGCGCAGGCGGAGCGGGTTTAGTCTTGTTTCGGTTTCGCGCAGAGGCGCAGAGGGGAAGGGGAGGCGCGGAGAAGAAGAAAGAGTATTAGAAGCCTGCGGCGCAGCCGCTTTGATCGATCTTACGTGCGATGCGAATTCGGCCGTTTCACAAAGGCAGTCGCTCCGAGTCTCTCTGCTCCCTCTGCATCTCTGCGCGAAACCATAATCACCCAACCCGCCGAACCGGCACCGGAATGTTGCAGATATCCGCGCCGCCTGCTGGCGTGATGAAGAACGGATCGCGACGATTGGCGCGCGCTTCGGCGTATCGGGCGAAGGTTTCGCCTTCGGTCGTGAGATATTCGAATTTCGGCGTGTCGGACAATTCGCTGGCAAGCCGAACGGACTGGATCGGCACGCGCTCTTCGGCGGTTTCGTAGAAGCCGAGCTCGCCCGTTCCGCGCGGCAGGCTGGACAGATGCTCGATCCCCTCGATCACTCGCCCGACCAGCGCGATATTGCGATCGAGATGACGCGGCGCGTGGCCGATAACGGTGTAAAGCTCCGCGCCGGAGCCGGTGTCGGGCGAATAACCGCGACCCACGCCGACCATGCCGTAGCAGTGGACGGGCCAGAACCTGAAGCTTCGTTTCTCCGATCGACGCTCCGGCCATCGGCCAGCCAGAGATAAACTCGCCAACGGAGCGTAATTGTCTCCACATCGAGGTTTGCGAGTTCGGGAATAACGTTTAGCGTATCGGCGTTCCAAGTGCTGTCCAAAAAACTTTGGTGATCCACAAGTCGCCATCCGCAGCGATCAGTGCATTGCGCATCGAGATGCAGCCCATTGTATCATGTAAACGAGGCCAGCCTCGAGGTTCGGGAACAGCAGTAGGTCTCGGTGACATAATCGCTTTCCTCCATCACCCGCAGCCTGTCAGGCAGCGGCTTGCTTCGCCCTCCGCCTCGGGATTGTCGCCATTCGCATCACCCCATTGGACGACGTAATTGTCCTGCACGCGGTTCACGCTGACCCCGTCATACCAGACGCGCACGGGTCAGGGTGCGGATGTTCTCCACCCAGCCTTGCGAAAACGGCGCGGGCATCAGTTGAATGACGACCTCGCGCGGCTTCCCGTCTCGGTCGGGGGCCAGCGTCATCACCAGCAGATCGTTCCGCCGCGATGGCGACCCATTCCTCGGCCGCCGCCTGTTCGACGATCTGGTTCGGCGAGGGCGCGGCCTCCGTTCCTCCTGCGCTGCAACGGGCAGGGCAAGCGACAGGGCAACGGCGGCGAGCAGAGCATAGTTTCATCATGACGCGTATCCTGCCACGCGAAACGCCCTTGCGAAAGCGCGTTATCGCAGATAGGGCGCACGCTTCGCCTTTCGGGGCGATGCGGAGACGTGGCAGAGTGGTCGATCGCGCTCGCTTGGAAAGCGTGTATAGGGCAACCTATCGAGGGTTCGAAATCCCTCCGTCTCCGCCACCTATATCTGACATGATTGACAATCGTTTTGCACCTGATCCAGAGGGTGAA
>CAWFGS010000005.1:0-97496 GCA_963815535.1 uncultured Alphaproteobacteria bacterium
CGGCTTTCGGCCCAAAAGCCCACCTAGCGAAAAACGCTTATCTGCTCGCGCCAAACTGGAGGCAACGAGCTTGATTGCAGCGCCTGCACTGTCAGCTTGCGTGGTTGCTTCCCCTCCACGGCACGTTGAATTAATTCGGGCGCAACACACGAAATCCCAACCAGCCAGCCTCGCAAGCCGCGTCCGACATCGCCCTTCACGCTTAGCCAGAGCATTCATCGACATCTCCGGATTAGCAAACACCAGATCCCGGGCCTCCAAGGCCTCCGCAAGCAGCGCAATCAGCTTCATATCGTGCTTCGCAGGCTCAGCTTCCTGTTGCTCGGAACTCGGAACAACTAGCTTGAGCTGATGTCCCGACCTGTGCCGAACCGCTGGAATGGTCAATGAGAGCTTATTGCTGGCCGAAACTCCTTCCACCAACCCAAGCTCCCGAGCCAGCCCATCGCCGCTAAGAACTATCTCTACAGCCTCTGCGCCAAGTCTGACACCCGTCACAAGTTTAGCCAGTAACTCAGCCTTAGATGCAGACACCCCGCTGCGAAGCTGTGCCGAGTTCAGATCAGCCTGGCCCCGAACCGTTTTAAGCAATCCAGCTTCCGATATGTCTTCGCCAAGCAGATCAAGCAGGAACCCATCATCGCAAAGCTTCGCCGCAAGGTGTTCACATACGATGTTCTCAAGATTGGTCGCCGACACGCGGCACGCCGGCTTGCCATCAAGGGCATCAGGCCGCGTCACATAGTATCGGTAACGCTGCGCCTTGCGGCTTTTACCAGAATGGTTGGGCGTCATCGGACGCCATACTGGTCCTCTAAGAGGCCTATGAGAAGGCTTGGTTCTCTGATGTGCTTGCGCTTCGACAATCCGCTTGTGTGGCCTGCCCGCGTGGCTTGAACCTGATCCCACAGTTGCTGATCAACGATCGCTTCATGTTCTCCGCCAAAGGCCTCGCCCTTATGTACCATCATGCCGCGATAGATGCGGTTCGAGAGTAGGTGATAGATTGTGCCGCGTCGATAGACGCAGCCGCCCTTATGCGGCCCGCCAGAACGCTGTTGCACCTTAGTCCGGTATCCTTCTCGCTGCAGCTCTGCGATTAACGCGGGTACGGTGCCTAGTGCCACGTAGCGTTGCATGATGTGGCGAACCTGCTCGGCTTCCTTTGGAACCACCACTAGCTTGCGATCCTTGACCTTGTAACCAAGCGGCATCTGACCGCCCATCCAAATACCCTTGCGCTTGGAAGCAGCAATCTTGTCGCGGATACGCTCGCCGGTCACCTCGCGTTCGAACTGCGCGAATGACAGCAGCATGTTGAGCGTAAGCCTACCCATGCTGGTGGTAGTGTTGAACGATTGGGTAATGCTGACAAAGCTGGCCTCAGCCTTATCGAGCACTTCTACGATTTTGGAGAAGTCAGCAAGGCTGCGGGTGAGCCGGTCGATCTTGTAAAGCAGGACGATATCGATCTTTCCTGCAGCGACATCGGCCAGCAACCGCTTCATGCCAGGACGCTCCATGTTGCCGCCCGAGAACCCGCCATCATCATAGCGCTCTTCGTTCAGCACCCAGCCTTCGTGGCGCTGGCTTAGCGCATAGGCCGCACAGGCCTCATATTGCGCATCGAGGCTGTTGAACTCCTGTTCCAGGCCATCCTCGGTGGATTTGCGGGTATAGACTGCGCAGCGAAGAATCTTCTCAACCATTGGCGGTCAGCCCGAAGAAGCGTGGTCCTGACCATTGGGTGCCGGTTACGTGCCGTGCGGTTTCGCTGAGCGAGTTCCATGTCTTGTCGGCGTATCTGAACCCGTCCTCCAGCACCTCGACCGATATGGTTTGGCCGTTCCATTCTCGGATGAGACGTGCACCGAACGATAGCTTGCTCTTTGGTTTAAGAATATCAGCACCGCTTTTACCTTCTGCTGCAAGCCGCATCAGCTCTCGGTGGACCAGCTTTGGCAAACCGCCATGGCGGCGTTCCTGCAATCGGTACGCTATCAACGACCGCATCAGCGCTGGCGGGACACTGGGCAGTTGTCGCTTGTCGATCTCGGCCCAACGTTCGCGAAGCTCGGTTGACGACATATCTTCCAACGCAACAAGGTCGTTGTCGAGACGGCTCATTGTGCAGCGCCATCAGCGGTACTGTAGCGGCTGACTTTGTCGACCTTCTCGCGTTCTACCTTATGTCCTTTGTTCTTCAGCCCTGAGATCATCGCTCGTGCGGAATGCGGTTGCCAGTCGGTGGCTTTGATGATCTCTTCGATGGATGCGCCGTTCTTGCGACGAAGCATTTTGAGCAGGGTTTTGGCTTTGGGATTGGGTTGGCGTTTAATTTTGTCGTTTGGCACTAGTAGTCTCCGGTAACGGAGCGACGATATTACCGCCCGTACCGAGATGAGCCCCAGCGTCTAATACGCTCGGGCTGCGCGAGGATCGTGTGGTCGATCGGTCGCACGGCAACACATGCTCGAACAATCAGCGAAGTCTAGTCGATAAGGCGCTGCCCGCTTGCCGCGCAGTTCGGGATTAGGTTTTGCGTCCGTAAATGGGGTGGGGAGCGGACCTTGGCGCCAATTTCCTCAACTTCTGGACGTGGGCCGAAAGCGGACTGGCAGGTTACCGCGGTGGGATGGCGGAAGCGGACCTTCAGTCGGACATCAGCAAACGTCAGAAGACGATAAACTCGGGCCGCTCAAAAGCCGTCGCTGCAACGACCAATATCGCTGAAACCGGTCGCTTGACCGGCTCGACAATGAATTGCGATCACCCAAGACGCGCCTGAGTTTATACAGGTGGCCAGCTGTTTAACAGCAGGGGATCGCTCTGGAAGCCACTGATTGACTCTGGGAAGCCGCATGCCTATATAAAATATACCTGACGAGCCTACATGTGCTTTGAGAGCCTTGAGCCTGAAAGCACCGCGCGATCGTACGGATGGGTCGAAATAGAAGGTTGTAGACCTTGATCCACCCAGACCGCTTTCGGTGAGAGCGTCTCTAAGGGGCATATAGGGAAGCTACACTGTACTTCCCAATGCTATCTTAGAAGAAGTCGTTGGTGAACATATTGATATGAGTATGTTTCTTTTGCGGTGTGTCCGCACTGTGGCAGTCGGGATAAATTCCCACCATTGAAGCCTTCTTCTCCCTGCTGACATTGTAATGTGTTGTTCCGTCAAACCCTTGGCCAAAGCGCAAACGGTTCGCAATGATGCATAAGACCTTATGCGGTGGCATTAACGTGTCGGCTTGCGCGTGGTGTTCCGGGCCGAACTGGAAATGCTTCCCAGCTTCATCGACGTAGTAAAGATCGTTATAGTCAGACGCGCGCTTGGGAAGCTGCCGTTTTCGCATGTCGCGAAGCAAGGCATCGATCTTGCGCCCGTAGTTTCGCTGAGTCATGTCACGGCAAAGCGCGCGCATCCGATCGATTTCTGGCGCGTCGAAGTTTCGCAGCGGAAGGCGGAATATCTGCTGGTACTTTGCGTCGGCAAAGCGGGTGGCAAGATACTTGTAAGCACGTAGGCATTTCGAGATCGTTGCCGTCAGTTGGTTGGCAGTCTTTGCACCATAGGCGGGCGGCGCGAACCGATGGACGTTGAACTGGTCACCGAGCAATTCAACTAGGCCCGGCAGGCTGTCGTCGGTCAATAGCACGACGCCGGATGCACCCTCCCAATCCAACCAGCCCAGCAGAGTGTCAATATCCTTTCCGCGGTTCGTATCGAAGGCGGTCACTACCGGCTCGATCCCTCCCAAATTAGCAAAGCCGCTTGCACGAATTTCGTTCGGCAAGAGCGCCGCTTTCTTGTCGGTTACCGTCTCCAGGACCGCCGATGCGTCCGTGACGAATGCGATGATGAGAGACATTATTCGTTGAGTAGGCTGATGAGCACCTTGGCTGGAATGGTAAGTTCCGCCCTTGCCGTGTCCGGCATCGCGGCGAGAGACTCAACGAACTTGACGAGTGCCTGTCCGCGTCTCGAGGCAGATCGAGTTTTGGTGGTCGCCCGGGAAGGCACTGGCGGGTTTTCGAAGTCAAATTCGATTTCTTCGGGTAGGAACCCAACCTTCGCCTTGATGGTCGGATGCGTCACCAGCTTCGTAGCCGGAACCTCCTCTTTCGCCGCCCAATGTGCGAGCCGCAGCGATCCGGTGAACTCATGATAGTTCACCCCCTGGCGCTTCAGGTCGGTCGCGACGACGCTGAGATAATATGGAATTTGACGCTCTTCCCATGTCTCTCGGGCGCGATCGCGCAGGAAAGTCTTGAAGCTATCGAGATTGTGTACTTTGCCGGCCATTGTGGATCAGGTGTTCCTTATTTGGGAGCACATACTACTCGATGGCCGTTGAATGCCAAGGCATCTTAAAGCGACGAATGTTGGATCGATGCGCTATTCATCATGGCCAAGGTGCGACGGCAAAGTCCCAGACCCGGTTACCCAAACCGATCGACTTCAACGTCCGCTTTTAGGAGCTCGGCGGTGGAACGGGTATGACTGGGATTAAGGCGCAAAGCTGCCGTTCCTGAAGTTTACAGATTTGCAATTGCAGTCACCGCCTGAGACTGCTGAGATTCCCGAGCAGAATTGAATGGAGTTCTGCCCTTTCGAGTTTAGTCTTAGGCTGCAACCAAACCGGCGTTCTAGCTAATGCCGCGCAGAGCTGCGCGGTTTGTCGTTTAATGATTTTTTGCATGTCCACTCAGGACTGTTTGGTGCGGTCGAGAAGACTCGAACTTCCACGGGCGTTAGCCCACAACGACCTCAACGTTGCGCGTCTACCAGTTCCGCCACGACCGCACATCGCTGCGAATGGCGGCTGTTTGCGCCATTCGGGGGTAGGGATGCGCCATTAGCAAGGGTTGATGGGGCTGCCAAGCGATTTGCGCCGGGGATTCGCACCCCATTGCGCGCGTCAGTTCGGCTTCCACCCGAATTCCGCGAACTTGGCCGATTTGGGCACATCCGTTACCGCTTCGTTGATGGCGACGCTTTCGCCGGGAACCAGCCGGGGTTGGGGAGGGGCGACTTCCCAGCTGTACACCTGCCGGTCGCGCGCATCGCGCAGGACGATCAGGATGGACGGCACATCGCGCGTTTCGCGCCCGACATTGGTAATGCTGCCGCTGGCGACGAAATATTCGGTGTTGTTGGGCAAGCTGCGCCGATCCTGTTCGTCGGGCGGGAAATCGAGCACCAGATCGGGCTGATCGACGGCGAAGGTCGGGCGGCTGAGCGGCACCCAGTCCGGCATCCCGCCAGTAGCTGACCGCGGCGATCGTGCCGAATGCGAACACCGCGAAAAACGCCGCGGCGATGGTCCACATCCGCAGCGGATTGCGCGTGCCGCGAAAGGGCGGCTGCGAGGCGAATTGCGACAGATCGTCGTCGTTGCGGAATGCGGGTTCCGGCCGGGATCGCTGCGAATGCGGGAAGGCGCAGGCTCGGCCCGCTGCGACGGTTCCGTCGACCGGAACGGGTATCGGGCATAGGTGTGGGCGTAGGTGTAGGCGCAGGAACCGCCGGCGCGGAAACGGTCGGTGCGGCAGGTTCCGCCCCTGTCTCGGATGCCGGATCGGCAGGCATCCGCGTTCCAAGGTCCGGCATCGCACCATCCTGATGCCAGCTGTGCTTGCATTTGGCGCAGCGCACCATGCGCCCTTCCACGCCGATCGAACTGTCGGGAACGACGTAGCGTGTGGAACATTCGGGGCAGGCGATAATCATGGTTAAGTGCAACCTTTAGAACCGTGTATCGCGCGCAACAAGTCCGCCGCGATGCGATGCCCCCAACCATCCGGCCACACAATGGCTTTTGTCCACATCGAAGCGCGGTTATAGCCCACCCAACGATGTTTGCCGCCCCACCCGATCATTCACGGTCGCGATCGCCCGAAGCGGGCGCGCGCATGACCGTGCGCGCATCGTCCGGTTCTGCCGATGCCGGTATGAACGCGACCGCAAACGGCGATGTCGTCAATTTCGACAATGTCGGCCTGCGTTACGGCACCGATACGGAGGTGTTGTCCGACGTTTCTTTCACCCTGTTTCCCGGCAGCTTCTATTTCCTGACCGGGGCCAGCGGGGCGGGCAAGACCTCGCTGCTGAAACTGCTGTATCTGGCGCAGCGCCCGTCGCGCGGCGCGATCCAGATGTTCGGCACGGACGTCATCACCCTGTCGCGCGCGCGGTTGCCCGCTTTCCGCCGCCGCCTGGGCGTGGTGTTTCAGGATTTCCGGCTGGTCGAACATCTCAGCGCGTTCGACAATATCGCGTTGCCGCTGCGCGTGTCGGGCGTGCCCGAAGCCGATTTGCGCCAGCCGGTTACCGATATGCTGGAATGGGTCGGGCTGACGCACCGCGTGGATGCGCGCCCCGAAACCCTGTCGGGCGGGGAGCAGCAGCGGGTTGCCATCGCGCGCGCGGTGATCGGCCGGCCCGACATGCTGATCGCGGACGAGCCGACCGGTAATGTCGATCCGGAAATGGCGCTGAAACTGCTGCGTCTGTTCGAAGCGTTGAACCGGCTGGGCACGACCGTGGTGGTCGCGACGCACGATGTGCATCTGCTGAAGAAAGTGCCCGATTCGCTGATCATGCGGCTGGACAAGGGCCGCCTGTCCGACCCCACCGGCGCGCTGCGTTATCCGCCGCGCAACAGCGGCGTCCGCACCGCCGCCGAGCGCCGCCGCCTTGCGCGAGGGCAAACTGTGAAGCCAGGCCCGCTGCCGCCGTACAACCGCCGCGCATTCCATGCGCGCAGAGCGCGCAGCTGGTTCCGCAGACGCGGTTGAAGGGGCCGATGCCGTGGGTGATCGCGATCATGGTCGCGCTGACGGTGATCGCCGCGGCGGGCGGTCTGGCGCTCAACAATCTGGCGAACGGCGCGCGCAGCGAATTGGCGGGCGGCGGCGACGGTGCAGATCATGGAAGCCGAGCCCGCACTGCGCGATGCCGCCAGGCGCGCGATGCGATGGCGCTGCTGACCACGCAACCCGCCGATCGCGACCGTGCGCATCGTGCCCGAAGCGGAGCTGGAGGCTTTGCTGGAACCGTGGCTGGGCGTTGGCTTTCGCAGCGAAACGGTGCCCGTTCCCGCGCTGATCGATCTGCAACTGCGATCCGACGTGACGGAAACCGATCTGAAGCGTTTGCGCGGCGGTGCTGGCGCGCGACGTGCCCAAAGCGCGGATCGACGCGCAGTCGAGCTGGCTGCGCCCCGTTTTCGCCGCCATACAATCGCTGCAATGGCTGGCGTCGCGCTGGTCGCTCTGCTGGCCGCGACCAGCGCCGGCGGCCGTCTGGCTGGCGGCGCGCACCGCGCTGGGCACCAACCGCGAAGACGATCGAGATCGTACATCTGCTGGGCGGATCGGACAGCCAGATCGCGCGGATTTTCCAGCGTTCCATCGCGTTGGATGCGGGCATCGGCGGAGTGGTCGGGCTGGCGTTGGGGTTCGGTGCGGTCGCGGCATCTGGGCAGCCGGTTCGCCGCGCTCGATTCCGGTATGGTTGCGGGCGGCGGATTGCGACCGGTCGATTGGTTGATCATGGCGTGCGATACCGCTGGCGGGTGTGGGGATCGCCTGGCTGACGGCGCGCTACACCGTGTTCGGCGCGTTGCGGGCCACGTTATGATCGCTGTGCCCAAAAGCGCGCGCCGCCGGGGACGGCATCCTGATGCGCCGGTTCTTTTCCCGCACCATTGCCGCCATCCTGCTGGTCTGGGCGCTCGGCTTCGTCTGGTTCGCATCCGCCTTGCCCCAACCTCTGGACGACACGCGAGACCGACGCGATCATCGTGCCGACGGGCGGGCCGGGCCGGATCGAGCGCGGGCTGGACGATGCTGCAGGCGCAGAACGCGCCCGCGATGCTGGTCACGGGCGTCGATCGCAAGGTGACACCGGATGAATTCGCGGCGGAATTCGACGTGCCGATGCGATGGATGGATTGCTGCATCACGCTGGGATATTCCGCGCTCGACACTCGCGGCAATGCGCGGAAACCGCACGATGGGTCGACGGAACGCGGGGTACGGTACGTTGCGGCTGGTGACGACGGATTGGCATATGCGGCGCGTCCGCGGGCGAATTGCGCCGCGTGCTGCCGGACGATATCGATCATCGTCGAGGATGCGGTGGCCGTCTCAGCCGTCACTTTCGCACCCTGTTCCTGGAATATCACAAGCTGATTGCCAGCCAGTTCATGCAAGGCGCAACGCGGCTGTGGAGTTGCGCCAACCGGGATGCTGCCGCATGATCCTGCTGCGCAATCTTGCGTTCTACCCCGCGTTTTATGTCGGCAGCATCCGTCTGGTCATCGCCGCCGTGCTGGCGATCCCGCTGGGCGCAACGCCGGTTTCGCCCATTCGTCCATGCCTGGAACGCCTATCACCGCTGGTGCGCGCGGGTGTTCCTCGATATCCGGGTCCGATCGAAGGGGAGATCCCGCCGGGCGCGGTGTTCTTCGCGATCAAGCATGAAAGTTTTTTCGAAGCGATCGATGCGCCCAACCTGTTCCACCTGCCGGTTCCCTTCGCGAAGGACGAACTGTTCCGCATTCCCGGCTGGGGCATCGTCGCGCAGGCATTACGGACTGATTCCGGTCGCGCGTCAGGACGGGGCGCAGCATGTTGCGCAAAATGGTCTCGGCGGCGCGCGGCTTCGTGGCGGAGGGTCGCCCTCTGGTGATTTTTCCGGAAGGAACGCGCACCCCCATCGGCGAACATCCGCCGCTGCAGTCGGGTTTTGCCGGATTGTACAAGCTGATCGGCATGCCGGTGGTTCCGGTCGCGTGCGACAGCGGCCGGCTGTATCACCGGCTCTGAAACGGCCCGGCATCATCACCTACCGTTTCGGCGAACCGATTCCGCCCGGCCTGCCACGCGCGGAGGTCGAAACACGGGTGCACGATGCGATCAACGCGCTGAACACGCCGCAACGTGAGGTCGTGAACGCTAATCCGGCGTCGGTTTCCAGAATCGAACGCCGGATGTCGCGGGTGCGGTCGAACAGGTCGAACATCGCATCGCCGTCGCCAGTGCGGATCGCGCGCTGCATCGCGGTCAGATCTTCGGTAAACCGGCCCAGCATTTCCAGCACCGCTTCCCGGTTGTTCAGGAACACATCGCGCCACATGGTCGGGTCGGACGCGGCGATGCGGGTGAAATCGCGAAAGCCGCCGGCGGAGTATTTGATGACTTCGCCGCGCGTCACATCCTCCAGATCGGATGCGGTGCCGACGATGGTAAAGGCGATCAGATGCGGGATATGGCTGGTCACGGCCAGCACCAGGTCGTGATGCGCGGCGTCCATCCGTTCGATCCGTGCGCCCAGCGCAGCCCAGAAATCCGCAGACCGCCTGTTCCTGTTCCGGCGAGGCGTTGATGCCCGGCGTCAGGATGCACCAGCGCCCATCGAACAGATCGGGGAAGCCGGCATCCGGCCCGCTATACTCGGTGCCCGCGACCGGATGCGCGGGAACGATCGCGTGATCGGGCAGGGCCTGCGCAAGCGCGGTCGCGACATCCTGTTTGGACGATCCGACATCGCTGACGATCGCATGGGCGGGCAGATGCGGCGCGATCTCGGGTCGCCACTGCCGCCATCGCGCCCACCGGAACGCACAGGATAACCAGATCGCAATCCGCCACGGCGCTGCCGCAATATCGGCGCGATTCGGTCGGCCAGTCCCCGCGCTCGCCGCACGCTCGCGCGTGGCGGGATCGGCATCGTATCCGACGGTTTCGATGCCCATCTGCCGCGCCTGCGACCGCCAGGCCGATCGAACCGCCCAGCAGGCCCAGCCCGATAATCGCGACCCGGCGGATGGTCACGGCTGCTCCGTCAATCCGGCGCAGCACTTGCGCGATGTCGTCCATCTGCGCCTGCGCGTGCCGATCGTGATCCGCAACCCATGCGGCAAGCCCTGCCCCGGCAGATGCCGCGTCGCATAACCTGCCGCCGCGATGGCATCATGCGCGGTTTCCGCCGTCACCGCGCCTTCGAACAGGACCAGCACGAAATTGGCCTTGCTGGGCACGGCGCGCAGGCCGTGATTGCCCAGCGCATCGATCGCGGCGACGAAGCGCGCGCGTTCGCGCGTATTGTGCTCGCGCGACTTCGCACGAACGCCTGATCGCCCACCGCGGCGATCGCGGCCCGCTGCCCGGTGCGGTGACGTTGAACGGCCCGCGAATACGGTTGAGGTTGGCGATCAGATGCGGCGCGCCCGTGGCCCAGCCGATCCGTTCCCCCGCCAGGCCGTAGATCTTGGAAAAGGTTCGCGTGACCAGCACGTTGTCATGCGCCGCCGCCAGCGCCAGCCCGCCATCGTCTTCCGCCGTCGTCAGATATTCGGCATAGGCCTGATCGAGCACCAGCAGGACATCGGATGGCAGGCCGGCGTGCAGGCGGGCGATTTCGGTCGCGGCAGATAGCTGCCGGTCGGGTTGTTCGGATTGGCGACGAACACCACGCGGGTTTTGCTCGGTCACGCAGGCCAGCAGCGCGTCGACATCGGTGCCGTAATCGCGGTCCGGCGCGACCACCGGCATCGCCCCGCAGCGCCGCGCCGCGATGTCGTAAACGCTGAAGCCGTAGCGGACATAGACGACCTCGTCCCCCGGCCCGGCATAGGCCTGCGCCGCCAGATTGAGCAGTTCGTCGGAACCGGTGCCGCACACGATCCGCGCCGGATCGAGCCCGTGAACGTTCGCGATCGCCGCGCGCAAGGCGGCCGCATCGGGATCGGGATAGGTCGCGCCGTGCCGCCTCCTGCGCCAGGGCCGCGAGCGCCGCGGGGCTGCTTCCGAGCGGGTTTTCGTTGGCGGACAGTTTGACCAGCGGCGACCGTCGCCGCCCGTCGCCTTGCCCGGGACATAGGCATGGATGCCGTCGATCCACGGTTTGGCTGCGGGATGCGCTGCGGAGCGGTCGAGGGATCGGTGCGGGTCATATCGGCGACGCCATAGACCAAACCGCATGGCCGACAAGCCGCCCTTCGACAAATCCATTCGCATGGCTACGGACGGGCGCCTGCCCCATCCAAATCCCACGGTGCCGCCGTTTCGACCTCATCCCCCATCAATGCGGTCACGCTGCCCGGCCCTCTCGCCGCTCGATAGCGGGCAGTCGCTGGCCGATGTGCGGCATCGCCTACGAAACCTACGGCGCGCTCAACGCCGCGCGGGACAATGCCATTCTGGTCTGCCACGCGCTGACCGGCGACCAATATCTCGCCAGCGCGCATCCGGTCACGGGCAAGCCCGGCTGGTGGGCGCGGATGGTCGGGCCGGGCAAGCCGATCGACACGGACCGCTTCCACGTCATCTGCGCCAATGTGATCGGCAGCTGCATGGGTTCCACCGGCCCGGCGTCGCACCGCGCCGACGGCGCGCCCCTATGCGATGCGGTTTCCGGTCATCACCATTCGCGACATGGTGCGCGGGCTGGTCGGCGCTGCTGGATGCGCTGGGGATCGAGCGCCTGCACGCCGTGGTCGGCGGGTCGATGGGCGGGATGCAGGCGCTGAGCCTGGCCGCCAATTTTCCGGATCGCGCGGCGCGGGTGCTGGTGATTGCATCCACCGCGCGGCATTCGGCGCAGAACATCGCCTTTCACGAGGTTGGGCGTCAGGCGATCATGGCCGATCCGGGCATGGCGGGACGGTGGCTACGATACCGGAAGACCGGCCCTTCTGCCGGTCTGTCCGTGGCGCGCATGGCGGCGCATATCACCTATCTGTCGGAGGAGGGGCTGACGAAGAAGTTCGGCCGCCGCCTGCAGGATCGCGCCGATGGCAGCGCGGGCGCGAAGAGCTTCGGCTTCGATGCGGATTTTCAGGTCGAACGCTATCTGCGTTATCAGGGCAGCGGGTTCACCCGGCGGTTCGACGCCAATTCCTACCTCTACATCACCCGCGCGATGGATTATTTCGATCTGGCGGAAGAGCATGGCGGACGGCTGGCGGACGCCTTCGCGGGCACGACGGCGCGGTTCTGCCTGGTCAGCTTCGACACCGACTGGCTGTATCCGACGGCGGAATCCCGTCACGTCGTCCATGCGCTGAACGCGGCTGGCGCGCCGGTCAGCTTCGTCGAACTGAGCGCACCTTACGGCCATGACAGCTTCCTGCTCGACGTTCCCGCGCTCGACCGCGTGGTTGCGGGGTTCCTCGATATGAGCGCACGACCGGACCGCGCTGCGTCCCGATCTGGCGGTCATCGCCGATCAAATACAGCCGGGCACGCGCGTGCTCGATGTCGGCTGCGGCGACGGCGCGTTGATGGCGGCGCTGCGCGACGCGAAAACAGGTCGATGCGCGCGGGATGGAAATCGACCGGAGCATGTGTCGAAGCCTGCGTTGCCGCGGGCTTCAGCGTGGTGCAGGGCGATGCCGACCGCGATCTGCGGCTAATATCCCGATGGCGCGTTCGATTACGCGATCCTGAGCCAGACGCTGCAAACCGCCGCGCGGCCCGACCTGATGCTGCGCGAATTGCTGCGCGTCGGGCGGCAGGCCTTCGTCAGTTTCCCCAATTTCGCCCACTGGCGGATGCGCCGCGACCTGATGGTGCGCGGGCGAATGCCGGTGACGCGGCACCTGCCGGTCAGCTGGTACGAAACGCAGAACATCCACCACATGACCGTCGCCGATTTTCGCGAGCTGCTGGCGGCGATGGACATTCACGAGGCGCAAAGCTGGTTCTTCGCGCAGGATCGGCAACTGGACGGGCGCGGCATGAACTGGCGCAGCGAATATGCGGTGTTCCGGTTGGGGCCACAGATGCGCGGATGACGTGCGGGCAGGGCGTGGAAGTTTAGGGAGGTTTAGGCCAAAACTTGGCTCGGCGCGCGTTTCTTACAGGTTCGGTTTAACGATGTTGAGAAAGAGCGGGCAGGCAAAGTAACCGACGTTTCGCGTGTAGGAAAATTATTTATCGCGTCGCCCTATTCCCGGTCGTATCGCCACCCGTTCACTGCGCTGGCGTAGGATGCATCCAGCGCCCGGACGCTGGCCAGGATTTCGCCAATACGGGGATCGGCCAGAGCGCGTTCGATCGCGCGGGCATGGTCGGTGTCGAGCGGAACGTAAGCCGGCTGAAAGATGAAGCTTGCCATCGACGGCACACGGCCAAGCGATGCATCGAACAACAACACATCGACCAGCGCATCGCCGTTGCCGGTGCACAACGCATATCGGTAATAACCGGGCGCGATATTGCTTTCGCCATCCCCGGCGAGCGGTTTGTTCGCATCCTGCCACGCGGATAATATCGCTGCCCTGATACGGTCTTTTTCGTCGCGGTCGTCGGACAGACCGTTCACGGCGCAGGCGCGCACCCAATCTTCGGCGATGCGTTGCGGCCCCGGCGCGTGCCCCAGTCGCGATCGCGCCGGTCCAGCACTGCCAACCCGGATTGGAATTGCCCGTGTTCCACCAGCAGTTCGGCCAGGGCGGACCGCGCCTCGCCATTGGCGAAGTTTCGTCCCGCGCCCCGCCGACATATTGGGTCAGTAGAGCGATGGCTTCGTCCTTGCGGTCGGCGGTTTTCAGCAGCTCGCTACGGGCGAGCGTAAGCGTCCCGAAACTCGTGGCCCGCTTGGCATCGTATCGTGCGTCGTCCTGTGCTTCGTCTTGAGCGCCGTATTGCGTCCTGTGTTGGACGAATGCCGCATCGAGCAGCGCGTGGGCATCGGCGAACCTGCCAAGCGAACGCAGGGTATAGATGGTGGTCAATAGGGCTTGCGTATCGGCGGAACCGGACAGCACTTGCGCGCTGTATTGTTCAAGGTCGCTGACAGCCAGCTGCGACACGGCAAGATCGCGCTGGGTTTCGAGGCCGGGTCCGCCCCATCGTTCGACCATCGGCCAGAACGCAGCCAGACGTCGATCCGCCAGCACCCCCACGGCCATGCCCGGATTGATGACGACCGCGCTGATGGTCGCCATCGTCCAGATTGGCAAATTCCAACGACAGGTCCGGCCAGCGTTCGATCATGCGAAGGCGATAGGGTGCGCCTTCGATCGTCAGCAGCACCACGGGGGTCTGTTCAGCGGCCAGTTCCGGCGGCTGGGCAAGATTGCGCTCCTGCGCATGTGAGAAGCTGAGCGACAGGGCCGCGACCGCTATTGCCGAAACGGCGCGTATCGCGGTCGCAAGCCCTGCCACTACATCCGCCAACCGTTCCGCATGCCATCCGATATGTTCCGCCATGAAGGTGGCGATGGTGTAATAGGAATGGTCGTATCCCGCCTGCATGCGGATCGTTGGGGTCATGCCGGCTTTCCGGCAGGCGAGGACGAGATGGCCGGGCTTCAGCTGCTCGGTCAGGAACTGGTCGTCCGTTCCCTGATCCACCAGCAGATGATCGTGGCGCGCGCCGTCTTCGATCAGACGCACCGCGTCGTATTGCGCCCAATCCGCCTCGTCCGGGCCGAGATAGGCGGTGAAGGCTTTTCTGCCCCACGGAACGGCGCTGGGGTTGCCGATCGGGGCGATCGCACTGGCGGATCGGAACCGACCGGGTTCGCGCAAGGCCATCGTCAGCGCGCCGTGGCCGCCCATCGAATGGCCCATGACGCTTTGTCGGTCCATATCCACCGGAAAACGGTTCGCGATAACGCCCGGCAGTTCCGTTTCGAGGTAGCTTCGCATGCGGTAATGCGCTGCCCAGGGCTCTTGCGTGGCGTCCAGATAGAACCCGGCCCCCTGGCCCAGATCGTAGGCATCGTCATCCGCCACGCCTTCCCCGCGCGGGCTGGTGTCGGGCGCGACCAGGATGATGCCAAGCCGCGCGCAGGCGGCGCGGTACTCGCCCTTCTCCACGACGTTCGCATGGGTGCAGGTGAGGCCGGACAGGAACCACAGCACCGGCAGTTTCGCGCCCGGTTCGTGTTCGGGCACATACACTGCGAATGTCATGTCGCATCGCGTTTCGGCGGAGGCGTGGGTATAGACCCCCTGCACTCCGCCGAAGGCGCGGTGTTGGCTGACGGTTTTCATTCTACCGGCCCCGAACCGATCAGCCGCGCATGATGCCGCACAGCTTGTGACCGTCGGGATCGGTGAAGTAACTCAGATGCATGATGCCCATGCTGCCTTCGCGCGGGCCGGGTGGGTCTTCGATGCTTTTGCCGCCATTGGCGACGGCGACGTCGTGCAGTTCCTTCACCTGTTCCGGGCTGGAACATTTGAAGCCGATGGTGCTGCCGTTCGCGGTCGTCACCGGGCCGCCGTCGATCGGTTCGCTGACGGAGAACGTATGGCCGTCATGCATGTAGAACAGGCGGGTCTGGCCGGTGTCGTTGACATGTTCCATCGGTTCGCGCGCGCCCAGCACGCCCAGCACCGCGTTGTAGAACGTGCGGGATTTGGCGATGTCCGCGGACCCCATCATTACGTGATTGATCATCGTTGCTCTCCTGTTTGGCCGGTTACGGTAACGGGGCGGGGTGGGTTTGTCGAAGGGAAGAAGGAAGGTCGGTTCACGCGGAGACGCGGAGGCGCGGGGAGAAGTGTCGATCCGCGCCGCAGGCTTTCATTTTCGAATTGACGAGTTCCGACCAGACGCAAGGCATCGAATGAAAGCAGCTTCGCTGCGAAGCCCCTCTTCCTTCCCCGCGCCCCCGCGTCTCCGCGTGAACGAATTCTTCTTCCGTATCGAAGAACACGCGCAAAGCCGCGATGTGCCCCTCAACCCTTGCGGCTGACCATCCCCTAGCCGGATCGGGAAGGATCAGTATTCCACCACGGCGCGGATGCTTTCACCCGAATGCATCAGGTCGAAACCCGTGATTGATCTCGTCCAGCGTCAGCGTGTGGGTGATCATCGGGTCGATGGCGATTTTGCCGTCCATGTACCAGTCCACGATCTTGGGCACGTCGGTGCGCCCCTTCGCGCCGCCGAACGCCGTTCCGCGCCAGTTGCGGCCCGTCACAAGCTGGAAGGGCCGCGTTTCGATCGTCTTGCCGGCTTCCGCCACGCCGATGATCACGCTGGTGCCCCACCCCTTGTGGCTCGATTCCAGCGCCTGGCGCATCACGTCCGTATTGCCCGTGGCGTCGAAAGTGAAATCCGCCCCGCCGTCCAGCATGGCAACCAGATGCGCGACCACATCGTCGACATCGTGCGGGTTCACGAAATCCGTCATGCCGAATTTGCGCCCCCATTCCTCGCGCGCGGGGTTGATATCGACGCCCACGATCCGGCCCGCGCCCGCCAGCCTCGCGCCCTGCAACACGTTGAGGCCGATGCCGCCCAGCCCGAACACCACCACGCTGTCGCCCGGCTTCACTTGCGCCGTGTTCACCACCGCACCGACCCCGGTGGTGACGCCGCACCCGATGTAGCAGCTGGTTTGGAACGGCGCATCGTCGCGGATTTTCGCCACCGCGATTTCCGGCAATACGGTGAAGTTGGAGAAGGTGGAGCAGCCCATGTAGTGGAAAATCGTTTCGCCTTTGTAGGAAAATCGGCTGGTTCCATCGGGCATCACCCCGCGCCCTTGCGTTTCGCGAATGGCGCTGCACAGATTGGTCTTGCCGCTCAGGCACATTTTGCACTGGCGGCATTCGGGCGTGTAGAGCGGGATGACGTGATCGCCCGGCACGACGCTGGAAACTCCGGCGCCCACCTCGCGCACGATCCCTGCGCCCTCATGCCCCAGAATGCTGGGAAACAGCCCTTCGGAATCGAGCCCGCCCAGCGTGTAGGCATCCGTATGGCACAGGCCGGTCGCCATGATTTCCACCAGCACTTCGCCGGCTTTCGGCCCGTCGAGGTCCAGCTCCACGATTTCCAGCGGTTGTTTGGCTTCGAAAGCGACGGCGGCGCGGGTCTTCATAAAGGGGCGTTCCTTGTAGGAGTAATCGGGCCATTCGGGGTATAACGCCGTCATCGCAGGGGCAAGCGGCGCAGCTGGTAGCGGCAGATTAATCGACGCCCGGCTACGACAGCGCGATGACAGATCGCCGCACGCCGTTCCGCCTTTCCTTTATCTGCCCTTGCCGGTTCGCTAACCTTGGCCGCTGCCGGTTCGGCGGGGGCGCAGGGCGCGGATGTCCCGGCCCCTGCTCCAACCCCGGACACGCGCGTCACGATCCAGCAGCTGACGGTTGGCCAGCAGACGTCCCTGCGCTGCGCCGCCGCGTTTGCGATCGTCGCCGCCCGGCAGACGAATGGGGGCGGCGCGCAATATCCCGATCTGACGGAGCGGGGGCGGGAGTTTTTCGTGCGCTCCACCGCCGGGGTGATGGACGATAGCGGGCTTGGCCGGGACGATGTGGCGGCGATATTGACGAAAGAAGCGGCCACACTGGAAGACGACCGCGCGCTGGCCGCCCTGATGCCGCCGTGCCTGTTGCTGCTCGATGCGTCGGGCGTTTGACCCGCCAGTGTCCGACCGCGCTGGACGGGTGCGCGAAACTGCGCCAGAGGCGGCGGCGTAATGTGGCGCCTCCATCAATTTCCGCTCTGCCCCTTCTCGCGCAAGCTGCGCCTGCTGATGGGCGAAAAGAACATCGGGTATGAACTGCACCGCGAAAACCCGTGGGAACGGCGCGAGGAATTCACCACGCTGAACCCCGCCGGGCGCACGCCGACCATCCACGATGCGGAACGCGACATTACGCTGAGCGATAGCCGCGCGATCGCCGAATATTTCGAAGAAACCGTCGATCACATGCCGATGATCAACGGGACCGCCGCGAACCGCGCGGAGATCCGGCGGCTGGTCGCGCTGTTCGATGAAAACTTCTACGGCGATGTCACCGCACCGCTGCTGCACGAACGGATGATGAAGCGGCTATTCCTGCGCCAACCGCCCGACAGCCGCATCCTGCGCGAAGCGATGAAGCTGGCGGATTCGCATCTCGATTACATCGATTATCTGATCGACAACCGCCCCTGGCTGGCGGGATCGCAGATGAGCCTCGCCGATCTCGCCGCTGCGGCGCAGATTTCGGTCGCCGACTATCTGGGCGGCATCGACTGGACCGGCCACGAACAGACGCGCGGCTGGTACGCGGTGTTCAAGTCCCGCCCCAGTTTCCGGCCTCTGCTGTCGGAACGCATGGAAGTGATCCACCCGCCCAAACACTATGCCGAAGTCGACGGATAGACCGCGCCGCCCAAAGGTTGAGCGCGCGCGATCAGCCCCCATATCGGCGAGTGAAGGAGCATTCCATGACCACCGAAAAACTCGAACTGACCGATGCCCAATGGCGCGAACGGTTGACGCCCGAACAATACCAGATCCTGCGCCAGAAAGGTACGGAGCGTGCCTTCACCGGCGAATACGACAAGCATGACGACGCGGGCGCATACACCTGCGCCGCGTGCGGCGAGCCCCTGTTCCAGTCCGAAGACAAGTTCGATAGCGGCTGCGGCTGGCCCAGTTTCTCCGCCCCGGCCGCGGATACGAAAGTGGACGAACATCGCGACACTTCGCACGGTATGGTCCGCACCGAAGTGACCTGCGCGAAATGCGACGGGCATCTGGGCCACGTCTTTCCCGACGGCCCCGGCCCATCGGGTCTGCGATATTGCATCAACAGCGCGTCCCTCGGCTTCGACGCGGGCGATGCGGACTGATGGAAACCGGTCCGCGTTAACCCTATGGCGGTTCACCTTTGATTATGGGATAGGGTCGTATCGCGCATGTCGCATGGGCCGCGTCGGCCCCGATCGAGGATAATATCAGCCGATGGCCGCACGCGGCAGCCGCAGACAATCGCGCAGTCGATCCCGTTCGCGGGACAGCAAGCCAGCCTTGACCGGATGGCGGCTGTGGCTGCGGCGACTGTTTCTGACCGGCGTTTTCGGGTCGTTGCTGGGCGCGTTGTTTCTGGGCCTGGCAGTGCTGTTCGCAATGCGATCCCTGCCCAGCTATTCCGAACTGAAAGCGACGCAAAGCGGCCAGACGATCGTGGTTCGCGCCCGCGACGGCAGCGAGATCGTCGAGCTTGGCCCGAGCTACGGCGAATGGCTCGACAGCCGGCAGATCCCGGCCATCATGAAAGACGCGATGGTCGCGGTGGAGGATCGCCGGTTCCGGTCGCATTTCGGGATCGATCCCATCGGTCTGGGGCGCGCGGTGTATGTATCCCTGCGCGACGGCAAATCCGCCCGCGCGACCAGCACCATCACGCAGCAGCTGGCGCGCAACATCTTCCTCAATTCCAATCGCACGCTTGACCGCAAACTGCGCGAAGGGGTGCTGGCGATGGCGCTGGAGGCGAAGTTTTCGAAGGAGCAGATCCTCGAACTCTATCTCAACAAAGTGTATTTCGGCGGCGGCGCGTATGGCGTGGACAGCGCATCGCGCAAATTCTTCAGCCATCCGGCCACCCAATTATCGACCGGGGAAGCGGCGATCATCGCCGGGCTGGTGAAGGCACCGTCCCGCTATTCCCCGACCGCCGATGTGGATGCCGCCGTCGATCGCGCGCGGATCGTGCTGCGCCTGATGCGCGAACAGGGGCGCATTTCGGCGAGCGAAGCATCGGTCGATGTCTCCGCCGTCAATCTGAAACCCGAAACCGGGCAGAATTCGGTCCGTTATTTCACCGACTGGGTGTTGCCGCAGCTCGACATATTGCTGCCCGAAACGTTCGAGCCGATCGAGGTGTGGACCACCATCGACATCGACATGCAGCGCGCGGCGCAGAACTCCATCATCGCGAACACGCCGCGCGGCGCGCAGGGCGCGCTGGTCAGCCTGGACCGCGACGGCGCGGTGCTGGCGATGGTCGGCGGGACCGATTACGTTTCGACCAATTACAACCGCGCGACCAGCGCGATGCGGCAGCCGGGATCGAGCTGGAAACTGTTCGTCTATCTCGCCGCGCTGGAGGCAGGATATAATCCCGACGATACGGTGAAGGACGTCGCCGACCACGATCGACGGGTGGAGCCCGCGCAATTCCGGCGGCGGTTTTGCCGGCGCGATCGACGTGCGGACCGCCTTCGCCTATTCCAAGAACACCGTCGCCGCGCAATTGGGGTACGAGGTGGGTTTCGGCACGGTGGCGTCGATGGCCCGCCGGTTCGGCATCACGACGCCCATCGCGACCACCCCCGCGATGGTGCTGGGCAGTTCCGAAACCCGGCTGATCGACATGACTCGCGCCTTCGCCGCCGTATCGGCACGCGGAACCGGGGTCGAACCGTTCGGGGTGTTGAAAGTCACCACGCCGGGCGGCGAAGTGATCTACGAACACGAAGAAGCGACGGGCGTGAAGCTGGTCCCCGATTACGTCGCAGCCGGAATGACCGATCTGTTGCAAACCGCCGTCAGCACCGGGACGGGCCGGGCCGCGCAGATCGGGCGGCCCGTCGCGGGCAAGACCGGCACGACCAGTTCCAACAAGGATGGCTATTTCGTCGGCTTTTCCAGCGGCATCACCACCG
The DNA here is from genome assembly GCA_963815535.1 of uncultured Alphaproteobacteria bacterium. Lineage (GTDB taxonomy): Bacteria > Pseudomonadota > Alphaproteobacteria > Sphingomonadales > Sphingomonadaceae > CAWFGS01. The sequence continues at coordinate 20,426 of CAWFGS010000005.1, forward strand.
GCGTATGGATGGGGCGGGACGACAATCGCCCGGTGTCCGGCCTGCAGGGCGGACGCGCGCCCGCCACTGCCTTCGCCACGTACATGCGGTTCGCGGTGAAGGACCGGCCCGTGGAACAGTTCGACACCGATCTGAAATTGCCCGAATGGCAATTGGAGCCGGACGACGATTATCTTTACGGCGACCCGGACGAATATTACTTCATCGACGAAAGCGGCAATCTGGTCGAGCCGGGGCGGCGCGACGGTGGGGGTGAGAACTTCGAACGCGATTTCGATCGGGGGTTCGATCGGCCCGGCCGGCGCGGCAACGGCCAACCCATTCAGGACATTACGCCGGGCAGCGGGGCGGGCGTGACCGTATCGCGCGGGGCGGAACAGACCGCACGGCCCAATGACGGGCTCGGGCAAGCCGCAAGCGACGATTTCCTGAACCGCGCAACCGGGGCATCGCCTCCACGCAGACCGCCGCCCGCCCCGGCAACGCGCCCACCGGCACCGCCGCAACAGGCCCCGTGATCGCATGGCGAGCTAAGTGAAGTCATAAAAAACCCCTCCGCCCGCAATCGGGGGGAGGGGTTTTTCTATTGCGAGTGGACCGGCTTACCGAATGCGGACCGGCACGTATTGGCTCGGACGTCCACGGCGCTGCACACGCAGCAACACCGCCTCGCGATCAGCGTTGTCGGCGCGTTCCACGGCCTGTTCCAGATCTTCTATCGTGCGAACCGCGCGATAATTTACAGTCAGGATGATGTCGCCGCGTTGCAAACCCTTGCGCGCCGCATCCGAATTGCCATCGACCGCGCCGATCACCAGCCCTTGCGTGTCGGCATCGACGCCCAACTGTCCGGCAATGCGCGGGGTCATGGGGAATACGCGCAGGCCCAGCTTTTCCTCCAGCGGTCCGTCGCCGCTGTCTTCCGGCATTTCGGGTTCGTCGGCATCGGGGTTAAACATCTGCTGTTCGGCCATTTCCGTGGCGCTCGGTCGTTGGCCGACCGTGACATTCAGACGCCGCCGGTTGCCATCGCGGTAAAGTTCGACCGGAACGGTCGTGCCCGGCGCGATGTTCGCGATCAGGAACGACAGATTGTCGCCTGGCGTCACTTCCTGGCCATCGACGCTCAGCACGATATCGCCTGCCTCTATGCCGGAACGTGCCGCCGCGCCGTCGGGCACGACCGCCTGCACCAACTCGCCGCGTTTGCGCTCGATACCTAGCGAATCGGCCAGATCGTCCGTCACCGGCTGGATGTTGACGCCCAGATAGCCGCGCTGGATCGTGTCGCCACGGCGCAGTTGATCGACGATGGGCGAAGCGATTTCGGCGGGAATGGCGAAACCGATCCCGACGCTGCCGCCCGATGGGGAAAAGATCGCATTGTTGATGCCGATCACGTTGCCCTGCATGTCGAACAGCGGGCCGCCCGAATTGCCCCGGTTGATGCTGGCATCGGTCTGCAGATAACGGTCGTAGGCGCCGCCCTGGCCTGTGTTGCGATAGACGGCTGAAATGATGCCGGACGTTACCGTGCCATCCAGGCCGAAGGGATTGCCGATCGCCACCACCCAGTCGCCGGGGCGGCTTTGGCTGGAATCGCCGAATTCGACGAAGGGAAACGCGTTGCCGCGATCGATCTTCAACACCGCCAGATCGGAATCGGGATCGGCGCCGACCAGTTCGGCTTCATATTCGACGCCGTCGGCCAGAGTGACGGTGATTTCCTCCACCGTGCCGCGCCCGGTCGGGCTGACGACGTGATTGTTGGTGACGACGAAACCATCGGCGGAAATCAGAAAGCCGGAGCCGAGCGATTGCGCCTCGCGCGTTTGCGGGGTGGGGGTGTTGCCGCGACGGTTGCCGAACATCCCTTCGAACGGGGTGCCGGCGAAGGGGTTGTTCTGCTGCGGCACTTCGACACGTTGGCGCGTCGCGATATTGACCACGGCGGGTTTCAGCTGTGCGGCCAGATCGGCGAAACTGGCGGGTGCGCCCGCGCGCGGAACCATGCGCGCCATCTGGCTGTCGTCGTTCTGCGCGACCTGCGCCCCGGCGGGGTAGCCGGTCGCCAGAGAAATCGCTGCGCCGCCAACCAAAAGGGCGGTCGTAAATGAATAAACGTATCGCACTGGCTTCACGTCCTTTGTTTCCTTTATGCATGGAACCCGCTGCCCGGCCGAAGGCCCGAATGCGAAGTTCCGCCTATGACGCGCCTGTTCTGGGCAGGCCGCGTGAACTGCGTTTGAACGCGCGCGGCCCGGTTGGAACCACGCGCGCCCGGATCACTCCGCTACCCCTTAACGACGCCCGCGGAACTGCCGCAGATATTCGTTGTCGGGCGACAGGATAACGGAACTGTCCGCATCCCCCTGCTCGAACGTCCGGCGATAGGATTCCATCGCGCGATAGAAATCGTAGAATTCCGGATCCTTGCCGAACGCGGCGGCATAGGTGCGCGCTGCGCCCGCTTCGGCTTCGGCGCGGATGATCTGCGCCTGCTTGTCGCCCTGCGCGCGGATGGTGCGTGCTTCCTGCTGGCGGTCCGTCTGCATGCGCGTGAACGCTGCATCCAGCGGCAACCCTTCGGGCAGATCGGCGCGTTTGATGCGGACGTCGATCACCTGCACGCCATATTGGCGGGCCTGCGCGTCCAGTTTCTGCTGGATGTTCGTCATCGCAGTGCCGCGTTCCGCCGTCAGCAGGGCGGAGAAGGGTCGGCGGCCCAGTTCCTGACGCAGAACGGATGTCAGGATCGGCGACAGCGCCGTTCGCACCGTTTCTTCGGACCCGGCGGTCGTCACCAACTTGATCGGATCGATGATGCGGAATCTGGCATAGGCATTGACCTGCAACCGCTGCTGATCGTTCGAAAGCACTTGCTGGCGTTCCATGTCGAGATCCAGAATGCGGCGATCGACCATCTGCACCTGTTCGATAAACGGAATACGCATCACGACGCCGGCCCCGGTGTTGCCATAGGGCACATCGGGTTCGAAGCGGTTGATCGTGCGGACCGGATCACCCGTTCGCACCACCACGCCCTGCTTGGTTTCCGGTACGATGACCACGCTGGACAGAAGCGCGATCAGCGCCAGACCGATCAGAATGATGGGCAGTTTGTAATTCTGCCAGATTTCGTCGGCTTTGGTCATGTCACTGTCCTCCCGCGCCGGGCGCGGCGGTGGTTGCGGCATTGCCGGCAGGCGGCGTCGGCCCGTCGCGATTGCCACGGGCGCGGCGCTGCACTTCGGGCAGCGGCAGATAGGTCTGCACCCCTTGCGCCTCAACGATGGTCTTGTCGGTTTTCGCGAGCACGCTTTCCATCGTCTCGTAATAGAGGCGGCGGCGTGTCACGTCGGGCGCGAGGCGGTATTCCTCGTAGATCTTGTTGAACGCTTCCGATGCACCTTCCGATTGGGCGGTCACCTGCTGGGCATAGGCGCGGGCACGGTTGATGGCGGTGTTCGCATCCTGCTGCGCGGCGGAAACGTCCTTGAACGCCTCGATCACGCGTTCGGGCGGATCGGTCTTTTCGATTTCGATACCCTGAATGGCGATGCCGGACTGATACGCGTCGAGCACGCCCTGCATCCGGCTGCGAGCGGACATTTCGATCTGCGCGCGCCCTTCGCCCGACAGCACGCTGTCGAGATCCTGTTCCGCGACGCTGGCGCGCATGGCGTATTCGGCCACCTCGCGCACGGTTTCGCCCGGTTCCGCCAGCTGGAACCGAAATTGCTTCGCATCCTTGATATTCCAGCGGATGAGATAGCTGACAGATCGACCAGGTTCTGATCGCCGGTCAGGATCAGCTTTTCACCATCGCCGCCGGGAATTTCCTCCGCCCGGATGGACGTGACGTTTTCGATCGCCACGCTTTCGATCGGCCAGGGGGCGGTGAATTGCAGGCCCGGCGTCAGGGTGCGGGTGTATTTCGCCAGCGTCGTCACCACGCCCTGTTCGGTGGGCTGGATCTGGTGCACGCCGGTCATGAAAAACCACAGGCCGACTGCACCGGCGGCAATCAGAGGGGCCCAGCTTTTCCCGCCGGGACGCGGCGGCAAGCGAAAATTGGGGCCGTTGCCGCCACCACCCCCGCCGCCCGCGCGGCGTGGACCTTCCGGCCCGCGATTCTTGAAAATGTCTTCGATATTGGGGCCACGGCGCGGCTTCGCGCCGGGATCGTTGGATGCGCCGTTCCGCCGCCCGGCAGCCAGGGATTGCGCGGCCCGCCGGTTGATCCGCCAGTCGATTGGCCTTTCGATCCGGCCCCGTTGGACCCACCACCCGGCTTGCCATCCGAACCACCGTCACCCGTCGGGCCGGAGCCCCAGGGGCTTTTGCCAGCCATCGCCAGCCCGAACTTCTTACCCAATCCATCGAATATCGTCATGCATCCTTTATAGGGCGCGCGATGCAGAAAAACAGGGGTTGCGCGCGCGATTTTGCTGCTAGGGATCGCGACCATGAACGACAGCCGGATCAACGACAGCGCGAATACCGATATTATCGAAGAATTGCAGCGCCTGCTGGGCGTCGAGATTGGCAGCAGGGTGCAAAGCGCGCTGGTCAAAGACGGCATCGCCACCATCGTCATGGGCGCGACCGGACTGGGCGAAAAGGGCCGGGAAAAGCTGGAAGAGCTGGTGCGCGCCAATGCCATGCAGATCGCCGGTGTAACGCAAGTGCGCGTGGCGATGATGGCCGATCGGGCGGAGGGGCCACGCGGTCCGCGCATCGTGGCGGTGGGGTCCGGCAAGGGCGGCGTCGGCAAATCGACGCTGACTGCCAACCTCGCCATCGCGTTGAAGCAGGCGGGAATGAAAGTCGGCGTCGTCGATGCCGACGTCTATGGCCCGTCGCAGCCGACCCTGCTCGGGAACAAGGATGCCAAACCGGAAGCGCGCGACGAAAAGCTGATCCCGGTCGCCAGCCCGCACGATATTCCAGTGCTGTCGATGGGGCATCTGGTTGCCCCCGGCAAGGCGCTGGCATGGCGCGGACCGATGGCCGGCAACGCGCTGAACCAGCTGATCGACGCGCATTGGGATGACGTCGAAGTGCTGCTGGTCGATCTGCCGCCGGGAACGGGCGATGTGCAATTGACCATGCTGCAACGGCACAAGCCGGCAGGTGCGATCATCGTATCCACGCCGCAGGATCTGGCGCTGATCGACGCGCAGCGGGCGGCCAATCTGTTCGACGGGGGGAAGGTTCCGATCATCGGGCTGGTCGAAAACATGTCCGGCTATACCTGTCCCGAATGCGGCCATATCAGCGACCCGTTCGGGCGCGGCGGGGTGGAGGATGCGGCGGCCGCAACCGATATCGCGTTCCTGGGGCGCATCCCATTGGCGATGGCTATCCGCGTCGATAGCGATGCGGGCACATTGACGGCGGGCGGAGACGGGCCGGAAGCCAGCGCCTTCGCCGATATTGCCCGGCAGTTGATGGAATGGCTGGAAAGCAAGCCCGCCCGCTGATGGCCGCGCGGGGTTCATGGCCATGCGGATAACGCGGCGCGGCCTGTTGGCGGGCGCGGCGGCCGGCGGCGGGCTGTTGGTGGCCTGGGCGTTGTATCCGCGTGATTTCGATGTCCCGCTGACTGCTGGGGAGGGGGAGTTTTCGTTCGGCGCGTGGCTGAAAATCGGCGACGATGGCGTCATTACCGTGGCCGTGCCGCAGCTGGAAATGGGGCAGGGCGTCACCACCGTTCTGCCGCAGATCGTCGCGGTCGAACTGGGCGCGGACTGGCGGCAGATTGCCGTCGAACCGGCCCCGCCCAACGGCGTCTATGCCAACATTCCGCTGGCGGCCAGTTGGGCCCCGCTATGGTTGCCGTTCGCCCCCGGTCTGGCACAGGGGTCGGACAGCGCGATCGCCACTCGCTTCGCGCAAAGCACCAGCTTCACCGCGACTGCCGACGGCACTTCTCTGGCAGCGTATGAAGCGCCGTGCCGCGATGCCGCCGCTCTGGCGCGCGCGATGCTGATCGCTGCAGCGGCGCGGCAATGGGATGTGGCGCCCGAACAATGCGATACGCAAGCCGGTTTTGTGGTGAATGCGCCATCGCAGGGGGAGCCGCGGCGGCTGTCCTTCGCACAACTGGCGGGCGATGCGGCCGGGGAAACTCCGCCCGATACACCGCCCTTGCGCGTGACGCCCGCTGCCGAAGAACCCATTCCGGGCCAGGCCGATCAACCCACGCAATACCCCAGGCTGGATTTGCCGTCGAAAGTCGACGGCACGCATCTTTTCGCAGGCGACGTGCGTTTGCCCGACATGCTCTATGCCGCCATTCGCCATGGCCCGATGCCGGGAACGGCCCTGGCCAGGTTCGATGCCGATGCGGCCCGAAACGATTCCGCCATCGTGCAGGTCGTCGAAGGTCCGGGGTGGCTGGCGGCAGTAGGGACCAATTGGTGGGCGGCGAACCGCGCGCTCGACGCGATGAAACCGCAATTTGCGGCGACCGGCGGGGCGGCAGTGGACAGCGACGCCATGGAAGCCGCGCTGGACACCGCTTTGCGCGAAGGGTCAGGCCACCGGATCGCAACGCGCGGCGACAGCGATACGAGCTTCGCGGAACCCGATCTGGCGCTGCGTTACGATGTCGCGCCCGCCACCCATGCCACGCTGGAAACCGCCACCGCCACCGCGCATTTCACAGACGGCACTTTGCGCCTGTGGATGGCCAGCCAGGCGCCCGAACGCGCGCGCGTGTCGGCGGCGTCGGCACTGGGCATCGCGCCGAGCCGATGTGGTTTTCTATCCCATGCCCGCAGGCGGCAGTTTCGACCGACGGCTGGAAAACGATCACGCAGTGGAGGCCGCGCTGATCGCGCGCGATGTGGCTGGCGAAAGCGGGCGTCCAATACAGTTGATCTGGTCGCGCGCGCAGGAGGCGCTGGCCGCCCCGCCTCGCGCCCCGGTGGCCGCGTTGCTGACGGCGAAATTCGGCCGGAGCGCCGCCGGCACGATCGACGCGATGCGCGTTCGTATCGCCGCGCCGGCGACGACGCCGCAATTCGCCGCGCGGTTGTTCGGCGGCAAGACGATGGCCGATGCGGTGGAGGATGGCGCGAGATGAACGCGATGCCCTGATGTGTGCGGGCGCCATGCCCCGCTACGCCATTCCCGCCGTCGCGGTCGATCATGTGCCTGCGGCGATTCCCCTGCCGACGGGCCGGATGCGTGCGAACGCCCACGGCTATACGCCGTTCTTCACGGAAAGTTTCATGGACGAGGTCGCATCGCGCAGCGGGCGCGAGCCCTTGTCCTACCGCATCGAAATGTTGGGCGGCGACGTGCGGATGGTCGCTTGCTCTGCAGGCCGCCGCACGTCTGGCGCAATGGGGCGGCGGACGCGGCGCAAGCGGGCGCGACGGCGGCGGGGAAGGGCTGGCATGCCACTGGATGGGCCACCGGATGGGCGCGGGTGGCGATGCCGACGATACGACGCCGCAGGGGCGCATCGCCTGCATCGCCAATGCCCGAATGACGGATGGCCGCATCGTGGTCGAGGCGCTGCATGTCGCTGCGGATATCGGGCGGATCGTCAATCTCGACATCGCGCGCCAGCAGATCGAAGGGGGGCTGATCTTCGGGCTGGGATTGGCGACGGGGCGCAAGCTGACATACCGGCGCGGATCGGTCGAGCCTGCACGGCTGGCGGGGCTGAACCTGCCGCGCCTGGCCGACAGCCCGGCCATTACGGTCGATTTCATTCCCGGCACCGCGCCACCCTTCGATCCGGGCGAACTGGGGACCGCAGTGGTCGCGCCCGCCATCGCCAACGCATTGTTTTCCGCCACTGGCCGCCGGTTTCGCAAATTGCCTTTCATCGACGATCCGGTCATGGGCGCTGCGGTTCCCACCGGACCTGTCCAAACGGATGCGTCCGCGCCACAAATAACGCCCTCCGATCAAATCGCCCCCGATGGTAGCGTCATCACGGATGAGGGGGCGGACAGCGCAACCGCACCGTTCAGGGACAATGAATTATGACATGGCAGCCGCAACAACTCCCCACCGATCATCCGCCGGTACGAAGCGGCCGCGTGGGCGTTCTGCTCGTCAATCTGGGAACCCCGGACGAAGCGACGCCATCGGCCGTCAAACGCTACCTGCGCGAATTTCTGTCGGACACGCGCGTTATCGAACTGCCCAAATTGCTGTGGCAGCCGATCCTGCGCGGGATCATCCTGAACACTCGGCCCAAGAAATCCGCCCATGCCTACAGCCAGGTGTGGACGCCGGAGGGATCGCCGTTGGCCGCGATCACGAAGGCGCAGGCTGCGAAACTGCAAGGGCTGCTGGGGGCCGACGTGCTGGTGGATTGGGGCATGCGGTACGGCAATCCGGCGATGGGCGATCGGTTGACAGCGCTGATGGATGCAGGGTGCGATCGCATCCTGCTCGCGCCCATGTATCCGCAATATTCCGCAGCGACCACGGCCACGGTGACGGACCGGCTGGGCGATGTGCTGCGGCAAAAGCGCTGGCAACCCGCGATGCGGACCGTGCCGCCCTATCACGACGATGCGACCTATATCGATGCGCTCGCCCGCGATCTGGATGCGGCAGATCGATGCGCTGGCCTTCGATCCCGAAGTGCTGCTGCTGAGTTTCCACGGTATGCCCAAACGCACGCTGGAACTGGGCGACCCCTATCACTGCCATTGCCGCAAGACGGCACGCCTGGTGACGGAGGCCTTGCTTGCGAGCGGGCGCCATGACGGGCTGCAGATCGAAACCTGTTTCCAGTCCCGGTTCGGCCCTGCCAAATGGCTGGAGCCTGCGACGGACGACACGCTGATCGCACACGGCGCGAAGGGCACGCGCCGCCTCGCCATCGCCGCACCCGGCTTCAGCGCGGATTGCGTCGAAACGCTGGAGGAGCTGGCCATTGCGGGCCGCGAACAGTTCATCGGCGCGGGCGGCGAAGATTACGCCGTGCTCACCTGCCTCAACGATGGCGACATCGGCATGGCGATGCTGGAACGCATGATCCGGCGTGAATTGTCGGGGTGGATTTAACCGGGCGGTTTACTTACAACAGTGTCGATAAGGAGCGCATTTCATGGCCACCGCTGCCCCCACCAGTCATTATAACCCCGACGTCCCACCGGCGCATTTCAGCGAAGGTAAAGTGACCGCGGAACAGCTGGCGCATATTCCGGGCGAGGCGGGGTCGCCCGTCATCGGCAACACGTTGCGCCTGCTTGCCGATCCGATCGCGTTCGGCAATCGTATGGTCGAAACATACGGCGACGTGTACAAAAACCGCGCATTCGGCAGCTGGCATGTCGCGTTGATCGGGGCCGATGCGAACGAATTGGTTCTGATGGATCGCAACAGGAATTTCAGTTCCGAACAGGGTTGGGGGCCGACCTTGCACAAACTGTTCCCGCGCGGTTTGATGCTGATGGATTTCGACCATCATCGGATCGACCGGCGCGCCTTGTCGATCGCGTTCAAACCCGGGCCGATGCGCCATTATTCGGGCTCGCTCAATCACGGTATCGCCAGCGCGGTCGCCGAATGGTCGGGCGATATGAAGTTCTACCCCGCGATCAAGAAACTGACGCTCGATCTGGCTGCCGACAGTTTCCTGGGCATTCCTTGGGGACCGGAAAGCGACCGGATCAACACCGCTTTCGTCGATATGGTGCAGGCATCGCGTCGCACCGGTGCGGCGTCCGTTGCCGTTCACCAAGATGAAGCGCGGCGTCGATGGGCGCGCGTTCCTGATGGATTTGTTCCGCCGCGAAACCGACAAACGCCGGGCCGGCGAAGACATCGGGCAGGACATGTTCAGCCAGTTCGCCAACGCCACGCGCGAGGATGGATCGCTGCTGGATGTCGATCAAGTGGCCGATCACATGAACTTCCTGATGATGGCGGCGCACGACACCATCACGTCGAGCGCGACGTCGCTGGTCTGGCTGCTGGCGTCGAATCCCGAATGGCAGGAAAAACTGCGCGACGAGGTGATGGCGGTCACCGGCGGCACGGATGCCAAGGGGGAACCGCGGCCGATTTCCTATGACGATCTGGGCAAGTTGGAGCTGACGGAAATGGCGTTCAAGGAAGCGCTGCGTCTGATCCCGCCCGTGCCCAGCCTGCCACGCCGAAACCTGCGGCCGTTCGAATTTGGCGGTTATCGCATTCCGGCTGGAACCGAGATCGGCATAAACATCTATCGTACGCATCGGATGGCCGAATATTGGGAGAACCCGGAGGAATTCGATCCCATGCATTTCGCGCCCGACAAGGTGAAACAGCGGCATAAATACGCCTGGCTGCCGTTCGGCGGCGGGGCGCATATGTGCATCGGGCTGCATTTTGCGACCATGCAGATGAAGATTCTGATGGCGCAACTGCTGCAGCGTTACCGCATCGAAGTGCCTGCGGGTTACGCGCCCAAATGGCAGGCATGGCCGATCCCGCAGCCCAAGGACGGACTGCCGGTGACGTTGAAGCCACTCGGCTGAAGCTAGCTGAAATCGATGGCGATGCCGTCTTTCACCCAATCGCCGTAACGCGTCGGGCTCAACCCCTGCGGATCGTCCTGATCGCCCTTCATCGGTGCGGGTTTGGGCGCAGGATCGTTGTTCCAATGCGCTGGTTTGACGAAAGTATCGGGCCGTTTGGTGCTGCGTTGCGTCATACCGATATAACGCACGCGCTGGCGCTTGGTTTCATTGGGCGGTAGGGGCGGCGCATGTCTGACATTCCCGGAATGCCCGCCCGCCGCGCCGCGAAGGCGATGATCGAAGCGGTCATGAACAAACGCGACACGCTGGATGTCGCCGAACGCAATGCCTCTCGCCACATTCGCGGGCCCGCCGACCGTGCGCTGGCTCGCGCGATCGCGAACGAGGCGCTGCGCTGGCTGACCGATATCGACGCCCTGATCGACAGCGCGACGAAGAAGAACCTGTCGCCCGATGCGAAGCCGCGTCATGTGCTGCGCGTGATGCTGGCGCAATGGCTGCGGCTGGACACGCCGCCCCATGCCGTCATCGCGACCGGCCTGCCGCTGCTTACCGGCGGGCAAAGGCGGCTGGCGCATGGCGTGTTTTCGACTTTGGTGAAGCGGGAAGTCGGCCTGCCCGATGCGCCGACCCTGCCCGATACGGTAATGATGCGGTGGGGGCCGCTGGGCGATGCGGTCGCGCCGGGCCTCGCCCATCCGCCGCCGCTCGATCTGTCGTTGCGCGATCACGCGCAGACCGATCATTGGGTGACGCAGCTGGGCGGAACCAGCCTGATGCCGGGCCATGTCCGTCTGCCGCGCGGGGTTCCGGTGGAACAATTGCCGGGTTACGCCGACGGCGCATGGTGGGTGCAGGATCTCGCCGCCAGTCTGCCCGCGCGGTTGCTGGGTCCGGGGGCGGGCAAGCGCGTCCTCGATCTGTGCGCGGCCCCCGGTGGCAAGACGCTGCAACTGGCGGCAGCCGGCTGGCAAGTGACCGCTCTCGACAATAGTGAAAAACGGCTGGGCCGCTTGCGCGACAATCTGGCGCGGACCGGGCTGGAGGCGGAGATTATCGTCGCCGATGCGCTGGGCTGGCAACCGGTCAAGGATTTCGACGCCATCCTGCTGGATGCGCCCTGTTCGGCGACCGGAACCTGCCGCCGCCACCCCGACGTGCTGCACCGTGTGGATGACGGGCAGATCGGGATGCTGGCGGAAAAACAGGATGCGCTGCTGACTCGCGCGGCCGGTTGGTTGCCCGCCGGATCGCAGCTGGTTTACGCCGTCTGTTCGCTGGAAGGGGCGGAAGGCGAAGCGCAGGCCGAGGGGGTGAAACTGACGCCGGTTCCGATCGGGCTGGACGAACTGCCCGACGGTGTCGCCCCCACCCCCGATGGCTGGCTGCGGACTCACCCCGGTATGCTGCCCGACCACGGCGGGCTGGACGGGTTCTTCGCCGCGCGCTGGCGCAAATGACCCCTTAATAATCGTCCTGCGTCACGCTGACCGGCGACGTGACCGCTATCGCCCCGGCGGAGGCCAGCGCTTCCTTCCCGCGCACCGTCATGTCGCTGATGAAGCTGAACTGATCGCGCAGATCGAAGGGATATGCCTTCAGCTGGTAATGCGTCCCCCACGGTTTTTCCGACAGCATCACCAGCACCGGCTTGCGATAATCGAGGAATGCGCTGGTGAGCGCCACGTCCTGCAGGGCGGATCGCAATTTGTCCCCGTCGTGATCGGGGTGGACGTAGAAATTGGCGATGCACATCAGGGTGCGCGCGCCGTCATTCGCATTGGCGATATTGTTGGTCCAGATGCGATCGTGCGGCACGGTAACGGTATCGTCGGCGGCAGTGACCAGGCGGATCGCGCGCAGACCCACGGTCAGCACTTCGCCGTAATCCCCGTCGATCTTGACCCAGTCACCGGGGCGATAGGGGCGTTCGAACAGGGCCACGATCCCGGCGATCAGGCTGGATGCGTAATCCTTGAACGCAAAACCGATGGCGACGCTGGCCGCGCCCGCGATCACCAGGAAGTTCTGGAACGTGATGTTGAAGATCAGCGGAATGATCCACACGATCGCCGTCGTCAGCAGGCCCAGGCGGATGATCGGCACTGCGCCCAGCAGATACAGTCGCGCCTGGCTCGGCCCGCGTTCGGCCAGAAACGGCAACGCCTTTCGCACCAGTACGATCGCGAGCCAGGTAAACGCGACGATCAGCGCGATCCGGGCGAAGCTGATATCCTGCAGATCGTTGATTAGCTGGGTCGCGGCCTGCCCCCCGTCGGTGACCATTTTTTCCGCGACGTCCATTTCCGTTTCGGCGGGCGGACTGGGCGGGGCCGCCGGGGTTGTAGGGGGTGGGGCAGGGTTGGAAACGGGCGCGGGCGTAACCGGCAACGGCTCCGTCGTGGCGGCGGCGGTGTTGCCCAGTTCCGGCGCGGGTTCGATTCCGACGCTCACCGGTGCGGGGTCGCGACCCGCCACATTCTCGGCTTGCAAGATCATAGCGTATCCATCGAAAAGCCGGCATTCTTCAATGCGTCCCGGATGACGGGATAGGCGGTGGCGTTGAGATGCATCAGATTGCCGTCCCGCTCCACGAAACCGGCTGTGATCAATGCGGGCAGCACGTTCGACTGACCGACGATCGGCGTCACTTTCGCCATCGCATTCGCGGACAGTTCGCCGTGTATCAACAATGCCTGCAACACCAGCAGCGTGGCTTGCGACAGGCCGCCGGGCGTGATCGTTTCATCCAGAGCCGCGACCCACAAGGTTTCCGTGGCCGCGTCGATATCGCCCGACTGCCCGTCCTCATCCTTGCCCCCGGCGGCGGCGATATCCTCCGCATGTTCGCCGTTTTCGTCCAGCGGCAGGTCGGAAAACAGACTGTCGCGCCACAGATGCCATGCCACCCACGGAATGCCCAGACTGTGTGCCGCCAGCCGCCGGAAATAGTCGCTTGGCGCGGCATCGTCGCCGTTCTTGCCGAACACGGCGTCCCCGTTCTTGACGAAGCGGAAATCGATCGCCCGTGTGCCGTCGGCCTGCGTCAGTTGCGAAAACCACGCCTGCAATCGAGCGGCATCGAATGGGGCGAAGGTCTGCGCGTCGGGCAGCAGCATATCGACCTCGACGGCCTTACGCAGAAACGACCAGGCCCAACTGTTGCAGCCGATCAGGCAAGGGCGATCGTTGGCTTCTATCGCCGCCAGCAGGGCCCGCACCAGAACCAGCCCGTTTGCGTGGCGCAGAAACCAGTTTTCCAGATTCGGGATCACCAGCACGCCGTCGCCAGCGAGATCGGGCAGACTGCCGATGACGGGGCTGGACAGTTTTTCGCGGTCGGGCGCATCCAAGATGGCATAGCCGCGCTGCCGTGCGAAACCGGCGACCACGCTGTTCCGATCGCAGGGCGGGGTGACGATCGTCTTGACGCCGACCTTGCCGTCGCCGGCCAACCAGTCATCGACCATGATGCCCAGTTCCGCCAGCACCGGTCCGCAGGCGGGCGGGGCCGCCACCGCATCCAGCCGGTCGCGCGTTATGCGGCGCAGTTTGTCCTTGGTGATGAAGGGGGCATCGTCATCCTTGCGAACCATGGCCAGCGCGCGCGCATAGAACCGGCGCACGGTTTCTTCGGCGGGCATGGACGGCCATTCGTACTGACCCAGCTTTTGCATCGGACGGCGTTCGTCACCGATGCCGTCCGTGCCATCCGGCCCGTCAATCGTGCCGGATTTACCCCCTTGCATGTTCACCCTATATTGACCCCGTTCACCCCTGTTTTACCTTGTTTTGGAAGCTTTTGCGAAGTTTCAGCAATTTGGGCGGGATGGTCGCCTGGCAATAGGGATTGCGCTGCCCCTCTCCGTCCCAATATTCCTGATGGTAATCTTCCGCCGGATACCACTGGGTCGCGTCCTCGACCGTGGTGACGACCTTGCCCGCATGATCGTCGTTCGCGCGCGCGATCGCAGCCTGAGCGGCCTCTCGCTGATCGGCGTCGAGCGGGAATATGGCGGATCGGTACTGCGTGCCGACATCGCCGCCCTGCCGGTTCAACTGGGTCGGATCGTGCGTGCCCAGAAACACGTCGTAGATCTCGGCCAGGCCGATCGTATCGGTATCGAACGTCACGCGGATACCTTCCGCATGGCCGGTCTTGCCGCTGCATACCTGTTTGTAAGTGGGATCGGGCACATTGCCCCCGATATAGCCGCTTTCCACCTCGGTCACCCCGATCACGTCGCGAAAGACGGCTTCCGTGCACCAGAAGCAGCCGCCTGCGATGATTGCCTGTTCGTTCTGCGCCATGCTGTCGTCGTTCCTTTGCTGCGTTGCCCAACAGATAGGGGGCGGATGGCCACTTGTCATCGGGCGGTGTGGCCCTAGAATGCGATGCAACCTTGCAACAGACGGGACCACCGAACCATGCGCCATATTATGACCGCCGCCGCCAGCCTGACAGCAATTGCCCTGACCGGACCTGCCATCGCGCAGGATCGAAACGGGGCAGCCGCCGAAACGGCCGCTCGCGCGCAGGCAAATTCGACAGCCGTAATGACGCGGGTGCTGGCCGATGCCCGCCGCGACGATGACAAGGCGCGCGACCAATATCGCCATCCCGCCGAAACGCTGGCGTTCTTCCAGGTCGGCCCGAACCAGACCGTGGTCGAATACGGCCCGGGCGGCGGCTGGTACACCCGCGTGCTCGCACCCTATCTTGCCGATAACGGCCGCTATCTGGCAGTCAACGGCGACACCGGCACGCGCACGTACAACGATGCCGCGCAGGAAGAACGCGCGAAGAGCTGGCCCATGCGTTTCCCTGCCGCAGCCGCCGAATGGACCGGCCTGGATGCCGCGACCCTGACCGCATTCGAAAGCGACGAAGCGCCGGACGATCTGAAAGGCCAGATCGACCGCGTGCTGATCTTCCGTTCCCTGCACGGCATGATGAACGCCAACACCGCCGATTCCGAACTGCGTGCGATCCACGCGATGTTGAAAGACGATGGCATGGTCGGCGTGGTGCAGCACCGGGCGAAGGCGGACCAGCCCTATTCCATGACCAACGGTTCGCGCGGCTATCTGCGTGAAAGCGATGTCGTGAACCTGTTCGCATTGCATGGTTTCGAACTGGCCGACAGCTCCGATGTCAACGCCAACCCAGCCGATACCGCCGATTGGGACGGGGGCGTGTGGACCCTGCCGCCGGTGCTGCGTTACGGCGATGTCGATCGCGCCAGATATGTCGGCATCGGCGAAACCGACCGGATGACCTTGCTGTTCCGCAAACGCAGCTAAGCCGCACTTCGTAATGACCGCAATCACCGTCGCCGCGCTGCAATTGCCCCTGGGCGCCAGCGCGGCGGCGGACAATATCGATGCCGTCGAATATTTGGTGGTAGAGGCGGCAGGCCATGGCGCGCAGATCGTCCTGCCGCCCGAATTGTTCAGCGGGCCGTATTTCTGCCGGGAAGAGGACGAGGCGCTGTTTGCCGCCGCCAGTCCGGTGGGCGATCATCCATCCGTGCGCGCCATGCGAAAATTGGCGAAACGCCTGAACATAGCCATCCCCACCAGCTTCTTCGAACGCGACGGCCACCATTACTACAACTCGCTGGCCATGATCGGCGCGGATGGAGAGGTCGCAGGCGTCTATCGCAAAAGCCACATTCCCGACGGGCCGGGTTACGAGGAAAAATTCTATTTCCGCCCCGGCAATGGCGGGTTCAAGGTGTGGGACGTGCCGTATGGTGCGGCGAATAATGGCGGAAATGACGGCGGAAATGAAGGCGGCGTCGCGCGCATCGGCGTGGGTATCTGCTGGGATCAATGGTATCCCGAATCCGCCCGCGTCATGGCGTTGATGGGGGCAGAGCTGCTGTTCTATCCAACGGCCATCGGCTCCGAACCCTATGATGCGGAATTCGACACCAGCCGCATGTGGCGCCGCGCGATGCAGGGGCACGCAGTGTCGAACTGCATGCCCGTAATCGCGGCAAACCGGATCGGGGCCGAAGGGGATCAGACCTTCTATGGCCACAGTTTCATCACCAACGAATGGGGCGACCTGGTGGCTGAATTCGGCGCTGGCGAGGAAGGCGTGCTGGTCGCCACGCTCGATCTGGCACTGGCGGCGAAGCACCGGGCGGGCATGGGTTTTTTCCGCGACCGCCGCCCGGACTTGTATGGCCGCATCTGTCAGGATGTGTAACGACTGGGATGTGTAGCGGTTGGAACGCTATCTGATCGCCCTTGGCTCCAACCGGCGGCATGGCGTCTATGGCCCGCCTCGCGCGGTTGTGGAACGCGCGCTGATGGACTTGCAGGCCCGAAAGATCGCGGTGGTCGCACGATCCGCGATTTGCACGACCGCGCCATTGGGGCCGTCGATACGCCGCTATGCCAATGCGGCAGCCATCGTCGAAACGACGCTGCAACCATGGCCGTTGCTCGATACGTTAAAAGACATCGAACGCGATTTCGGACGACGTGCAAGGGGCCGGCGCTGGACCGCCCGCGTCATCGATTGCGATATAATCCTGTGGAACGGCGGCCGGTTCGATGCGCCCGACCTGACCGTCCCGCACCCCCAATTCCGCCACCGCGATTTCGTGCTGCGCCCAGCCAGCGAAATCGCCGGAAGCTGGCGCGATCCCGGCAGTGGCCTCACCATCGACCACCTCTTCGCGCGTTACAAGCGGGCGGTGCAAACGACAAAGACCGCCATCCACGGTTGACCCAGCCCCGCCACATCCCTAAGCGAACCGCCGGTGGATGGGCCCTTAGCTCAGTTGGTAGAGCAACTGACTTTTAATCAGTAGGTCGCTGGTTCGAACCCAGCAGGGCTCACCACCGGATCGCGATTCGCTGCGACCGCTTCTATTTATCCAAATGCCGGGCGAAAGCGACGAAGCCGCTAATCAGGAACGGCACCAGCACCAGCGACAAAACCACTTTTGCCAGCATCTGGCCCGCCAGCAGCGAACCGATCGGAAATTCGCCATAGAAGGCGAGCGTGACGAAGATCAGCGTGTCGATCGCCTGGCTCAATGCAGAGGCGATCGCGCCGCGTACCATCAGGCCGACCGTGCTGCCTTCGTTTGCACCGTTGCCGTCCCCGCCGCGCAATTTATCGAAAATCCAGATGTTCAGGAACAGCGAGACGCCGTAGGCGACCGGCCCCGCCATCATGATCCGCGGCGTCTGGCTCAACACCGTTTCGAAAGCGGCGATGTTTTCGGCCGGCATCTGCGCGGATGGCGGCAGACCAAGCACCAGCAGTACCAGCGCGGCGGAAAGTGCCAGCGGTACGAAGCCCCACAACACCATTTTCTGCGCCGTCGCCTGACCGTATAATTGCGCGATGGTGCTCGATAACACCACCAGCATCAGGAACGCGAAAATCCCGGCTTCGACCGCAAGTGGACCCAGCGCGACTTGCTTGAACCCCAGCACGCCCGCAATCACGGTCATTCCGCCATACAAAAGCGTATAGACGAACAGCGCGCGCGGCATGGCCGGGGTGGGGGCCGGGCCGGGGGCCGGAGTGGCGGCCGCAGAGGTCTGGGATGCAGGATCGGAAACGACTGTCATTCCCGACCGCTAATCCCAATCTGTGCAAAAGGGAAGGCAGCGGACATTGCGGCGATACGCCCCTATCGTTTGACGAAAAGCGCACAACAGGCGAAGGCGCTTGGCTGTATCGCCCGACGGGCGCAACGCAGGAAACGATATGCCGCCCATCCTATCCAGCCTGATCGGTATCGTGGCGATATTGCTGATCGCGTTTCTGCTTTCCACCGGCAAAACGCGCATTCGCCCGCGCGTGGTGCTGTCGGCATTCGCGCTGCAGGCGGCGCTGGCGTTCCTGGTCCTCCGCACACCGTGGGGGCGATCGGCCATTCGCGCGATGTCGGACGGGGTGGCGGCGCTGTTGTCCTATGCCAATGCGGGCACGGCGTTTCTGTTCGGGGCGGACAATCCGCTTGCCAATACGTTCGCTTTGGGCGCTCTACCCGTGATCGTGTTCTTCGCATCGCTGGTGGCGATATTCTACCACTTGGGAATTATGCAGCGCGTGGTGCGCTGGGTCGGCGGGGCGATCGGATGGATGACGGGGATCAGCAAAGTGGAATCGCTGGGCGCGGCCGCGAATATCTTCGTCGGACAATCCGAAAGCCCGCTGGTCGTGCGCCCCTACCTCGCGGCATTGCCGCCATCGCAACTGTTCACTTTGATGACGGTGGGCATGGCGGGCGTGGCGGGTACGATCCTGGCCGCCTATGCCGGGCTGCTCGGTTCCGATTATCTGCCGTTCCTGCTGGCGGCGGCGTTTATGTCCGCGCCGGGCGGTATCCTGATGGCGAAGATCATCATGCCCGACGACGGCATTTTGATAACCGACCCCGATGCGCGCACTTTGCCAGATGGCGACGTTTCCGACAGTGTTCCGGGCGAGGAGCCGGTCGAAATGGCGGAAACGTTCGAAGCGGGGACGAAACCCGCCAATGTGATCGAGGCGGCGGCGCAGGGCGCACAGACGGGCGTAAAGCTGGCGGTGGCGGTCGGCGCAATGGTGCTGGCCTTCGTCGCGCTGGTGGCGATGGCGAACGGATTGCTGGGCGCGGCGGGCGGCCTGGTCGGCTATCCCGATGTGTCGTTCGAGGGGTTGTTGGGCGTCGTGTTTGCGCCGGTCATGTTCCTGATCGGCGTACCGTGGGCCGAATCGGGTGTGGCGGGCGGCCTGTTCGGGACCAAGATCGTGCTCAACGAATTCGTCGCCTTCATTCAGTTGGGCGCGGTGGAGGCGAGCGAGTTGTCCGAACGCAGCCGGGGAATCGTGACGTTCGCCCTGTGCGGCTTTGCCAATTTCAGTTCGATCGCGATCCAGATGGCGGTGACGGGCGGTCTCGCGCCGAACCAGCGTCCGGTCATCGCCCGGCTGGGCCTGCGTGCACTGGCGGCGGGCAGCCTGGCCAATTTGATGAGCGCGGCACTGGCGGGGCTGTTCCTGCCGTATTAGAACGATTCCCATGTCCCACAGAACCCCCGCAATAGCTTCCGTCTCCCTTGGCCAGCCTTTGGCCGATATCAGCCATGCCTTGGGCGCGAGCTTCGCCGAATTCGGCTTCGCCATCGTCCGCGATCACGGCATTCCGGCCGATCTCATCGCGCGGGCGGAAGCAATGGCGAAGGGGTTTTTCGCACTGCCGGACGATGTGAAGCGGCGATATCATCGGCCGGGCGGCGGCGGCGCGCGCGGCTACACTCCGTTCGGCACGGAGAAGGCGAAGGATGCGCGAGTCCACGATCTGAAAGAGTTCTGGCATGTCGGGCGCGATCTGCCGCCGGGGCATGCATTGGCGCCTTTCATGGCGGCGAATGTCTGGCCCGATGAAATACCCGAATTTCGCGATACGTTTATGCAGCTTTACAATGCATTCGACGTGGCAGGCGCACGCGTGCTGGAGGCGGTGGCCCTGCATCTGGGGCTGGATCGCGACTTCTTCGGCCCCACTGTGGCCGATGGCAATTCGGTCATGCGGCTGCTGCGTTACCCCGCGCTGGAGGGGGCGGAGGCCAATGGTGCCATTCGCGCAGCAGCGCATGGCGATATCAACACCATCACCTTGCTGTTGGGCGCAGAGGAAGCCGGGCTGGAACTGCTGACGCGCGAGGGTGACTGGCTTGCGATCGATCCGCCGGTCGGTTCCGTCGTCGTCAATATCGGCGACATGCTGGAACGGCTGACCAACGGGCGCTTGCGCTCCACGGTCCACCGCGTGGTCAATCCATCCGGGGCGGCGGCGCATCGCGCGCGGTATTCGATGCCGTTCTTCCTGCATTTCCGCCCGGACTATCTGATCGAGACTTTGCCAACATGCGTGGAGGACGGCGACACGACGCCCGAGCCCATTCTAGCGCATGATTTTCTGATGCAGCGGCTGCGCGAAATCGGGCTCGCCTGAACGCGTATCGGGTGGAAGCGATTCGGTTCCTGTAAAACGCCGCGACGTTCGGCTTTAATCCACAGACGGTGATTGTCCCATGTTGTTGCATTGCAGCAACACCGCTGTAACCAACTGAATCTTCAACATTAAACTCTGACTTATCACGGTCCGCTCGGTTTGCCTCGGTCGTTGTCATAACCGTGCAATAATCCGCGCCCTTGGAGCATGACAGGCACGCTGGCAGGGGGCCTCCCGACGTCGGCCCCATTATCGGCGTGCAACGATTATGTGACCCGTTCTTACCGATAAACCGTACCGACCCCGTATCTGCTGCGAAGGAAACCGCTCGCGATGAAACTCAAATATCTTCTGGCCGCCAGTGTCGTCAGTCTGACCGCTGCAACCGCTCTCCCCGCGCCCGTATCGGCGCAGCAGATTACGTCCGGCGTCGAAGGGCGCGTGACGGATGCGAACGGCACTGCATTGCCCGGCGCATCGGTAGTCATCACCGACACCCGCACCAATCAGACGCGCACCGCCACAGCCGGCGCGGACGGCAATTTCCGTCAGGCATCCCTGTTGCCCGGCGGCCCCTACACCATCACCGTGACTGCGCCCGGATATGAAGGGCAGACCGTCGAGAGCCAGTTCCTGACCGTCAGCGGCAATGTCAGCTTCGCGTTCGAACTGTCCGACGCGGTTGCCGGTGGCGACGACAACATGATCGTCGTGTCCGGCACGCGCGCCAACGCGGTGCAGCTGGCCGTCGGCCCCGGCAGCGCGTTCGGCGAAGTGACGCTGGAAAGCTTCCCCAGCCTCAGCCGCGACATTCGCGACATCATCCGCCTCGATCCGCGCGTCAGTCTGGAACGCGCGAACGAAGTCGATCGCATATCGTGCCTGGGCGGCAACGACCGTTCGAACACTTTCACCGTTGACGGCATCGTGCAGTCCGACGTGTTCGGTCTGAACGGCACGCCCTTCGCCGCGCGCAACGCCTTGCCGCTGCCGTTCGATGTCATCCGCGAAACATCGGTCGAATTCGCTCCTTTCGACGTGGAATATTCCGATTTCACCGGCTGCCTCGTGAACGTCGTGACCAAATCGGGAACCAACAAGTTCCACGGTTCCGCTTTCTTCACCTTCCGCAACGAAGATCTGCGCGGCGACACGCTGGACGGGGTGGACAACATCCTGGCCCCATTCGAAGAATTGCGCTGGGGCGCGACGCTCGGCGGCCCCATCATTCCCGATCGCCTGTTCTTCTATGCAGGCTATGAAGAAACCGACCTCGGTAACGCGAACGACACCGGCCCCGCCGGCGGCAACTTCGCCGATCCGGTCAATTTCGTCAGCCAGAACCAGTTCGACCGGTTCGCGGATATTGCGGGCCGTGTCTATGGACAGGACGTCGGCGGCTTCCCGATCAACCTGCCTGAATCGAGCGTGCGCTATTTCGGCCGGCTCGATGCACTGCTGACGGACGATCACCGGTTGGAAGCGACGTATCAGCGGCTGGAAGAAACCAACATCGAGTCGGATTCGGGCGGCCAGGAACTGACGGGCCTCAACAGCTTCGAAGACGAAGGCACGGTTTCCGATTACTACGCGCTGCGCCTGTTCTCCGACTGGACGGACGTCATCAGCACCGAAATCCGCCTGAGCCGTTCCGAAGTAAACGACGTGCAGGGGCCCGTGGGCTTTGGCGAAGCGCAATCCGACAATCCGACCGTTCGCCTGACCGTCGCGGTTCCCGCCGACGGCACCAGTTCGCAGGCAGGCTTCCTCAGCACCGGGCCCGGCATCTTCCGTTCGGCCAACGCGCTCAATTACGAGGTGAACCAGCTGCGCGCGCAGATGAACCTCGACTTCGATCGCCACCAGCTGAAGATCGGCGGCGAGGTCAACGATCTGCAGGTGTTCAACCTGTTCGCCATCAACGCCACCGGTACGCTGTTCTTCAACGGTCTGGACGATTTCGAAAACGGCCTGGTAGCTGGCGGGAACTTCTCCAGCGTGTTCAACTCCGGCCCCGATTCCGTTCTCAATGGACAGGTTGGCGGAGGCGTCATCAGCGCCACGCCCAGCGGGGACATCAACGAAGCGGCAGCGACGTTCGGGCGTTCGATCATCAGCGCCTATGTTCAGGATGAATGGCAGGCGACCCCGCAACTTTCGATCACCGCCGGTTTGCGCGCCGCAGATCTACGACGGGGACGCGCCCCGTGCGAACCCGACGTTCCTGGCGCGTTACGGCCTGACCAATCGCAACGCTTTCAGCCAACTCGACCCCGTTTTGCTGCCGCGCCTGTCGGCAACTTACGAATTCGAGAATGAAGGTTTCGTCAGCAACACCCGACTGACGGGCGGCGTCGGCGTATTTTCCGGCGGCGATCCGATCGTGTTCTTCTCCAACGCGTTTTCGAACAACGGTTTTTCCACCGGGGAAGGCAGCACGTTCGATTGTGCGCCCGGTCAGTTGACGACCGATCCGGCCACCGGCCAGATCAGCGTCGTCAATGCCGCCGGTCAGTTCACGGGCCTTCCCGCCTGTGCAATTGCCGCCGGTTCCGCCCAGGCGGCAGCCGGCCTGGCCGATACGCAATCGACCGATCGCGATTTCGACGTCCCGACGGTGGTTCGCGCCAATGTCGGCTTGCAGACCGAATTCGGAACGCAGAGCGGCTTCTTCAGCGATATCCGCCTGAACGTCGATTATATCTACAGCCGGTTCAACGATACGTTGAACTTCGTCGACCTGTCGCAGACCCCGGATATTCGCACCAATGGCGGGTTCACCGTCGATGGCCGTCCCATCTACGCGGCGATCGATCCGACGGTTGCGGGCTGTAATGCCACTTTGGTCGGAACGGGCGGCACGCCGCCGGTCTATCAGAATGTCAGCCCCGTCTGCTTCAACACCCGTCGCGACGATGAAATTCAGCTGACCAACGGCCCAAGCTACGAAAGTCATGTCGCATCGGTGCTGCTGTCGAAAGATTTCGACCGCGGTGTGTTCACCGACGGCGGCGGCGTGGCCCTGCGTTTGGGGTATGCCTTCACCGATTCGAACAACAACCGGAACAACGGATCGTCCACGGCAACGTCCAGCTTCGACGTGACGGCGGCGTTCGACCGGCAGAACCCGGACATAACGACTTCGAATTTCGAAACGCGGCATAACTTCACCGCTGCGGTCAATTTCCGGGAAGAGTTCTTCGGCGATTACCAGACCAGCTTCGGGGTGTTCTTCCGCGCGCGATCGGGCCAGCCATACAGCCTGACCTTCGATGGCGGCGGCGTCTTCAACGACAGTTCGTCGGGCAACGACAATGCGGTTCTGTATATTCCAACGGGCGTGAACGATCCGAACCTTTCGACCTTCGCGAATATTGCCGATCCCGTAGCCAGAGCGAATGCCATCGCGGTGCAGGGCACGGCGGTCACGAACTTGCTGAACTACCTTAACACCAACGAAAACGCGGCGTCGTGCGATTTCACGCCCGGCCAGTCGATCTCGCGCAATTCGTGCCGCAATCCCTATGCGTACGACCTCGACCTTCGCTTCAGCCAGGAACTGCCCTTCATCGGCAGCCTGACCGGGCTGGTTCAGGATCGCATCACGCTGTTCGCGGATTTCGACAATTTCCTGAACTTTCTGGATGATGGCGCGAATATCGTCCGCACCCGGAACGAATTCTTGGATATCGTCGATGCTGGGTTCAGCGTACGCGATTCACAGGACCGCAACGTGAACATTCGCGGTGTCGATCCACAGGGACGTTACGCGATCGGCGGTTTCAACCCGGACGATGATATCAATATCGGTCTGACGTCCTCCATCTGGCGCGTTCAGGTCGGCATTCGTTACGAGTTCTGATCCACTTATCCGAACAGAAGAATTGCGGCGGTTCCCCTTGCGGGGGCCGCCGTTTTTCGTGAGCTATGCCACGGCGAGAAGCTCGCGGGCCAGTTGCCGGCAGACATCCGGCCCGACATCGGCTTTCAGCGCGCGTTCGAGGGCCGCGGCCCGCACGCCCAGCTCGTCTTCCCCGAACATGCCGGCGGTTCCGGCCAGTTTATGAACCAGACGCGCAAGATCCTCCGCCCGATCGCGCGGTGGTGGTGTTGTGCGAAGCGACGGTTTCGCGAACGGCGTCGATCGCTTCGGACCGCCGCACTTTCCAACGGGCCAGCATGACGGGCGTGTAAAATTGCGCGCTGTCGTCGGCGGGCAGCGCCGGTGGCGAGATATCGCTGGCGGGGCGGGAGGTATCGACGATCCAGATCGGCTCCCGATAATCCGGCGTGTAGTCGGTGGTGTAGTCCGGCGGCCCGGCCATTCGCACGGCTGTATGGGGTGGGCCGGGTCGTCGAATGGGGGCCTGTGCCGCTACCGGTTCGGGCGTCGCGACAGGCGACCCCACGCGCCGGACGGGTTTCAGCAAAGCACCGAAAAAACGCCTGATCGCGCTGCCGGAGTCGGTTTCGGGTTTCATCGCAGCCATCCTTTTGCCAATATCCCTGCCAGCGATGCGACTGCCAAACCGCAACGGGCGGGGTGGGTAATTGCGCGTAGCTGACCATGATGGGTAAGGGATTTTCAATGCAGGACAGGCGATCGGGAGCGGGATTTGCGCGCGCATCGCGTCGTCCGCGGCCGGCCGTACTGGTCGCGATCGTCTGCGCCCATATGCTGCTGGGTTACGGCCTTGCCAAAGCGTTCGCGCCCGACGTGACCGGCAGTGTGGAACGCAGTGTGGTGTCGGTGTTCAATGTCACCATCACCGCCCCTGAAGATCCCCCACCGCCCCCGCCCCCCGAACCAGCCGCCCAACCCGACGCGGCGCCCGATACCGGCGCACAAGGCGCCCCGGCCCCGCGAGCGACCCCGCGCGAGGTGGTTGCGCCGGAACCGAAAATTGCGCTTCCTCGCGACCGTCCTGCGCCCAAGGCGTCTTCCACCGGATCGGCCAACCGTTCAGGCGCGGCGGAAGCGGGACAGGGCACGGGCGCGGCGGGGCAGGGCGATGGCACGGGCAGCGGCAATGCGGGGTCCGGTACGGGCAACGGCACGGGCGGAACCGGTGGCGGCGCGATCACGAAGCCGCAGCATATCGCCGGCGCGATCAACGCTGCACGCGATTTCCCCGTCCCCGATGGCGGGCGCGCCGTGCGTCGCGGCACCAGCGTCACGGTGAAAGTGACCGTTACCACGGCGGGCCGCGCCACCGATTGCAGCGTCTTTCGCGCCAGTCCCGATGCGGAGGCGGACCGGATCACATGCCGTCTGGTGGAGGAACGCCTGCGCTTCACCCCCGCTACCAATGCGGCAGGTGATGCAGTAGAAGCGCCGTTCTATTGGCGGCAGCGCTGGTTCTGACGCGCGCCCCCACCCCATTCGATCGCTGGAGTTTGCGATGCCCAACACCGATTCCGCAAGTAACCCCCTGATTCATCCCGTCATCCTGTGCGGCGGCGGCGGCACGCGGCTGTGGCCGCTCAGTCGCCTGACCAGGCCCAAGCCGTTCCTGCCGCTGATCGGCGATACGACCTTGTTTCAGGCGACGGTCGCGCGATGCACGAAAGACGGCACGTTCGCCGAGCCCACCATCGTTGCCGGTGCGAAACATGTACATCTGATCGAAGAACAGCTTGGCGAAAACAGCGGGGCGCGCATCATCGTCGAACCCGCCGCCCGCAACACGGCCCCCGCCATCGCCATCGCAGCATGCGCTCTGCCGGACGATGCGATCATGCTGGTTTGCCCCAGCGATCACCATATCGGGGACATCGCGGCGTTTCAGGGTGCGGCGCGCAAGGCTGCGACGTTGGCACGCGACGACTGGATGGTATCGTTCGGCATAGAGCCCGACCGGCCCGAAACGGGCTTCGGCTATATCAAACGGGCGGATGCGCTGGAGGGCGGCTTTCGCGTCGAACGCTTCGTCGAAAAACCCGATCGCGCACGGGCGGAGGGGTTCCTGGCGGAAGGCGGCTTCAGCTGGAACGGCGGCATCTTCGCATTTCGCGCGGGCGCTTTCATGGCCGAACTGGCGCGGCATCGGCCGGACATGGCGGCAGGCGCACGCGCCGCACTTTCGGGCGCGGAGCGCAATGGCGCACAAATCCTGCCCGATGCGGCTTCCTTCGCAGGGTTAACCGATGAATCGGTGGATTACGCGGTGATGGAGAATACCGATCGGGCTGCCGTGGTGCCGGTCGCGATGGACTGGTCCGATATCGGCAATTGGGAAGCCCTGCGACTGGCGCGTGCGCGCGACGAGGATGGCAACCACACGCGCGGCACGGCGGAGCTGGTCGATTGCCGCAACGTCATGGTGCAATCGGATGGGCCGCGCGTATCCGCAATCGCGCTCGACAATGTAACGATAGTCGTGAACGGCGACGAGGTTCTGGTCATCGGTCCGGGGGGCGAACAGAAGGTCGGGAAACTGGGCGGCGCTCAGTCTCAATAACGCCCGCTGCGGCTAGCGATCCGCATATAGCTGCAGCGCCGTTTCCAGTTCCGCCATGCCATAGGGTTTTTGCAACAGCCCCATCGCCCCGATATCGTCCAGCCGGTCGGCCATCTCGCCATAGCCGGTGGCAAGCACGAACGGAATGCCGCGTTTTACCAGTTCGCGCGCGATCGGCTCGCTGCTTTCGGTCCCCAAATTGAAATCGAGAATCGCCATGTCGGGCGTCTTGCGTTCGATCTGGTCCAGCGCGCCGACCACATTGCCGATGACGGATATGTCCTTCACCCCCAATTCTTCCAAGCAATCCTGCGTGTCGATCGCGATCAGCATGCTGTCTTCGACCAGCAGCACCGTTTTGGGGAGCGTCGTCATTTTGCGGGGGCTGCCTTCTTCGTTGCCCGCATCGTGCGGCGTGGTGGGGATTATACCGGCAGCGTCGGTCGGAACGATATAGCGGGCGGGAATGCCGAAACGGCCTTCCACACCGGACAGATTGTACTTCACATCCGCAGTTCCCGACAATTCGAACGGAATGGATCGTTCGATGATGGTCGTGCCGAAACCGCGACGTTTCGGGGCCTGCACCGGCGGGCCGCCGCTTTCGCGCCAATCGATCAGCAAGCCGCCGTCGTCCTGCGGCGTCAATGCGATGTCGAGTTTTCCGCTGCCATCGCACAGAGCTCCATACTTCGCCGAATTGGTCATCATCTCGTGAATGACCAGCGCCAGCACGGTGTAGGCCTCAGGTGGGATCAACACATCCGCGCCTGCGATTTCCACCCGATCTTCGTCCTGGCCGCAATACGCGCTGCGCCTCGGTGCGGATCAGTTCGGTCAGGGATGCAGGCGACCAGTTTCCCCTGGTGATGTTGTCGTGCGCGGCAGCGAGCGATCCGATTCGGCCACCGATCAGTTTGCTGAACTTCGCCACATCCTGCGCGCCGTGACTGGATTGATTGATCAGGCTTTTGATCAGATTGAGAATATTGCGAACCCGGTGGTTGAGTTCCGCAATCAGCAATTCCTGCTGTTCCTGCGCTTTGACGCGCTCCTGGATCGCCTGATCCGTAATTCGCAAGATGACTTCGAGCAGGGTGATGCGGATGGATTCCGCGATCTGCAATTCGTCTTCGGTCCAATCGTCGCTGACGCCCGACACGGTTTCGTTCCATTCGGCGAAACTTTCGCGCGGGGACAGGCGCGGACCGTTGGGGCCGGGGGTGAATTTCTTGTCGGGTTTTCCGGCCCAGCTGACCGTCTGCGGCAGTTCCCGTCGCCACAGGATGAAGAAATCGCGCGGTTTTCGGGACACGGGAATGACCAGCGCGCCGGTTGCACGATCGATGAACGGTTCTGCGTTCTTTATCTTGCGAGACAGGGAATTGGTCGCGATGATCCGGCTCGACTGCATCCGGTTGAGGGCGGGCACGATGGCGCGGAACTCCTCTTGCGTCGGGGCCATCCCCTGGGAACGGTAAACATCGTCAACGAATGCGCTGGAACCGGTGTGCGGAATGGTATCGCCGATCACCTTGGCCAATGTCGGCAGGCTTTCGACCAAGGGCGTGCCGCCCGCCAACCCGATCATCAACCGGTCGTGCAGCACTCGCCCCTTGTCGCGGACCAGCCTGCTCGCCTGTGCCAGCGCGCGTTCCAGCGACAGGGAAAACAGCTGTCCGAAAGTTTCGGCCATCGTTCGCAGCGAATAGGGCAGATTGCGCGCGGCGTAATGATGACATGCGAACAGGCCCCACAGTTTGCCGTCGATCACAATGGAAATCGACAGTGATGCCGCCACTCCCATGTTGGAAAGATATTCGATGTGGATCGGCGACACGGCGCGCAACGTGCTGTCCGACAGATCGATCGGTTCATCCTCGATCCGTTCGGTCGGCAGAATGGTGGAGGGGGTCGATGCGACATCGGCAATGATGCGGATGCGATTGCGGACATACAATGCGCGGGCCTGTTGCGGAATATCGGTGTGCGGGTACCGCAGCGACAGGAAACTGTCGTACTGCGGATCGCGGTCCTCCGCCATGACCTCTCCGCTGCCATCGGGGTGGAAGCGATAGGCCATAACGCGGTCGAACCCGGTCATCGCGCGCAGTTGAGCGACGCCGTCCTGCATCAGATCTTCGACGGTCGCGTCCTGTCCCATCCGATCGACCATCTGCCGCAAAGTGCCCAGCTGATCGTGCGGCCGGGCATCGCCGCTCGGCTCCGCTTCGATGACGATCGCGGGCCCGGCGTGATGGATAGCGACGTCGAAGGACGGCCCACCTTCCAGCAAGGCGACCGAAAACAGGCGCGTGATTCGGTGATCCGCGCTTTGTTCGATCAAAGCCTCGCGCAGCATGCGAACCGTGTCCGCGCCGAACACCGTATGAATCGGCTGCCCGATCATGTCCCCGAAGTCGCGCCCGAAAATGCGGTCGAAATTGTCCGAATGGTGGGTGACGATCCAATCGGCATTGACCGCGATCAACGCGCCGAATTGCTGTATCCGGCCCAGCAGATGGATCGGTTCGCGATCGCAATTGTTCAAATCGACATTGTCGGGATCGATCGCGTGCGACGTTTGCGTAAGGTGCGACATCACGCGGCCATTTCCGCCGTCGCGTCGCCTTGTTCGTGCGCCGCCATGAAAGTCGCGAACACTTGCTCGGCTGCAGCAATTGCAGCGGTGTTTTGGGTTTGCGTATATTCGCGGTCGAGAACGGGCTTCAGTTTCTTCCAATAAGCAAACATCGTCGGGTCGGACAGGAACGCCACGGGACGATCGCCGCAGGCTTGTTCTTTCAAAGTGTTCAACATCATCCGATTGCCCAGCGACGATCCGGCAAGCGCCCATGCAACGCCCAAGGTCGCGCCGTCGTCAGCATCGCAGGCGAAGAGAATGGGTTCGCGAACGTTCCGGGTCTGGAGCGCCTGCAAATCGGCGACGATCAGTTGCGATTGTTCCGGCGGCGACCGCGTGGCATTGGCATTGGCCCGCACCCATTCCTCGATCTTCGTGCGCGCGACCCGCTGCGTTTGCAGGAACCGTGCGTAATGGGCCCGGTCGGTCAGATCGCCAGCCCCCACCGCCGCATCCAGCCGATCATGCGCATCGGCCGTCGCGTGGCGCAAGATACGGCGCAGGGATCGTTCGGTCGGCTTCTGGCGGGACAAATTCTACCTCGGTGCCGGGGGCATGCGGCGCTGTCGTTTGGATGAAGCATGATTGCGCGCATCCATTCGACATACGTGTGGGCAATGCGTCGGGTTCCCTGTCACCGTGTCTTGTCGCTAAGGCGATTCAGGATTTGGCAAGCAATTTGGGGCCTTTGCTTTCGATTGCGCTTTTGACCATCGGTTCCATGAACGAAAGAGCGGGCGGCAAAACCAGATCGAGCACGACTTGCGTATCTTCGATAATTACGTGACCGGTGATTGCCTGTCCCAGCGCCGCAACCGACAGGTTCATACGATCTTCGCCGGGCCAGTCCGTTTCGACCTGGGCCATACCGCCGGGAATGAAATTGGCGATTTCGTGCGACCGGGTCCGCAACCGGCGGCGCACTTCGTCACGCGGCAATTGGTGCGGGATTGCCGCGCGCATCAGTTCGCCCCCTTCGTCGGTGTATCGGCAGGCGCGGCAAGCTGCGGCGAGGTATTTTCGTCTGCGCCGTATTTGTAATCGAGGAAGCGGGTGCGGACCGCCAGATCGTCCAGCGCGCCGTCGGCCAGTTGCCGCGTCACGCTGTCGATTTCGGCGCTGATCCGGCCCAGACTGGCCGCCACCTGATCGTCCGGCGTTGCACCGGCGCGCTTCTCCCCGCGCAGATTGGCGGGAATGCGGCGATAGGCATCGACCGTTTCGGGCAGGGTTTCACCCACCAGTTTGCGTATTTCACGCGCGGTGGGATGTGCCTGATCGATCGTTTCCAACTGCATGCCCAGCGTGTCGAGCTGTACCCCCATATCGTCCACGATGCGCGCGGCGGGCGGGGGCAGGGCGGCGCGCTGATGTTCCAGCCACAATTCGGTCTTGCCGACCATCTGGCGTACGTCGCCTTTGTTCAAATCGGCGCGTTTCGGCGGCTTCATCTGACCCAGCGCACCGATCGCAATCCAGGCAAGCAGTACGGTCAACGCCGTCAGCATTACCCCTGCAAAACCCAACCCGCCGATCGCCAGTCCGATAACGATGGCGGCGATCAGAACGCCCGCCGTGCCGATGGACAGGTTGCGGAACATTTTCCAGGCATGTTTCTGCTTCAGCGCCGCCGATCCCTTGCCGACGGATTTGGCCGGACGATGCGTACCGCCGCCACGCTGCACCTGCAGGGATGTGCCTGCCGCCTGCATGATCGCATCGCTGTCGCGCGTGGTATCGGTCCCGGTGGCAGCCATCAGGTGTCGAGGCTCAATAGGCTGCTTTCTTCGATATTGGCGGCGGCGCGCGATTGCCCTTCCGCCCGCGCGATGTATCCTTTGGATTTCTCGACTTCACCGGACAGGGTTTCAACCGTTTGTTTCATACTGTCGAGCGAACGCAGCTTGAACGCGTCCACCTCGTCCATCGTATCGTAGATGTTCTGGAATGCGCGTTGCAGGGTTTCCAGGGGAATGGTGCTCGACGCGGCCTGTTCGTGGATCTTGCCCGTCTGTTCGCGCAGCATCGTGCTGGTGCTGTCGATAATGCCGGCGGTGGTTTCGTTGAGCGCGGTAATCTGCCCCAGCACCAGCCGCTGATTGGTCATCGCCTCCGCCACAGTCACCGCCGTCCGCAATGCACCGACCGTGGTGGTGCTGGCGCGATCGACGCCCTTCACCAGTTCGACGTTGTTCTTCTTGACGAGATCCAAGCTGAGATAGCCCTGCACGCTGACCGCCATCTGGGTCAGCAGATCCTGCGTGCGCTGGCGGACGTAGAACAAGGCGGTTTCGCGAATGGCCTTCGCCTTGGCCGGGTCGCTGGAGTCGAGCTCAGCGGCCTTCTCCTCCAGCCTGGTGTCCAGCGTTTTGGAAATGTGGATCATCTGTTCCAGATTGCCCATCGCATCCCACAGTTTCTGGCGCTCGACATCGATGGCGGCGTTGTCCATCAGCAACTCGTCTTTCCCGCTGGCAAGGTTGCCCAGCACCGATTGAATATGCGTCTGCGCGCTTTGATAGCTGCGGAAATAATTGGTCAGCTTGTTGCCGAACGGGATGAAGCCCAGGATTTTGCGCGGCCCCGACAGCGCGCCGCGTTTGCCGGGATCGAGATCCTCCACCACGCGGCGCAGTTCCGCCAGATTCGCGCCGACGCCCTCATCCTTGTCCATCGCGCGCACGGGGCGGTCCAGAAACCGGTTGGACATCTGCGACGCTGCGGCGATTTCCTTGCGCCCCATATTGGTCAGCTGATCGACTTTCTGCCCGAATTCCGGCGAGTTCGCGTCGATCGCGACCAGATCCTGAACGAAGCCATCGACCTTGGTGGCGAGTTTGGATTGTACTTCCGGCGATACCGGAACCAGTCCGGCGGCATCCTGCGCGGCGACCACCGGGACGGGCGTCGGCGGAGTCAGTTCGAACGCATCGGCGGATTTGGTCGCGGTGGGCGCTGAATTCGGCGCTGGTGTCGGGGCGGCGGTGGTGGTCATGGTGGCGATCGAGCTCCTGAAGTCCTGTCCACTGTGTTAAGCGGGTAAGACACGAACATCAAGCCGGATCGGAGCCGTCGCAGGGCAAGCGCGCCGGGGGTCTACGCCGCCATGTCGACCGGCTGGATTTCGCCCGACAGATACAGCCGCTTCGCCTTGGCGCGGCTCAATTTGCCGCTGCTGGTGCGCGGCAGAGTGCGCGGCGGCACGAGTTCCACCACGCATTGCATGCCGGTGATGGACCGCACCTTGTCCTTGATCTGGTCGCGCAGCTTGATCCGTTCGTCGGGATCGGACACGCGGCAATGCACCAGCACGGCGGGCGCTTCCTCCCCGTCGCCGGTTTCGATGCTGAATGCGGCGATGTCGCCATGGTTGAAGCCGGGCAGCTGTTCCACGGCCCATTCGATATCCTGCGGCCAATGGTTCTTGCCGTTGATGATGATCATATCCTTGGCCCGGCCGACGATGAACAGATATCCGCCTGCCATGTACCCCATGTCGCCGGTGTCGAGCCAACCGTCGATCAGGCATTCCGCCGTCGCTTCCGGATTGCGGAAATAGGAATGCATGACGGATGTGCCGCTGCACCACACCTTGCCGATTTGGTGATCCGCCTTCGCCGCGTCGTTCTCGCCGCGAATTTCCACCTGCATCCCGTCGATCGGTTTCCCGCAATTCACGATCGCGCGATAGCGGGCCGGACGGCTCAGATCGCGGGGGCTGCCCGACAGGCGTTCCTCCTCCACCAGTTCCACACGGATGCCTTCGCGCGGGGGCATGACGGTAACGGCCAGCGTCGCTTCGGCCAGGCCGTAGCTGGGCGTAAACGCATTGGCCTTGAACCCTGCATCCGCGAAGGCGTTGACGAAGTTCTGCATGACGTCGGGCCGGATCATGTCCGCGCCGTTGCCAGCCGTGCGCCAGCGCGACAGGTCGAACCGTTCGCCGACATTGCTCTGGCTGGAAATCCGCCGCGCGCAGATGTCGTAACCGAAAGTCGGTGAATAGCTGAGCGTCGTGCCCTGGTTGCGACTGATAAGGTCGAGCCAGGCAAGCGGACGGCGCGCGAAATGTTCGGTTTTCAGATAATCGCAGCTGACCTGGTTGCTGATCAACGACAGGAAACAGCCGACCAGCCCCATATCGTGATACCAGGGCAACCAGCTGACCACCCGGTCGTTGGGGCCGATCGCCATCGAATTGGCATGGCCCGCCAGATTGTCGAGCAGCGCGCGGTGGGTCACGGCGACCCCGGTGGGAAACCGCGTCGATCCGCTGGAATATTGCAGATAGCAGATATCGTCGGGTTGCGGTTCGCGCAGCTCGCATTCGGGCGCATCGCGGGTCGCGAAACTGACCCAGTCCGTGCCCTCGCACCCCTGCCTTTCGGCCGCAGCCTTCGCCATGTCGGCAATTTCGGCAGGGTAGATCAGGATGGCGGGATCGGAACTGTCGAGCTGCACCGCAAGCTGATCGATATAGCTGTCCTTACCCCCGAACGTGGTGGGCAGCGGCAGCGGCACGGGCCACGCACCGACATAGGTGCAGGCGCAGAACAAGGCGGCAAATTCCGGTCCGGTTTCGGCGATCAAGGCAACGCGATCGTCCTTCGCGATGCCCGATGCGACCAGTCGCCGTGCCATGACAAGCGCATCTTGTCGCATCTGCGCGAAAGTATAGACGGACTCCAGCGCCCCGCGCATATCGTGGAAATTGAACCCCTTTTCACTGCGCGCGGCATAATCGATCGCGTCGGTGAAAGTCGCGAAGGTCGATCTGCGGCGGGGCAGGGGGCAGTCATTGGGGGTCGGTTTCAGCGCCGCCGCCGGATCGTTCGCGGCATTGCCGGAATGCTGGGTCTGCTGGGTCATGATCGAATGCCCGGCCTGCATTATGTGCAGGTTCGGGCGGTTCTCCCTCTGTGTTACCGTGCGGTATGGGGATGCAAACGCACCCGATTACCGAAATCGCTTCCCCATTTCAGCGCAACTGTGGCACGAATATGGCGAATGGACCAGGACGAGCATCCCGAACGGCGAACGCCGCGTTCTTTGGGCGCGAAGAAACGCCGTTCCTACGAACGCAAGGAACGCAAACCGCCCAAACCTCTCGACGAAACGCCGCCTGCGCGATCTGGCGCTGTCCTACGTCGCGAAATTCGCAACCAGCGCGGGCAAGCTGGAAGATTACCTGAAACGCAAATTGCGCGAACGCGGCTATGAGGGCGCGGAAGAAGGCGCAATGCCGGATGTAAGCGCGCTCGTCCAACGCTATGTCGATCTGGGGTACATCGACGATGCGGCGTGGGCGAAGGCGAAGACCGGCGGTTTGCTGCGACGCGGATATGGCCCGCGCCGGGTGTCGCAGGCTTTGCACGCCGCCGGGATCGACGAACGGACTCGCGACGAGGTGAAGGCAGGCAAAGGCGATGCGCGCGAAGCGCTGCTGGTGATGGCGCGCAAGAAGCGGTTCGGCCCCTTTGCCACCGAACCGGTGGATCGCGCGAAGCGGGAGAAACAGATTGCCGCCATGATGCGCGCAGGGCATGGTTTCGACATGATCCGCGCCATCATGGCCCTGCCGGACGAAGCGGCGGCGGAGGAATGGGCGGCGGATGGCGGCGAATGGGATTGATATGATGCGATGGATTGCCCTTTGTACAGCGATGGCGCTGGCGGCCTGTTCGCCCGGTGAAAGCACGGCGAGTAGCGGCTCGGCGACGCAAGCCGACCCGGTCGCCACCACCCATCCCGAAAGTGGGCTGACCGTCGTGCCGCTGACAGTTACGACGGCGGCGGGGACGGTGCATCGTTTCGACGTGGAAATCGCGGCGAGCGCGCAGGAACAGGCACAAGGCCTGATGTTCCGCGACCGCCTCGGCCCCGGTGAAGGCATGATCTTCCCCCGCGATCCGCCCGATGTGGCTGGTTTCTGGATGAAGAACACTCCGCTGCCGCTGGACATCATCTTCGTCGGCGTGGACGGGCGCATAATGAACATTGCGGCGCGCACGACCCCATATTCGCTCGATACCGTTACGGCGGACGGTTTGACGGCGACCGTGCTGGAAATTCCCGGTGGGCGCGCGGCGGAACTGGGTATTGCGGCGGGGGACGCCGTGGCGTGGAGCCAGCCCACTGCGTCAAACTAGAACGCGCTTGGCCGCAGCCACGCCATGCGCTATCCGCCCCCAATAATGGCTTTGGTTATGAAACGCGCAGCATGAGCTTTTTCGGCAAGATCTTCACCTGGTGGGACGGGGCGACCATCGGCACCATGCTGCACAGCTGGCGCACCGGCGAACAGGTTGGCACGGACGCGCAGGGCAACCGGTATTTCCGGGCGCGCAACAAACGTGAAAAAACTCCGACGCAAGGCAGCTACGCCGGGAAAGAACGCCGCTGGGTCATGTATGAAGGTGCAAACGATTCCAGCCGCGTGCCGCCCGAATGGCACGGCTGGCTGCACGGTGCGTTCGACGATGTGCCCGAAAGCCATCTGCCGCCGGCGAAAATCTGGGAAGTCGAATACACGCCCAACGCCACCGGAACCGATGCCGCCTATCGCCCGGCCGGGGCGTTGGAACGCGGCGGCAAGCGCGCGCGCGCCGTCGGCGATTACGAAGCATGGTCGCCGGACGCCTGATCTGATGCGCGGCGTTTTTTCGGTTGCGCCCATCGCGCCTTTCGCGCTCGTCCTGCTGGCCGCCTGTTCCGACGGGGGTGAAGCCGTCGATCCTGAGCCGAATGCCACACAGATGCCCGAAGAATTGCGGGGGGATACGCCCGTTGCCGGGACGGCCGATGCGGATAGCGAATTGGAAGTTCTCGGCACCCCGATGGCCGATCGCGTCGCGACGATCGGGGTTCTGAACAAACGCAACAATGTCGCGCAGGATTTCGAAATGAAACCGGGCGAAGCGCGCCGATCGGGCAATATCGTGGTCCGCATGTCCGCATGCGAGCGCACCGCGCCGTGGGAAATGCCGCAGGAAACGGGCGCGTTCGTGCAGGTTATCGTGCGCGACACGGGGGCCGACGGCGACTGGAACCGGGTGTTCAGCGGCTGGCTGTTCAAGAACGCACCGTCGCTGAACGTCGTCGAACACCCCATCTACGACGTTTGGGTGAAAGACTGCGCGATGAGCTTTCCTGGGGACGACGAACCCGTTTCGGACGATGATTCGGATAGCAGCGACGCATAACCCGCGGGCAGCGTCATGCGTGCGGTCCCCCGCGCCGCTGCCAGCAATTCCAGATAGCGCACTTGCGCTATTTCCCGTGCGCCCAACGACGCCAGATGATCGGTCATGAACTGACAGTCCAGCAAGGCATAACCCGCCCGGCGCATGCACCAAACCAATGCGGCGAGCGCGATTTTCGACGCGTTGTCGCGGTGGCTGAACATGCTTTCGCCGCAGAACACCCGGTCGAACGCGACCCCGTACAATCCCCCAACCAACAATGGCCCGTCCGGCGTATCGAGCCAGCATTCGAAGGAATGGGCATGCCCGCGTTCGTGCAACGCCTGATAGCTTGCCGCAATCCGGTGGCTGATCCAGCTTTCGGGATGGCCGGGGCGCGGCGCGGCGCAGGCGGCCATCACGCCTGCAAAATCGGTGTTGCACGCAATACGGAACCGACCCTGCCGCAACGACTTTCGCAAAGAACGCGAACAACGGAATCCATCGAGCGGGATCACCGCCCGGTCGCGCGGCTCCACCCAGAACACTTCGGGATCGTCGCGATCGTCAGCCATCGGAAAGATACCGCTGCGATAGGCGAGGAGCAGGGTTTCGACGGGGATCGGGGGTTCGGGCAGGCGGGGCATGGCGTCACCGCGACCTATCCCGCCAAGTCGCGGCGCACGCAAGAGGGTGTGTGAATGCGCGCGTTGGTCCTTGCCAATGATGGCGGGGGCCAGTAAACGCGCCCGTTCCTGGAGGAGTGTAGCTCAGTTGGTAGAGCATCGGTCTCCAAAACCGAGGGCCCACGGTTCGAGTCCGTGCACTCCTGCCAGGAAATCGCGCCCGATTTATCGTGGAACCGGCCTGCTTTTGGCGTGGTGTTAACCATCTTGCGATAGGCGGGTGCAATGGCGCTCGCATCCGTTCTTCATCCTGTCCGCCGTGCCGACTGGCTGCGCGGATCGCGCGTGCGGGCCTATGCAGCCTTGCTGGGCATTGCATCCTTCGGGTTGTTGGTGGCGGCTTACATTGCGGCCATGCAGCCGACCGGAACGGATTTTCTGGCGTTCTGGGGCGCGGGCAAGGCGGTGTTTGGCGGCAATCCCGCTGGCGCTTACGATTTGGCTTTGCAGCAGAAATTGCAAACCGGCACGGGTTCGGTCGGCTGGTTCGCTTTCGTCAACCCGCCGCCATTTCTTTTCGCAGTGACGCCGTTCGCGGCGCTGCCGCTGTCGTGGGCGTGGCCGGTCTGGGTGGCGGTGACTTATGCGTTCTGGGTCGCGGTGACTTTGCGTATCTTCCCGCAACATCGCATCCTCGTGCTCGCATTTCCGGGCGCGCTGATCGCGGCGACGCATGCCCAGAACGGCTTCGTCACCGGGGCGTTGCTGGTGGCGGGCGTCGGCTTGGTCGATCGCCGACCGGTGTTGGCAGGTATGGCGATCGGGGCATTGATCATCAAACCGCATCTGGCGATCCTGCTACCGTTTTGGCTGGCGGCAGGCGGACGCTGGCGAGTTTTCGTCACGGCGGGGGTTACGGCGGCAGGTCTGCTCGGCCTGTCCTGGGCCGTTTTCGGCACGCAGACGATGCTGAGTTACGTCGGCAGTTGGCGGGCGAGTGCGGCCATCATGGCAGCGGGCGATGCCGATTTTCTGGCTGCGAATGGCGACCCCATACGCACAAATGCGATTGGCTTTGCCAGAAAGCCCTGCATTGTTACTGTCGGGCGCGATCGCCGCCTTGTCGATCACCCTCGTCGCCAAAAGCTGGCGAAAGTTCGGCGGCGATCCCCTGGCAAGCGGGGCGTTGGCGCTGGCAGCGACTGCCGTCGCCTCACCCTATTTGTTCAATTACGACTTGCCGTTCCTGATTCTGCCGATCCTGTGGCTGGTTGCCCAGGGACAGGCACACGGGTTTCGCGATTACGAGAAGCTGATGCTGGTGGCGGCGTATCTCGCACCGTTCGCCAGTCGTGCCGCGGCATTTCCGTTGGGGGTCAATCTGATGCCTGCCGCGTCGGCATTGGTAATGGCGATGATCTGGACACGCGGATGTAACCTATCGCGGCCGGCAAACGGACTACCTCGTACAGCCGCCCCCTGAAACGCTTGCGATTTGGGGGAACCATAAGCCAGTCGGTGCATTTCTATCGCCGAACCGATAGTTTTACGAGGGTAGTTCCATGTCCAGTCTTTCCTTCCGCAGCAGCCGCCCCGACAGTTGGGTCGTGCCGCGCGCGCATACCGATGCGAGCCAGCGTTTTATGACGCACGGCCCCATCCAGTCCATGCATCAGCCCGGCATTCTGTCGCGCCTGTTCGGGACGGCACGCTGAAGATACGAGATCACGGCGTTCGCGCCGCAACAGGTACGGGGGCTTGAAGACCCCGGATAGGAAGGGCCGGTCACCATGTATTTGGCGATCGGCCCTTTTGCCGTGCTCAGTACTCGTTCGGCTCTTCCGGCGTATCGACGATGTGATCCTTGCCCGCCTTGCGGTGGCCCTTCGCCAGTTGGAACACCACACCGGACAGCAGGACCAACGCAATCAGGTTCGGCAGCGCCATCGCCGCGTTGCTGATGTCGCCCATGCGCCACACCAGTTCCAGCGGTTGCGATGCGCCGATATAGATCGCGATGCACCAGATCACCCGCCAGATCATATGCAGAACCTTTTCCCCGCCGCGCGTCGATCCCGGCACACGATCATACAGGAATGTGATCGCCCGCTCCCCGTAATAGGACCAGGTCAGCAACGTGGTGAACACGAACAGGATCAGCGCCACGCTGGCCACGAACGTGCCGATCGGAATGTCGGCGATCGATACGGGGAAGGCTGCGGCGAAGGCGCCCGACGTCATGGCGAAACCGGTCAGATCGGATTGCCAGGCATGGATTACAGGCTGCCCGCCGCCGGTAAACGGCCCTTCCACGGTCAGGATCACCAATGCCGTCATGGTGCAGATGATGATCGTATCGATGAACGTGCCCAGCATCGCCATGCGGCCCTGTTGTTCGGGGTCGTCCGTCTGCGCCACGGCGTGGGCCATCGGGGTGGAGCCCTGGCCGCTTTCGTTGGAAAACAGGCCGCGCGCTGCGCCGAACTGGATGGCGATAATCATCGTCGCCCCCAGGAAACCGCCGCTCGCCGCCTGATAGTTGAACGCACCGTAGAATATACGGCTGAACGTTTCGGGCATGTCCTGAATGTCCAGGATGATCGCGATTGCGGCCATTACGATATACGTCATCGCCATGAACGGGATGACTTTTTCCGCGATGGAACCGATCGATTTGATCCCGCCGATGATGACGATGAATACCAGCACCGCGACGATCAGCCCGCCCAGCCATTCCTCGATACCGAACAATTCGTTCAGCCCGTCCGCCACCGCGTTCGACTGAATGGCGTTGCCGGTCACCAATGCGGAAAACAGGGTGCCAAGGCAGAACACGATCGCCAGCCAGGTGTATTTCTTGCCCAGCCCCATCATGATGTAGCTCATCGGCCCGCCGCGATACGTGCCGTCGGAGGTCTTTTCGCGGTAGCGGATGGCCAGCGACCCTTCGGCAAAACCCAGCGCCATGCCGACAATGGCGGTGATCCACATCCAGAAGATCGCGCCCGGTCCGCCCAGCGTGATGGCAGTGGCCACCCCGGCCAGATTGCCGGTCCCGACTTGCCCGGAAAGGGCCGTGGACAGCGCGGCAAACGGCGAAATCTCGCCAGCGCCGCTACCCTTGCGCCCCGTGAACAGTCCGGCGAACGCGCTGCCCAACTGCCGCAACGGATAGAACCGCAGGCCGATCATGATGTACAGACCGATGCCGAACAGAACGAGCACCATCGGCGGCAACGGCAGCACGTCCTGCCCATCCCATTTCCCGCCCCAGATGAAATCGGACACATTGCTGACCGGCGCGATCATGCGTTCGCCGAAAGTCATTTGTGTGGTGGCAGTCATCGTCGCATTTCCCCCAGGCGTGAACGCACATCTATCGATAAGGTCGTGAACGCGCGTCCAATCATCACGCCGCGCACGCTAGATAGTCGCGCGCCGGTTTGCTAGCGCGAATTGCCGCCGCCAAAAATGCAGCCGCCAGCGAACTTGCTTTCGGCGACGACAGCTTATAGGAGCGATGCGTCTCCACGACATCGGTATTCGTCAATGCCCCTCCCGATTGTGTGAATTGCCACATAGATCGGGGCGGCGCACAGGCAATTCCCGAAGACGGTTTTCGGCGGCGCAACGGTCAATCAGCAACGGACATGTGGCATAATGGCGGATAACAGCAACAAGACGGCGGCCGGCGCGCAAGCCGCCAACGCTGCGAAGCAGACCAAGACGTCGCCCGGCGAATTCATCCGGCAGGTCCGCACCGAATCCAGCAAGGTGGTGTGGCCGACGCGCGATGAAACCGTGAAGACCGCGATTTTCGTGTTCATCATGATGATCATCCTGTCGCTGCTGTTCCTCGGCATCGACACCGTGTTCGGCGCGGTGGTCAGCTGGCTGCTTTCGCTCGCATAGCTTTTTTCCGCAGATTTCCCTTCCGGTGGCAAGAACGCACCGGCTCAATTCACAAAGGTTTTTGCAAACATGGCTCGCTGGTACATCATCCACGCCTATTCCGGGTTCGAGAACAAGGTTCGCGATGCGATCATATCGGAGGCGGAACGGCTGGGTCTGTCGGATGGGGTGGAGGAAGTGGAAGTGCCCACCGAAACCATTACCGAGGTCAAGCGCGGCAAGAAGGTGCAGACCGAACGCAAATTTATGCCCGGTTACGTGCTCGCCAAATTGCAGATGACGGACGATGTCTATCACCTGGTGAAGAACACGCCCAAAGTTACCGGGTTTCTTGGCAACAACAACAAGCCCCAGGCAATTTCGGAACGGGAGGCCGCGCGATATTTCGGCGGAGTCGAAGAAGCCAAATCCGCACCGAAGAAACAGATCCACGTCGAATACGAAATCGGCGATCAGGTGAAAGTGCTGGACGGCCCGTTCGCCAGTTTCAATGGATTGGTGGAAGAGCTCGACTTCGACAAGGCGAAGGTCAAGGTTTCCGTCAGCATCTTCGGCCGCGCGACACCGGTGGAACTGGATTTCGAACAGGTCGAACTGGCGAAGTAAACCAAGTTTTAACCATGATTGCCCATGACGGTCCCGTTCCAATCGGGATCGCCGGGGGTATTCATGTCAAAGGGTTCGTCGGGCACGCTGCGTAACGGACGTGCCGCTATCGTCGCCCTGTCTATATTCGTGCTGGTGGGTGCGATCTGGC
This sequence comes from uncultured Alphaproteobacteria bacterium, assembly GCA_963815535.1. Taxonomy (GTDB): domain Bacteria; phylum Pseudomonadota; class Alphaproteobacteria; order Sphingomonadales; family Sphingomonadaceae; genus CAWFGS01. The sequence goes on from CAWFGS010000005.1 coordinate 62,483, forward strand.
TGTTCGGGCCGCGTTTCAATTCGGCAGATATCAGCGGCGGCGTGGATACCGCGCGCATCGGGCAGGCGTCGCTCCATGCGATGGTCTATAGCTATTGCATATTGCTGCTGCCGCAAATGACGCGGCTGTCGCTGTGGCCTACCATTCTGGCGCTCGTCGGGATGCTGATCATCGGGTCCGTATTCAGCCTCGATCTCACCGCATTGCGTTATTTCGACACGGCGATGGTCGGCATCTACCAGTATCTGCCCGTCCGGCCCGATAATTTCTCCGTCGCGGGTGCGGTTTCCTATGCCCGGCTGTATATTCCCCAGACCTTGTGGTTCCTGGCCGTAAGTGGCGTCGTGGTCGCGGCCAGCCTTTCGAACATTGCGAAAGCACGCTCTGCCATGCGCGTCTGGGTGCTGATCGCCGGCGCGGCGATCTACTTGGCCAGCCTTGGATATTCGGCCATTTCGCGTGACATCGATCCCCAGGTCGAAGCTTTGATGAACGAGCCGGAATTGCCGCAACCCACCCCGAAAAAGCGTGAACCGATCGGTTTCTCCGCCGGCGAAACACCTGCCGATATGCCCGGTACGGTCATACTGATCGTCATGGAATCGGTCGGCATGACGCAACCGGCAAGCGACCCCGATAGATTGCTCGCACATCGTATCATGCAGCAAGGCGATGCGCGCGACTGGGTGCGTTTCACCAATGCCGTCACGGTCAGCAATGCAAGCGACGTGACCATTCCCACCATGCTGAAAGGCAGCGGCAGTCATGACGGTAAGGCTTTGCTCGATAATCTGCCTTTTGTGTCGCAATACGCCCAAGCGCGCGATTACCGGACGGAGTTTCTGACATCCGGTTCCATGCATTTCGCGCAGTTCGAAGAGTTCTTCGGTTCGGCCGGGTTCGACGCGATGCACACGGCGGACAATTCCGGCCTGCCGCTGGTCAACGATCTGGCAGTCGACGACTTCTATATGTACGATAAGGCGGCACAATCGGCACGACGCGATGGCGACCTGTTCATGCTGCTTTATCCCAAATCGCTGCACTGGCCGTATCAGACGAAAAGCGCATTCGACATTCCTGAAGAAATCACCGATCGCCGGTCCCGTGCTGCCTACATTCAGGAGGCGGGGATGGCGCATCTCACCGCATCCCTGCGCGCGGCGGGGCGATACGACGATGCAATGATCGTTATCATCGGCGACCACGGCGAATTCGATTACGGCGCGTCCCACCTGCTGCGCCAGATGCGGCTGACCACATTCGACGGCGGCATTCTGTCGCCGATCATGATGGTCAAGCCGCCCCGGAACTACACGCGGGGCAAACGCGCCAGCTTGGTTCGCAACGCCGATCGACTGGTCGGCAGTATCGACATCGCGCCGACTTTTGCCAGCATGTTCGGTATGGAGCTGGCCGGGGGCCATACGTTCGGGGGGCACGATCTGTTTGCCGACGTACCACCGGGCCGGGTGGTCTATTCCACCGCGACCAACGAATGGCGGCGCTGGCCCAAAACCGCCATTGCAGTGTCGCGCGGACATGACCGACTGATCTGCGACACCGCCCATCTCTGCCGCCGCGGTGTGTCGAAGGGGGGCGTTATCCGCGGCCTTCAGGCTGCGGACCATGACGACGGTCTGTTCCGGCGCGCCATGACTGAACCCGGTATGCGGGCGGCATTGGGGCAGATCCACCGCGCCCATTACGATTGATGCGCGAATGCGGGCTTGGCAATTTCACGCCGATCGCGTAGACACACGTCTCTCCCAAACAGAGAATCCATGCGGGAGGATTGCCCTGGCAATCCGTCTGACCGCTAACCATGAGCCGGCCCCTTGATTTCAGGAGCATTCCGGCGACAGTGAGAAGAGGAAGCCTTTCGTGGCCAAGAAAATCGAAGCCTATATCAAATTGCAGGTGCCCGCCGGCACCGCGAACCCGTCCCCGCCGATCGGCCCCGCTTTGGGTCAACGCGGTGTCAACATCATGGAATTCTGCAAGGCGTTCAACGCCGCGACGCAGGACATGGAAAAGACGGCGCCCATCCCGACGATCATCACCGTCTATGCCGACCGGTCGTTCACCTTCACCACCAAATCGCCCCCGGCCAGTTTCTTCTTGAAGAAAGCGGCCAAGCTGAAAGGCGGTTCGAAAGAACCCGGCAAGATCAGTGCAGGCACGATCAAGCAGAGCCAGGTCAAGGAAATCGCCGAAGCGAAAATGGCCGATCTGAACGCAAACGATATCGACCAGGCCATGAAAATCATCGAAGGCAGCGCGCGTTCGATGGGCCTCGAAGTGGTGGGGGGCTGAACCGATGGCGAAGATGACCAAAACGAAGAAGCACCGCATCGAAAAGCTCGATCCCGAAGCTCTGTATGGCTTCGACGATGCGCTTAAAACCTTGCGTGAGCACGCCAAGAAGTTCGACGAGACTGTCGAAGTCGCCATGAACCTCGGCGTCGATCCGCGCCATGCGGACCAGATGGTACGCGGTATGGTGTCGTTGCCGTCGGGCACGGGCAAGGATGTGAAGGTCGCCGTGTTCGCGCGTGGCGACAATGCGGACAAGGCCACGGCAGCGGGCGCGGACAAGGTCGGCGCGGAAGATCTGATGGAAGATATGCAGGCCGGCAATCTCGATTACGACCGCGTGATCGCGACGCCCGATATGATGGGTGTCGTCGGCCGTCTGGGTAAGGTGCTGGGCCCCAAAGGTCTGATGCCAAACCCGAAGCTTGGCACGGTGACTCCGAATGTGGAACAGGCCGTGAAGGACGCCAAAGGCGGCCAGGTCGAATTCCGCGTCGAGAAGAACGGTATCATCCATTCCGGCATCGGCAAGATGAGCTTCAGCGACGACGCCATCAAGACGAATTTCAAGGCGATCACCGACGCCATCGTGAAAGCGAAGCCGACGGGATCGAAAGGTAAATATCTGCAGAAGATTTCCCTGACCTCGACAATGGGGCCGGGACTGAAAATCGAACTGTCCGAAGTCGAAGGCGGCTGAACCCAAACGATCGTTCGACGACATTACGGGCCGGGGGAGCGATCCTTCGGCCCTTTTTTATTGATACAGGCGGCCCACCCTTGTGTCACGCTGGCACATGCAGGGCACTGAGTGTTCCCTATCTCCGCTCGCAATTCCATCATTGTCGCAATCGTTCGGTAATAGGGGTTCTGGCGACATGAAACATTCGATTATTGCAGCATTGGCGGCCGCCACGATCGGCGTGCCGGCTATGGCGCAAAACGGCGCTGACACTGGACCGACGGTGTTCGATCCCGCCGTGTTGACCTTCACCGGCAAAGTTCAAACGACGATTGACGACACCGTGCTGCTACGCGATCCCAATGGGCGGCAGGTTGCGATCGACGGGGATGCGTTCGAAGGGCGGGTACTGAAAGACGGGCGGACGATGTCCGTGCGCTATCCCTTCAACCGCAGTGATCCTGTTTTCCAAAACAGTTCCTGCGGGGGAAGTTTTGATTTCGCCACGCCGCAGACTGCGGGCCCATGTTCCATCCGCACACGTCCGGAAATTCGCGGTGGTGGCCCGGTTACCGGTACGTTCTTCAGCGGGCAGTTCTTCCAAGAACCACCGTTCATCGAAGGACTGTCGCTCACAATCGATCCGGTTAGTGGTGCTCTGACGGCGGACGTACCGGGCGGTTCCTATCGGCTGGGCTATGTCACCGTGCCAAATTATCAGTATGACAGCGCCAGCCGGGCGATCAGCGGGCCGAACTTGCCTTGCATCAACGCGTTCGACTGTCCGGATGATATCGGGACCGGAACGCTGGACCGCCTGCGCTTTCCCCTGACTGTGACGGGCGATAACGACTTGTCGCAGGTAAATGCGGAGCGTGGTTACGATGCGGGATCAGCCGGATGGTTCGATCTGGTTGGCGGGTTCGCGTTCAATCTGTCGCCTACTCCTGTGCCGGTGCCTGCGCCAGGTATGTTGCTTATCTTTGGTGGCGGTGCATTGGCCGTGGTCGCTCGGCGCAAGCGGAAAATATCCGCGACGCGTTGATTGGGGACTTTTGCCGCCTTCGCGCATTGATTGACCGATGAACGAATTTCGGAGGATATATCGATGACGGAAGATTTTATGGGCTCGCTATGGTCGGTACTGACGATCGTCGGGCCGATCCTGCTCTTGGGTATCATCGTGTGGGCGTGGGCTCGCAACAGAAATGCACCGAAGGGGAATATCGATAAGGCCGAACGCGGCGCGCGCGAATTGCGCGAGGAAATCCACGAAGATAACGTTGAACCACCCCGATCGGTAGCCGCGCGGCAGAGTTCAAATACCGCCAGGGGTGAAATCGTATCCGGCGGCGCTCAACGCATCGGACAGGCGTGTCGATGCAGCTTTTGAGATCGTCCGCCTCCGTCGATCGCACCACGAAATTCGCGCCGACTTTCCCTTCGCGAAAGAAGGGATAGCTGCCGATCTGGCAGGTGTCGTGATGCCGTTCCACCTCGCAGCAGAATATGCGCGACTTCGCTTTCGGCGATCCACCCGCCGATGGTTTCGGACAGCAGGGGCGCGCCGCCTTCCAGCGTTCCGGTCAGCGCGTCCAGCATACCCGCCGTGATATGCGGAACGCCCGCCATCAGGATGGATGTTGCCGAGTCTGGATTCCCGGCGCGCCGGATTTGCGGTTCGCGGATCAGATCGGCCCCGTCGGGAACGCGCGCCATGCGCAGGCGTCCCTCGTTCAGCCCGCCCTTGTCCGCATAATAGCGTTCCAGCACCGCGCGCGCATCGGGATGGATGACTACGTCCACGCCCAGTGCTGCCGCGACGGCGTCGACGGTGATGTCGTCATGCGTCGGACCGATGCCGCCGGTGGTGAACAGGTAATCGTTGCGGGCGCGCAGAGCGTTTACCGCCTCCACGATATGGTCCTCGACATCGGCGACGACGCGCACTTCCGCCAGGCGGATGCCCTGCACCTGCAACCAGCTGGCGACCTGCGCGATGTTCTTGTCATGCGTGCGGCCGGACAGGATTTCATCGCCGATGACGATCAGGGCGGCGGTATAGATGCGCGCCGGCAGTCATGCTCGCGACGCATCCGCGACGGGATGCGTGTTTTCGCGCCTCGCGCACCCCGTCCACTTTCGTAAAGGCCAGCACACCGTCATCGACCGGGTCGCGTTCCATGATCTTGCGGTCCTGAACATATTCCTGATTGAGCCGCCAGGGATAGGCGACCGCATTTTTGGGCATGATATGCTTCGACCGCTGGATGTAGCCCGATGGAGAAATCGAAAATATCGTCTTCCACCAGATCGTGATCGTCGGCCAGGATCGGCGTCGCCACCTGTGTGCCCGTCGCGCGCTGATGGTTGAGCACCCGGCAGACGTAATCGGAATTGATGTCCGCGCGCAAGGTCCAGCTGGCGTTGAGGTAGCCGAACACCACCGCAAGGTTCGGCAGTTCTGAAAACATGCACCCCTTGTAGTAGAAATCGCTGCGCGAAATCGACCGGTTCGCCATCGATCGGTAACGGCGATCTTGCCCGCGATGGCCAGTTTCAGCCCGGTGGCTGTGACGACGGTGTCGGCTTCCAGAAACTTGCCCGATTTCAGGCGTACGCCGCCCGTTTCGAACCGTTCGATATGGTCGGTCACGATATCGGCCTTGCCCGCTTTCATCGCCTGGAACAGATCGTCGTCGGGAACCAGGCAGACGCGCTGGTCCCACGGGTCGTAAGGCGGGGTGAACGTGGCCGCATCGATAATTGTCGTTGCCCAAGGCCTTGCTGAATACGCTTCGTCAGCATCTTCTGCGACCTTGTCCGGTTTCTTGCGCGCCTGTTTGAAACTGATGTCCTGCATGAACACGTTTTTCCAGCGGGTGATGCGATAGGCGGTTTCTTCGGGCAGGATCTTACGCAGCGTGTTGGCGAACCAGTCTTTTGCCGGGCGGCTGAACATCCATGTCGGCGTGCGCTGCAACATGGTGACATGCGCGGCCTTGTCCGCCATCGACGGGACGATCGTAACCGCCGTCGCGCCCGATCCGATCACCACGATCTTGTCGCCAGTGTAATCGTAATCGCGCGGCCAGAATTGCGGATGCAGCACGCGCCCGGTAAAATCGCCCAATTCGAAACCGGGATCGTACGCCTCGTCGTAATCGTAATATCCGCTGCCCAGATACAGCCAGCGTGCGGTGATCCGCTTTTTCTCGCCATCGTTCAACTGGGCGGTAATCTCCCAATAACCGCGCGCGCCGTTCCAGTTGGCGGCGACGATCCGATGGCCGAAGCGGATGTGCCGGTCGATCCCGCGTTCCTTGACGATGGTGTGCAGGTAATCGAGAATGCTGGGACCGTCGGCGATGGTCTTTTCATGCTTCCACGGTTCGAACACGAAGCCCAGCGTGTGCATATCGCTGTCAGAACGGACGCCCGGATAGCGGAACAGATCCCAGGTGCCGCCGATGTCGTCGCGCATTTCCACGATGGCATAGCTGCGGTCCGGGCAATCCTTCGTCAGATGCGCGGCCATGCCGATGCCCGAAATGCCCGCGCCCACGATCAGCACATCCATATCTGGCGCGTTGTCGTGCTGGCCTGTCGTGCTGTCGTTCATATCCGCTGTCTCCCGCTTACCTACAGGGGTGTAAGCGAGCGGGCGGGGTAGGACAAGGCAATCAGGAAGGCCGGTTGCGTTCCCAATGCCGGGCGGCGATAGGGGCGCGATGCAGACCCGATCGATTTGTGCCGCGACCCTTGCGCTCGTGCCCTTATGCGCTGCGATCATACCCGCGACGGCGGCCGCGCAGGAGCGAGGGCGAGGGCGAGCCCGCTCCTGATATTGTCGTCACGGGCGAGGGGTTGCCCGATACCCCGGCGACGCCCGCCTATTCGCAAGTGACGCTGGACCGGGAACAGATCGACAGTTCCGTGTCGGGGCGTTTGGAAGACGTCCTGTCCGGCGTTGCCGGTTTCCAGCAATTTCGCCGATCGGACAGCCGCAGTTCCAACCCCAGCGCGCAAGGGGTCACCTTGCGCGCGTTGGGCGGCAACGCAACCTCGCGCGCGCTGGTGACGCTGGACGGCGTTCCCGTGGCCGATCCGTTCTTCGGCTACATCCCGTTTTCGGCAATCGCGCCCGATCGCCTCGGCAGTGTGCGCGTGACGCGGGGCGGCGGCAGTGGGCCGTTCGGGTCCGGCGCGCTGGCCGGGACGATCGAACTGGTCAGCGCGGATGCCGATACGCTCGGCCCGGTCAGCGCCGCCGCGCTGGTCAACGATCGTGGCGCGACGGAGGCAAGCGCCAGCATCGCACCGAAACTGGGTGGCGGCTTTGCCGTGGTCAGTGGGCGTTGGGATCGCGGGCCGGGTTTCTTTACGACACCCATCGAACAACGTGACCCCGCCAGTGCGCGCGCGGCGTATGACAGCTGGTCCGTTGGCGTGCGCGGTGTCGCGCCGATCGGCGACAGCATGGAATTGCAGGCGCGCGGGCTGGTGTTCGACGACAACCGCATCCTGCGGTTCGACGGGGCGGACAGTTCGTCCAGCGGTCAGGATGCCAGTCTGCGCCTGATCGGGCGGGGCGCCTGGCAGTTCGAAGCGCTGGCGTATCTTCAGGCGCGCAATTTTTCCAACATCGTCATCAGCTCCACCCGGTTCGTGCCAGTGCTCGACCAGCGCAACACGCCATCGACCGGCATCGGCGGCAAGCTGGAACTGCGTCCACCGGTCGGCGGGGGACACGTATTGCGGGTCGGGGTCGATTACCGACGCGCGGATGGCGAGCTGCAGGAAGACGCGTTCAGTGCGTTTACGGGCGCGCTGCGCGAACGGCGAAGGGCCGGCGGCACGAACAGCGATATCGGCCTGTTCGTGGAAGATGACTGGTCGATCGGCAATGTGGTGCTGACCGGCGGGGTGCGGCTGGACCGGACGATTATCGCCGATGGTTTCTTCGAAGCGCGCGATGCGGCCGGCGCGTTGCTGGATCAAACCATTGGCGGCCGACCGGCGCGACTGGACCGTCACCTATCGTGCGGGCGCGGCGTGGCAGGCGGCCGACGCCATTCGGCTGCGCGGCGCCACATATAGCGGGTTGCGCCTGCCGACGTTGAACGAACTTTACCGCCCTTTCGTCGTGTTTCCGGTGGTGACGCAGGCGAATAGCGAACTGGAAAACGAGCGCCTGCACGGGTTCGAGGCGGGCATCGATCTGACGCCCGCCCCCGGTGTGGAACTGACCGTGACCGCATTCGACAACCGCCTGCGTAATGCGATCGCCAATGTGACGCTGACGCCGACTTTGCGCGAACGGCAGAACCTGCCTGCTATCGACGCCCAAGGGGTTGAGCTTGGCGCACAGATAACGCGCGGGGCGTTCGGCTTTACAGGGTCGCTGGCCTACACCGATGCGGAAGTGGACGGGCGGGGCAGTTCCAGCGCACTCGACGGGAACCGCCCGCCGCAATCCCCGCGCTGGGCGGCAAGCGGCACCGCATCCTACAAACCCGCGCCCGGCTGGTTGCTGGCCGCGACCGTTCGCCATATCGGCGCGCAGTTCGAAAGCGATCGGGAAACCGATGTACTGCCCGCCGTCACTACGCTGGGCCTATTCGCGCAAGTGCCGATCGCGGGCGGTTTCGCGCTGGTGCTGCGCGGCGAAAATCTGACGGATGAAGACATCGTGACTCGCAATGCAGGCGGCACGATCGATTTGGGTGTGCCGCGCACGGTATGGGGCGGGGTGCGTTTCGGGTTCTGACCCGCTACACCGCTCGCGTGCGGGCAGAAGGCCCGAATAACGGATAGGCGGGAACGCATGATTTCAAGCGATGTGGTGATCTTCGGCTTGCTGGCAGCCGTGCTGGGCGTGGTCGGCTATACCCGCGACAAGGGCGGCGTGTGGGATCGCATCTACACCTTCGTCCCGGTGATCCTCGTATGTTACCTCGTGCCTTCGTTGATGGTGACGTTCGGCCTGATCGACGTATCGGCATCCAATCTGTGGGATATCGCGAAGGATTATTTCCTGCCCGCTGCATTGGTCCTGTTGACGTTGAGCATCGATATGAAGGGGATCGTGGGGCTGGGACCGAAAGCCCTCATCATGTTCTTCACTGCGACGGCCGGGATCATCATCGGCGGGCCTGTGGCGTTATGGGCGGTGGCGCAATTCGATCCCGTCCATCCTGGGCACGGGCAACGATGCGGCGTGGCGTGGGCTGGCGACGTTGGCGGGAAGTTGGATCGGCGGCGGCGCGAACCAGACCGCCATGCTGGAAATCTATCAATTCAATCCCGAACGCTATTCCGCGCTGATCGCGGTCGATATCGTGGTGGCGAATATCTGGATGATCTTCCTGCTTTACGGTGCGGGCGCACCGCAACGGATCGATCGCTGGTTAAAAGCCGACACGTCCAGTATCGACCGGCTGCGCGATACGATGGCGAATTACACCGCTCAGGTCGAACGCACTGCCAGCGGCAACGATCTGCTGAAAGTTGCAGGCTTCGCGTTCGCTGCGGTCGGGCTGTCGCATTTGCTGGGCGGGATTATTTCGGATTGGTTCGCAGCTGGTTTCTCCGGCACGGACGGCGTTATGGCCAGCAAGTTTTTCTGGGTAGTGGTGGTCGCCACCACGGTCGGGCTGGCCGCCAGCTTCACGCGCGCACGCGCTTTGGAAGGGGTCGGCGCGTCGAAACTGGGTACGGTGTTCATCTTCCTGCTGGTGACCGTCATCGGTACGAAAATGGACATCATGAAAATGGCGGAAGCCCCCGGCTTCATGGCCGTGGGCCTGATCTGGATGCTGGTCCACGTCGCCCTGTTGTTGATCGTGGCGAAGATCATTCGCGCGCCGTTTTTCTTCGTGGCCGTCGGCAGCAAGGCGAATGTCGGCGGGGCGGCATCCGCGCCGGTGGTGGCGGGCGCGTTCCATCCCGCGCTCGCACCTGTCGGCGTGTTGCTTGCAGTGTTGGGCTATGCCGTCGGAACCTACGGCGCAATCCTGACGGCGGAGGCGATGCGCTGGGTCAGCGCGATGGTCTAGGCCGCGCCAGCGCTGGCCGGCCAATCGTCCGGTTCCAGCGCCGGCAGCTTTCGGAACGCGGCGGTGGATAGTGTGGTGGTGATTTTGCGATGGCAGAATTGCAGTCGTTCGCCAGTCACCGCGCGCAGCACCTCATCCATGCCGCCCAGTCCGCCGTCGCTCACCACGGCGTAGGCAATCGCGCCCGTATCGCATTCGCTCATCACATCGACGATCGTGCCCAGTTTCGTGCCGTCGTCCGCCAACACCGGCGATCCGGGTAGGGCGGCGCCCGAAAACAGTGTCGGGACATTGGCAGCGGAACTGCGCCGCGCCGCCCGGTCGCTGCCGTCTTCGATCTTCGCCTGTCGTCCCAGCCACCGCCACACACCGACCAGATTGACGATGGTAAGAAAGCCATTGGTCAGCAACAGATTGTCCTGCCCGGTCGCGATGCCGACCAGCGACCACGATACCGAACCCACCGTAAATACGACGAACCCCCAACCCGTTATCCGCGACCCCAGATTGGCGGCGGTCATAATGGCGGCGATCATGGTTGCGACAGGGGCGATCCATCCGGCGATATCGCCCATCATGTCGTGAAACGTTTATGTCGAACGGGAAGTGTGCCGGGCATAACGAACCAAACGAAACCAGCGCCGAACCGCACCGGGACCAGCAAATGTTATGCGCGCTTCAGCTGGCGCGCACGTCCAGTTCGTTGCCGACTTCCAGGCCGCCTTCGCCATAGAGATAGGCGGGGTCGAATTTGCCCAGCGATTTCAGTTTGTCGGCATCGTGGATCACGATCAGACCGCGGCGGAACTCCAGCACCTTCATTTCGCGCAAGTCGCGTAAGGTGCGATTGACGTGGATCGTCGACATGCCGCAGATTTCCGCCAGATGCAGCTGGGTCAGCGGGGTCTGGAACCCGTCCGGCCGTCCGCGCTCGACCATTCGCAGGCGATACCAGATCTCGCAGAACAGATGCGCCATCCGCCCGATCGCGCGCAATTGCCCGGTTTTCATGATCCATTCGCGGTGAATGGCGGCATCGAGCAGGGTGCTGAACCAGAACAGCCGCGCCAGATGCGGTTCGTCGCGCATGATTTCTTCCAACTGGTCATGCGGAACCTCCGCGATCTTCGCCGATCCGATGACCATCAGATCGTGGTCCAACCTTTTCAGCGCGAAGGCATGCAGATCGACGAAGTCACCCGGAACCTGAATACCGACGATATGCCGTTTGCCTTCGGCATGGACGGTCCGCAGCATGTACCCTTCGATCAGCAGGGTGCTGTGGTTCACCAGACTGCCCCGTTCGATCAACATTGCATCGCCATCGACGACCCGCGTGTTCTGACTGAGATTTTCGACCACGCGTTTTTCGTGTTCGCTCATCGCCTGACGCAGCCGCCCTTTCAGAAAATCACCCGATAGGGGATAGCTGTCATCGTTCATCGCGTCGTCCCACTCTTGCAAACAAAGGTTAGCTGCCTATCCGCCGCAAACGCGCGACGCGCAAGAGGGACAGGCGAACTTTTTCTTTATATTCAAGGCATTTTGAACGGGCTGCCAGCTGGTCGATGCGGGTCGATGCGGGGCCTTGCCGTTCGCGGTAACCCCCCGTAACACCGCGCCCATGGCTGACCAGACCCCGACATCGGTGACTGATACGTATGCGCGCGCCCGTGAGTCCGCCCGCACCGGCTATTGCACCCCTTACGATATGCGCGCCGCGCAGTTGCGCGCGATGGACAATCTTGTGCGGTACGGAGAAGATGCAATGGCAACCGCGCTGGCGCACGATATGGGTCGCAGCGCAGGCGAAGCGTGGACGTCGGAACTGACCACGCTGGAGGGGGAAATCGTCCATGCGCGTAAGAACCTGAAACGCTGGATGAAACCCGAACGCGCGGCCGTTCCCGTTGAAACTGCAACCCGCCAGCGCGAACATCGTTTAGCAGCCGAAGGGCGCGGTGCTGGTGATCGGTGCGTGGAACCTGCCTTTCGCCGTCAGCCTGGCCCCGGCAGTTGCAGCGATCGCGGCGGGCAACGCGGTGGTGGTGAAGCCCAGCGAACTGGCGCCCGCCAGCGCCTTCGTCATGCGCGAACTGGTCAACCGCTATTGCGATCCGCGAGTGATCCAGGTGATCGAAGGTGACGCCGATGTCACGCAGGCCCTGCTGCGCGAACGCTGGGACCATATTTTCTTCACCGGCAGCGCGCCGATCGGCCGCAAGATTGCGGAAGCTGCCGCGCCCAAACTGACTCCGGTGTCGCTGGAGCTTGGCGGCAAGTGCCCGGCTTACGTCCATGCCTCCGCCGATCTGGAAGTTGCCGCACGCCGGATTGCGTGGGGAAAGTTCATGAATGCCGGGCAGGTCTGCATCGCGCCCGACTACGTCATGGTGGACCGCACGGTGCAGCAGGAATTCACGCAGAAGCTGGTGGCGGCCGTGCACCGGTTCTACGGCGCGGAACCCGAACGGTCCGCCGACTTTGCGAAAATCGTCAATGCGCGCCATTTCGATCGGGTGGCAGAACTCATCGACGGCGCAGGCGGACGCACCGTTCTTGCAGGCAAACGCGATAGCGACACGAACGCGATCGGCCCGGTCATCATCGCCGACCCGGACCTGTCTTCGGATCTGATGAACGAAGAAATCTTCGGTCCGGTGCTGCCTGTGGTGGGTGTGGACGGTGTGGACGATGCACTGAACATCATTGCCGAACGATCCGCGCCGCTCGCCGCCTATCCTTTCGCCAAAGACGCTGCGCCGCTCGCCGCTTTCGAAGAAAAGTGCCGCACAGGGGCGGTGGTTTCGAACGACGTGACCGTGAACCACGCCGTGCGGTCGCTGCCCTTCGGCGGTGTTGGGGAAAGCGGTTACGGGGTGTATCACGGGGTGCATGGTTTCCGCACGTTCAGCCATGCGAAGGCGGTGTTGCGACGCGGCACGGGTTCGGACCCGGACTTGCGCTATCCCCCCTATACCGACAGCAAGATCAAATGGCTGAAACGGCTGGGGTGACCATCTGCAGCATTCGCGAATGGAGAACGAACGCATGACGACCCGAACAGCGGCCCCGGACGAAATGCCGGCAGGTATGAATGCGGTAGAATGGGCGCTGCGCGTCGATCTCGCTTGCGCCTATCGCCTGGTTGCCGATCTGGGGTGGGACGATCTGATCTTCACCCATCTGTCCGCGCGCGTGCCGGGGCCGGAACATCATTTCCTGCTCAACCCCTACGACCGCGGGTTCGACGAAATCACCGCATCCAGCCTCGTCAAAGTGGGCATGGACGGCAACGCCGTGGAAGAGGGCAAGGGGCCCGTCAATCCTGCCGGTTTCACGATCCATTCCGCCGTCCATATGGCCCGCCCCGATGCCCGTTGCGTGATGCATCTGCACACGCCCGACGGGCAGGCCGTCAGCGCCATGCACGAAGGGCTGCTGCCGCTGAACCAGACCGCATTGGCGGCGGCGGGCGATCTGGCGTATCACGATTACGAAGGGGTGGCGCTGGATCTGGACGAACGCGAACGGATCGTCGCCGATCTGAAGGATCATCATTTCATGCTGCTTCGCAATCACGGCACGTTGACCGTGGGGGAGGAAGTGGGCGACGCGTTCCTGCGGATGTATTTCCTCGAACGCGCCTGCACCATTCAAGTTCGCAGTCTGGCTGCCGGGCGGGAAAACATCGCGCTCGCACCGCAGGGGACGATGGAAAAGGTCGCCGAACAGAACAAGGGTGTGGCCGAATTCGTCAGCCGGCAGCTGACCTGGCCGATGCTGCGCCGGCGGATGGATCGGCTGGATTCAGGTTACAAGCACTGACGCTGCACGCGATCGAATAGACTTTTGTTGGGGTTGCGAACCGGCGCACCCTTTCGGCAATAGGGGCGGATGTAACGGCGCGCCCGCTTGCGGATGCGTGCCGCCCGTTTCCATCCTGTAAAGCGATCCCGACCATCAGCCACGCCGCCGCCCTGCTGGCCCTGCTGCCCATCGTCGGGCGCGAACGGGCGTTGTATTGCGCCCGTTCGGATCAGGATGCGGAACGGTTCCATCTGCTTGCGCGGCGTGCCTTCCCCGATGCCGCGATATTCTACTGCCCGTCCAGCGACGCGCTCGGTTTCGATGCGTTGCCCCCTTCGCCCGCCAATGCCGGCAGGCGCGTGGCGGCATTGGGCGGTCTGGTCGCTGCGTTGGAACGCGGGGAAAACCCGCTGCTGATCTGCGGGGCGGAGGCGACCGTGCCGCGATATGCGCCGCCATCCGCATTCCAGTCCGAACCGCCCTTGCTGCGCGTCGGCGACAAACTGGATCTGCATGGTTTTCGCGAACGGCTGATCGCGCTGGGTTATTATGCGGACGACCGTATCGACGAACCTGGCGAAATCGGCGAAGTGGGCACGGTGCTGGATATTTATCCTGTGGATGCCGAACAGCCGGTTCGCGTCGAAATGGATGGGGACATCGTTCGTTCCATCCGGTCTTACGACCCGTTGACGCAAATCAGCAGCATGGAACACGAAACCCAGGCATTCGGCATCGCGTCCGAACCGGCTGCGGGGCGGGATGGCGTTTCCATTCTGGACCATGTCACGGGCGCGACGACAGTGATCGATCCAGCGTTCGCACGGGCGCGCAGGCGTTACGTGGCGCTGGACCGCGAGATGGCGCCATCGGGGCGATCCCAAGCGATTGCGACGGCGGATTGGGAGGCGCAGCTTGCGGATTTCACAATCGGGCCCGCGCCCGAATGCGAACCGACTCCCCTGTTCGCGGACGAGGCGAAGCCATTGCCGAAGTTTGCTGCGTTCGTGGATCGACATCGTGCGGCAGGCCGCCGGATCATCGTCGCGGGGAGCGAACGCGATTGCCGCTTTCTGGCGCGTCGTCTGTCGAAATTGCCCGACATGGGCGACCTGCCGATCGAAGTATCTCTTGCCACGGCGGCGACCAACGATGCGCCGTTGTCGCTCGCCACCGTACCGCTGGGCGAAGGTGCGATCGGCGAGCATCTGGTGCTGGCATCGGCGCATGATCTGCTGGGATCGCGGGCGCAGGGCGAACAGGCGCTTTCCCACGAAGTCGCCATCGATCCGCTCGCCATCGCGCTGCGTATGGGGGACGCGGTAGTGCACGATGAATTCGGCGTCGGCTTTCTGCGCGGTCTGCGCCCGCTCGACCTTCCGGGGGAAGGGTCGACCGAGACCATCGAGATCGAATATGCCAAATCCGCCCTGCGCCAGGTTCCGGTGACCGAAGCGGATCGATTGTGGCGCTATGGCGGCGATGAAAACGCGGTCAAACCCGATACGCTGGACGGAAAAAGCTGGGCGCGACGCCGCATCGGGATCGACGCCGCCATCGCCACTTCCGCGCGCCATTTGCGTGCAATGGCGAAAGAACGCAGCGATGCCACCGCACCGAAACTGCGCGCCGACGAAACGCAATACGAACAATTTGTGGACGGCTTCGCCTATAGCGAAACGGCGGACCAGCATCGCGGGATAGAAGCCATTCGGCACGATTTGGCGTCCGGGAAACCGATGGACCGGCTGGTCATCGGCGATGTCGGCTATGGCAAGACCGAATTGGCCCTGCGCGCGGCGGCCATCACCGTGCTGGCGGGCATGCAGGTCGCGATGGTTGCGCCGACGACGCTGCTCGCCAGCCAGCATTTCGAAGAGTTCCAGCGCCGCTTCGCCCGTATCGGGGTGGAGGTGGCGCAATTGTCCGGCGCGAGCACATCGGCGCAAAAGCGTGCGGTCAAATGCGGGCTGGCGGATGGTACGATCCAGGTCGTCATCGGCACCACCGCCATCGCGGCGAAAGCCGTCTCCTTCGCCAAACTCGGCCTGATGGTCATCGACGAAGAACAGCGGTTCGGCGCGGCGCAGAAAGAGAAGCTGGAGGCGTTGGGCGCGGGCCATGTCCTGCGGTTGAGCGCCACGCCGATCCCCCGCACCCTGCAATCGGCGATGATCGGGCTGAACGAACTGTCGCTGATCACCACGCCGCCCGCCCGCCGCCTGCCGATACGCACGTTCCTGGGCGATTTCGACGCGCAGGCGTTGCAGGCGGCGTTGCAGCGCGAACATGGGCGCAAGGGCCAGTCTTTCGTCGTGGTGCCGCGCATCAAGGATATGGCGCCTGCCGCCGAGCTGCTCCAGTCGCTGGTTCCCAAGCTCGACATCGTCACCGTTCACGGAAAAATGGCATCGAGCGAAGCGGATGCGGCGTTGTTGCGTTTTTCGTCGGGTGAGGGCGACGTTCTGCTGGCGACCAGCATTATCGAAACCGGGCTGGACGTGCCGCGCGCCAATACGATGGCGATCATCGGCTGCGCGCGGTTCGGCCTGGGCCAACTGCACCAGTTGCGCGGCCGGGTCGGGCGATCGGCGCGGCGCGCCCATGTGCTGATGTTCGGTGCGCCCGGCAAATCCCTGACCGATCGCACTCGCGCACGGTTGAACCAGCTGGTCGCGCAATCGGCACTGGGCGCGGGCTTCGCCGTTGCGGCCAACGACCTCGACATGCGCGGGGCAGGCGATCTGACCAGCGACGAACAGTCCGGGCACATGAAACTGATCGGGTTGGAACTGTACCAGCATCTGCTGACCGGAACCTTGCGCGAACTGGCCGGGGAAACGCCGCCTGCGCTCGATCCCGAAAATCGAACTGCGCGGCGATGCTTTGTTTCCGGCGGACTGGATCGTCGATACCGAAGCGCGCATCGCCGCCTATGCCCGGCTGGCGCGGACGGAGGATGGCGAGGATCTGGACCACTTCGCCGACGAGCTTCAGGATCGCTACGGCGCAATTCCCGATCCGGCGGCGCATCTGCTCGATCTGCGGGGGCTGGCGATGCAAGCGCGCGTGGCGGGCATTGCGCGCATCGTGGTTGGGCCGGGCGGTATCGCACTGACCCCGCGCGCCGATGTCGAATTGCGGGAGCTGCCCGGTATGAAAGCAAGCAAGGGCCGCGCCATCATGCCGCGCGACAAGGGTGAAACGCCGATCGCCGATGTCGCCGCGATCATCGAAGACCTGCTCGATTGACGGTCCAATGCGATAGAGGCTTATGAGGCCGCAGTTCGCGCGGCGCTGGACCTTTCCGGCCCGCGCGTCATAGTGGCGGCGGAATGAACCGGACCGCCATTGTTATGAATCACCCCGCCGAAAACCCTCAAACCGGTTTCGATGAACAGCAGCAGCGCGCGTTCATGGATGCGATCGACCGTTGGCTGGAACGCGAAGTCATCCCCGTCGTCAAACATCACGATCACGGCGATATCTGGCCTGCCGAGCTGGTCGATCAGATGGCCGAAATGGGTCTGTTCGGCGCGACCATCGGTCAGGAGTACGGCGGGCTGGGCTTGCCCGCGACGATCTATGCCGACATCGTGGCCAAAATCGCGAGCCATTGGATGGCCATTACCGGTATATTCAATTCGCATCTGATCATGGCGGCGGCAGTGGAGCGGTTCGGCACTTCGGCGCAGAAACGGACGTGGTTGCCCAAACTGGCGACCGGTGAAATACGCGGCGGGTTGGCCCTGACCGAACCGAATGCCGGCACCGACCTGCAGGCCATCCGCACCGTCGCGCGCAAGGCCGCTGATGGCAGACTACGTTCTCGATGGGACGAAAACCTGGATATCGAATGCAGTGAACGCGCAGGTTTTCGCGCTGCTTGTCAAAACCGACCCCACCTCCGATCCGCGCTATCGCGGGATGAGCCTGTTCATCGTCGATAAGCGGGACGGGCTTTCGGTCGGCAAGAAGTTCGAAAAGCTGGGTTACAATGCGATCGATACGGCGGAACTTGTCATGGAGGATTACCGCGTCCCCGCCGATCAGTTGATCGGCGGCGTGGAAGGACAGGGGTTCTATCAGGCGACCGGCGGCCTGGAACTGGGCCGTATCAACGTCGCCGCGCGCGGGGTCGGCCTGGCGGAAGGATCCCTGCGGCTGGCGACGCAATACGCCCAGCAGCGCGAAAGCATGGGCAAACCCATCGCACAGCATCAGGCGATCCAGCTTAAAATCGGCGAAATGGCCACACGCGCCCGCGCCGCGCGCTTGATGATGACCAGCGCGGCGCAGGCGTACGATCGCGGCGAACGCTGCGACAAGGAAGCCGGAATGGCCAAATATTTCGCATCGGAAGCGGCGGTGGCCAATTCGCAGGAAGCCATGCGGGTTTACGGCGGCTATTCCTATTCCAAGGAATACGACATCGAACGCTTCTATCGCGATTCCATGATCATGTGCATCGCGGAAGGGACCAATGAAATGCAGCGGATGATCATCGCTCGCCAGCATTTCAAGGAAAACCCGATATAGGTTTGTCGGATATGCGACATCATCTATGGCGCGACCCGTGCCGCGCTGGCTTCCCGCCCCTTGCTATGGCTCGTACTGGCATTGCCCGCCCTTGCCGTTGCGGGGCGCTGGGCCTTCATGCCCGCGCAATATGGCTACGGACACGCGGTCGGCGATAGTGGGCTATGGGCGGCGTGGCTGCTGATGCTGACCTTGGCCGTTACGCCGATACGCTTGCTGTTCCGGACCCGCGGATGGGCAACATGGTTGGCGCGGCGCAGACGGGATCTCGGTGTGGCCAGCTTCGCCTATGCCGCCGGCCATACCTGCATCTACGCTGCCAACCAGCCGTCTTTCGGCGCTGCCCTTTCCGATGCGATCGAACCCGACCTGCTGGCAGGGTGGCTGGCGCTCGCGCTGTTCGTACCACTCGCCCTGACTTCGAACGATGTTGCGGTTCGGGCGCTGAAACGAACGTGGAAGCGATTGCACCGGCTGGTCTATCCCGCCGCCATTCTGACATTCGTGCATTGGTCGCTGACGGCTTTCGATCCGATGGCGGCCTATCTGCATATCGCAGCCTTGGCCGCCATCGAACTAATCCGTCTGGCGTTACAGAACCCTGATATGTTCCGGCATCACAAGGTGACGTAATTGCGGAACCGCGCGACTTCCGCTTCATCGACATATTTGCCGATCTCGCGATCGAATTCCGCCATGTCGTCATAGGGCTGATATTCCAGGAACTCGCCGATCATGCGGTCCGTCATACCTGGGATGAGCGCGATCTGTTCCCGCGTGGCGTCGTTCAGATCGACGGGCACGAACACGCGGGACATCACGGCCATCGCTTCGCCCGAAGCCAGCGTTTCGACCAGCGCGGCGTTCAAATCGACGATCGAGGCATAAGGGCGACCGTCCACGATCGCCTGCGCCAGTTCGGGCGATACGCCTTCGACGCCGCTCAACTGTTCAACCGTCGCAACGTTCGCATCGAGCACGGCATCTGCGCCCACGGTTTGCGCGTCGACCATGTCCGAGCTGGCATCGCCCGCACCGTCCACCGCGACTTCGGCGGTGTCATCGGCGGCAGGTGAACACGCCGCGATTGCCAGCGTGGTGGACGCCATCGCGGCGATGAAGAATGACTTTTGCATGGTACGAACTTTCCTGAGTTTCGGGCGCGCAAGACGCCGGACTTCGTTATCGACGTTCCCCCGTTTAAACTTACCGTCGCACGCTGCCAAGCGCCCTTATGTTCGGCAACGCGCGGAACCTGTCGATGCGTCAGGGCAGATCGAAGATCAGCAATTCGCTTCGGGTCGTTGCAGCGAAATCGAGCGTGAAGGGCCCATCCGCCTCGATCCCGTCGCCCGCCGTCAATTCTTCGCCCGATACGGTCAGCTTGCCCGCTACCAACTGAACGAAAGCGCCCCGGCCGCCGTCCACTTCGAACCGGGCCGTGTCGCCTTCTTCGAAATGGCGAAGATGAATGCGCGTATCGGAAAACAGCCGCACCGCCGTGGGGGAGGGGGCAGGACCGGCAATTTCCCAAAAATCCGCATGCGCGCGCGTACGGTCGATCTGCTTTTGTTCATATCCCGGCGAGTTGCCGGCGCGATCGGGTATGATCCATATCTGCAGAAAATGCACCGGAGCGGTCGCCGACGCATTCATTTCCGAATGGGTGATGCCGGTCCCAGCGGACATGCGCTGAATATCGCCGGGTTCGATAATCGATCCGGTTCCCAACGAATCTTCGTGTTTCAACGCACCCGATATGACGTAGGTGACGATATCCATGTCGGAATGGGAATGGGGCGGAAAGCCGGCGCCAGGCACAACCCGATCTTCGTTCAGAACGCGCAGGTTGCGAAAGCCCATTCGATGGGGGTCGCGAAACTGGCCGAAGGAAAACGTATGCGCGGTGTCGAGCCAGCCCATTTTGCCGCCGCCGCGCTGGTCGCTTTTGTGCAATATCGCCATCGAACCATCATCCGTTGCTATTGTCGATGTTGTGTCTGTGCCATGATCGCCCGCCTTTGCATATGGCAGCTCAAGATCGACGCGTTCCCGCAGTCCGACGAAGCGACGATGGGTACGCGAGAAGCGATTTATCCGCCGGTAACGCTGGCAATCGGTAACAAACTGTTTCAAAAACGCTGCGCGCCAATCCCGACATGGAAGAGAATTGCACTATGCGTAAGATTTGCACTTTCGGCCTGATACTCGCCGCACTGCCCGCGGTGCCGGTTGCTGCGAAGGAAGGCATGTTCACGCCCGATCAGCTGCCGGAAATCGCCGACGATCTGCGCGCGGAAGGGCTGGACATTCCGGCGGAGCGATTGTCCGAACTGACCGAGTTTCCGATGGGCGCCGTCGTTTCGCTGGGCGGATGTTCGGCCAGCTTCGTGTCGGATGCGGGACTGGTGGTCACCAATCATCACTGCGCGCGCGGATCGGTGCAATACAATTCGACGGCAGAAAACAACTACCTGGAAAAAGGCTTTCTCGCGGCGAGCAAAGCGGACGAATTGCCCGCTGCGCCCGGTTCGCGCATTTACGTGACGGTTGCGGATACCGATGTCACCGCCCGGATGCGCGCCGGGATCGATGCTTTGGGCGATGTGCAGCGTTACGACGCCGTGGAACAGCGCATGAAGGACATCGTCGCCGAGTGCGAGGCGGATGCAGGCTATCGCTGCCAGGTCGCCAGTTTTTACGAAGGCGCGCAGTATAAGCTGATCAAGCGTCTGGAAATCCGCGACGTCCGCCTCGCCTATGCGCCCGCCGACAGCATCGGCAAATATGGCGGCGATATCGACAACTGGCAGTGGCCGCGCCACACCGGCGATTTCGCGTTCTATCGCGCCTATGTCGCGCCGGACGGATCGGCTGCCGATTTTGCCGAGACCAACGTGCCCTACGCGCCGGAGCACCATCTGAAGGTCAGTGCGGCGGGGCTGGACGATGGCGATTTCGTGATGGCGGCAGGCTATCCGGGATCGACGTCGCGCTATGCCCGGCTGGACGAGGTCGAAACGACGTTCGACTGGCGCTACCCCCTCAATGTCACGATCTACAACGACTGGATCGACACGATCGAGGCGACTGCGCCCGAAGGTTCCGACGCGCGCGTGAAGTACGAAGCGCGGCTGGCGGGCCTGAACAACGTCGAAAAGAACCTGCGCGGCCAGATCGAGGGGGCACGGCGCGTCGGTCTGGTGGACCGCCGCCGTCAGCGCGAGGCTGCACTGTCCGCATGGATCGCCGCCGATGCGACGCGTGCCCCCTATGGCAGTGCGCTGACGCAGCTCGACGCATTGACGCAGGAAGCGACCGCCGCTTCGCGCATGAACCTGTGGTACGGCCTGGCCAACAATTCGCAGATGCTGTCGGCGGCCAAGCGGCTCTATCGATTGTCGCACGAACGCCGGATGCCCGATGCCGAACGCACGCCGGGCTATCAGGAACGCGATATGACGTTCTTCCGGCAAGGGCTGCAGGCGCTGGACCGGCGTTTCGATCCGGCAGTGGACAAGGCGGAATGGCTGCTGCTGATCGGCAAATACCTCGATCAGCCAGCCGCCACGCGCGTCGCGGCTTTCGATCGTGCGCTGGGTTTGGCGGGCAATGCCGACCGCGCGGTACTTTCCGACAAGCTCGACACCTATTACGCCGGAACCACGCTGGACGAGGTGGATGCGCGACTGGCGCTGATGGACGCGACGCCGCAGCAGATCGAAGCGAGCAGCGATCCGTTCCTCAAACTGGCGGTCGCGCTGTATGCCTACGACCGCGAAATGGAGGCCGCATCGGACGAACGCGAAGGACGCGGCCTGTTGCTGCGCCCGCAATATATGCAGGCGATCACGGCGTGGCAGCGCGACAACGGCATCGTCACCTATCCCGACGCCAATTCCACCCTGCGCGTTACCTATGGCAAGGTGTTGGGCGGCAGCCCGCGCGACGGGCTGATGTACGCCCCGTTCACCACGTTGGAAGGCATTACCGAAAAGGATACGGGCGAAGAACCGTTCAACGCACCGCAAAGCCAACTCGCGGAGATCGCCGCGAAGGATTACGGTCCCTATGCACTCGACAGCATCGGATCGGTGCCGGTCAATTTCCTGACCGACCTCGACAGCACCGGCGGGAACAGCGGGTCTGCCACGCTCAACTCCAGGGCGGAACTGGTCGGCCTGCTGTTCGACGGCACGTTCGAAAGCGTCAATTCCGACTGGGATTTCGACCCGCGCACCACGCGCACCATTCATGTCGATACCCGGTACATGCTGTGGGTCATGGACAAGGTCGATGGGGCGCAGGTGCTGATCGATGAAATGGACATCGTGCGCTGATAGTGGCGCTGGCGTGACGATCGGATCGCGAGATACGGTGGTCATGGCGGTCATGCTTGTCGACACGATCGATGTAGGGCGGGTATAACGTCGCGATGAACCGCAGGTTTTGCCTCCTGACGAATTTCCGCATGACGGCATTGGTCGCCATGACGCTGGCCCTGTTTATGAAGGCGGTGTTGCCGGCGGGGGTCATGCTGGAACGGGACACCGAAACGCGCTTCATCACCGCGCAATTGTGCACGGGCACTGCGTCGGCACGCACGATCACGATCGATGTCGGCTCCACCCCCGATCGGTCCGAACCGGCGCCGCCTATGGACGAGGGCGTTTGCGCGTTCGCCCTCGCATCCGCCTCCTCTGCGACGATCGAACCGCCTGCGCGTTTCGAAGCGGTCTGGCAGGCTGCGGACATACCGGCGGGCGACAGCCGCACGGCTCTGGCCGGCATTCGCTTGCCTGCGGCGAACCCACCGACGACGGGACCGCCAGCGACCGACCTGATCTGACGCCCCTCGATATGCGTGCTGTTGCGCGCAGAATTGCGGCGTCATTGCGAATGTCAGTCCGACCTTTCCCAGGAATACCCCCATGCTCCGCATTTCTTTCGCCGCCGCCATCGCGGCGGTCGCCATCGCGCCTGTCACATCGGTAGCGCCAACCCCCGAACAAACCCCTTGGCCCTCCCAACAAGCCGTCACCGATGACGGCCCGCAACGCTGGACGCCCGACATCGTCGTGACCGGCGATCGAAATCGTTACGCCATCGACGGCGCAGATACGTTGCGAACGCCCGTGCCCATCCAGAACACGCCCCAATCGGTGCAAGTGTTGACTCGCCAATTGCTCGACGATCAGGAGGTGCTGACTTTGGACGAGGCGTTGGTCAACGTATCGGGCGTCGTGCCGTCGCTGCCTTCCGAGCTCGTGCTCGCCAATCCGGTGGTGCGCGGGTTCGAGGCGGAGATCTTCATCGACGGGCTGATCGGATATGGCGACACAGCCGTCGGCGATCCGGGTTCGCTGTGGCAGGTGGAGCGGGTGGAAGTGGCCAAGGGGCCGACCTCCACCCTTTATGGCGGGGGGACCGGTGCGCCCGTCGGCGGTCTGATCAACCTGGTTTCCAAATCGCCGCAGTTCGACAACGCTTTCGCTGCGCGCTTGCGTGGTGGCAGCTTCGACAATTACTCCGCCGCCGCCGACGCGAATGTCGCGATGAGCGACACGCTTGCCGTCCGCCTGATCGCAGAAGCGCAGATCTTCGGCGACAATATCGATGTCGTGGACGGCACGCGCATACTGGCCGCGCCATCCGTTCGCCTATCCCCCGGCACTGAGACCGATATCGTCGGGCGGTTCACCTACAGCCGGATCGAACAGCTGGAATATGTCGGTTTGCCCGCATTCCTGCGCGACGATCCTGCCGTGGAACGCGATCGGTTCACTGGCGCAACGAATGCGACCCGACACCACGGTCGAAAACCGTATTTACGACCTGGCGATAACGCAACGCCTGTCCGATGCGGTTGCCGCCAATGTCAAATTGCGCCGGTACGAAAGCGAATTCGACGAATTCGGCACGTCGCCCTTCTTCGCGTTCTTCCCTTGCGATGGCACCGTGTGCCCCGTGCTCGGCAGCGTACTGACCGCCGATGTCGGCGAATGGACCGTCGATGGTTCGCTGACCGCCGAATTTGCGACCGGCGGGATCGATCATGTTCTGTTGGGCGGGGTGCAATATGATCGCACGCTCTACGATGCCGGTATCGGGTCCGACTTCATCAACATCACCGCTTTCGATTACGCGGACCCGCTCAGCGATGCCGATTACGTGCTGCCCGCCATCACCGGCACGGCGCGCAACCGGTATCGCACGCTGGGCGCGTATGTTCAGGATCAAGTGACCATCGCCGATCGGCTGCATATTCTGGCCAGCCTGCGGTACAGCCGTTTGCAATTGGCCGAATTGGAAGGCGGCGCGGGGATTGATCGAACCTACCACGAATGGGATCCGCGCATCGGCGTCAGTTTCGCATTGTCGGAAGGGGTCTATCTGTTCGCAGGCTACGCCACCGGGTCGCGGCTGTCGATTTTCTTCAACGGGGCGGAGGCACCCGTGCCCGAACGATCGGAAAGCTATGAGGCGGGCGTCAAGCTGGCGCTCGCCGATATCGGCCTGTCGGGCACGTTGGCGGCTTTCCAGATTAATCGGACCAATGTGCCGACGCCCGATCCCGGCAACCTTTTCACTTCCATCCAGACCGGCGAACAGCGCGGCCGGGGGGTGGAGCTGGACGCAATCTACGAACCGTCGCGTGCTCTCTCCGTCCTCCTTAACTATGCCTATACCGATGCGGAAATTACCGCCGATACTGTAATACCGATCGGCGACAGCTTGCCCCGCGTGCCCGAACATCGCGGACGACTGGCGTTGCGCTATCGCATGGCGGGCGGTGCGCTGGACGGTTTGGAGTTGGGCGGCGGCGTCACATATTCCGGCGAGGCTGCGATCGCCCTGCCGAATGCGGCGCGCACCGGGGACTACCTGATCGGCGATTTTCAGGCGAGCTACCCCATCGATGCCATGCGGATCGGCCTGCGCGTCGACAATGTGACGAACGCCGATTATTTCCTGCCCTACCAGTATTTCGCGCAGGACGTGGTGCGGCCGGGCAATCCCCGTTCCGCCTTCGTCACGCTATCGTTCGATCTGTAAGGAACCTATCATGACCGACACTTCCCGCCGATCCATGCTGCAGGGCTTCGGCTCCGCAGCTCTTCTCGCGCCATTTCTGGCCGTCGAACAGGCGATGGCCGCTCATGGATTGACATCCATGCAGGCGCATACCGGCCCCGATATGTCGCCCGAAGAAATGATGGCGCTGCATCGAAAGCAGATGACCGATCTGGTCGGCGACGATCTCTACCGCGAAGAAGAGGTGGCGATGCTGGTTTATCCCGGTTTCACCGCTCTCGATTTGGTCGGCCCCCATTACTTTTTCGCCTGTATGTTCGGCGCGAAAGTGCATCTGGTGACGACGCAAGGCGATCTGGCGCCGGTCGCATCCGACCTCGGCCTCGCCATCGCGCCGACCGTTCGCATGGCCGACGTCCCCGCCGATCTCGACGTGCTTTTCATTCCCGGCGGAACACGCGGCACGCTCGACATCATGCGCCGCGCAGATGTGATGGGCTGGGTCGATGACCGTGCCGCGCGTGCGCGGTTCGTCACCGCCGTGTGTACGGGATCGATGGTGCTGGCGAAGGCGGGTCTGCTCACGGGAAAACGCGCGACATCGCATTGGGCGACCCGTCCTGCCTTGTCCGCATTCGGCGCGATACCTGTGGACGAACGTGTGGTGACCGATGGCAATGTGGTGACCGGCGCGGGCGTATCGGCGGGCATCGATTACGCCATTGCGCTGGTCGAACAATTGCGCGGTCGCAATTATGCCGAGGCATTGGTGCTGCAAGCGGAATACGCGCCGCAGCCGCCGATCGATGCGGGCACATTGGAAACCGCCAGCGCACCGGTCCGCGAAATGGCGCAGACCATGTTCGCGCCGACCGTGCGGGAGTTTGCAGCACTGGCAAGGTAGGAAAGCGCGAAACCGGACAGCGACCGGAAGGGCTGGTTCACGCCATCTACGGTACGACGGCGCATACCAAAACCATTCCTAAATGGCGGAGACGGAGGGGATTCATTCTCCGCAGGTAAGCCTTTGATTTATAGTATTTTCCGCAGATTTCGGAGGGACTTATGCCCCTATTTGTACCCCGATTATAGACCGCACTCGGCGGTGTGATTTGAAGCTATCGGCCGCTTCATACCTGTCGGCTTTTTTCCCATGAACTTTTTTGAGGTAAGGAACGTCCGCTTTGCGCCCCAACATCGGACACCTAGGAGTTCGCCACTGGTGCGTAAAAGCGGACGTTCATCCATGATTTGCCTGACGGCGCGCATACGCACAAATGTCGGTCAATGAAGAGTTACTACAAGTTGCCCGAAAGGTGGTATCACTATAGTTTTACGTTTCGACGCCTATGATTTAAAAATTAGAACACTTCAATTTTTTACAAAATGTAGAATACTATGTTTTTGTTAGCCTTTTCAAATCAATCGAGTTCTTTGGTCACAACATGGACTGGACGAGCGAACGCAAGCACCGTTATCCCTACCATCGCAGAAATGAGCGAGCCTGCAATAACTCCCATCTTGACGCCGTCCATTTGAGCCGGATCAACAATCGTAAGACCGCCGATGAACAAGCTCATCGTAAAGCCTATTCCGGCGAAGCTCGACAGGCCATAGTGCTGCAAATACGAAACACCCTCAGCCATGTCCGCGTTGCCACTCTTCAACGCAAGGACGCACGCGCAGAGGATACCCAGCTGTTTTCGACGACAAGCCCGGCGGCGATGCCAGGTGACAACGGCGCTAATAACGCATCAAGACCAACGCTAGCGAACGATACCCCGGCATTTGCAAAAGCGAAGATCGGCAGAACAACGACAGCAATCCAGGGGTGCAACCTGTGTTCGAGGGTTGCGAGTGGCATGAACGCCGGACTTAAGCACGAATACTCACAGCACTAGCGCGACAAGCGCATAGGGCTATATCTGCGCCACGTCCGACCGGTTGAGCAGCCACAGGGTGCCAAGCGGCAACATTGTCAGCGCCATCATATCCAGCTTCAACTCTGCTGTGTAGAACACGGCAATGATCGTGATTGCGCCGATATCGTCGATGATCGCAACCGCCAGAAGAGCGCTTTCAGCGCCACAGGTGCCTTGTTGCCGGGTAGCGCGAGCATCCCCAAAGCAAAGATGATATCCGTCGCCGCCGGGATCGCCCAACCATCGAGGTTGGCCGGCGTGTTCTAGTCGATCGCGACGAAGATCAATGCGGGCACGGCCATGCCGCCAATTGCCGCGTATATGCGTAAGGCAGCCTGCTACCAGTTTTGCAATTGCCCGGTCACGACCTCGCGTTTGACTTTCAGTCCGATCAGAAAAAAGAACAGCGCCATCAGTCCGTCGTTGATCCATAGCAGCAGCGGTTTATCGATGGCGAAAGTATTTGGCCCAACCTTCAAGGGCTAGGCCAACACCGATAGGCAGAAATCGGCGCCCCTTGCTTTGGCTCAAATCATGGCGAGCACGGCCGACAGGATCAGCGCAATTCCGCCCGCAGCCTCTTTGCTGATAAATCGCGAAGCATGGGTGTGCCAACTGCAGGTCTGGATTGGGACAAGCCATGACGAATAGACTGGAGCGTATTGGAGGGTAAAATCCGGGATAAATAGTCAACCCGCTCAATCCAGATCCGATTAGATAAAGCCTTGCAGACGTTAAACGCCTAACAGCTGTCCTTCATGGACCAGTATCAAGCTAGCAGATCCCTTCGTTCCCGCGTGCGATCATTCGTGGAAACGCCCAGGTTCGAACAGGTCGTGATTGCGGTGATCGTCACCAACGCGATAGGCCTGGGTCTCGAAACATTCCCGGCGGTGATGGCTCGGTTCGGTGGCGTCATCACGCTGCTCGATCGTGTCGCATTGAGCATCTTCGTGCTGGAACTCGGGCTCAAGCTGTTCGCCTACCGCGCGGGCTTTTTCCGCAATGGCTGGAATGTCTTCGACTTTGTGATCGTAAGCGTAGCGTTGGTCCCTGCTTCGCAGCAGTTTTCGGTATTGCGCGCGCTGCGTGTTTTACGGGCACTTAGATTGGTGTCCGCGATCCCCAGCATGCGCAAAGTGATCGTGGGGCTGTTCAGTGCGATCCCAAGCATCGGAACGGTCATCGTCATGCTGTTGCTGCTGTTCTACATCAGCGCCGTAATGGCGACGAAGCTGTTCGGGGCGACCTTTCCGGAATGGTTCGGCACGCTGGGTTCGTCCTTTTACTCGTTGTTCCAGATCATGACGCTGGAAAGCTGGTCGATGGGGATCGTGCGCCCGGTTATGGAGGAATACCCTTACGCGTGGGCGTTTTTCGTACCCTTCATCATGCTCACAAGCTTTATCGTGCTGAACCTGTTTATTGGTGTCATCGTCAACGCCATGTCGGAAGCAACCGATGAGGAAGCGCATGACGAACGGGACTTGATTTTGCGCGAACTGAAGGCCCTTGGGAACGAAGTGCGCCGATTGCGCGAAGCTTCCGAACAAGACCGTGATCGCCCTAAACGGTCAGAGCATTCACAGAACGACGCACCCCTGCAATAGACCTTTTTGTATTTGTCATGCAGGTTAATACGAGACCAAAGCCAGATCTTGTCCGCACGATAGCGGCGACACAACCCAAACTGGAGCGATGTACATGGGCACGGCGGAACGCGCAGACGGCAAGCCCAAACGCAACGGCTTCACACGGTTTCTCGATGGCGTGGAGTGGCTGGGTAATCTGCTACCCCATCCGGTCACTCTGTTTGCGATTCTCGCTTTAGGCATCGTTCTGCTGTCCGGTCTGTTCGGCTGGATGGAGCTCGCCGTTACCGATCCGCGTCCCGCAGGTTCCACAGGCGTTGCCGAGGATGGTATGATCAGGGCGGTCAGTCTGATGGATGGCGACGGTATCCGGCGGATATTTACCGGACTTGTCGACAACTTCACCAGCTTTGCTCCACTCGGCGTCGTGCTGGTGGCAATGATCGGTGTGGGCGTTGCGGAAAAATCCGGCCTGCTGTCGGCGGCGGTTCGCGCAATGGTTCTGTCGGCCCCGCCGCACATGGTGACCGTTGCCATCGTATTTGCGGGTATCGTGTCCAACACGGCGTCGGAGGTGGGGTATGTCGTTCTGATCCCCCTGGCCGCCGGTATTTTCTATGCCCTGGGACGGCATCCCCTGGCCGGCATGGCTGCGGCGTTCGCCGGCGTGTCGGGCGGTTACAGCGCCAATCTGTTGATCGGGACGATCGATCCCCTGCTTGCCGGCATTACGGAAGAGGCTGCGCGTCTGATCGATCCCGACTACACCGTTGTCGCCACAGCGAACTGGTATTTCATGGTCGCTTCCACCTTCCTGATTACCGCTATCGGTTCGCTGGTGACGATCTTCATCGTCGAGCCGAAACTTGGAAAATACGATCCTGCGCGTGCCGATGAAACGATATTGGACGATCGCATGATGGAGCCGATCGCCGATAAGGAGCGCAAGGGTCTGCAGTGGACCGGTGTCGCCTTGCTGGGTGTTCTGGGGCTCATGGCGCTGACTCTGTTTCCCGAGTGGGGCGTGCTGCGAAATGCCGATACAGGCGACCGGATCGATTCCCCATTCTTCAAGGGGTTCGTCGTCTGGATCTTGATCTTCTTCGTCGTGCTGGGTTACGTTTACGGACGCGTAGTCGGCACCATGAAAACGGACCGCGACGTGATCGACGCAATGGCGGCGGCACTAGCGTCGCTCGGGCTTTATATCGTCCTGGTATTCTTCGCGGCTCAGTTCGTAGCGTTTTTCGGTTGGACCAATCTGGGCGCGATCACCGCCGTAACGGGCTCTCAGTTTCTTCTCGGTACTGGGATGACCGGGCCTGCGATATTCTTTGTGTTCATCTTGCTGTGTGCCTTGATCAACCTGTCGCTGGGCTCGGCGTCGGCGCAATGGGCTGTGACCGCCCCAATCTTCGTGCCGATGCTGATGCTGATCGGATATTCACCCGAAGTCATTCAATCGGCGTACCGCATCGGCGATTCCAGCACCAACATCATCACGCCGATGATGAGTTACTTCGGTCTTATCCTTGCATGGGCAACGCGATATGACCGGAACCTCGGCGTCGGCACGCTGATCGCGATGATGCTGCCATACACTATTTTCTTCTTGCTGTTCTGGTCGGCGTTTTTCTACGTATGGGTATTCGCGCTCGGCATACCGGTGGGACCAGGCTCGCCGACCTATTACCTGCCGTGACGCTCCTAGATAATCGAGGGAATGGATGCCGGGCATACGGTGGCGAGCCTGACCGTGCCGAAACTACTGCCCTTGACCCATCGAATAGCCGCGTTCGCCATCGAAAGTATAAAGCAATTCGGTCTTAATGAAGTCGAGATCGGCGCGGTGGATCTTGCCCAGAAGGTCGAGCACCATCGTCTTGTTGAACTGCTTGTCAGGCAATGCCAGAAAACGGCAGCGCCAGTGATCGGTATGGAATGTCTCTGGAATACCGCGCGGCCAGACCATCACGCCGCGATTGGTAATCATCGTCAAGGATAGCAGCCGCGTTTCGCCCTGCTGAAGCTTCCGAGCAATTTCCGGCACCGCTTCTGTGGACTGAACGAACACATCGACGCCGACCAGCTCCTTGGCTGCCGGGGGGCGGCGCGTTGCGGTCGGCACGGCGAACCGACGCCCTTCGCTGGGGTAAGTGATTGCAGGCAGGGTCTCCGGCGTTTGGCCGAGCCGTGCGATCACGGCGTCAGCGAAGTCGGCCGTGCCGACCTTTTCGACTGATAAAGCGTCTGTGAACATATCGCCGGTATGAATACCGTCTTCGATCGTTTTCAACCAAGCGTTGTGCAACTGCTCTGCCACGTCCGGCTGACCAATGTGAACCAGCATCATGACACCGGCGAGGATCAGTCCGGACGGGTTGGCGATACCCTGCCCGGCAAGGTCCGGTGCCGAACCGTGTATCGCTTCGAACATGGCTCCGTGCTCGCCGATATTGGCCGACGAACCCAACCCGACCGAACCGGTAATCTGGGCAGCAACATCGCTAAGGATGTCGCCATAAAGATTGGGCATGACGATTACGTCGAAGCGCTCTGGCGTATCGGCCAGCCGCGCGGCGCCAATATCGACGATCATGTGTTCCGCCTCGATCTCGGGATACTCAACCGCGATTTCGTCGAACACTTTATGGAACAGTCCATCGGTGAACTTCATGATATTGTCTTTGGTAAAGCAGCTCACCTTTTTGCGATCATATGCTTTGGCATGTTCGAAGGCGTAGCGGACGATCTTCTCGCAACCAGGCCGGCTGATTAGTTTCAGGCATTGATACACCTCGTCGGTTTGCCGATGTTCGATCCCGGCATAGAGGTCTTCCTCGTTCTCGCGGATGATTGTCACATCCATGTCCGGATGGCGGGTTGCGATGAATGGCGCGAAGGCGGTGCAGGGACGCACATTGGCGTAGAGACCGAGCGACTTACGGATGGTGACGTTGAGGCTCTTGTATCCGCCGCCCTGCGGTGTGGATATCGGTGCCTTGTAAAACACCTTGGTGCGCCGCAGGCTGTCCCAAGCGTCTGTACCGATGCCGGAATTCTCGCCCGCCAGATACGCCTGTTCGCCGATATCGACGGTTTCGACAGCAATGTTCGCGCCTGCTGCCGACAAAACCTTGAGCGCGGCTTCCATAATTTCGGGTCCGATGCCGTCGCCATGCGCCACGGTAACGGGCACCGGCTGTTTGCCGGGGACATCCGATGACGGCGACGTGAGTGTTTGTGCGTGATTGTGCTGCAACATGTTGCCTGCTCCTGTTGAAAACATATGCAGGCTCTAGCCAACCGGATACGATGACGATAATTGATAGTTATTCGTCCTAATATTGAGAAACGCAATACTATGCCCGCAGTCGGCGCTCCGCATGTGCTCGATACCGATCTTTTGCGTACCTTCGTGACGGTAGTGGATTGCAACAGCTTTTCGCGTGCGGCAGAACGGCTCCTGCGCGGACAGTCGGCGGTGTCGCTACAAATCAAGCGACTTGAAAGCCAGCTTGGCACGGAACTGATCGAACGTGGGCGCGGCGGTTTGCGCATGACACCCGATGGTGAACTCATACTGGATCATGCCCGTCGCATATTGCAGCTCAATGAGGAGCTGATCGAGCGAATTGCCGAACCCGACTTGTCGGGACTGGTGCGGATCGGGGCACCGGAAGATTTCGCGACGACGTATTTGCAGGATGTTCTCGCCAAATTCGCAAATAGCCACCCGAAGGTCGCGCTGGAAATGACCTGCGAACTGACTATGCAACTGTTTGACCGGTTCGCGGCCGGCGGTCTCGATCTGGCATTGGTCAAACGCGAAGCGACCGCGGCACCCGCCGGCCGCCTCGTCTGGCGGGAGGCGCTGGTATGGGTCGGGAACCGCGCTATCGACCCCGAAGCAGCCGAATTCAGTCTGGTGGTATCACCCGTCCCGTGCGTTTACCGCAAGCGCGCAACCGCCGCACTGGATGCTGCGCGGATCGCATGGCGCATCGCCTATACGTGCGGTGCTCTGTCCGGCAGCCTCGCAGCTGTTCGGGCAGGGATGGGCATAACCGTCTTGCCTAAGAACATGGTGCCCGCAGATCTGGTTATTCTCGACCCTGCCGGCGAGAAATTGCCTGTACTCGCCGATACCGAGATTGCTCTGCTGGAATCGTCAGGAAATGGTGCGCCTGCATCACGGTTGCGCGACGTGATTGAGCAGGCGTTGCATCAGGGGTATCGTTAGCCTGCGCCTCTTGCGATAACGCGCCCCAACGTTGTGCGTTGCATCAAGACGCTGAACAGGACAGCGGTAAAGATTGCCGCCAGCAGTAGGTCGCTCGTCGGCCGCACGCCCATCACCATCAGACCGATGACAGCGGCAGTTTCACGAAATGGTGATTGAACCAGCGAAGTACGGCGCTCGCTAAAACGGGCATGCCTGCTGTGTCGAACGGCCAAAAGAGGCTTGGTGCGTGCATCGTCGAAACCCGGCAGCGCATGACGATTAACCGTATCTACACCGATATTGCGTACCGATAAAGCCATCCTGTCATGCGGATGTCAGACGCCCTGTCTGCGTCCAATGACCAAAGAAAGTCTCCCCTGGCACGAAAGCAGCACCGGGCCCAAAACGCATGGATAGTTCCAGCTCCCACCAAAGAACGGGCCTGATCGGCCACACCGGCTTTGTCGGCGGCGCGCTGCTGCGGCAAACAGCGTTCGATGCCTGCTTCAACAGCGAGAATATCACCGCTCTTGAAGGCCAAGTTTTCAAAACGCTGGTGTGCGCCGCCGCGCCCGGGTCGATGCTGGAGGCCAACCGCGCGCCAGCACGCGATCTGGCGCAGATCAATGCGCTGATCGCGCAGCTTACCATGGTACATGCCGACCGGTTCGTGCTCATTTCCTCGATCGCGGTGCTGGCCGATTTTGCCGGGGGCGATGACGAAAGCTCAAGCCGGTTTCAGCAGGAGCTGGCCTATGGCCGCAATCGACGCGCGCTCGAGGTGTTTGTCGAACAGCGCTTCCCCGGCAGCCTGATCGTCCGACTGCCCGCCTTGTTCGGAATGGGACTGCGCAAGAATTTCCTGTTCGATCTGATGAACCCCGTGCCATCGTTCCTGACGGAAGCGAAGCGCGATGCGCTAATGCGTGCGCTCGATCCTGCGCTCGCTGGGATGGTTGGAACACTTTATACCTCCGATGCGGTTACCGGCATGCTGCGACTTGACCGGACTGCGCTGAATTCTGACCGGAGGCGCGCGGCGCTGGAGGATGCGTTGACGGCGTTGGGCGCATCGGCAACGCAGTTCCATCACCCCGATACGACCTATCAGTATTATCCCGTCGAACGGTTGTGGCAGGATATACGCATCGCACTGGAACGGGGGCTGTCTCACCTCCATCTGGTGGCACAACCGCTCACCGCCCCCGCGATCCATCTGGCGCTGACCAAGCACGCCATGCCCGATACGCCCGCGCGCTTGCACCATGAGGATATGCGCACCCGCCATGCCGAGTTGTGGGACGCCGAGGGGCCATACCAGTTCACCGCCGCCACCACGCTCGACCGGCTTGCGGCGTTCTTCGCCAGCGAAATGGAAGCGGTATGATGCTGGCCATGTCCAACATCGCCTGGTCGGCTCAGGAACGGCGCGATGCCTATGCGATCCTTGCCGATGCGGGGATCACGGGCCTCGAAATAGCACCCGGCATCTTCTTCCATGAAGCTGCCGATCCATTCGTCCCCGACGCGGTAGTTGCTCGCACGGCGTTGAGCGAGGCGGCGGATGCGGGTCTGGCACTGGTGTCGATGCGGTATCCTTGCTGTTCGGGGTGACAGGCGCACACCGTTCGAAGGTGCCGAAGCGCGGGCAGTGTTCGAAAACGCGGCATGGTTCGCGCTATTACGCTTGCCGGACGCTTTGCATCCTAACTGGTATTTGGCTCACCGGTGCAACGCCGCGTGCCGGACGGCTTGGCGATGGAGGACGCGCTCGCCGCAGCTACCGCCGTATTCCGCCGCCTTGGCGACGCTGCTGCGGCAGCCGGAACACGGAT
>CAWFGS010000006.1:0-263880 GCA_963815535.1 uncultured Alphaproteobacteria bacterium
ATGTAACACCGGCGGGCCGAGCGTTACCATCAAGAGCCATCACAATGTCGGCGGACTGCCCGAACGCATGAACATGAAGCTGGTCGAACCGTTGCGCGAATTGTTCAAGGACGAGGTGCGCGATCTGGGGCGCGAACTGGGCTTGCCGGACGTGTTCGTGGGTCGCCACCCGTTCCCCGGACCCGGCCTCGCCATCCGTATCCCCGGCGAAGTGACGCAGGAACGCTGCGACATCTTGCGCAAAGCGGACGCGATCTATCTCGCCGAAATTCGCGCCGCCGGACTGTACGACGCGATCTGGCAGGCCTTCGCCGTGCTGCTGCCGGTGAAGACCGTGGGCGTTATGGGCGACGCGCGCACATACGACAATGTCTGCGCCTTGCGCGCCGTGACCAGCACCGATCGGATGACGGCGGAAATATACCCCTTCGACGCCAGTTTCCTGTCGAACGTCGCCACCCGCATCGTGAACGAGGTAAAGGGCATCGACCGGGTGGTGTACGATTTTACATCGAAGCCGCCGGGCACGATCGAATGGGAGTGAGGGGGAACGTCTCCGGCCATCAGGCCGGTATGGTTCAACGTGAATATCGACGAAACGAGAGGCTTTGCCATGACAGCTCGCACAGCTTCGTGCAGGTATCGGCGCGGCGGCGCTGGTCGCAGTGGTAGCGCCACTTTGCAACAGACCTAGAACGCGAAACGCATTTCGACCACTATCAGGCCGGACCTTCGCGGTGCGAACGAGGTGCATCGCGGCGATCCCGATGGTTCCGGCACTGCGGATATCAGTTTGCCGACGAGTTGAAGCGGGTGTGCTCGGGATCTGAACGATCTGGAAGATCTCGGTCCGATCACCGGCGCGCATATCCACCGCGGACGGGCCAGGCGTCGATCGGCCTGTCGGTGCTGCCGTTCGCACAGGCGGAAGGATGGGGGCTGGCGCGGATGCAGCACCGACACCGCATGGGTTCAGCGCGCATTCGACGAAGGGCTGACGGATTATTACGTCAACGTCCATACGGCGGAATATCCCAAAGGCGCCATTCGCGGACAGCTTCGCCAGTAACACGCCGCGAAGGGTCGCCTGACAGTGCAGCTCCCCCTCGGCTCCGATCCGCGCACCGATATTCTGCGCCGGATGCAGAGCGCGTTGATCGCGCGGTTCGGGCGTATCGAGCGCCAGCATGCAAAGCGGATCGATCCGGTCTGGACTTTGGTGCAGGGCGTCATCGGCGCGCGTACCAAGACGGCGGTGTCGAACGCTGCAACGGATGCGCTGCTGGCAAGGTTTGGCTCGTGGGAAGCCGTGGCCGACGGCGACCTCGGCGCGATTGCCGAAATACTCGCGCATCAGACCTTTCCGGAACAATCGGCACGGCGGTTGAAAGCGTGTTTGCAAAGCCTGATCGCCAAGCGCGGCTCGGTCGATCTGCGGCATCTGTCCAATCTCGAAACCGCCGATGCGATCGCCTGGCTCGAGACGTTGCCCGGCGTCGCGCGCAAAATCGGTGGAGGTGATGAACACCAGCATCTTCGCCCGGCCCGCCATCGTGCTCGACACCCATCATCGCCGGATCGTGCAGCGGATGGGTCTGGTTCCGGCGAAGGCGGATACCACGCGCGCATACGATGCGTTGATGCCGGCCATTCCGCCCGAATGGACCGCGGCCAAGATGGACGAACATCATCTGCTGACAAAGACCCTCGGCCAGACGATCTGCCGGCCATCCAGCATTGCGCGCGATGCCCGGTGCGGGCGGATTGCGACACCGGAACCGCGCCGCGCGCCTAACGCTGATACGGTATGCCCGGATTGCTGATAGAACCCGACGTCGAAACGATCATGGAACGGCTGCGCGAAGCAATGCCGGGGCGGACCGCGGATGCGAAAGGGCCCGAAGGGACAGCCAGACGCATTCCGGTCCTGCATTTCCTGCATGCTGTGCTGCGCAATCGCTGGACCGCAACACGGCAAAGGCAGCGCGGCGCTCTGTTTGCGTTGGCGACAACGCCGGAAGAGATGCTGGAGCTGGACGACCGCGACATCGCCGCCGCGATCAAACCGTGCGGGCCTGTATAATGTGAAAACGCGCAACATCCGCAAGTTCTGCGAAGCTTTGATTGGCGGAACATGGCGGAGTGGTACCCGAGCACCCGCGCAGGGCTGCTGTCGCTGCCGGGCATTGGCCGGAAATGCGCGGACATCGTGCTCAGTCCTTCACGTTTGGGCAGGACGTGATCGCGGTCGATACGCATGTTCACCGGGTCTGCAACCGGATCGGACTGACCGATGCGAAGACTCGCTGACGCTACGGCACGGCAGCTTGAGGCACGCGTCGCCCGACTGGGCCTTGCGAGACGGGCATTTCTGG
This sequence comes from uncultured Alphaproteobacteria bacterium, assembly GCA_963815535.1. Taxonomy (GTDB): domain Bacteria; phylum Pseudomonadota; class Alphaproteobacteria; order Sphingomonadales; family Sphingomonadaceae; genus CAWFGS01. The sequence continues at coordinate 2,376 of CAWFGS010000006.1, forward strand.
CTCATTCAGTTCGGCAAGAAGGTGTGCGTTTCGCGCAGCCCGAAATGCGAAACCTGCCCGGTTTCGGATCTGTGCCTCTGGTATGCGCGAGACCGTGCACGACAAAGAGGGAAAGACACATGAAAACCGCCATCACCGAAATGTTCGGCATCCAGCATCCCATCATCCAGGGCGGCATGCACTGGGTCGGGTTTGCCGAAATGGCGGCGGCTGTGTCCAATGCGGGCGGGCTCGGCATCATCACTGGGCTGACGCAGAAGACGCCCGCCGATCTCGCGAACGAGATCGCGCGCTGCAAGCGATATGACGGACAAGCCGCTTCGGCGTGAACATCACCATCCTGCCCACGCTGACGCCGCCCGATTATCCGGGCATCGTGAAGGCCGTGATCGATGGCGGCGTGAAAGTGGTGGAGACGGCTGGCCGCAATCCGGTCGATCTGCTCGCCACCGTTGAAAGATGCCGGGATCAAGGTGATCCACAAATGCACCAGCGTACGCCATGCGCTGAAAGCGCAAGCATCGGCTGCGACGCGGTTTCGGTCGACGGCTTTGAATGCGGCGGCCATCCGGGCGAGGACGACGTTCCCAACTTCATCCTGCTGCCGCGCGCGGCGGACGAGCTGGAAATCCCCTTCGTATCTGCGGCGGCATGGCCGATGGCCGCAGTCTGGTGGCGCCAGCTGGCGATGGGTGCGCAGGGCATGAATATGGGCACACGCTTCATCGCGACGAAGGAAGCACCGGTGCACGAAAATGTGAAAGCCGCGATCGTCGCAGCCAGCGAATTGGACACGCGGCTGGTCATGCGCCCGCTGCGTAATACGGAACGTGTGTTGAACAATGATGCGGTTGAACGACTGCTCGAAAAAGAGAAAGAATTGGGCGCCGATCTGAAATTCGAAGACGTGATCGAAGAGGTCGCGGGCGTCTATCCGTCGATCATGCAGGAAGGCGACATGGATAAGGGCGCGTGGAGCTGCGGCATGGTCGCCGGCCTGATCAACGATATCCCGACCTGTAAGGAATTGATCGACCGGATCATGGGCGAAGCGGACGATATCATCGACCGCATGAATGCGATGCGCGCGCAGTAACCTATCGGCATAAAGCCTACCAGTCAATCCGGCGTCGACGCTTCGCGTTCGGCGGTGGCGTGTCGCGCCCCAGCACGCCGTTGCGATGCGGAAAACGGCCGAACCGCGCGATCATTTCGTGATGGCTGCGCGCAAAGGGCAGATCATCGGCAGATGTGCGCCAAAATAGGCGAGGCTCACTTCCTGATCGGCAATATCCTCGCTGTGCATCAGCGGCATGGCGATGAATTGCCGCTCGCGCATCGGGTAAGCCAGCATCCCAGCCATTCGCAATGACATGCTTTGGCGATATCGCGCGCCAGCGGATCGATAAGCGAACGCCTGCGCGGTTTCGCGGAAGATGATTGCGCGGCACCTGATCGAACAGCAGGATCGCGGCGCGGTGCAAGGTCGGCGTGCCCGATGAACTCGCTCAACGCTGCCTGCCCAATGCCAGCAATCTTGCGTTCGAATTTACTCGCACCATCCGATCGACCGCGTCCGATGCGCCGACCCAGTCGCCGGCGTCAGCTCATGAAAGCCAGACATGCAGCAGAACGGCGCGACCCAAGGGCAGCTTTTGCGGCAGAACATACCCTGTGCGTTCGATGTGCGTAACGGTACGCCGATCACTCTTCGAGGGTTCGGGCACGGTCGTACGGGGTGAAACTCCGTCAGGAAAATGATTCCCGGTACAAAACTGCCGAATCGGATCCGACGGTCGTGCATGATGTCCACTCGGTCACAATCGCATCGGCCTTGACCGAATTTGCGGACCACCAGCGGATCGACATCATCCAGAATGTCCGGCGCATTGGTGCGGTTGACATAGACCGTGCCGTCCGCTTCGAAAGACGATCGCGGTTCCGTCGATGATCCGTCAGCAGCGCGACGGGAAGGTGCGCAGGCAGCGCTGCGGTTCGCCCGCAACGCGGCCTTCCAGCAGCTTCGCCAGCTTCACCTCGCCCTTGGTCGGTTCGGCGGCTCGTCCTCCGCCAGCGACGGGACCGGCGAGCAACGCCAGTGCGGCGGCGGAAAACAGGGTTTTGGCAGTGTCGATCATCGATGTCTCCTGATACGGGTCATAGCATGACACGCTGAACCGTGCGTGAGTTTCCGCGTGGTTGCCAACCCGATATGGCGATCAGCCCGTGCCGCCCACCGTGATCCCGTCGATCAGCAGCGTCGGCTGACCGACACCCGCAGGCACGCTTTGCCCGCCTTTGCCGCAGATACCGATCCCTTCGTCCAGCGCCATATCGTTGCCGATGCCCGATACGCGGGTCAGCACGGTCGGGCCCGTCGCCGATCAGCGTCGCACCCTTGATCGGGGCGCCCATCTTGCCGTTTTCGACCTTGTAAGCTTCGGTGCAGCTGAAAGTGAAGCGGCCCGACACGATATCGACCTGCCCGCCGCCGAAGCTCTTGGCGTAGATGCCGTTCTTCACTCGCGCCATCAGTTCTGCCGGATCGTCATCGCCGCCGCGCATGAACGTGTTGGTCATGCGCGGCATGGGCGCGTGTTCGTAAGCTTTCGCGGCGGCCATTGCCGGTGGGTTCGACGCCCATCAGCCGCGCGTTCAGCCGGTCCTGCATGTACCCTTTCAGGATGCCGTCTTCGATCAGTACGGTTTCGCCGGTCGGCGTGCCTTCATCATCGATCGATGAGCGACCCTCGCCGCCCACGCCCATCGGGCCACATCACGCTGCCATCGTCCACCACGGTCACGCCCGGTGCGGCGACGCGTTCCCCGATGCGACCGGAGAACGCGCTGGTGCCTTTGCGGTTGAAATCGCCTTCCAACCCATGCCCGACCGCCTCGTGCAGGATGACGCCGGGCCAGCCGGGGCCGAGCAGGACGGTCATTTCGCCCGCCGGTGCGGCCACGCTGTCGAGATTGACCAGCGCCTGCGCCAGCGCTTCGTCCACGCCGCGTTTCCACGTCGCTTCTTCGAACAGGCTGTCATACAGATATCGCCCGCCAAGTCCGAAGCTGCCGGTTTCGCGGCGGCCGTTCTGTTCGACCACGATGCTGACATTGAGGCGCACCAGCGGGCGGATGTCGCTCGCGACGAAGCCGTCCGCGCGCACGATCTCGATCACGTTCCACGATCCCGCGATGCTGGCGCTGACTTGCTTGACTCGCGGATCGCGGGCATCGTGCATCGGCGTCGATCTTTTCGAGCAGGGCGACTTTCGCGGCGAAATCGATGCCGTCCAGCGGGCTGGCGTCGGTGTACAGATGCCGGTTGCTGTGGCGCGGCGGGGGCGAATGCGCGCCCTTCGCCGGGTCGATCAGGCGCAGGGTTTCGCCCGCACGGCGAATGGCGGCCTCGCTGATGTCATTGGCATGGGCAAACCCGGTCATCTCGCCCGAAACGCCGCGCAGGCCGAAGCCGGAATCGCGCGAATAATCCGCCATTTTCAGGCGTCCATCGTCGAAAGCGAGCGATTCCGAAATGCCGTATTGCATGTACAATTCGCCATCGTCGCAGCGCGACAGCAGATCGGCGGTCACCCGCTTGGCGGCGTCGGGATCGAAATTCGCGCCATAGAGCAGCGCGCGCGGGTCGGTTTGGGAAGCTTGGGTCATGGAAAGGATATAGGGCACCGAACAACAAACGTCATCCCAGCGCAGGCCGGGATCGCTGCCAGTCGTAACGCTTTGCCGGGAAACGATCCCAGCCTGCGCTGGGATGACGCTCAATCGTTACGGCGTCGGCTTCCCGCTCATGGCGTGGGTGTTGCCCATCTGCTGCATCGGATCGCCGGTGGGGTTGCGGCCATGTCCGGGGTCCGCGCCTTCCGATATGTCGGGCAGGGTCGCCTGATCCACCCCATCGGCAGGCCCGCCCGCCAGCACGAAGCGCCGGTCGCAATAGCCGCAATCGACATAGCCGTGCTCGTCGATTTCCAGCCACACTTTGGGATGGCCCAGCGCGGATGGGCGATACATCGCGGCCCCGGCGCGCGGCCCGCGTATCTCGGTCGATCCGTCGCAATGCACGCGTTTCGTGGTGGTCGTGATCGTTTCGGGCGGGGGCGTGTTCATGGCCGCCCTGATACGGGAGGCATGCGCCGGTGGCAACGTGCGGCGATGCATCATTATGCGAAACGGCCTTGGCGGCAGCGGCGCTTTCCTCTTACAGACCCGGTCATGCAATCATCCGACCCCTCGCTGCCGCCCGCGATCGCGATCAACAACCTCGTCAAACGCTATGCCGGGGAGAAGGGCGCGGAAGGGAAACTGGCGCTGAAAGGCGTCAGCTTCGATGTGCCGCAAGGCGGCATCTTCGGCCTGCTCGGCCCCAATGGCGCAGGCAAATCGACGCTGATCAATATCCTGGCCGGGCTGGTCAACAAAACCGACGGCGGGGCGCAGATCTGGGGCTTCGACATCGACCAGCCAGACGCGCAACGCCAAACGCGCGATCGGGATCGTGCCGCAGGAAATCGTGTTCGATCCGTTCTTCACGCCTTACGAGGTGCTGGAAAACCAGGCCGGTTTCTACGGCGTGCCCAAGGCGCAGCGGCGCAGCGAGGAATTGCTGAAAGCGGTGCGGCTGTGGGACAAGAAGGACGCCTATGCCCGCACCCTGTCGGGCGGGATGAAGCGCCGCCTGCTGATCGCCAAGGCGATGGTCCATTCGCCGCCGATCCTGATCCTGGACGAACCGACCGCCGGGGTGGATGTCGAACTGCGCCGCCAGTTGTGGGAACTGGTGCAGGAACTGAACGCGCAAGGCGTCACCATCGTTCTGACCACCCATTACCTCGAAGAAGCGGAGGAATTGTGCGAACGCATCGCGATCATCAATCACGGCGAACTGATCGCGAACAAGACCACCCGCGAACTGGTCGATATGGCGCGCGAGAAGATCGTGGTGGTCACGCTGGATGCGGACCAGACCGCCGCGCCGACCGATCCCGATTTCATCAAGGCGGAACTGACCGATCCCTGCACTCTGGAAATCACTTATGACAAGGATCGCGTGAATGCAGGCCAAGTGCTGGCGCGCCTCCATGACAAGGGGCTGGTGGTGCAGGACGTCACCACGCGCGAGGCCGATCTGGAGGATGTGTTCGTGAGCCTGACGCATGAGGATGATGAAAGCGACCGGGACGCGAGCGGGTGAGTGCCGCCGAACACGACGTCCTCATCATCGGATCGGGCGCGGCGGGGCTGACTGCGGCGCTGGCTTTGGCGCAGCACAAACGCGTGCTGGTGCTGGCGAAGGGCGGCCTCGACACCGGCTCCACCGCCTGGGCGCAAGGGGGCATCGCGGCGGTGCTGGACACAGGCGACACGTTCGCCGATCACATTCGCGATACGATGGTGGCGGGCGCGGGGCTGAACCGGCGCGAGACGGTGGAATTCGTGATCGAACGCGCGCCGCCAGCATCGACCGGCTGGTGGAGCTGGGCGTGCCCTTCAATGCGGAAGGAACCGACCTGCATCTGACGCGCGAGGGCGGCCATTCCCACCGCCGGATCGTGCATGTGAACGACGCGACCGGCTGGGCCGTGCAGGAAGCTTTGCTGAAAGCGGCGGAGGCCAACCCCAACATCACCATGCTGCCGGGCCGGGCCTGCATCGATCTGATCACCGGGCAGAACGCAGCGCGCTTTTCCGCCGATGGCCGCATCTGGGGCGCCTATGCGCTCGATCAGGCGACCGGCAAGGTGGAAGCGCATGTGGCGAAGGCGACCGTGCTGGCGGCGGGCGGCGCGGGCCGGGTCTACCAATTCAGCACCGCCCCACGCGGCGCAACGGGTGACGGGATCGCGATGGCCTGGCGCGCGGGCGCACGGGTTTCCAACATGGAAATGATGCAGTTCCACCCGACCTGCCTTTACAATCTGGATGTGAAGAACTTCCTGGTGACGGAAGCGGTCCGGGGCGAAGGCGGCCATCTGCTGCACCCCGAAACGGGCCATCGTTTCATGGCGGATTACGATGCCGAGCGTATGGAGCTGGCCCCGCGCGACGTGGTGGCCCGCGCGATCGACGATCAGATCAAACGCTTCGGCCTCGATTACGTGCATCTCGATATCAGCCACCAGCCCGCCGATTTCGTGACGCGGGCATTTCCCGACCATTCACGACAAGCTGCTGGGCCTGGGCATCGACATGACGCAGCAGCCGATTCCGGTCGTGCCCGCGCAGCATTACACTTGCGGCGGGGTGCTGGTGGGGCTGGATGCGCGCACCGATCTGCCGGGCTTGTGGGCGGCGGGCGAATGCACCGAAAGCGGGCTGCACGGCGCGAACCGGCTGGCGTCGAACAGCCTGCTCGAATGCTTCGTCTTCGGCGAAGCGGCGGCGCGCGATATCCTGACGCGGTGGGACGAATTGCGCGATCCCCCCGCCATCCGCGATTGGGACGAAAGCCGGGTGACCGATTCCGACGAAGAAGTCGTCGTCAAACAGAACTGGACCGAAATCCGCCGGTTCATGTGGAACTATGTCGGCATCGTCCGCACCACGAAACGCCTGGAACGCGCGCGCAACCGCATCGAATTGCTGGGCAAGGAAGTGGAAGATTACTACGGCAGTTTCCGCGTCACGACCGACCTGATCGAACTTCGCAACCTGCTGCAATCGGCGGAACTGATCGTGCGATCGGCGCTGGAACGGCACGAAAGCCGGGGGTTGCATTACACGCTGGATTATCCCGAAACCGTGGATGTGGCGCGCGATACGGTGCTGGTCCCGTAGGGGGCGATGTGATCCGCACTTTACTCTTGTTCCGTCATTCCCGCGAAGGCGGGAACCCAGAATGAACAAGGACGGCATCCCGACCGTTTACCTCCTCGCCTCCAAACGCAACGGCACTTTGTATGTCGGCGTTACGTCGCAGCTGATCCAGCGCATTCATCAGCATCGCTCCGACGCGATAGCGGGTTTCACCAAGGATTACGGCGTCCACCGATTGGTATGGTTCGAACAGCATTCGACGATGGAACATGCGATCGTGCGTGAAAAACGTATCAAGAAGTGGAACCGGGCGTGGAAGCTGCGTCTGATCGAACGGGACAATCCGCGTTGGGTTGATCTGGGGGAACAGATCGGCTTGGGTCCACGGTGACGCTCTGGGTTCCCGCCTGCGCGGGAATGACGAATTGCAGTTTGGTAAGGAAAACCCATGCCCCAAATCACCGCCAACGGCCTCGCCATCGAGTACGAAGAGTACGGCGACCCCTCCGCTCCGCCGATCCTTCTCGTCATGGGTCTCGGCGCGCAGTTGACCTTGTGGCCGATGGAATTCGTGAACGCGCTGGCGGAGCGCGGGTTTCGCGTCATCCGTTACGACAATCGCGATGTCGGGCTCAGCCAGAAGATGGAAGCGCAGGGCAACCCGTCGATCCCGTGGGCGTTCGTCAAGGCGCGGCTGGGGTTGAAGCCCAAATCGCCCTACACCCTGTCGGACATGGCGGCGGACGGGATCGGGCTGCTCGATGCGCTCGATATCGAGGCCGCGCATATCGTCGGCGCCAGCATGGGCGGGATGATCGCGCAGGTCATGGCGATCGAACATCCCGACCGGGCGCTGTCGCTCACTTCCATCATGTCCACCACCGGCCATCGCAAGCTGAAGCAGGCGGACCCCGCCGTGCTCAAAACGCTGACCACCCGGCCCAAGGATATGGAAATGGCCAGCATCCGCGCGCATGGGGTGGCATTCTATCGCGCGGTCGGCAGCCCGGCCTATCCCGAAACCGATGCCGCCATCGGCGACCGGACGCAGGCCAATTTCGAACGCAGCTTCTATCCCGCCGGCCTGCAACGCCAACTGGCCGCGATCATCGCCGATGGCGACCGGCGCGAACGGCTGGCGAAAGTGCGGACGCCGACTTTGGTCGTTCATGGCGAGGCGGACCCGCTGGTCCCGGTGGATGGCGGGCACGACACGGCGCGGCACATACAAGGCGCGGCGCTCAAGCTGATCCCCGGCATGGGCCACGATCTGCCGCTGGAACTGGTGGACGAGATCGCGGGCGCGATCGCGGATCATGCGGTGGCGGTCCGTTTCGGCGAAATAAGGAATAAGGGTTCGCGCAGAGATACGAGAGCATCGAAGAGGGCGCAGGGATGCTGCGCTGAATACCGTTTCCGCTTGCCATCCTGTGAACCGTCCGCGCTCTTCGCGAAACCGTCTGCGCCGATGACGCAAGCTCGCACCCGAAATTATTTTTACGCAGATTCTTTTCCCCCTTGCACGTTTGCAAAGGCACGCAATTCCCGCGCGTCGCCTGTGTGGTAAGCCGATAAGACACTGCCCGATCGGACGCTGCGACACGGTAAATTTGCGTTTACTCCTTGCACGAAACGGCCCACTGATTCACAACCGCTTGTGCCGAAACCGGTCCGAATCCCCATATCGTGTTATATGGGGGCGACGGGGTCGGGCTCGTGCGCTGTCCGCGACCCTGATGGGCTGTGGGCAAATGGGGATAAGTAACGCGCCGCAAACGGCGTGAAGGGTGCTCGTCGGGATATGTTCCGGCGAATTGAACGTAATAGGAACATTGCGCGAGCCTGGCGGTCATGGAAATTTGCGGGCGAACGGCAGAACGGGGCGGATGAATGCATGGATTTCAAGAAGCGGAGACGATGCGGGCATGGACTATCGACAGCGATACGGGCACTGACACGATGGAGCGTGAAACCTCGTCCAGCGATGCGCCTTCTTCCACCACGAAGGTTCGCCCGGCGCGCATGACGCAGGCAGCGAAGCGTTGATCGCGGGCAAGGCCGGCGAAGCTCTCGCCAGCGCCATGACTGCCGCGACCCAGCCCGTCGAAGACGACAGCAAGCGCGTCAACGCCCGCCGTTTCACCATTGTGACCGACGACAGCCGCGATGCGTTGCTGACCGATTTCGGCAAGGAAACGCTCAACGACCGCTATCTGCTGCCCGGTGAATCCTATCAGGATCTGTTCGCGCGGGTCGCCGATGCCTATGCGGACGAGGGCGATCAGGAGCATGCCCAGCGGCTGTACGATTACATTTCCAAACTGTGGTTCATGCCCGCGACGCCCGTGCTGTCGAATGGCGGAACCGGGCGCGGCCTGCCGATTTCCTGCTACCTCAATTCCGTCAGCGACAGCCTGGACGGCATCGTCAACACCTGGAACGAGAATGTCTGGCTGGCGTCCAAAGGCGGCGGCATCGGCACCTATTGGGGCAATGTGCGCGGCATCGGCGAACCGGTCGGCCTCAACGGCAAGACCAGCGGCATCATCCCCTTCGTGCGGGTGATGGACAGTCTGACTCTGGCGATTTCGCAAGGGTCGCTGCGGCGCGGATCGGCCGCCTGCTATCTCGACGTGTCGCACCCGGAAATCGAGGAGTTCCTCGAAATCCGCAAGGCGAGCGGCGATTTCAACCGCAAGGCGCTCAATCTGCATCACGGCGTGCTGCTGACGGACAAGTTCATGGAAGCGGTCCGCAATGGGGAGCCGTTCGATCTGATCAGCCCCAAGACGGGCGAGGTCCGCTCCACCATCGATGCGCGGTCGCTGTTCCAGAAACTGGTGGAAACGCGGCTGGCGACGGGCGAACCCTACATCGTGTTCAACGACACGGTGAACCGCATGATGCCCAAGCACCACCGCGAGCTGGGGTTGAAGGTTTCGACCTCGAACCTGTGCAGCGAAATCACTCTGCCGACCGGCGTCGATCATCTGGGCAACGACCGGACGGCGGTGTGCTGCCTGTCGTCGCTGAACCTGGAAAAATGGGAAGAATGGTCGGGCGACAAGCGGTTCATCGAAGACGTCATGCGGATGCTCGACAATGTGCTGCAGGATTACATCGACCGCGCGCCCGACAATATGGCGCGCGCGAAATACTCCGCGTCAGCCGCGAACGCAGCGTCGGGCTGGGCGTGATGGGGTTCCATTCCTTCCTGCAGGCGAAAAACCTGCCGATGGAAGGGAGCATGGCCAAGGTCTGGAACCTGAAAATGTTCAAACACATTTCGGGTAAGGCGGAAGAGGCCAGCCTGCTGCTCGCGAAAGAACGCGGGCCGTGCCCCGATGCCGCCGAAACCGGCGCGATGGAACGGTTCAGCTGCAAGATGGCGATCGCGCCGACCGCGTCGATCTCGATCATCTGCGGCGGCACGTCGGCGTGTATCGAGCCGATCCCGGCGAATATCTACACGCACAAGACCCTGTCGGGCAGCTTCGTCGTGAAGAACCCGTATCTGGAAAAGCTGCTGCGTAAGAAGTCCAAGGATTCCAACAATGTGTGGAACTCGATCCTGGAACAGGGCGGCAGCGTGGCGCATCTCGATTTCCTGAGCGCGGAGGAGAAGGCGACTTTCCGCACCAGTTTCGAAATCGATCAGCGTTACCTGCTGGAATACGCCGCCGACCGCGCGCCGTTCATCGATCAGGCGCAGTCGCTCAACCTGTTCATTCCCGCCGATGTGGACAAATGGGATCTGATGATGCTGCATTTCCAGGCATGGGAAAAAGGCATCAAGTCGCTCTATTACCTGCGCTCCAAATCGATCCAGCGCGCCGGTTTCGCGGGCGCGGGCGGGGGCGTGGAAGCGGACAACACCGCCGACCCCGCCAAAATCGAACTGAGCGCCGCCGGCGCGGAGCAGACCGATTACGAGGAATGTCTGAGCTGTCAGTAGTAGCAGCAATCGAAAGAAACCGAAATGAACGACGAACGCATCTGGGAATTCGAACGCGAGCTGTGGGTCGGGCCTGCCGATGCCTACGATCGCAAAGTGGCCGACACGGTCGTGATGGCGTTGCCGACCGATCCGTGGCTGCTGGACGGCAAGGCGGCGCGCGCGGCGGTGAAGGATACGCCCCGGTGGGAGGAGGTCGCCTTTTCCGACACGCATGTGGAACGCCCGGAACACGGCCTGATCGTCATCGCCTATCGCGCGCAGGCATCGCGCGGGGGCCATCATTACGACGCATTGTGCACCAGCACTCTGCGCCGGGTGTCGGAAGAGGATTGGGAAGTCGTGCAGCACCAGCAGACCCCGCTCGAAACCAAGGTCGCGGCCCCATCGTAACGGGCATCTCGAACGCGCGGGCGGCAGTGCCGGGCCGGTGATGACCACCGTCTTCTACCTCGCCGGGCTGGGCCTGCTGCTGTTCATGGCGTTCATCCTGTGGGACGGCATCGGGCGCAAACGGCCCGTCATCGCGCGCGGGTTTGCGATCGTGGTGTTGGGCGTTGCGGCCTATATCGTTTGGGAATTGCTGCCGATCTGACCGGAGTCGCCCGGCATGAAAGACAGGCATGAAAGACAGGCATGAAAGACAGGCATGAAAAACCCCGGCCCTTCGCCATGAAGAACCGGGGCTTCCCTTTTTTACAGCATCGCCAGCGTTACAGCGTGCGCCCCGCATCGGCCCGTGCGCGGGCGGCGGGATCGGCGGATGTCTCCCCGACGAAGCCGTCGCCTTTGCTTTCGGGCGCTTTCGACGCGCCGGAGCCATCCTTGCCCGCATCCTTCTCCGACTTGCCGTCCTCGTCCCGCGCATTGCCGTAACCCGGTTGCGCGCCGCCTTCCTTCTCGCCGCCCTGTTCGGCTTGCCGCGTCGTGGCCTCGCGCGGGCCGGTGCGCGAAGGTTCCGGCGTATCGCCGCCTTGCGAATGCGTTACGTCGCGGCTGTCGTTCGGTTCATACTCGCCCATCGTCGTTTCCTTTTGTTTCAAGCGCCGGACCGGTTGCCCAACTGATCGGCAAACCGGCCGAACTCGCCTGCTTTCGTTGTCCGATCAACGCGCGATGGTCCCCGTTCGTTCCACGACACCGCGCTTATCAACAGCAACATGCCCCGCCCGATTTCGCGCCCCCGGCCCGCGCGCCTACCTTCCCTTGATCGAATCGCGAAACCCCCGGCGACCGGCGCAGGCCGGCGAACTTTTTACGCGCCGGGGCGTTTAGCGGATTCCAAAACCTATCATGGTGTGGCACAACCGATAGCTGCCAGACCCAATCGGAGATACCAGATGTCGTTGCTCGAAGCCCGCAAGACCTACAAGCCATTCGAATATCCGTGGGCCTACGAGTTCTGGAAACGCCAGCAACAGATCCACTGGATGCCCGAAGAAGTGCCGCTGGGCGAGGATTGCCGCGACTGGGCGCAGAACCTGTCCGACCATGAACGCAATCTGCTGACCCAGATATTCCGTTTCTTCACCCAGGCCGATATCGAGGTGCAGGATTGCTACCACGAAAAATACGGCCGGGTGTTCAAACCGACCGAGGTCAAGATGATGCTGGCCGCGTTCTCCAACATGGAAACGGTCCACATCGCGGCCTATTCCCACCTCCTCGACACGATCGGCATGCCCGAAAGCGAATACGGCATGTTCCTGGAATATGAGGAGATGAAGGCCAAGCACGATTACCTGCAGGAATTCGGCGTCGATTCGGACGAGGATATCGCCCGCACGCTGGCCATGTTCGGCGGCTTCACCGAAGGGCTGCAGCTGTTCGCCAGCTTCGCCATGCTGATGAACTTCCCCCGCTTCAACAAGATGAAGGGGATGGGCCAGATCGTCAGCTGGTCCGTGCGCGACGAGAGCCTCCATTGCGAAGGCATCACGCGGATGTTCCACGCCTTCACGAAAGAACGCGACTGCCTGACCAAGGCGGTGAAGGACGACATCATGGATTGCTGCCAGACGGTGGTGCGGATGGAAGATGCCTTCATCGATCTGGCTTTCGCGGAAGGCCCGGTGGAAGGGATGACGCCCAAGGATATCAAGAAATACGTCCGCTACATCGCCGACTGGCGCCTGTCGCAACTGGGCCTGCCCGCGATCTATCTGGTGGAAGACCACCCGCTGCCATGGCTGACGCCGCTGCTGAACGGGGTGGAGCACGCCAATTTCTTCGAAACCCGCGCCACCGAATATTCCAAGGGCGCGACGACCGGCAAGTGGCAGGACGTATGGTCCAGCTTCGACAAGCGCGTGAAGGCGAAAGGCGACATGGCCGTGGGCGCGAACGACGAAGCCGTCGATGACGGGCCGGGGTTGTTTGGGGATGATGCTGGTGACGCGGTGAGTGTGGCGGCGGAGTAGGGGTAACTATGATAAAAAATCATGTCTGTTATTGATTTGTAGGATTTTGCAGCCTACCTGAAGCTCAATCGCACCCGCCCGGCCTCTCCCATTTTGGTGATGCACACTGGGCGGGTCTTTTGTTTTCAGCGTCTTGCATTAAGCAGAGAGCGCTTTGAGATTTTCAAAACCTTCACTGACCTATACCCAGCAAATTTCGCACCTGCGTGCAAAGGGTATGCAGATAGCTGATGATGATGAAGCTGCGTACTGGCTTCATCATGTTAGCTACTATCGGTTGAGTGCGTACTGGCTCTATTTTGAAAACCCAAAAGACTACGACGGACCGCGTTTTCGACCGGGAACAAGTTTTTCCGACATAACATCACTTTATGATTTTGACCGAAATCTAAGAAGGATGGTTATGCGCGGTACGGAACATGTTGAGGTCGCACTTCGAGGAAGTTGGGCTTACCAACTTGCACATACTGGAGGACCTCACGGCTACCTTGAAGCCCAACTCTACCGAGACAAAAAAGAATTACAGCAAAGTAAACGAAAGCTTTATGCCGCGACCAAAGGATCAAAAGACACTTATATTAATCATTATCTGTCAAAATATTCAAATCCAAAACTCCCACCTGTATGGATGGTAGCTGAAATGATGTCATTTGGACAACTATCTCGTTGGTATAGCAATCTAAATGACCGTCGTTTAAGAAACGCAATTGCTGAACCTCTCGGACTACCTGAGACTGTCTTAGTGCCCCTAATTCGGCATGTAACTGATATGCGTAATATCTGTGCTCATCATGGCCGATTATGGAACCGTGGATTTATCCACCCTCCAAAATTAGCACAAAAACCGTTGGATCTAACTAGTTCACTTGATCTACAATCAACGCAAGCTCCAGCTAAGTTATATAATGGTCTTACCACAGTTGCACATATTGTACGGACTGTAGCTCCCGATTCCAGCTGGGTAGGTGATTTAAGTTCGCTGGTAGACAAAAATCCTACGAATGATTGTCAGTCCATGGGCTTTCCAAACGATTGGCAAACGAAGCCACTTTGGAGATGATTAGGTAAGTTTAGTACCACCTCTTCGGTACTGCGTAACTGTTCGCCTGTTTCTCCACAGCTTGATTCTATTGGGCGTTTACGGCTCATATAGTCGAGAACTCTAGCGAGATACAGGGTAGATTATTTTCGATGCAGTGCGTCAGTATTGCTAGTTGCCTTCCGCTTGATACACTTACCAGATGGCGGCGACGATAATCCATGCGGTAGCGCCCTGTAACCGTTCGCGTCCGGCATATTCTAAATGTTGCTAACGACATACACTCGTTGCTTACGCAATTACAGCATGTTGCATAGCGGTTCATTGGGGAACGGTAACAAGTTGAGCGCTTGGTGAAGAGATGTTTCGTTTTGGTCGGGCTAACGCCCAACGCCTCAAACGCCGGGCGGGGTGCATCCGCACCTTTTGGCTTCCTAACATAAGCTCGGGCGGCTGGTCGGCCTCGCGGTCCGCTGGATGCGAGCCGGATTAGCGCGGAGGTCGCTATCTCGAGCCATGTTTCCTTGGTCCCGGCTAGCTATCTTACGCCCAGAACCGGGCGCTCCTTTATCAATCTGGCATTGATCCGGCGAGCGAAGCGAGCCGCAAGCGCGACCGCGCGCCCGAGCTTATGCGAGGAAGCAAGCAAGGCGGATGCCTTGCGCCCGCAGGGTCCAAACAAATAACGCGCCTGAACCTTGGTTCACTACCTTGCTATCTCGCTTCAAGAACCTGGGCGCGGGCTTGCATCACTTCGGGTGGGTAAAGATTCCGAAACCGGACATCTGCATGATCGTCACCATGGGAAATGTTCGCCAATTCAAACCCACCTCAGCACGCAAGCTTCGCGAAACTGTATACACTGACCGAGGGTCACGCCTCACACCCGCTGCGTCAAGCAGCACGGGGATCGGATCGCGCTTTGCCATTACCGTAGCAGCAATTTCGGTCGCCACGTTTCTAGCGGTGTTCTGGTGGTGAGGTTTTGAGCTTTTTGTTTAGACCCTCAAACGCCGGGCGGGGTGCATCCGTACCCCTTGGCTTCGCGCTACCGCGCGGCGGGCGGTCGCCCTTGCGGTCCGCTGGGCGCGGACCGGGGTTTGCTACCTAGCGTGTAGGCGCGGCTTCGAGGATGTGTCGCGCGATGCTTGGGCGCGGTGGGATGCGGGCCGGCAGGACTGGGTTTTGCGAACAGTGTTCGATCATGCGTTCTGCCATCGTTGCGATTGCGACAGGTCTTTGGTCGAGGTTCCCGCCCGCTAGTCTGCCGTTCGTTTCGCAGGGATGGCCGCGAGGGCGCTTCCGGTCGGAACGAGTGTCGTGTTTCGGCAGGGCCGACGCTCGCCCGCTCGAACGCGCTTGTCGTCATAGGGGGCAGGTTTTCATACCGGACAGGTGGGCGGGGCAGGCGGCCGGGGCAAGCGGGTGGCGCGCATCCGCATTCGCCGCAAACGCGGCGGGGTGTGCGCCATGCTTTGATGTCGGAACCGAGATCGGGATCGGGGAAGGGTCTGTCCTACATTCCCGCGCGATGGCACAAGGCGCGCGCTGGGCGAGCCGCTGTGTCGCGCACGCCGATCCGCGACCGATAATTTCCTACATTCGAACGATAATTTCCAACATTCCGGCCAAAGCAAAGCGTGCCCCGCGGCTGTGTTTCATCAACTTGTGTCCGTGATGCGATGCCATATTCTGCGGTCGGGCCGTGCGCCATCTCGCGAATATATCAGGCGGCGGGGCACCAGTTCATGCGCGGGCCGCCCCATTTCGCGGCGAGGTTTTCGCGGACCAGCACCGCGCCCAGGCTTTCGCCCGTCGCGGGTCAGCACGCGCAGAGCCCGGCCGTATCGGTCCGTGTCCCGCCCGCCATCGGGGTGCGTCACGGTAAAGGGGCCGGCATTGGCCAGCGCCATCATCCGGCGCGTCGCCCGGCGGCCCAGCGCGGCCTCGCGCGGACAGGCGGGGCGCGTCACTTCGGGCGTGTCGATATCGGCGATGCGGATCTTCTCGCCCTCGATCCACAGCGTGTCGCCATCGACGATGCAAGTCACGCGCCGCGCCGCGCGGTTCGTGCCCCGGCACGGCGCGAATTGCATGGTTGGCGCAGCGGCCCGATCGACGTCGCTCGCCACCACCGGCGCGAATAACGGCGCGGCCAGGGCGATCCACGGCACGGCGGCCAGCGCCAGCAGCAGGGTGAATTCCGCCGTGATGCCGAAGCCCCGCCCTCGGCGTGAAGGGGGATGGGGGGAACGGTGGGAAGATCGATCGGGGGCCACCCCCGACCTCTCGGCCGGGCGGGCAGCTGCGCCAATCGGGGTGAATACCTATGCCGTGGCGGAAAGCTCCGCCGCTATATTCTCACCATCCCCACGGCGCGGGCGGGGCGGGAACCGGCTTCGTCGCGTCGAAGACCACCCGGAAATCGCGCGGGGCGGGCGCTCCACCGGCGATCGTGCGCTCCAGTTGATAGGTGATGGTGGCCCCCGGCGCGTCGGCCCCGTCCACGACGAAGCGCCAGACATTGGTGACCGACGCATCCAGCCCGTTCGCGCGGAACAGGGCGATGCTGTCCGCATCCACTGCGAAGGATTGGGTGTTCGTCGATCCCGTATCGGGCGTGTCGCCGCCATATTGGGTCACGGCATCCTCGCTGCCATCGGCGTGGCGGTGATCGTGTTTCAGCCGCAACCCCTCCTGCCCGTCCGCCCCGATGCGGGTGACGACCCAGGTGCGCGACCGGTCCCAGCTGCCGTCGGCCTGCCGGATATGGAACGGGATCGCGATCCGCCGATCGCTGCATTCGCGCACATGCATCACCATTGCCGCCCCGACCATGTCGCGGTCCGCGGCATCGGTGCTGACCATCGCGCCTTCGTAAGCTTGCCCGCAATGGCTCGACAGGTTCGTCCAGAATGCCTGCTGGGTCAGCAGGCGGGGCGGTTCGTTCTGGGGCGGCGGCATCGTCTGCGCGCAGGCGGCAAGGGTGGGGAGAAGCAGGGCAAGGGGAATGATACGCATGCCCGCACCCTGACACGCGCCCGCGCCGGATGCAAAGGGCGCTTTCACGTTGGCCCCGCCTCCGCTACGGCGCGCAGCATGACCACTGCACACGACGCGCACACCCTGCAATCGCAGGCGAAGGCAGCCACGCTGATCGAGGCGCTGCCTTATCTGCAGCGTTATGCCGGGCAGACCTTCGTGGTGAAATATGGCGGCCATGCGATGGGCGACGAACAGGCCGCGCGCGATTTCGCGCAGGATGTGGTGCTGCTGAAAGCGGTCGGCATCAACCCCGTTGTCGTGCATGGCGGCGGCCCGCAGATCGGCGCGATGCTGGCGAAACTGGGCGTGACGAGCGAGTTCGTGGACGGCCTGCGCGTGACCGACAAGGCGACTGCGGAAATCGCGGAAATGGTGCTGTCGGGCGCGATCAACAAACAGCTGGTCGGCTGGTTGACGGCGGCGGGCGGCAAGGCGCTGGGCATATCGGGCAAGGATGGCGGGCTGGTTTCCGCCGCCAAACTGCGCCGCACCCGCCGCGATCCCGACCAGCAATATCGAAAGCGTCGTCGATCTGGGCTTCGTGGGGGAACCTGCCGCGATCGACACCACCTTGATCGATACGGCAGTGGCGGCGGGCATGATCCCCGTCATCGCCCCGATCGCGGGCGGCGCGGACGGACAGACTTACAACATCAACGCCGACACGATGGCGGGCGCGATCGCGGGCGGCGCTGGGGGCGTCGCGGCTGTTCCTGCTGACCGACGTGGCGGGCGTGCTGGACAAATCGGGGGCGCTGCTGTCCGACCTGACGCCGGACCGCATCGCCGGACTGCGTGCCGACGGGACGATCACGGGCGGCATGATCCCGAAGCTGGAAACCTGCGTCGCGGCGGTGGAGGCCGGGTGCGACGCGGCGGTCATCCTGGACGGGCGAGTGCGCCATGCGATGCTGCTGGAATTCTTCACCAGCAGCGGGGCGGGTACGTTGGTCAAAAAGGGCGGCTGAAAACCACAGCGCGCGACCCTATATCGCCGACACATTCGTATCGAACGGCCGATGCGTGTATTATCGGGTTGATACACCTGCCGCCGCTCCGCTACAGACGCGTCAATTGAAAGGCCTTCCCTCATGGTACTCGCTTCCATCATCCAGATCGTCGAAATGCTGGCGAACATATTGATCACGCTGATCATCGTGCAGTTCGTCGTCGGGCTGTTGATGGCGTTCAATGTGGTCGATCAGAACAACCAGTTCTTTTCCACGATCTATCGTTCGATCAACGCACTTCTCGATCCCGTCCTCGCGCCCATAAGGCGGCTGCTGCCAAGCACCGGAGCGATCGATTTCAGCCCGCTGGTGCTGATCATCGGCATCAACATCCTGCTGATCGTGCTGGGCAATATCTACGCCGCCGGCGCCTGATGACGGCGCAGATTATCGACGGCAAGGCGTTCGCCGCACGGCTGCGCGAACGGGTCGGCACGGCCGCGCGCAGCTTTGCCGCGACCGCCGGGCGCAAGGCGGGGCTGGCGGTGGTTCTGGTCGGGGACGATCCGGCCAGCAACGTCTATGTTCGCGCCAAGCACAAGGCGACCGTGGCCGCCGATATGGAAAGTTTCGAACACCGGCTGCCCACCGACACCGGCGAAGGCGATTTGCTGGCGCTGGTCGAACGGTTGAACGACGATGCGGCGGTCGATGGCATTCTGGTGCAATTGCCGCTGCCCGGTCATATCGACGAACAAAGGGTCATCGCGGCCATTTCGCCGGACAAGGATGTGGACGGGTTCCACGTCATCAATGCCGGGCGGCTGGCGGTGGGTCAGCGCGGGTTCGTGCCGTGCACCCCGCTGGGCTGCATGATGCTGTTGCTGGATCGGTTGACGGGCGAAGGCGGGGCGAGCGACCTGTCCGGCCTCGACGCCGTGGTGATCGGGCGCAGCAACATCGTCGGCAAACCGATGGCGCAATTGCTGCTGGACGCGAACGCCACCGTCACCATCGCGCATAGCCGGACGAAGGATCTCCCCGCCGTGGTGCGCCGCGCCGATATCGTGGTGGCGGCGGTGGGCCGTGCGGAAATGATCGAGAGCGACGTGGCTGAAGCCCGGCGCGACGGTGATCGATGTCGGGATCAACCGCCTCGCGCCTGCAGACGGCGCGGATAAGGGGCGGCTGGTGGGCGATGTGGCGTTCGGTTCCGCCAGCGAGGTGGCGGGCGCGATCACACCCGTACCCGGCGGCGTCGGCCCGATGACGATCGCGGTTCTTCTGCGAAACACGATGGTCGCCGCACACCGCAATATGGGCATCGACCTGGCGGAAGATGCGTTATGAGCGGCCGGGCAACCCTCGCCGTGGCGACCGTCGCAATCATGCTGACCGCGACCGGATGCGCCGGCGGCAGGCCATCCAGCGCGCAGTTGCAACGCATCGACCGCGCATTGGCCGGGCCGCCGGCACCGCGCAGCCGACCCGGATCATCGCCACGGAAATCGCCTATGCCAGAGCCATCGCGGATGACGGCGCGAACCGGGCCGCGCGCGAATTCGCGGCTTCCGATGCGCGTGTTCACGATGGGGCCGGGGTGCAGCCGGCCGGCGCGGCCGGGGCCAGCTACGCCCCCGCCGAACGATCCGTCAGAACCGTTTGGATGAGCTGCGATGCGACTCTGGCCGCCAGCGAGGGGCGCGTCCGCACGGCGGCGGGTCTGCTCGGACGCTATCTGACCGTGTGGCAGGCTCAGCCCGACCGCACATATCGGTGGGTTTACGACACCATCCGGCTGGACGAACCGCAACCGCCGCCCAAAACTACGGTGGCCCCGATCGACGAGGATGTCATCGTGGTGACCGCGCTCGATTCCGTGGAAGGCAAAGTCGCCGACTGCACGCGGCGCACCACCACGATTGCCGATGCAGTCAATCTGACTTTCGAAGATGGCACAACCGATACGGGCGCATTCGCGTCCACCGATCGATCGCTGCGGATTGCATGGACGCATAAAACGGATGCGAGCCGCAGCACGGTTATCGGCTGGTCGCAGAACGGCGTCTGGGAAGAGGCGTTGCGTTTCGACGCACCGCGTGGGACGGTAAGGCATGCTCGAACTGTTCCTGTCCGCCTTCATCACTCTGTTCGTGGTGATCGACCCGCCCGGCTGCGCGCCGATCTATGCCGGTCTGACGAAAGATGCGACGCCCGCGCAGGCGCGTATCATGGCGATCCGCGCCTGCCTCATCGCGCTCGCCATCCTGCTCGGCTTCGCTTTGTTCGGCGAAGAACTGCTGGATGCGCTGCATATCGAACTCGACAGTTTCCGCATTGCGGGCGGGCTGATGCTGTTCTTGATCGCGTTCGAAATGGTGTTCGAAAAACGCACCCAGCGGCGCGAGGAGCGGGCGGAGAAAGTCAGCGCCAACCCGGAGGTCGAGGATGTGTCGGTGTTCCCGATGGCGATGCCGATGCTGGCGGGACCAGGGCGCGATCGCGGCCGTCATGCTGCTGACCAACAACGCCAACGGCTTGCCGGAATCGCTGGTGGTGCTGGGCGCGCTGCTGTCGGTGATGCTGCTGACCATGATGGCCCTGATCGCCGCCGCGCCGCTGATGCGGGTGTTCGGCGACCGGGTGGAGGCGGTGATCACCCGCCTGCTGGGCGTGCTGCTGGCGGCACTCGCCATGCAATATGTGATCGACGGGCTGAAAGGCAGCTTCGGACTATAAAGTTTGCCTGCCAGGCGTTCCTATCGGGCGGGAGGCGCGCTTACTGCAGTGTAACGCGCTGTTCGTCGCCATCGCGCCGTCCGAAGAACTGCATCAGCTGGATCAGCAATTCGCAGCGGGAGCCGAGGTCCGGCGCTTCCAGCAAGGCCTGTTTTGCCGCCGGATCGAACGGGGCGATCTGCGACACGCCGTTGATCAGCGACTGATCGTCCAGCCGTTCGACCGAATCCCAATCGACGGCGTAACCCTGCGCATCGGCGAACTTCGCGCTTCCCGTTCGAACGATGGCGCGTTCGACGCTGGCGAGAACGTCGGTTTCCGGTTCGTCGATCAGCTCGGCTTCGACCTGGCGGAACGGCGGTGGTAACGTCGAGTTCGCGGATGATCCGGAACCGCGCATTCGCCTTCGAGGACGACGTTGTAACGCCCATCGTCAGCGCTTCCACATCGGCGATCCGGCCGACGCAGCCGACGCGTATAAAGCGGTGCGCCTTCCTGCGCGCGTTGCGGCTGGATCATGCCGATCCGCCGGTCGCGCGCCAGCGAATCGCTGACCAACGCGCGATAGCGCGGCTCGAACAGATGCAGCGGCAGTTGCAGGCCGGGAAACAGGATGGCGCCCGGTCAGCGGGAAGATGGACAGGCGGGTCGCCATCCGCTTACCCGAACAGCAGCCGCGACAGGCGGCGGCGGGTCGCCACCGACCCACGGATCTTCCAGCCCGACCGCTTCGAACATCTGCAACAGTTTGGCCTTGGCCGCGCCGTCGTTCCATTCGGGGTCGGTTTCGACCATGCGCAGCAGAGTATCGGCGGCCTCGTCGCGCTCCCCGGCGGCGAAGGCGGCTTCGGCGAAAGCGAGTTGCGCGTCCATGTCGGCGGGATTTGCCTGCGGCCGCAGCGCGCAACGCTGTCAGCTCGCCATCGTCCGGCTGCGCTTTCCGCCAGTTCCAGCGCCGGTGCGGCCTGCGCGACCAGCGGATCGTCCGCGATGCGGTTCGGGCACGGCGTCGAGAACGCTCTTCGCTTCGTCGATACGCCCCGCCGCCGTCAGCGCGCGGATCAATCCGCCCTGCGCCGCGGCATTGTCGGGCGCCATCTGCGATGATCTGGGCGAAAACCTGCGCCGCGCGTTCCGCATCGCCATCGGCCAGCACCTGTTCCGCCATGGCGATGAATTGTCCGATGTCGGGTTCCTGCGATCCGCCGCGCAGCGGCATCGGGATCGATTTTCACCTGTTCCAATATCTGATCCAGCGTCGCGCGAAACTGGCTTTCGCTGCGTGCCTGCGTCAGATCGGCGACCGGCTGCCCCTTGATACATGGCATAGACGGTGGGGATGGACTGTACCTGAAACTGGCTGGCGATGAACTGCTCCTCGTCGACATTCACCTTGGCCAGAACCACGCCCTTTTCCGCGTAGTCGGCAGCGACTTTTTCCAGCATCGGGGTCAGCGCCTTGCACGGGCCGCACCATTCGGCCCAGAAATCGAGGATGACCAGTTTCGTCATCGATGGTTCGACCACGTCGGCGCGGAACCGTTCGACCGCTTTTTGCTTCGTCGATATTGAGACCCATGCTGGCCAAGATACGCTCCGATACTGATAGAATGTGGCAAATCGCTTGCGCCCAATGTGGGCGGCGCTCGTCGCATTTGTGAAGGGCATTGCATGCGGCAGGTCAAGGGGCCGGGCGGGTGCAATGTCGCCGCAGGCACATTCGGCCATTTTCCGCTTGCCGGGCGGTCGACCGTTGCTAACTGCCCGCTTCCCCACCGGGTCGCGGCCATGCCGTCGATTGCGGGAACGTCTAGTGAGCGGGCGTAGCTCAGGGGTAGAGCACAACCTTGCCAAGGTTGGGGTCGGGCGTTCGAATCGCCTCGCCCGCTCCAGACGGACTAATCCGTTCGCATCATCCGATATTCAGCCCCTTCGGCATCGACACGTTCGGTGCGAAGCAGGCTTGGCCCGTCGATATGGGTCGCCGAAAACGCGATCCCGTCCGCGCTCAGCATGTCGAGCAGTTTCCGGCGCGTGGCGACCGCCGCATCGGCATCGACATCCAGGATGTAGCGGATGTCGGGATCGGCGAATTGCGCCGCCTCGCTCAAAATAGCATCGCCGAGCAACATGATCTGATCGCCGCCCGATGCGACGCGGACGGCGCAATGCCCCGGCGTGTGTCCCGGTGTCGATAGCAGCGAAATCCCCCCGCCGAGATCCGCTTCGCCATCGTGGAACACCGGGTCGTACGCGAGTTCGCCTGCCAGTTTCGCAGCCAGCGCCGCGACGCCGCGCTGTGCCTGTGGAACGGTGGCAACCGTGGCGGGGTCGGTCCAATAGGTCCAGTCGGCCCGGCTTAGATGCAGCGCGGCATTGGGGTATCGTTTCGCTCCGCCCACCATCAACCCGCCGATGTGGTCGGGATGCATGTGGGTGATTACCACGTCGTCGATCGCGTCCGCCCCGATGCCCCGCGCGGCCAGAACCGCGCCGAGCCGCCCTACGGTCGCGCCGATCGCATCCCCTGCGCCCGCGTCGATCAGCACCGTGCGCGAACCCGTCTGCACAAGCCAGACATTCGCGCCGACGCGCATCCTTGCAGGCAAAGTGGGCACAGGTTCGCCCGCCGCATCGAAGAAGGCGGCACTGGGGAATTCGAAATACCCGTCCGACAGCACCGACAGCGTCGTATCGCCGATACGATGGTCACCCGGTGCATCGGACATGAATGCGCTTGGAACGCCGGGGGTAACGCAGGCCGTGGTCAGCAAGGCAGCCGAACCTGCCATGAAATGCCGCCGCCCGATCCGTCGTTCCGTCTGCATTATGCTTCCTTTGCCGCCGATTGAAAGGACCGGTATCGCAGGTCCGCTGCATGCTGACAAACGCGTGGATTGGCGGGGCGGGAAACGGCATCTGAGACGGCATCTGAAACGGGGTCATCTCCCTTCCATTCGGTGCGCGGCGATGCTACCGCTACGACCACTGATTATGCACGCAAGACAACGAGGATGATTATGACGACGACGCGCAGAAATGTATTGGGCGGAATGGGCGCCCTTGGGGCGGCATCGATCGCAGGCGGCCAGGCCGTGGCGCAGTCGAGCGCGGCGATGCCTCCCGTGGCCCCGGCCGGCAAGGATCTGACGCCGAGGCAGGCACTGGATTTCCTGAAGCAAGGCAATCAGATGTTCCTGCGTAACGAAAGCGGATCGGGCGTCAGCGGCCAGCAGCGCCGCCTGGATCTGGCGCAAAGCCAGAGCCCGTTCGTCGCTTACGTCACATGTTCGGACAGCCGGGTTCCGCCCGAATTGCTGTTTGGCCGGGGCCTGGGCGAATTGTTCATCATCCGCAACGCCGGCAACACGGTGGACACGGTTGCGCTGGGATCGATCGAATATGCCGTGGCCGTGCTCAGCGTGCCGCTGGTCGTCGTGATGGGCCATGAACGCTGCGGCGCGGTGGATGCCGCTGCCAAGGTGGTGACGGACAATGCGACTTTTCCAGGCTCCATCGGCAAAATGATCGAACCGATCATTCCCGCCGTGCTGCAAGTGCGCGACGAGCCCGGCGATCTGGTAGACAACGCCGTGCGTTCGAATGTGCGCCGCGTGGTCAAGCAGTTGCGCGAGCAGACCGATCCCATCATGCTGGACCCCCAGCAGTCGGGCAAATTGTGGGTCGTCGGCGCCTATTACGATCTCGACACGGGCGAAGTGGATTTCTTCGACCTTCCCGAAGAAATGGCGCAGGAAGGCTGAACCGGCCGCGCCCGGAACGGCGCGCTACTCAGACACGAACGGGCCGGGTGCGAAGCGATCGCATCCGGCCCGTTTCCGTTTCGCGCCAAACGCAGCGAACCGATCAATCGCATGATTTGGCCGCACAACGCTTGCGTTTGTAAAACGCGGTGTTAGGAGCGCGATATGTTGTATCATACATTCCCCGCTTCGCCCGCCAGATCATCCCGTACGCATCTGCGCGCCATCGCATCATCGTCGATATTCGCGCTCGCCTGCGCGAACTCTGGCCGTGCCCGTATCGGCGCAAACCGCTGCTGCGGACGCGCGGACTGCCGCCGATGAACCGCTGGATGACGATTTCCACAATCGCCGCACCGGGGAAATGGGCGACATCATCGTGACGGCCACCGGCCTTCGTCAGCTCGACATTCTGTCCGGGACATCCGTGGTCGAGGGGCTGGAGCTTCAGCGCGAACAGAACGGCCAGATCGGCGAAGTCCTCGCCAAACTGCCCGGCGTTTCCGCATCCAGCTTCGCACCGGGCGCATCACGCCCGGTTCTGCGCGGCCTGCAGGGGGAACGGGTGCGCGTCCTGATCGACGGGATCGGCACGATCGACGTCTCCAACACCAGCGTCGATCACGCCGTAACGGTGGAACCGCTGACGACGGAACGGGTCGAGGTCATTCGCGGCCCAGCCACCCTGCTATACGGCAATCAGGCAATCGGCGGCGTGGTCAACGTCATCGACAAGCGTATTCCGCTGCGCCCGTTGGACGAACCATTCCATTTGGATACCCTGTTCGCCGGCAACTCCGCTGCGAACTTGTATGAAGGCGGCGGCAGCCTGGATATCGCAGTCGGTCAGAACCTGGTCGTTCACGTCGATGGTTCCTATCGCAACACCGACGACCTTTCCATCGGCGGCGCACAGGTTGCACCGCTGTTCCGCGCCGCCCTGCTCGACCAGGCGGCGCAGGATATCGCCGATGGCGATGTGGAGGGCGGCAACGAACTGATCGAGGCGGCCAATCAGCGCGACGTGCTGCCCAACAGCTTCACCGAAACATTCAGCGGCAATGCCGGCTTCGCAATCTTCGCAGGTGGCGGCACGCTGGGTGCGTCCGTCGGCATCTACGACACCAATTACGGCGTACCGGGACGGCCCGGTTTCGAGGAAGGCGCCGAAGAAGAAGGAGGCGAAGAAGAAGAGGGCGAAGAGGAAGGCGTTTCGATCGACCTGCGCCAATATCGTGCCGATCTGCGCGGCGAACTGCCCCTTGGCGGCGGCTTCTTCGAAATGCTGAAAACCCGCATCGGTTATTCCGATTACACCCACACCGAATTCGAAGGCAGCGAAGTCGGCACGGTGTTCGAAGTGCAGGGCATCGAAGCGCGCGCGGAACTGGTTCAGGCACAGCGCAACGGGCTGGGCGGGGGCATCGGCCTGCAATATACCTTCCGCGATTTTCAGGCGATCGGGGAAGAAGCCTTCGTCGCGCCCAACGAAACCGAAACATTCGCGGTGTTCGCCGTGCAGGAATACGGCCCCGGACCGCTGCAGCTGGAATTGGGCGCGCGGTATGAAAACACCAGCGTCGATTCACCCCCGCTGGGTATCGATCGCGATTTCGATACGTTCTCCGCATCGGTCGGTCTGGCTTACGAGGTTACGCCGGGCCTGCGTCTGGGGGCCAATGTCAGCCGCGCGGAACGTGCGCCGGGTGGGGAGGAACTGTATGCCAACGGTCCGCACATCGCGACCCAGGCGTTCGAAATCGGCGATCCCGATCTCGACACGGAAAAATCGCTGGGCGGCGAAGTGTTCGTGCGCGGCAATATCGCCGGGTTCGAACTGGCGGCATCCGCCTATTACACGTCGTTCGACCGGTATATTTTCGATCAGGCCAATGGCGAAATCGAGGACGGGCTGCCGGTGTTCCTGATCCTGCAGGACGATGCCGAATTCTACGGTATCGAGGGTGAAGTGCGTGCGCCCCTGTACGATGGCAACGGCTTTGGCGTGACCGCCGATCTGCGGGCCAGTTACGTTCGCGCCGAATTCGAAGATGGCGCCAATGTGCCGCGCATCCCGCCATTGAGCCTGCTGGGCGCGTTGGAAGCCGATGCCGGTCCGATCGTCGTCCGGGGTGAAGTGCAATACACTGCCGAGCAAAACCGCAACGGCGAATTCGAACTGCCGACGGACGATTTCACCTTCGTCAACGCATCGATCGCATACCGTCCGGCATTCGGCCGCGACCGCATCACGGTGCTGGCGCAGGTCGATAACATCTTCGACACGGTCGGCCGCCGCCATGCCAGTTTCACGAAAGATTTCGTTCCGCTGGCGGGCCGCAATTTCCGGCTGAGCGTTCGCAGCAGCTTCTGATCGTCACGCAAGTCGAACAAAGGGGGGGGAAGGGGGGCGGACTGCCCCCCTTTTTCGTTAATTGCGGATGTCGCCGACGGGACGGGCGCCGTTTTCCGCACGCCCTTTCGTCAATCCTTCGGCCAACCCTTCCGCGTGGGCGGCGCGCAATTCGGCATCATGCGCCCGTTCGCCCGCTTTCGTCGCGACGACCTCCCCCTTACGCACGGTACGCATATGGTCGTAACTGCCCCGCATCTGACCGTATGCGAACACGACCATCAATCCGCCCGCAATGGCGAGGTTTTTCATCGCCATCGCCGACTGCACCTGATCGGTCAGATCGGCATGGAAGAACAGAATGGTCGCGATGGTGAAACCCGCCAGCACGATCGCCACCAGACGCGTCATCAACCCGATGGCGAGCATGATCCCGGCAACCAGTTCGAAAATCGCCGTGGGCAAGGCAACGCCCGGCGGCAATGTGCCGACCGATTCGATATAGGCCTGCGTGCCTGGAATATCGATCAGCTTCGTCACCCCGCCCGCGATGAAGATCAGCGACAGGAATATGCGGCCCACGATGGCGGCAATGGTGGATAGGGTTGCGGACATAATCTTACGCTCCTGCTTGGGTTCGATCGAAGTGGTGTCGATCGGTATCAGGTGGCCTGTTCGATTTCGAAAGTCAGTTCGGCGTTGTCGCGCAGGCGCTTGACCAATTGTTCGCCCAGGATCGAACCGGGCGTTCCAATCCCGCCATCTGCATCGCTCGACAACAGGGCGATGCCCGTTTCGGTCAGCATCCGGCTGGTGGAACCGTATCCCGGATCGTAACGGCCTTTGACGCCGTAATGGATCGTCTGTCCATCGGGCATTTCGCCGACGAACAACACATCGTAAAACCCGTTTTCGCGTTCTTCTGCCGTCGGCCCCTCGCCGGGTTTGGGCGGTTTCGCGCCGAACGGGTTCTTGAGCATTTCGGTTGCCATCTTGGCGGCTTTTTCACCCAGCTCGCCCGCGCTGGTCAGCATCATTTCGTCATATTTGAAATCTTCACCGTAAGGATGGCCGAGCAGGAAATTGGTGCGATGGACGTTTTTCGTATTGATCGTGGCCATGATGAACGGCGCGGCCCATTTGCCCAGTTCCTTGTCATATTCCGGCAGCAGCCCGGTCGGCTGGCTTGGCCCTTCGAAACCCGGCGTCAGGCCGAACGGGCTTTGCAGGATCGGGATCAGCTTGGGGTTCTTGGCGATGCTTTTCATCGTTTCGGTCAGACTGGCCGCCGTGCCGCCGCTGAACGTGCCCTGCATCGCGCGGACCCGCCCCTTAACTCGCGGCGCGGGCTTGCCGAATTTCGCCTTCGCTTCTTTCTGCAGCATCAGAACGCCGAGATCGAAGGGGATGGAATCGAAACCGCTGGAAAAACAGATGCGCGCGCCGCTCGCTTTCGCCAGATCGTTATTCTTGTCGATCTGTTCGCGCATCCAGCCCGGCTCTCCGCACAGATCGGCGTAATCGGTCCCCTCGCGCGCGCATGTTTCGACCAGTTCGTTGCCGTATAGCTGATAGGGGCCGACAGTGGTCAGCACGACCCTGGTTCGCTTCGCCATCGCGGTCAGGCTGGCGGGATCGGAAGCATCGGCGACGATCAGCGGCGTGTCGTCGGGCGCGCCGATCAGGGTGCGGATATCTTCCAGCTTGGACTGGTTGCGCCCGGCCATCGCCCATGTCGGTGCATCGTCGCGCGAACCGTATTGATTGACCAGATATTCCGCGACCAGCCGCCCGGTATATCCCGTGGCGCCATAGACGACGATATCGAATTCGCGGTTTTTCTTGGTCATGTCGTGCTCCCTTGATGTGGCGGGAGTGTAGCGTCAGACCTTCGGCAAAGTCACCCCGCGCTGCCCCATATATTTGCCCGCCCGGTCGGCATAGGTCACTTCGGGCCGTTCGTTTCCACGCAGGAACAGGAACTGGCACGCGCCTTCATTGGCGTAGATTTTCGCAGGCAGCGGGGTGGTGTTCGAAAACTCCAGCGTGACGTGCCCCTCCCACCCCGGTTCCAGCGGGGTGACGTTCACGATGATGCCGCAGCGCGCATAGGTGCTCTTGCCGAGGCAGATGACCAGCACGTCTTCGGGTACGCGGAAATATTCGACGGTGCGTGCCAGGGCGAAGGAATTGGGCGGGATGATGCAGACGTCCGTGTCGCGATCGACGAAATTCTTGGGATCGAAATCCTTGGGATCGACGATGGTGCTGTCGACATTGGTGAAGATCTTGAATTCCGGCGCCACTCGCGCGTCGTAACCGAAAGAACTGAGGCCGTAGGATATGCAGCCGTCGCGCCGTTGCGATTCCACGAACGGTTCGATCATGCCGCGTTCGGTCGCAGCCGCGCGAATCCATTTGTCGCTGAGTATTGCCATCGCGCGACGTTCGGCGATGTGCGGGGCAGGGGCAATGGCACAGGCACGCTTGTCCCCCAATGCGCCGTTTCGGGGTCAGCTGATGGTCGATGCGCCCAGTTGCGGGTTCAGCTTCGTGACGTAATTCAGCCACGCCTTGGGCTTTCGCAGATATTTCTTCGGATAATCGACCTTCAACCCCAGAATGCCGCCGATCGCGCCCACGAAATGGATGCAGTTGCGCGTGTCGAGATCGTAATATTTGCCCGGCGCATCCCGCCACGCGGCCAGTTCGCGCTTGATCGCGTAATATTGCGCGTCGGTGGCGGTAATGGTGAAGTGGCGATTGGTGGATCGGACATATTTGTCCTTCTCCACCTCGATGGAATGTTTCACCGGGCCCGTCAGGATGGCGGGCGACACGCTCTTGGCGGTGAAGCCGAAATTTTCGTCTCACCCGCGCGCCGGTTTTGTCCAGCGTCCCCTCCAGCACCACGAAGGTATGGGGGTATCGCCCGAACAGGACCGATCCGTTGAAACTGTGGAAGCTGACCTTGACCTCCGCTGCGGCGGGGGTGGTCCACATCAGGGTGAACAAAGCGGCAAACAGGGTCAACAAGCGTGTCATGACAATGCCCTATAATCGTCCCGCATC
Source organism: uncultured Alphaproteobacteria bacterium (assembly GCA_963815535.1). Taxonomy (GTDB): domain Bacteria; phylum Pseudomonadota; class Alphaproteobacteria; order Sphingomonadales; family Sphingomonadaceae; genus CAWFGS01. The sequence continues at coordinate 32,487 of CAWFGS010000006.1, forward strand.
GCCTGTCGATGAACGAAGCGACATCGGCCGCTATCCGTTCCCGGCAAGCAGGCTGGCATTGCCGCCCGCCGCCGTGGTGTCGATGCAAGTGACGCGCTCGGTCGCGAAACGGGCGACGTAATGCGGGCCGCCTGCCTTCGGACCGGTTCCCGAAAGTCCCTCCCCGCCGAATGGCTGGCTTTCGACCACTGCCCCGATCTGATTGCGGTTGATGTAGATATTGCCAACCCGCGCATGCGCCCGGACATAGGCATGGGTCGCCGCGATTCGGCTGTGAAGCCCCAGCGTCAGCCCGAAACCGGTGGCATTGATGTCGGCCACGACCTGCGGTAATTGCCCGCTTTTGAACCGGGCGACATGCAGGACCGGCCCGAAATTCTCGCGCTTCAGATCCAGGATGGAATCCATTTCGATAATGGTCGGCGCGACGAAACAGCCATGCGCGACCCCGCCCGGCAGATCGCGCCGCCAAACCTTGCGGCCCGCTTTTTCACGCCGCGCGACATGGCGTTCCAGCGATGCGCGCGCGTCGGGATCGATCACCGGGCCGACATCGGTGGCGAGGTCCGCCGGATCGCCGATGACCAGCGCATCGAACGCACCGCGAATCATGGCCAGCATATCGTCGGCGATATCGTCCTGCAGGTACAGCATCCGCAAGGCGGAACAGCGTTGGCCGGCGCTTTGAAACGCGCTCGCCATAACGTCCCGCGTCACTTGTTCGGGCAGAGCTGAGGAATCCACGATCATCGCGTTCTGACCGCCGGTTTCCGCAATCAATGTGGCGATCGGCCCGTCGCGCGCCGCCAGACTGCGATTGATGGCGCGTGCCGTTTCGCTGGAGCCGGTAAACGCGACGCCCGCCAATTGCGGGTGCGAGGTGATCCATGCACCCACATCGCCCGCACCCGGCAGCATTTGCAGCACTTCGCGCGGGATGCCCGCCTCGTGACACAACCGAACAGCGAGCGCGGCGATCAGCGGCGTCTGTTCGGCGGGTTTCGCCACCACCGTATTCCCGGCGGCCAATGCAGCGGCGGCGGGGCCGATGAATATGGCCAGCGGGAAGTTCCACGGGCTGATCGCGGCGAACACTCCACGTCCGGCCAGCCGCAGCGTATTGGCCTCCCCCGTGGGGCCGGGCAGATCGGTGGGCGTGGTGAACAGTCGACGTGCCTCGACCGCGTAATAGCGCAGGAAATCCACCGCTTCGCGCAGCTCCAGCACTGCATCGGGCAAGGTCTTGCCCGCCTCGCGCTGGCACAGCGATACGATCGCGTCCGTATTCGCTTCGAATGCGTCGGCGGCCGCTTCCAGCAACAAGGCGCGCTTTTCCCCGCCCAGCGCATCCCAGCCGGGTTGAATTTCGGCGGCCCTCTCGATCGCCTGCGCGACCTCCTCCGCCACACTGTCGCGCCGCGTGCCGACTTCCGCCGTCAGATCCTGCGGCATGGTGATCGGCGCGACCTCGCCCCCGTCGGCATTTGGAAAAGTAGGCTCGGCGTGCCAGCGAATGCCGGTCATATCGCGCAACCGTTCCATCAGCGGGTCACGGACCAGCGGGTCCGACAGGTCGATACCGGCGCTGTTGGTCCGGTCGGGGAAGATGTCGCCGGGCAGCGGAATGGCCGGATTGCGGGCAGAGGCCAGCGCAGCCAGTTCCGCCACCGGATCGACAGTCAACTCCGCCACCGGAACCTCGCGCATCCGCCATGCGATTGACGAAGGAACTGTTGGCCCCATTTTCCAGCAGGCGCCGAACCAGATAGGCGAGCAGTTCCTTATGCCCGCCGACCGGGGCATAGATGCGAACCGGCGTGATGCGTTTCTGCGCGCTGCGTTCCTGCTGCGTCAGTTCGGCATAGAGATCTTCCCCCATACCGTGCAGCCGTTGAAATTCGAACGGGGCATCGCCGCGCGCCGCCGACATCGCCTTGATCGTGCCGACCGTGATGGCGTTGTGCGTGGCGAAGGCGGGATAGATCGCTTCGGGTGCGGACAGCAGCCGGGCGGCGCAGGCGAGGTAGGATACGTCGGTTGCGACCTTGCGCGTGAACACGGGGTAATCGACGAACCCGCCCACCTGGCTCAGCTTGATTTCGGTGTCCCAATACGCGCCCTTCACCAGCCGCACGAAAAACTGCCGATCGTATCGGCGTGCCAGGCGGATGACCCAATCGCACAAGGGCACCGCACGTTTCTGATACGCCTGGATGGCCAGGCCGAACCCGGCCCAGCGCGATCCGTCCGCGCGAGTGAACAGATCGTCATCGGCGGCAACCGCTTCGATGATGTCCATCGACAATTCCAGCCGCTCGGCTTCTTCCGCATCCAATGTGAAATGCACCCCGCAATCGCGAGCCATAGCGGCCAGTTCGCGAATGATCGGAACCAGCGCGGCGGCGGCGGCGTCGGCGTGCAGAAAATCATATTGCGGATAAAGCGCGGACAGCTTCACCGATATGCCGGGGCTGGTGTGAATGTCTCCGTCCCCTTCCGCCGCCAGCCGTTGCAGCGCGGCAGTGTAGGCGGCGCGATACCGTGCGGCGTCGGCATAAGTCATGGCCGCTTCGCCCAGCATGTCGAAACTGTGGGTCAGCCCGGCTTTGCGTTCGGGCGCGGCACGCTTCATCGCTTCATCGATATTGCGGCCGAATACGAACTGCCCGCCCAATATCCGCATGGCCTGCAACGTGGCGGTGCGGATGACCGGTTCGCCCAGCCGCCCGACCGTGCGTTTGACGGTCGCGCCCATACCGCGCGCGGCGAGTTCGGGACGTTCCAGCACCTCGCCCGTCAGCATCAGCGAAAACGTCGCCGCGTTGACGAAAGTGGAACTGGATTCGCCCAGATGCGCCGACCAGTCGATGCCGGACAGCTTGTCGCGGATCAGCGCATCGGCGGTTCCCGCATCGGGAACGCGCAGCAACGCTTCCGCCAGACACATCAGCGCCACGCCTTCTTCCGTGGACAGGCCGAATTGGTGCAGGAATGCGTCCAGTCCGCTTGCCTTGCGCGCCCGTGCCCCTGCGATCAGAGTTGCCGCCAGTTCCGCGCCCGCATCATGCGCCGCGCTGGCGGGGGCGGCGTCCGCCAGCCGTTCCGCAACGCAGGCTCCCTCGCCCTGCCGATAAGCGGCGCGAAATTGCGATCGATCAAGGGGTTGCAGGTGAGTCACGCGTGGCCTTCATGCAAAACGTCTGTGCTGCCGATCTGCACCCCGCCGCGCCGCTAATCAAGTGAAGTCGGCCCATCATAGGATGGCTTCGCTGCAAAACGGCCTAGCCGCGGCGCAGCACCCGCCCGGCCACCGCATCCAGCTTCGCCAGCACGAGCCGGGTCGCGCGCGTCGGGCGATGTGATGATCGCGGTGTCGAGCGTGGTGTCGATGGGGGAGGGGGCGCGAACGGCCGGCAGGGCGGCAATGAAATGTGCCACGGTATCGCGCGCCAGATCGCCATTGGCCTGCATCTGGGCGAGTATCTGCGTGACATCGACGCCCGCCTCCGCATCGCGCCAACTGTCGTAATCCGTCACCATCGCGACGAGGGCGTAGGGCAGCTCCGCCTCGCGCGCCAGCCGCGCTTCGGGCATGGCGGTCATGCCGATGACATCTGCGCCCCATTGGCGGTAAAGCTTGCTTTCGGCGCGAGTGGAAAATTGCGGTCCCTCCATCGCCAGATACGTTGCGCCGACCGCCGGGCAGCCGCCCGCCGCCCGCACGGCCTCGCCCGCCATCGCGGTCAGGCGCGGGCATACGGGTTCCGCCATGGAAGCGTGGACGACCATGCCGCGCCCGTAAAAACTGGCGGGGCGGGGGCCGCCGGCATGGGTGGCGGTGCGATCGATGAACTGATCGACGCAGACGAAGCGGCCCGGCGGCAGCTCTTCGCGCAGGGAGCCCACCGCGCTGATCGACAGAATATCGGTGCAGCCACAGCGTTTCAGCGCATCGATGTTGGCGCGCGCGTTCAATTCGCCGGGCGGAATGCGATGACCGCGACCGTGCCGGGGGAGGAACCGCACCCGACTATCGCCGATCCGTCCGCACAGAATATCGTCGGACGGCGCGCCCCACGGCGTATCGACGGCGATCCATTGCGCGTCCTCCAGCCCCGGAATGTCGTACAGACCCGACCCGCCGATGATGCCGATGGTCCACGGCGATGCGCCTTGCGTCATGGCATCCTCAGGTCTCTCATGGCCTATCCTGTTCTTCGCGGATCAATTCGGACCGCACGCGCACCGTCCGCGTGGCGATATGGACCTCGCCCAGAAAGAACCCGATCCCGGCCACGATCATGCTCATCGCGACGATGAACAGCACGGAAATCAGCACCGACGCATCGACACCCCACAGATCGCTGAGGAACAGCGCCGCAACCAGGAAGGCGATGACGAGGCCGGACGAACTCAGCAGATTGATGGAACGGTGATTGTAGCTCATCCGACTGTCCAGCCCGCGCAGTTCGTCGCGGTACATCCGGTGATTGCTTTCGTTCTCGCACGCCACGATCTCGCGTTCCAGCGCCCGCGCCCGGTCGATCACCCGGCCCAGTCGTGCGGTCACGACGTTCAGCAGCGACCCCACCGCGACCAGCAGGAACACCGGCGCGACGGCCAGCTGGATGACGCGCCCGACATCGACACCTGAATCGAGGACGCCGATCATGCGCCGCAGCTCGCGCCGCCCAGCACGCAGAACCGCGCGCAATGGGGATGGTTGAGCGATATCGGGCGCATGGCCTCCACCAGATCGCCGCCCAGATCGAAACCGTCGTCATAGGGTATCAGCGTGCAGGCGACGACGCGCGGGGCAGGTTCGCCGCGACGATGGACGACCATGCGGCTGGTCGCGCACATGATGTCCTGCGGGCGTTTGTTCAGGATCGACCAGCAACCGGTGGTGATCTCCGCCACGTCGGCATCGGCGTCCATTTCCGGGAACAGCACCAGCCGTGCGGGATCATGCGCGTCGATCCCGATGCTTTCGCGCGCGAACAGGCCGGCATAACCGTCGCGCGCCGCCGCCTCGTCTTCATGCGGCAGCATCCGCCCGGCCACGGCAAGGGCGAACCCGTTTCGCGACAGCCAGCGCAGGCCGTCCATCGCAATCGCCCAGCTGCCCGGTCCCCGTTCCCCTTCATGCGCGGCCATCGTATGATGATCCAGGCTGACGCGCAGAGTCAGACTGTTGCCGAACTTTGCCTGCAAGCCCAGCAGGGGCATCTCGTGCCGCCGCATCGGTTTCATCGCATTGGTCAGCACCAGCGCATCGAATCCACGCGATAGCGCATCGCGCAGCATTTCGGGAAAATCGGGGTTCATGAACGGTTCGCCGCCGGTAAAGCCGATCTCCGCCGTGCCCAGATCGCGATCTGCGATTTCATCGTAGAAGCGCGCCGCATGGGCGGCAGTCAGGTAGATCAGCGCGTCGTTGGTCGGACTGCTTTCGATGTAGCATGTGGCGCAGGCAAGATTGCACAGCGTGCCGGTGTTGAGCCACAACGTTTCCAACCGCGTCGGCGCGACATGCGCGCGCGGTTCGCCGGTGGCGGTCACCATCGGATCGGCGAATTTCGCGCGCGGCAGGGCGGCGCCCTCGATCGCGAACGGGGACGGCCCGGTCGGCGCATTGCGCGATTTGGCAATCTGTCTCAAACCTTCCCCCACTCTAGCTGAACCGGCGGCGGATCGCCGCGACCATCCGGCAATAGCGTTTCGGCAGCGATCCGAACACCGTGGGTTCCCACGCGGCGAAGGCGGCGGCTTTCACGATTTCGCTGCGGGTGGGGTAAGCGACGATGGCGGACCCCAACGCGAAGCTGCCGGTTTTGCCGCCGATCGCCTGGGCGAACGGCAGCAGCAATTCGCCCGCATTCGTGCCGACTATGCTGGCGCCGATGATTTTGCGCCCCTTCATCACCAGTTTGCAATGCCCCGTGACGTCCCCTTCGGCAACGGTGCGATCGTTGTGATCGAACCCCTCGCGGACGATTTTCACCGCATCGCCATACCGTTCGCGCGCGGCGTTTTGCGTCAGACCGACCTGCGCGACTTCGGGTGCGGTGTAGGTGCACCAGGGCAGGGCTTTCCAATCGACTTTCACTGGCAATCCGGTCGCGATTTCCAATGCGACGTTGGACCCTTCGTAGCCTGCGACATGCGTCAGGCGCGGCCCGTCGCGGCAATCGCCGATGGCGTAGATCGATTTGACCGACGACCGGCGGCGGTCGTCCACCACGATGCCATTGTCGCCCATTGCGATACCGACCTGTTCCAGCCCGAAGCCGGTGGAGTTCGCGCGCCGCCCGGTCGCAACCAGCAGATGCGTTCCCGCGATCGTGCGGCCATCTTCCAGCGAAACCGTGACGGCATCCCCGTCACGCGACACGCGCGCCGCACGGCCATCGTGGAACACGACCCCTTCCCCGCGCATGACATCGGCGATGACCGCGACGGAATTCGGGATCGTCGCGGCGCATCAACGGGCCGGGATTGATTATCGTAACCGCGCTGCCCAGTCGGCGGAACGCCTGCCCCATTTCCATGCCGATCGCGCCGCCGCCGATGATGACCAAATGGCCGGGCAAGGCATTCAGATCGAACAGGTTTTCGTTGGTCAGATACGGGCCATCCTTCAGCCCCTCAACCGGCGGGATTGCGGGGCGAGAGCCGGTGGCGATCACGATCCGCGGCGCGCGCAGGGTCCGCCCCGCGACTGCCACCGTATGTCTGCCGGTCACGGTGGCATGGTCGCGAATGACTTCGCAGCCCATCCCCTCGAACCGTTCCTGCGAATCATGGGGCGCAATTTCGGCGATTGCCGCGTGGATGTGGCCATGCACGCCGGACCATGCGATTTGCGGCGGCTGCAACGTAATGCCCAGGCGAGTTTGGGTGCGAGCCTCGTGCGCGCGCTTCGCCGCCGCAATCAGGGCCTTGGATGGAACGCAGCCATTGTTGAGGCACTCGCCCCCCATCGCTGCCGCCTCGATCAACGCCACATTCAGACCGAACATCGCCATTCCGCCCGCCGCCGTCAGCCCAGCCGCACCGCCGCCGATCACGATCGCATCATGGGTGTATTTTGCAGGCCCGGTCATCCCAGCGACCTATACACCGGACGCAAGCTGGGGCCAGTCGCGCAAATCGTCCATATCGTCCACGTCGGTCAGTTCCGGCAGAACCACGGGATCGAGATCGCGAGCGGCCAGACGGCGGACGGTTTCGCCGTAAACTGTGGAAACGCTCCATTCCATATCGGCAAAGGCGAACGCAATGGGCGCGTTGAAGCCGAGCAGATAGTAACCCCCGTCGCGCGCAGGTCCGATCACCGTTTCGTGCGCTTGCAACGCAGCTGCCGCTGAATGCAGCAGGGCAGGGGTCAGTCCGGGCGCGTCGCTGCCGATCACGATACCGGGGGCCGCGGCCCGTGCCAGCCGGTCACCCAGATCGCCGCCGCCCTGATCGACCACCGCGCAATCTTCCCCCAGCCATTCGTGAAACATCGCGGACGATCCGCCGGTTACGCGCAGTTCGAATGGCAAACCGCTATCCCGCACCGCATCCACCGTCATTGCGAGCAGACGGCGATAGACCTGCGCCGCGCCTTGCGCCCCGATCGCCGGTATCAGGCGCGTTTTCACCTTGCCGGGTTCCGGCCAGCGGGCAAAGACGGCTACCTTCGGCCGGTTCACGCCGACATATCGCCGGGCGGTTGCCATAATGGTCGTTTGACCATGATATTGCGGAACAGATCGCTGCCGATCAACCGGGCGAGCCAACCCTCGCGTGCGTGCAACATCCTGCGCCGCGAACCAGTCGCGATCATGGGCGGCGAACTGCCGCACGAACGGGAAGATCGCGATGTCCGCCAATCTCCGGGCCGGACCGGTCAAATAGTCGCGCGCGGCCAGCCGTTCTTCCAGCGCCCCCAAAATTGCCAGCCCGTGCCGCCCGATGCGCCTTGGCATCGCTGTCGTAACGCGCGGCGTATTTGTACCGGTCGAGGTGATGTTTGAACCCACCTGTATCCTCGCCGTCGAACCGCGCAATCAGGTTCATATCGGCATCCGCCAGCCAGCCTTCCGGGTCCGACCGGCCCAGCGCCCAGACCATGATGTCGAGGCTCTGTTCCAGCACCGTGCCATCGGGCAGCACCAGCACCGGCACCGTTCCCTTCGGCGATGCCGCCAGCATGGCATCGGGTTTGTCGCGCAGCAGAATGTCGCGCAATTCATGCTCCGCGCCGCTTATCCGCAGCGCCATCCGCGCGCGCATGGCATAGGGGCAGCGGCGAAAACTGTAGAGGATGGGGAGGGCGGCGCGCATCGGCATTACGCCAACCCCGGATAGCTTTGGTCCCAGGCGCTTGCATCCTCGTCGTCGAAGCCGTCGCCGAAGCCGTTGTTGGGGGCGTATCGGGGCGAAGCTTGGCACCGATATGGTCCACACCGCGCGCCTCCGCCAACGCAGTCTGCCGCTGGCGTTCGGCATAGCCATCGCGCTGTTCGGCGGTGCGCCGATCATGGCAACGCGCACATGACACACCTTCGACGTAATAGGGCGAAGCGCGGTCCCCCTCGCTCAGCGGCATGCGGCAGGCGCGGCACAATTCATGCGTACCGACGGCCAGCCCTTGCGTAACGCTGACCCGTTCGTCGAACACGAAGCATTCGCCGCGCCATTGGCTGTCTTCGGGTGCGACGCGTTCCAGATAGGACAGGATGCCGCCTTTCAGGTGGAAAACATCTTCCACCCCTTCGCTTTTCAGGAACGCCGTCGCCTTTTCACACCGTATGCCGCCGGTGCAGAACATGGCGAATTTGGTCGGCTGGCCGCGTTTCGCTCTGGCGGACAGTTCGGCGCGATGGTCGCGAAACCAGCCGGGAAAATCGCGGAACGTCGGCGTTGCGGGATCGATCGCGCCGGCGAACGTCCCGATGCCGACCTCGTAATCGTTGCGGGTGTCGATCAGCACGGTGTCGGGATCGCCGATCAGCGCGTTCCAGTCTTCGGGCTCGACATATTCGCCGACATTGCGTGCGGGGTCGATATCGGGCTCGCCCATCGTGACGATCTCCGCCTTCAGCCGCACTTTCATCCGATGGAACGGAGGGTGATCGGTATGCGATCGCTTGACCGTCATCTGCGCGCAGCCGGGCAGGCCGCGAATATGCGCGATGGCTGCGGCCACCGCATCGCGCCCACCCGCGATGGTTCCGTTGATTCCTTCCCGCGCCAGCAGAACGGTACCGCGCAAGCCATGTTCGGCGCACAACGCCAGCAACGGTTCGCGCAAGGCGGCGGGGTCGGCGAAATTCGTGAACTGGTAGAACGCCGCAACGTGGAATGCATCGGGCTTGGCGGCGGCATCGCGTGCGGGGGCGGGTTGGGACGGCATCGGATCGGGCTCTGACGGTGATTGGGGTTGGAATGGCCCCACATAGCAAGCCTGTCGCCGCTTTGCGAGTTGACAACCGCCGCCACCCCCCGCTAGGCGCGCCGCTCACCGGAACGCGCCCACGCAGGCGCCGCCCCGTGCCCAGATGGCGGAATTGGTAGACGCGCATGCTTCAGGTGCATGTATTCGCAAGGATGTGGAGGTTCGAGTCCTCTTCTGGGCACCATCACCTCGCAGCAGTCTGAAACCCTTGGGAAATCGTCGCACAGACGGTTTCTAAACGGCGTTTGCTAGGATGGCCTGCTACGAGAAGCCGATCCATCATTTGGATTAACGTCACGAAGACCTGATTAAAGAACTGCAGGCCGAAGCGTCGGATTTGCCCAATGATGCAGGCGGGGCGGCACCAGCCCCTTCGACTGATGCCCGTTGCCATTCGACGAACCGTCTTGCCCGGCTACACCATTGCCGTAAGGTCGGCTGCAGGTTTTGATGGGGGAATGCAATGCTCGAACTGTCCGGTGTCAGCCATGTCTATCCCAACGGAACGCGTGCGCTCGATGATGTGAGCCTGTCCATTCCGCGCGGGATGTTCGGTCTGCTCGGCCCCAACGGGGCGGGAAAATCCACGCTGATGCGGACGATCGCGACATTGCAGTCGCCGACGGACGGGACGATCCGGTTCGGCGATATCGACGTTTTGAGCCAGCCCGATGCCCTATGCGACGTGCTCGGCTATCTGCCGCAGGATTTCGGCGTCTATCCGCGCGTTTCGGCGTATCGGATGCTGGACCATATGGCGGTGCTGAAAGGCATTTCGGGTACGGCCGATCGCAAGATCGTGGTCGAACGATTGCTGGACCAGACCAATCTTTGGGATGTGCGGAACAAGGCGATCGCGGGTTTTTCGGGCGGGATGCGTCAGCGTTTCGGCATCGCGCAGGCCCTGATCGGCAATCCGCAGCTGATTATCGTGGACGAACCGACCGCCGGCCTCGACCCCGAAGAACGCAACCGTTTTCTGAACCTGCTGGCCGGTATCGGCGAGAATGTGGTCGTCATCCTGTCCACCCATATCGTGGACGACGTTGCCGATCTGTGTCCGCGCATGGCGGTGCTGGCCGATGGCCGCGTCCAATTGGAAGGCGCGCCGCGCGAGCTGATCGCCGAGACCAAGGGGCGCGTGTGGCAACGCACGATCGACCATGACCGGCTGAATGATTTCCGCGCCTCTCACGAAGTCATTTCGCATCGCTTCTTCGCCGGGCAGGTCATCATCCACGTTCTGAACGACGATCGACCCGGCGGCTTCGATCCGGCACCGGGCGGATTGGAGGATGTCTATTTCGCAACTCTGGCCGATGCGCGCCGCCCGGCATCCTCCATGCCGCAAGCCGCGTAGGGGGCGCGCATCATGCTGTTTGCCCCCATCGCCGGTTTCGAATTGCGCTATCAACTGAGAAACCCGGTATTCTGGGTGTCGGCGATCATCTTCTTCCTGCTGGGTTTCGGTGTCGCGGCCAGCGCCAATGTCAGTCTGGGCACGCCCGGCCAGGTTGCCGAAAACGCGCCCTATGCCATCACGGTCGCGCTGGCGATCATGAGCCTGTTCTATCTGTTCGTGATCACATCCTTCGTCGCCAATGCCGTCGTGCGCGACGATCAGACCGGGTTCGGGCCGATGATCCGCGCAACGCCGGTGGGGCGGACGCAATTTCTGGCGGGGCGTTTCCTGGGCGGGTTAGCCATCGCGGTGCTGGGTTATCTGGCCTTGCCCCTGGGGATCGCAATCGGTGCGATGATGCCGTGGGTCGATCCCGAAACGGTCCGGTCCAGCGGCTTCGTCGCCTATGCCTGGCCGTTCGCGATCATCGCCATCCCCAACATCCTGCTGTCGTCCGCCCTGCTGTTCGCGCTCGCGACCATCACCCGGTCGATGTTGGCAAGCTATATCGGTGTGCTGGTGTTCGTGATGGGATATCTGGTGGTGACGGCCGTGCTGGCGTCCCGGCCGGAGTTTCAGGATGCGATGGCCCGGTTCGAACCTTTGGCGATGGGGGCATTGTTCGACGTGTCGCGATATTGGACGGCGGACGAGATGAACACGCGCCTGATACCGCTGGCGGGCAATCTGTTGTTCAACCGCATGTTCGTGCTGGCGTTGAGTGCGCTCTTGCTCGCTGTCACTTGGTGGCGGTTCAGCATGACGGAACGGGCGCCGTCGCCGCGTGCCTTGCGAAAAATTGCGCGGCAACAGCGCCGGGAAACCCAAGCCGCCGCCGTACGCCCTGCAACCGACGATCGCGACGTTGCCCGGCGCAAGGGAGCGGGAACCGTCGCCGCGCAATTGTGGCTGCGGATGAAGACCGAGGTTGCGCTGGTGGTCAAAAGCCCCGGCCTGATCGTGCTGCTGCTGCTGTCTGTGATTTTCACTGCCTTCAACCTGTATTTCTCTGAGACGACGTACGGCACGCCGTCCTACCCACTGACATCCAACGTCATTTCAACCGTGTTGAGCGGCACGGTGCTGTTCGCTCTGATCGTCGCGGTGTTTTACGGCGGGGAACTGGTGTGGCGGGAACGCGATGCGCGCATGAACGAGCTGGTCGGCGCGACGTCCGTGCAGCCCTGGATTATTTTCCTGCCCAAGATTGCTGCCATTTTCATCGTGCTGCTGGCGATGAATCTGGTCGGGATGCTGGCGGGCATCGGGTACGAGCTGGCGCTGGGTGCTGGGCGGATCGATATCGCGGCCTATCTCGCATGGTTCGTATTGCCGCAGAGCATCGACCTGCTGCTGATCGCCATCCTGGCAGTGTTCGCCCAAGCGGTCAGCCCGAACAAATATGTCGGCTGGGGCATCATGCTGGTGTGGTTCGTGGGCGGGATATTCCTGTCCAATCTGGGTTATACCAACATTCTCTATCGTTACGGCAGCGGCCCCAGCCAGCCGTTGAGCGATATGAACGACGCATCCGGTTTCTGGGTCGGGGCGATGTGGGCGCGGCTGTACTGGGGATGTTTCGCCGTGATCCTGCTGGTCGTCGCGCATTGGCTGTGGCCGCGTGGCACGGTTTCGGCGGTTATGCCCCGGATCAGGGCGATACCGGGGCGCGTGACGCTTGCCTCCGGTGCGATCGCAGCGGTCATGGCGGCGGGCATGATCGGCAGCGGACTGATGATCCGCCACAACACCAGCGAACTGAACCTGTATCGAACGGCCGATGATATCGAACGCCAGACGGCCGAGTATGAACGCAAATATCTGCAATACGAAAACCTGCCGCGCCCCGATATTACCGACGTGGCGTTCGATGTGGCGATCTATCCCGATGAACGGCGGATGGAGGTGACCGGGCGATACGACCTTCGCAACGATACCGGTGCACCGATCGAACAGGTGCATGTCCGGCAGGGCGATCTGACGGTGGAGTTCCAGTCGATGGAACTGGATGGCGCCAGTTTGTCGGACCATGACACGGAACATCAATATCGCATCTTCACCTTCGCCCAGCCGCTTGCCCCCGGCGCGACCGCGCAGCTGCAATTCGCGTCGCAGATCTGGCGGCGCGGCTTCCCCAACGATGCACCGCAGATCGATGTGGTGGACAATGGCACATTCGTGAACAATTTCAGCTTCGCACCGATCATCGGCATGGATCGCGGCAGTCTGCTGTCGGACCGCACGCAACGGCGGCGGCAGGGTCTGCCGGATGAATTGCGCCCGGCGAAGCTGGAGGACACTGCCGCGCAGAACGAAAATTACATCCATGCCGATTGGGTCAATTCGCGCATCACCGTCAGCACCAGCGCGGATCAGGTTCCGCTGGCGCCCGGCAACAAGATTGCCGATACGGTCGCGGGGGATCGCCGCACTGCCACATTCCGCAGCCCAGCGCCGATCCTGAATTTCTTTTCCATCCAGTCCGCCCGCTATGCCGAGGCGCATGAGAAGCACGACGGCATCCGCCTGTCTGTCTATCACGATCCGAAACATGACTGGAACGTACCGGTCATGCTGGCGGCGATGAAGACGTCGCTGGATTATTATCGGGCGAATTTCGGCCCCTATCAATTCGATCATGCGCGGATCGTGGAATTTCCCGGCTATCGCGGTTTCGCTCAGGCGTTCGCGGGCACGATGCCCTATTCCGAAAGCATCGGTTTCGCCGCGGACGTCCGCGATCCCGACACCATCGATTACGTATCCTATGTCACCGCACACGAATTGGCGCATCAGTACTGGGCGCATCAGGTGGTCGGCGCGGATATGCAGGGCGGCACCATGCTGTCCGAAACGCTGGCGCAATATTCCGCACTGATGGTGATGAAGAAAAGGTATGGGCCGGACAAGATCCGCCGGTTCCTGCAATACGAGCTAGACCAGTATCTGAGTGGCAGGAAGGGCGAGGTGGTGGAAGAACTGCCGCTCTATCGCGTCGAAAATCAGGGCTACATCCATTATCGCAAGGGATCGCTGGTCATGTATCTGTTGCAACAGAGGATGGGGGAGGCGGCGGTCAATCGCGCGCTGTCCCGGTTTGCGAGCCGGTTCCGGTTTCAAAGCGCGCCCTATCCGCGATCGCTCGATCTGATTGCCGAACTGCGCCGCGAGGCGACGACGCGCGCACAGCAAAATCTGATTACCGACCTGTTCGAACGTATTACCATCTACGATCTGAAAGCGGTCGAGGCGAACAGCAACAGACGCGCCGACGGACGCTGGGTCACGACACTGACGATCGATACCGGCAAGTTCTACGCCGATGGCAAAGGCGCGGAAAAACGCGCGCGGCTGTCCGAAAATATCGAGGTCGGCCTGTTTGCATCGCGTCCGGGCGAAGGGGCGTTCGCCGCCGCCGATGTGCTAATGATGGGCCGTCGTCCGATTGCAGGCGGGACGCAGCGGATGACGCTGGTGACGGCGGAAAAGCCCGCTTTTGCTGGCATCGATCCGTACAATTTCTACATCGACCGGGATTCGCAGGACAATGTGGTGGCGGTGGACTGACCGTTATTCGGTCCGCAATCGCGCGCGCGCCTTGGTCATCTGATCGGCCGTATCAATATCGGCTAGCAATTCCGGGTCGCAGCAGTGGACGCGCAGATCGTCGATACCGGCGAGCAGATGTTTCGCGCCTTTGGCGGGGTCGATGGCCAGAAAATGTCGGTAGAGTAAGGCGGGAATGAGCAGTGGTGGGCCGGGCGTGCCGTCGCCTTGCGCGGTGGCCATTGCGCCGCCCTCTGCCGCCTCGATCAGATCCGCCAGCAACGCGGTGGTCACGAACGGCATATCGCCCAGCGTCAGCAGCAGCGCATCGGCGCGCCGTTCCATCGCCCAGCGGATGGCGCGGATGATGGAACTGCCCATGCCGGTTTCGGCGGCGGGGTTCGGGATGACGGCCACCCCGTCCGGCAGGATAGCGTGCCGATCGGTATCGCGCGCATCGACGATCGCGGCGGTGGGATGGCCGAGCGGCAGCGCCGCGTCCATGGCGTATCGGATCAACGGCCGTCCGCCCAGATCGGCCCACATCTTGCCCCCGCCAAAGCGCCGGGCCTGCCCCGCCGCCAGCACCGCGACCACCACGCGCGGTGTCGTCATGCAGGAACCGCCACGCTCGCGCGTTCCAGCAAGGCTTCGTATCTTTCCACGATTTGCGCCATGGTGGAAAAGGCCAACGCCTGGGGCGTTCGCGTGGCGGCCACCAGGCCGATCGGCCCGGCGACCCGTGCGATGTCGGCGGCGCCGAACCCCGCCTGAGCCAGCGTCGCCCGGCGGGCATCACGGGCGCGCGCCCCGCCGATCGCGCCGATCAGAAACGCCTCGCTCGCCAGCGCCCAGGGCAGTACGCGCCGTTCCCATTCGTGATCGTGGCTGAGGCACAGCACCGCGCTCCACGCGTCCAGCAGACCGGCGGGCAGGTCCATCGACAGGCCGCGCGGTTTCAGGCGGACGACCCCGGCCCCATAGGCCGCGCACAATGCCGCCAGCGCGTCGCATTCGGGATTGTCGCCGACCAGCACGATACGCGCTGCGGGAAGGTAGTCGCGCGCCGGCAGCAGCGCGTTGGCAGGCAGCGTCAGGCTGGCCGGTTGCCGAGCCGCCAGCCGCTCCACCACCGCAGCGGCCTTCGCGCGATCGGGGGCCGGATCGATCATGATGTCGAGCGTGGACCCGCAAGGCAGCCGGAAATCGAACGGCGCGACCCCGCCGCCCAGCCGCACCGTTGCGGGCTGCGCCATCGAAGCGGCCCGCCGCGCCAGTTCCGCATTCAGGCAGTGATCCGCCAGATCGCCGGTGCATGTCCCGTCGCCCGCAATCGCCAGCTGCGCCCCGATCCGCCGGGAATAGCTGCCTGCGATGCCGACCACGGTACACAACGCCCCGCCATCGCGCGCAATCGCTGCCAGTGCGGCATGATCGGGCGCGCCCGTGGGGTCCAAACTGTCAGCCAATCCATCGCCTTTCGTCCATCTAGTCCGCACCACATGAACACCGGGGCGTGCGGGCACAAATGCAAAATCGATTGGCGCGCGGGCGATCGGTGGATATGCGCTGCACCGTGATGGACGCAACGCTCTTTGCCGCAGGTGGCCTGTTCACGCGCGATTACCTGGGCGACGGCATCACTCGCAGCGCGGGGTGGGCGGCCACGCAGCCGACTCTGGCCGCCATGCGCGCCCGGCTGACCGCCATCGCGAACACGCTGCCGCGCGACACCAACCCCAACGAAGCGACCACCGAAACCGATTTCGTCTGGCCGGTGCTCGAAGCGTTGGGCTGGACCCATACGCTGACCCAGCAGAACCTGTCGGAACGCGGGCGAGTGGATGTGCCCGACGGTCTGCTGTTCATCGATGCCGACGCGAAGGAGCAGGCCAATTCCCACGGCGAGGAATGGAAACGCTACGGCTTTGGCGCGGCGGTGCTGGAAAGCAAACGGTGGGGCCGCGCGCTGGACCGGGCGGAGGGGCGCAAGGGAGCCGACCGCGATACGCCGTCCATCCAGCTGCTGCGCTATCTGCGGCGGATCGACGATCACACCAACGGCGCGCTGCGTTGGGGCATATTGACCAACGGCGCGCGCTGGCGGCTTTATTACGCCGGTGCGCCGTCCATCATCGACGGTTATCTGGAGCTGGACCTGGCGCGCATCCTGGGCCTTGGTTCCGATCTGCTGGATACAGGCGTCACGCCGGACGAACGCGATCACTGGCTGGGCGTGTTCGTCACCCTGTTCGGCCGCACCGCGTTCGAACGCGCAGCCGGCGACGCGCCCAGCACGCTGGACATCGCCCGCGATGAAGCGGTGTTTTACGAAAAGCGCGTCGCGCAAAGCCTGTCCGATCTGGTGTTCAACCGCCTGTATCCCGAACTGGGCAAGGCCATCGCCGCCGCCGCGCCCGCCGATGCGCCGCTGTCCGACATCCGGCAGGCGACGCTGATCTTCCTCTATCGCATGCTGTTCGTCCTCTATGCGGAAGATCGCGGTTTGCTGCCGGTGAAGGATGCCCGGTACGACGATTATGCGCTGCGCGTGGCGCGGCTGGATGTCGGGCGGCGGATGGACGATGGCGATGCGTTTTCCAGCGTGGCGCGCAATTACTGGAGCCGGTTTGCCAGCCTGTCCGAAATGATCGACCGGGGCGATCCGTCGGTCGGCCTGCCGCCCTACAATGGCGGACTGTTCAGCGCGGGCCAGCCGCTGCTGGGCACGATCCGGCTGGGCGACGATGTCATGGCGCAGGCGCTGGACATCCTGTCGTGGGAACAGGTGGATGGCCGCCGCCGCTACATCAATTATCGCGATCTGTCGGTGCGCCAGCTGGGTTCCATTTACGAACGGCTGCTGGAATTCGAACTGGTTCGGGAAGAAGGCGCAGCCGACGTGGAAGGCACGGGCGGCGCGCTGGACATTCGCCCCAACATCTTCGCGCGCAAGAACAGCGGATCGTATTACACGCCGGACGATCTGGTCCTGCTGATCCTCGACGAAACGCTGGAACCCCTGATCGCCGATGCCCATGCGGCGTTTCGCGAACGGCTGGACGGGCTGACATCTGCGGATGACGAGGATACGAAATTCGCCGCCTTGCAAAAAGTCGATCCGGCGCGCGCGATCACCCGGTTGCGGGTGTGCGACCCGGCGATGGGGTCCGGGCATTTTCTGGTTTCGCTGGTCGATCGGCTGACCAACCACGCGCTGGATGCGGTCGCCGATGCCACGGCGCGGGCGCTGGCGCAGCATGGGCTGGAATATGAAAGCCCGGTGGCGGAAGAAATCCGCAAGGTGCGCGCCACCATTCGCGGCAACGCGCATGACGAAGGGTGGACCGTTTCGGAAGACCAGCTGGACGATCCCCAGCTGGTCAAACGCATGGTGCTGAAACGCTGCGTCTATGGCGCGGACAAGAACCCGATGGCGGTGGAACTGGCGAAGGTTTCGCTGTGGCTGCACACTTTCACCGTCGGCGCGCCCCTGTCGTTCATCGATCACCATCTGGCGGCAGGCGACAGCCTGTTCGGCCTGTGGGTGCGCGATGCGATCGACAAGGCGACGCACGGGACCGGCACGGGCGGCGAGCTGTTCCTGCACGAACCGCTGCAACGCGCGCAGCGGCAGGCCCGGTCGATGGAACTGATCGAGGCCCTGACCGATGCGGATATAGACGAGGCGCATCGCAGCGCCGAAATGTGGCAGGATGTGGAAGCGCAGATCGGGGAGCTGGACGGCTTCGTCAGCTTCGTCCACGCGCTCGACTGGCTGGATTTGAAAGGCACGGACCGCGCGCTGGTCGCCCAATGGCTGGACGGGGTGTTCGGCGATCCCATGCCCATCGCGCGCGGCCTGCGCCCGCCTGCGGGGGCGGAAGGGAATGCGGATGTGGAACGCTTCACCGCCATTCAGGGCGAAGCGCGCGCGCTGATAGAGGAGGAACGCTTCCTCAACTGGCAGATCGTCTTCCCCGGAGTGTGGACCAACTGGGCGAGCGCAGCGCGCGAAGGCGGTTTCGACGCGGTGGTCGGCAATCCGCCGTGGGACCGGATCGAACTGCAGCAGGTGCCATGGTTCGCGGCCCGCCGTCCGCCCATCGCACGGGCGCAGCGCCGACGGACCGCAAGACGAATGATCGCCGCGATGAAAGCGGTGGAGATCCGCTGAACGCCGATTGTGGAGGCAGTATCGCCACGCCGTCGATACGTTGCGGATGGCGCGCACGAAGATCGCCAAGGGAATGGCGGTCATTACCGTGTTGGGGCGCGGCGAAAGTCAATCTGTACAGCCTGTTCGTGGAACGCGCCCATGCGCTGGTGAGACCGGGTGGAATGGTCGGCCTGCTGACACCCAGCGGTATCGCCAGCGACCAATCGGCCGCGCGTTTTTCGCCAGGTCGCGGTCGGCGGGCATATCAAGGCGTTGTACGATTTCGAAAATCGGAAAGTGTTCTTCCCGGACGTCCACGCCAGTTTCAAATTCTGCGTCATGGTGTCCAGTCCGAACCGCACGTTCGGCGCAGCGAAGTGCGGGTTCTTTTTGCGTTCGACGGCGGAAGTGGAAAACCCCGATCAATCCTTTCCCATCACGGCGGAGGATTTTGCGCGGGTGAACCCCAACACGGGAACCGCGCCGATTTTCCGCACCCGGCGCGACATGGCGCTGACCACTGCAATCTATGCCCGCGTTCCGGTGTTGGTGGACCGTTCCGGCGATGAGGAAGTGCGAAGCTGGCCGGTCAAATATGCTCGCATGTTCAATATGACGAACGACAGCCACTTGTTCCGTACCCGCGCGGAACTGGAAGAACAGGAAGGCGCATGGCCCGTCGGCGGCAATCGGTGGGACTCGCCATCGGGCGAATGGGTTCCGCTCTACGAAGGCAAGATGGTCCAGTCAATTCGATCATCGCGCTGCGAGCATTGTAGTAAATCCAGACGAATCTTACATGCGTGCCGGTCACAGCGGTGTCACGCGACATATGAAGATCAAACCAGATCCATTGTGGCTAGCTGAACCTCAATATTGGGTAACTAACAGATCGCGGCAAGCACGCATCCCGTAGCTATTCTCTGGCTTACAGAGATATTGCAGGGCCAACCAGATTCCCGCACTTCATAGCGCTCACTAGTGCCGACGTCAGCGGCTCGGAAACTCAACTCCGCACATCATTAACTTTGGTCAGGACGTAGCGAGATGCATCTGCTGCTAGTTCTGGCCAACTTCAATGCTCTGCGTTTGATTTTGTCGCGCGTCAAAAGATCCAAGGCACGAACATCTAACTGGTACATAGTCGAACAACTCCCCGTCATTCCGCCCGCCGCCTACGCGCGCAAGTTCGGGACGCAGACCGCCGCCGAGATCGTGCGCGAGGCGGTGTTGGAACTGACTTACACCGCGCATGACATGGCTCCCTTCGCGCGGGACATGGGCCATGTCGATGATGCGGGAGAGGTCCGCGCACCCTTCATCTGGGACGAGGAACGCCGCCTGCATCTGCGCGCCAAGCTGGATGCGCTCTATTTCATTTTGTACGGCGTGTTCGACCCGGCTCTGGCCGATGGGGTCGAACCCTACGACAGCGCGGCGGCGCGCGACGATGTCCGCTATATCTACGGCACGTTCCCGATCGTGGAGCGGGAGGAGGTGAAACGCTGGGGCAGCTATCGCAGCCGCGATCTGTGCCTTGCCTATTGCAACACCCTGATCGCCGGACGCCCCGACGCGGTGGTGGAGGGGTAACGCGCCTTCCCCCCACACCCCCACCCCCGCGCACGGAACAGCCCCCGCACAGGGGGTGAACATCACCCCAATAAACGCTGTCCTACACCGCCTGCCATCATTAGCTGGTGGCCCCCTGTTTCACATTCAGGGGACGTATCATGGTGCAATTCGATCACGGGCAGTTTCGCGGGGCTGCCGCGCCTCTATCCGCTGCCGCCATCGCCCGCGCGGCGCAGGCTTTGCGATGCGATGAAGCCGCCGTGCGCGCAGTGATCGATGTGGAAAGCCGGGGCGGCTTCCTGCGCGATGGCCGGCCCAAAATATTGTTCGAACGGCATTATTTCCATCGCCTGACCGGCGGCGTGCATTCCGCCGCGCATCCCGATATCAGCGCGCGCCGCTGGGGCGGCTATGGCCCCGCGCGCGGCCAGTACGACCGGCTGGCGCGCGCGATCGCGCTGGACCGTGACGCCGCCTTGCGCTCCGCCAGCTGGGGCGCGTTCCAGATCATGGGCGACAATCACGCCGCCGCCGGGTTCGACGATGTGGAGGCGTTCGTCGCCGCGATGATGGCGGGGGAGGACGCGCATCTGGCTGCCTTCGTCGCTTTCGTTCGGGCGAACGGGCTGGACGATGCCTTGCGCCGCCATGATTGGGCAGGCTTCGCGCGCCGATATAACGGGCCGCTGTATCGCCGGAACCGCTACGACACGAAACTGGCGGCTGCTCATCGCAAGCATGCCAACCGCAAGCACTCCAACGTGACGATGTCAGCGGGCGGCAAGTTCTGCGCGTGGGCGACCGGGGGCGGGCGGTGCGCGGATTGCAGGGCCTGCTCGGCATTGCGGCGGACGGTATTTTCGGCCCCGCCACCCACGCGGCGGTAGTGGAACTGCAACGCGCCTTCGCGCTCGTCACCGATGGCGTCGTCGGCCCCGCCACATGGGCGGCGCTGGACGCGAAAGACTAGACAAGGGCGTCCGCACCTCCGCCATGTTCCCTTACGATCTTGGGTAGGGGACCATGCGATGCCGGACGACATATCAGCCAAATCCAACAGCCCGGTTTCCGGCCCCCTGGCAGGCGTGCGGGTGTTGGAATTCGTCGGCATCGGCCCCGGCCCGCACGCCGCCATGCTGCTCGCCGATATGGGGGCGGAAGTGGTCCGCATCGAACGCGAAGGGGCGGGCGATGCGATGAACCCCGTCGTCGAACGCGCCCGCCACCGCATCGGCGTGGACATCCGCACCGACGAAGGGCGCGCATTGTGCCGCGCCGCCGCCCAAAACGCCGATGTCGTGATCGAAGGATACCGGCCCGGCGTGATGGAACGTGCGGGGCTGGGCCCGGATGTACTTTGTCAACTTAACCCCCGTTTGATCTATGCCCGGATGACCGGCTGGGGCCAGGACGGCCCGCTGGCAAAGGCCGCCGGGCACGACATCAATTACATCGCGGTCGCGGGCGCGCTGGACGGGATCGGCCAGCCGGGGCAGCCCGCCGTGCCGCCGCAGAACCTGGTCGGCGATTTCGGCGGCGGCTCGCTTTATTGCGCGCTGGGCGTGGTCAGCGCCCTGTTCGAACGCACGGTATCGGGGCGCGGACAAGTGGTGGATGCGGCGATCGTGGACGGCGTGACATCGCTGATGAGTTTCTTCAGCGGCATGGGCGCCGACGCGCGGCTGGTGGCCGAACGCGGGCGCAGCCTGCTGGGCGGAACCGCGCCCTATTACCGCTGCTACACCTGCGCGGACGGGGTGGACATATCGCTGGGCGCGCTCGAACCGCAATTCTATGCCGAGTTCGTGGAACGGGTCGGCGGCGGGGCGGACTTGACCGATGGGCGCGACGATCCGCGCAATTGGCCGCGTATCGCAGGGGCGCTGACGGCGCTGTTCGCGGGCAAACCGTCCGCCCATTGGGTCGATCTGCTGGAAGGGACCGATGCCTGCGTCGCGGCGGTGGTCCCCATCGCGGCCGCGCATGAACATCCGCATCTGCAGGCGCGCGGTTCCTATGTCGAACGCGGCGGCATTCGCCACACCGCGCCCGCCCCGCGCTTCAGCCGTACGCCCGGCACTATTCGCGACAGCGCGATGGACGGCGCGCAGGTGATCGCGCGCTGGGCCGAAGAACGACCGCGGTGAAGGGCGATTGCTCCTGTTCGAGAGGCGGGGTAGGGTCGCGCCGACAATCATAAAAGCCCGCACGGGGCGAGGAGAGATCATGCGCGATTACACCCAATTCTACATCGACGGTGCCTGGGTCGATCCGGTCACGCCCAACACGCTGGACGTGGAAAACCCCGCCACCGAAGAAACCGCCGGTGTTATTTCGCTGGGCAGCAAGGCGGACGTGGACAAGGCGGTTCAGGCCGCACGCCGCGCCTTCGCCGGCTGGTCCGTCAGCAGCAAGGCCGACCGCATCGACCTTCTCAAGACCATGCAGGGCGAATATGAAAAGCGGCAGGGCGATCTTGCCGATGCGGTAACCGAAGAAATGGGCGCCCCGTCGCATTTGGCCACTGGCGCCCATGCCCGGCTGGGCGCGGCGCATCTCGCCATGACGATCCAGACGCTGGAGGCGTTCGCGTTCGACGAGCAGCGCGGCGACACGATCATTGCGAAGGAACCGATCGGCGTCTGCGGCCTGATTACGCCGTGGAACTGGCCGCTCAACCAGATCGCGGTGAAAGTCTATCCCGCCATCGCCACGGGTTGCACGATGATCCTGAAACCCAGCGAAATCGCGCCGTTTTCCGCGCAGATATTTGCCGAGATCCTGCACGCAGCGGGCGTCCCCGCCGGCGTGTTCAACATGATCCAGGGCGACGGTCCCGGCGTCGGCAGCGCGATTTCCGGACACCCCGATATCGACATGGTCAGCTTCACCGGATCGACCAGAGCCGGGATCGAAGTGGCCAAGAACGCCGCGCCGACGGTCAAGCGCGTGGCGCAGGAACTGGGCGGGAAAAGCCCGAACATCCTGCTGGACGACAGCGCGTTCGCCAAGAATGTGTCCAAGGGCGTCGCCAGCATGATGAACAATACGGGCCAGACCTGCACCGCGCCATCGCGCATGCTGGTCCCGGCAAAGCGTATGGACGAGGCCAAAACGGCCGCCAAGGAAGCGGCGGACAAGGTCGTCACCGGCGATCCGACCGGCAACGCCACGATGGGACCGCTGGTCAGCCGCACGCAGTTCGACAAGGTGCAGGCGCTGATCGAAAAGGGTATCGAAGAAGGCGCAACGCTGGTTGCGGGCGGCCCCGGAAAGCCCGACGGTATCGACAAGGGCCACTTCGCGCGCCCGACCGTCTTCGCCGATGTCACCAACGACATGACCATTGCGAAGGAGGAAATCTTCGGCCCGGTGCTGACCATCCTCGGTTATGACAGCGTGGATCAGGCGGTCGAGATCGCCAATGACACGCCGTACGGCCTGGCGGGGCAAGTCGCGGGCGAAGATCTGGACGCGGCGCGCAAGGTCGCGCGCCGGATCAAGGCGGGGCGCGTATCCATCAATGGCGGCATCGACATGACCGCACCGTTCGGCGGATACAAGCAAAGCGGAAACGGCCGCGAATGGGGCGTGGAAGGCTTCGCGGAGTTTCTCGAGATCAAGGCCATGATGGGCTTCGGCGACGATAGCCAGGCGCAGGCTGCCGAGTAAGCCCGATGGCGGGCAGGCATTTCGACGAATGGTCGGTCGGTGACCGGATGGCGCATGAGATTCGCCGCACGGTCACCGAAACCGATAATCTGCTGTTCACGACGATGACTCACAATCCGCAACCGCTGCATCTGGATGCGGAAGCGGCGAAGGCGAGCGAATTCGGGCAGATTTTGGTCAACGGCACTTTCACTTTCGCCCTGATGGTGGGCCTAAGCGTGG
Organism: uncultured Alphaproteobacteria bacterium; assembly: GCA_963815535.1. Lineage (GTDB taxonomy): Bacteria > Pseudomonadota > Alphaproteobacteria > Sphingomonadales > Sphingomonadaceae > CAWFGS01. Next base: position 56,511 of record CAWFGS010000006.1, read on the forward strand.
GGGACACCACGCTTGGCACGCTCGTCGCCAATCTGGGTTACGACAAGCTGGTGATGCCAAAACCGGTATTCATCGGCGACACGTTGCGTGCCACCAGCGAAGTGGCGGCGCTGCGGGAATCCCAATCGCGGCCCAATGCGGGCATCGTTACGTTCACTCATGAATTGCTGAACCAGCGCGACGAGGTGGTATGCCGATGTGTCCGGTCGGCGCTGCTGACCCGCAGCTGACTTTCGCGCGCATGGTCTTGACCTGATGGCCCGCAAGGTTCCACCATGCGGCCAACGGGGAGCGGATATGCGGAACATCGCGGCGGGGATTTCGAAGATAGCATTCGCGGCGACCGTGGCATCGTCGCTGGCGCTGGCCGGGTGCGAACGGATCGAACAGGCGGGCGAGGAAGCGCGCGGGTCGGGCGAGGGGGTCGTCGAACTCAGCGAATACCCCGAACGTCCGTTATGGGGCGACACGCATCTCCACACCGACAATTCGATCGACGCGTTCGGGTTCGGCACCAGGCTTGGCCCGGAAGCGGCGCTGCAATTCGCCAGCGGCGTGGAAGTGACCGCCACCAGCGGGATGACGGCGAAGCTCGATCGTCCACTGGATTTTCTGGTCATCGCCGATCACAGCGACGGACTTGGCGCGACCCGGCGTATCTACGACGCGCCCCGCTTGCTGATCCGCGACCCCGTGCTGCGGAAATGGCACGACATGATGCATAAATCGCCCCAACAATCGACCTTGGCCGTGGCGGACATCATCACTCGCGCCGCCGCCGGCAATCTGCCCGATGCCATGCGCGATCCCGAACGCAATCGTACCGCGACCACGGAAATCTGGCAAACGCACCTCGACACGCTGGACCGTTACAATCGGCCCGGCACATTCACCGCGATGGCGGGGTTCGAATACACGCTGATGCCCGGCGGCAACAATCTGCACCGGGTGGTGGTGTTTCGCGACGGCAGCGACCTGACGAAGCAGGTGCTGCCTTTCCCCGGCGTGGGCGGCGGGCCGGTCGATACGCTGTTCGATTATATGGACCGGTACGAACGCACGACCGGCGGGCGGGTGCTGTCCATTCCGCACAATTCCAACCTGTCGAACGGCATGATGTTCGAAACCACCATGCCCGACGGTGCGCCTATGACGGCGGAATATGCCCGCCGCCGCGCCGCGCGCGAACCGCTGGTCGAAGTGACCCAGATCAAGGGCGATAGCGAAACCCACGCATTTCTCTCCCCGAACGATGAATTTGCAAGCTATGGCGATGCGGGGTGGGAACTGGGCAATCTCGACATGTCCAAAAGCGCCACGCCCGACATGTATGCGGGCAGTTACGTGCGCGAGGCATTAAAACGCGGCCTGTCGATAGAGGAGCGCACAGGCGCCAACCCCTATGCCTTCGGCATGATCGGATCGACCGACAGCCACACCTCGCTCGCCACGGCAGACGAGGGTAATTATTTCGGCAAGCATACCGGCGTCGAACCCAGCGCGACACGTGCCTTGAGCGCGCAGAACCTGGGCACACGCGGCGGGAGGATGGGCTGGCATTATCTCGCCAGCGGATACGCCGCCGTCTGGGCGCGGGCGAACACGCGTGCTGCAATATTCGATGCGATGCAGGCGCGCGAAGTCTATGCCACCACCGGCCCGCGTATGACCGTGCGGCTGTTCGGCGGGTTCGATTTTACCGCCGACGATCTCGATGGCGATTGGGTGCGTGCTGGATACGGCCGGGGCGTGCCGATGGGCGGGGAACTGGATGATACGGGCCGCGCCCCGCGTTTTATGGTCAGCGCATTGAAAGATCCCGAAGGGGCCAATCTCGACCGGGTGCAGATCGTCAAGGGTTGGGTGGACGCGGACGGCGATACGCAAGAGCGCGTCTATGATGTGGTGTGGTCCGACATGGAGGATCGCCTGCGAGCGGGCGGCGTGGTTCCTGCCGTCGGCGACAGCGTCGATCGCGGCGCGGGTACGTATGAAAACTCCATCGGTGCGGCGGAATTGGCGACGGTATGGACCGATCCCGACTATCGTGCTGGGCAGCGCGCCTTTTATTACGTTCGTGTGCTGGAAATCCCCACGCCGCAGTGGTTTCTGTACGACGCCATCCGTTTCGGTTTCAAACTGCCCGCCGATGTGATGGACGCCGCCGTGGCGCAGGAACGCGCCTACAGCTCGCCGATCTGGGTGCGCCCCAAACCTCCCGCACCGGCCGCCGACCGGGGATGAGAACGCCCGTCTGGCTAAGAGAGCCGCTGGTGCATTTTCTGATCGGCGGGGCGGTTCTGTTCGCTTTGTTCGCGTGGCGGGGGACCGATGCCGATCCTGCCGATCGCACGATCCGCGTCGACGGCACGCAGCAGGCGGAACTGGCGCTGCAATTCGAACGCACGTTGAAGCGCCCGCCGACGGATGCGGAACTGGACGTGCTGATCGCGCAGTTCATTCGCGAAGAGGTGCTGTATCGTGAAGCTCTGGCGCTCGGCCTGGACCGTGGGGATGCCGTGGTGCGGCGCCGGCTGGTCCAGAAAATGGACCAGATCGCCGCCGCCGAAGCGCAGATGGCGCAAGCGGACGATGCGGTGCTGCAGGACTGGCTGCGCGACCATCCCGAACGCTTCGCCGCAGATGCGACGGTAAGTTTCCGGCAAGTGTGGTTTGCGAAGCGCGGGGATGCCGAGGCGGCCAGGATGCGCCTGTCAGCCGGCGACGACGTGGCCGACATCGGAGAGCGGATCAGCCTGCCCGCCACCACAACGAATATGCCCCGGCGAGAGGTAATCGAACGGTTCGGGCGTCAATTCGCGCGTGGTCTGGAAGATATGCCGCCGGGCGCGTCATGGGCTGGACCATTGCCGTCGGGCTTCGGTTTTCATCTGGTCCAGGTGACCGATCGCCGGACGGGTACCGTGCCGCCGCTGGCCGATATTCGCGACCGGGTGGAGGACGACTGGCGCAATGCGACCATCGCCGCCCGACGCGACCGCGCATTCACCTTGCTGAAGGACGCCTATACGATCGACCTCGATCGGTGAAAACGCTTGCTATCGCATTTTTGCTGCTGTGGATTCCGGGCGCAGCATGGGCAGACGAGTTGCGGCCATCATCGGTGGACTTCGTACAGATCGGGCCGTCGCAGTGGACGCTGGGCTGGAAGCGAACCCTGCTCGCCAGCGATGCGCGCTCCGGTACACTACCTCGCCTGCCGCCTTCGTGCGCGCCGACGGCAGCGCCGCGTATGCGTATCTCGCCGGCGGCCACCATCGGTTTCGCCAAAATTGCTTGCGACGATCGCGTAGCGGGAAAGGGGATTGGCCTCCCCAACTTGCGCGCCAACGAAGATGCCATCGTGCGGATTGCGCCGCTGGATCGTCCCGTTCAGACCTATCGCCTGACGGCACGCGAACCATTGGCGATCATCGCCGCACGGCCCGATCGCTGGCAAGTCTGGCGCAGTTATTTCGCAATCGGCGTCGATCACATCGTCACCGGATGGGACCATCTGCTGTTCGTCATCGCGTTGGTGTTGCTGATGGTACGTGGTGGCGGCAGCGTGCATTTTGGCCGTGTCGTCGGCGCGGCGACGGCCTTTACCGTCGCGCATTCGGTGACGTTGGTGGCAACCACTTTGGGTTGGACGGGTCTGGCACAGCAACCGGTCGAGGCGCTGATTGCCCTATCCATCGTGGTGCTGGCCGTAGAGTTGGCGAAAGACCGCGAAAGCCTGACCGCGCGTCACCCGTGGGCAGTCGCGTTCGGGTTCGGTCTGCTCCACGGCTTCGGATTTGCAGGCGCATTGCGGGAAATCGGCCTGCCGGACGGAGAAGTGCCGGCCGCCCTGCTGTCGTTCAATCTGGGCGTGGAGGCGGGGCAGGTCGCGATAATCGTGGCCGTGTTGCTCTTTCGCACGGGCATCATGCGGTTTGCGCCGCACCTGGAACGTACAGCCATTCGCCTGATCGGTTACGGCATCGGACTTATCGGCGCCTACTGGTTGGTCGACAGAGTGGTTGGCTGACCATTCTCGTTCATCTGTGCGCCGCCGCCCAATGCCTGCCACAGCAACACGCGCGCGCGTCGGGCCCGGCCCAATGCCGCCGCAGCGCGTTCGCCCGATGCATCGGCGGTTCGGCGGGATTCCAGCACGGTGAGAAAATCCGTCAGCCCGGCGCGATAGCGTGTGTCGGCAATGCGCGCGGCGCGGTCCGCCAGATCGCGCTCCGCCACCGCCGACCCGGCTTCTGCATCGGCAGCGGCAATCAGGCCATAGGCGGCCTCCGCATCGCCCAGCGCGCCGAACACCGCCCGGCGATAGGATTGGAAGGCCAGTTGCTTGTCCGCCGCCGCCCCGTCGATATCCGCCTGCACGCGTCCGAAATCGATCAATGGTGCGGCCACCGATGCGATAAGCGAACCGACGATGGCGTCTTCATCGAACAGATCGGCCAGATTGAAAGACAGCAGCCCCAACGCCGCGCTGAGGTCGAAACTGGGGAAGCGACTGGCGGCGGCGGCGTAAAGCTCTTCGTCGCTCGCGCGTAATCGTGCGCCCGCCGCGATGATATCGGGCCGGTTGACGAGCAGATCGGACGGCGCGCTGGCGGGTGCAGGCGGCAAACTGGCCAGATCGTCATCGGCATCCCTCGCCAATGCCGCCCGAACCTGTGCGCCGGGCTGCGCGGTCAGCGTGACCAATTGCCCGATCAGGCGTGCGCGGTCGTTCTGTAGTGCGGCGATACGCACTGCGGATGCGCTCGCGGCGCTTTGCGCGCGTACTCGGTCGAACCCCGGCGACAGGCCGGCTTCTTCACGCGTGCGGGACAGTTGCACCAACCGTTCCGCCGCAGCCAGATCTTCGCGCAAAGCCGCCTCTCGCGCGGTCAATGTCCGCCAGTCGATCACGGCGGCGGCGATGTCAGCGATCAGCGCCAGGCGCACGCCTGCGGCATCCGCTCCGCTTGCATCGATCCGCGCCAGCGCCGCGCGTTCGCTGGCGCGCAACCGCCCGAACAGATCGGGATCCCAGCTTGCGGTCAGATTGGCGCCATATTGCACGCGCTCCGTATCGAAGGCGATGCCGCCGGGAATGCCGTCCGGTGCGCCATCGACATCGTCGCCCAGACCGCGCCGAACTGGGCGGGGTTGGTGCGGGTTCCGGCAACGCTCGCATCCGCGCCGATGGCAGGCAGACGGTTCGCGCCCGCCCCGTCGGCACGCGCGCGGGCGACCTCGATCCGTGCGGCGGCTTCACCCAGGCTGGGCGATCCGGCCAATGCCTGCGCGGCATAGGGTGTCGAACGCGGCATCACGGGTCGGCAAGCAGGCTGGCAAGATCGGCGGCGGTTCCGGGGTTCGGCGTGTAAAGGAACGCCGCAGGCAGGGTGGGCGTCGGCGTCGCGATTTCGGGCGCCGGTCCGGCCACGCAGGCGGATAGGGCCAAGGCGAGACTGCCGCCATCAGAAAACCAGCGCGCATCATTCCGTCTCCGCTTCCGGTTCGGATTGCGCCGAATTTTGCGCAGGGGCGGGCGCGCGTTCCTTCTCCTTGCGGGCGGGAATGAACGCATCGACCTGCTGCCCGACACGGAACAGGCCGTCGGTCTGCGGCAGTTGATAGATCAGCTGCATCACGCGCACATCGACCCGCTCTGCCGCCGTATTGGTCAGCGACCGTTTGGGCACGACCAGCGGTTCGGCGCGGACATAGGCGGCTTTCACCTGACGCCCGGCTGCGCCGCGCGGGACTTACGGTGGCAGGTTCGCCCAAGCGCGACCCGGGCAATCTCGTTCTCGTCGATATCGATGCGGATATGCATCGGGCGGGTCTGGCCCATCTGGATGTAAGTCGCGCCGGTGCTGCCGGGGCCGGACGCCTGAACGAATTCGCCGGGACGGATATTCACAGCCAGAATTTCGCCCGCGATCGGCGCGCGCACGATCAGGCGGCCCAGTTCCGTTCGGGTGCTCGATGTGCTGGCCTGCGCGCTTCGCAACCGTGCCTGGGCGGCGGACAGCCGCGCTTCGGCAACCTGTCGCCGTTCGCGCGCGCCGTTCGCCTCGCCTTCCGCGCGGATGACTTCGGCGCGGCTGACGGCGGCGGAATCGGTCACGTTGCGATACAGCGCAAGCTGGCGTTCCGCGATCGTCTGCGCGTTGCGCGCTTCGGTTATGGCGGCGCGAGCCTCCGTTATGGCGGCGCGCGCTTCACCCACGCCGGCCTGCGTTTCGTTCAGTTGCGCGCGGGCGGACCGGTCGTCCACACTGAATAGCGGCTGCCCCTTTTCCACGTAGTCGCCCGGCTGGACGCGCAGATCGGTGACGAGGCCGGACAGGGCGGTGCCGATATCGATCGTTTCGCTGGATGGTTCCACCACGCCCGCGCCCGCGACCCGTGGTGCGTCCGCCAGTTCGCCGGTGGCGCGCGGCGGCTCGTTATCCGGCTCCTCGATCATGCGGTCGGGCTGGCCGTTCCAGATGAAGATCGCAGCAATGACCAGACCGATGATTGCGATGATCGGCAACAGCTTGCGGGAAAAGCTGAAATCGTCAGGGAGTAGCGACATGGAGCATCCTCGAACATGGGGAGGGGGTGAAATGGGTCATTCGGCTTCGTCCGCACCGGCATCCGCCAGGTCGTCGTCGTTCGGCATTTCGGTGCCGTCATGGGTGATGCGTCCATCTTCCAGCACCAGAATGCGGTCCGCGAGATCGAAGATGCGGTTGTCGTGCGTGACGATGATGACGCTGCGATCTTCCGCCACGGCGACTTCGCGCAGCAGGTCCATCACGCGCCGCCCGGATTTCGCGTCGAGCGCGGCGGTCGGTTCGTCGCATACGATCAGACGCGGTTCGTGAACCAGCGCGCGGGCGATGGCGACGCGCTGCTGCTGGCCGCCCGACAGCTGGTTGGGCAATTTGTCCGCCTGATCGCCGATATTGAGCTTCTCCAGCATATCGACCGCCTTGGCGCGGGCTTCCTTGCGATCGACGCCTTGCGCGATCAGCGGCACGGCCGCGTTCGATGCCGCATCGATGCTGGGGATCAGATTGTACTGCTGAAAAATGAAGCCGATATTGGCGAGGCGAAATTCGACCAGCTGCGTGTCCGACAGGTTGTAAATGTCCGTGCCGAACACTTCGACTTCCCCCTCGGTCGGCCACAGAATGCCGCACATGATGGAAATCATGGTGGTTTTGCCGGACCCGGATTCGCCGACCAGATAGGTCAGTTCGCCCGGCTTCACGTCCAGGTCGATGCCGTGCAACACGGTGATCGTCTGCTGCCCCGCCTGAAAATCGCGCGTCACGCCGCGCGTCGAAATCGCGACGGTCTGCGCGTTGTCCGCCACATCGGTGTCTCGCGCCGCTCACCGAAACACCGCCGCCGGTTCGGTTTTCAGCACGCTACGCAGGGCCAGCCAACCGGTCAGCGCCAGAATAATCAGCACCGCCGCCAGCGATATCAGCGGGATCTGCCAGGGGATGTAGAACCCCTTGAACGTCGGCACGCTGGAAAAGGCATAGATGAACAGCACCGTTCCGATCACGCCGATGCCATACCCGATCAGGCCGACCAGCCCCGCCTGCGCCGCCACCATGCCGCGTATTTTCGCGTTGGTGACACCGATCGCTTTCAAGGCGCCGAATTGTTTGATGTTGTCGCGGATGAACAGGCTGAACGTCAGTCCGACGATCGCAACCCCGACGATAAAGCCGAGCACCACGGTAATTCCGAAATTGAGAGGGATGCCGGTGTTCTCGATAATGAAATCGACGCCGTCGGTGGCGAAATCGTCGCGAGTGCGGGCGCGCAGGCCGGTCTGTTCGGCGATGCGGCTGGTCAATTCTTCCGGCGTCACGCCTGGCGCAGCTTTGGCGAGGACGAAGCTCAACCGGTTGCGCGTGCCGGGCACGTATCCCAACGCTTGCGAAAACTTGGTGTAAAGGGTGACCTGGCTGGTAAAGCTGGGAATGGAATCGGCGATGCCGCGGATGACCGCGCGCTGATCGTTCAGTTCCAGTCGCGCGCCGATCGGGCTTTCTTCGGGCGGGAACAGCTTGCCCGCACCGACATCGTCGATAATTACGGAATCGGGCGCGGACAGGACGGACGTGTCCCCTTCGATCATGCGTTTGGGCAGGCCGATCAGGGTCGCATCGTCCACTCCGATAACCGACACGCCTTCCAGATCGCCTTCGCTGGTGCGGACCGACGCGGTCGCGCGCAGATGCGGCACGGCCCATTCCACCCCATCGACCGACCGCACGGCATCCAGTGCGGTGGAGGGCATGGGAAAGTTCACGTCCGTCGTGCGCGACACCCCGTCCATCACCCACACATCGGCGGTCGGCACGTTGTACACTCCGCTCGATCCGCGCTCCACCAGATTGACGAAGATCGTCAGCTGTTGCGTGATGAGGAGGGTGGAAAAACCGATCCCGAACAGCAGGCCATAGAATTTCTGCTTGTCGCCGGTCAGCATTCGGATCGCGATCCAGATCATCGGCAAGCTCGTTTCCAGGGCGGCTTGTGCAATGATCGCACATCGGCCATTGTTGAACGGAAGCGTTTAACTGAACGGGGCCGTATAGTTTGTCAACCGAACATTCATCACCTCCGGCGCAAATGTCGGTGATGAAGAAAATGGGCCGCCCCGCCGATACCGAAAAACGCGCGGCGATCGTTGCGGCGGCGTCGCATTCCTTTTTCGAACACGGCTTTGCGGCAACTTCGATCGAAGGAATTGCAAGCGCGGCGGGCGTTTCCAAAGTCACGGTTTACAATCACTTCGGCGACAAGCGCGGCCTGTTCGTGGCGGCAGTGGAAAGCGAATGCGAAAAGATGCGCGCCATGTTGCTGTTCGACGAAGGGCAGGGGCCGTTGCGCGACCGGTTGCAGAGGTTCGGGCGCGCTATGGTCGGTTTCGTCTTTCGCGACGAGATGGTGCGGTTCGAACAGCGCATCGCGGCGGAAACCGTAACGGAACCGGAACTCGGCAAGGCGTTCCTGGCATCGGGTCCGCACCGGATCAAGGCGGCGCTGGGCGATCTGTTGAAACGGGCGACTTCGCGTGGTGAAATCCAGGTGGAGGATACGGCGCAGGCGGCAGAATTGCTGGCCGCCATGTTCAAGGGGATGGCCGATCTGGAACGCCGCTTCGCCGGAACGGTCGATTGGCAAGCGGCCGATGCGCGAGTGGACGCCGCCGTCGATATGTTCCTGCGCGCCCACGAAACCTGAAATCGCGTTGGGGGTTGGGGTGAACAAAAGGTCAACGGCAGATCGCCACCGACCGATGTCGGCAACTTGTCATTCACCCTCGCACCCCTACATTGATCCCATACCGTAAGGAATGATGAGTCGATGAGCGATAGTAACGAACCCCAGGATCCCAATCCTACGCCCAACCCCTGGGCGAAAAGCCTGATGATCTGGGGCGGCGTCTTTGTGGCGCTGTTGCTGCTGGTAAGTATGTTCGGCGGCGACAACAATGCGCCGGGGACCGAAATCCGTTATTCCGACTTCCGCGAAAAAGTTGCCGAAGGGTCCGTGGAAGAAGTGCAGATCTCCCCCGATCGCATTTCCGGCACGTTCAAGAACGAGGCCGCGTTCAGCACGGTTCCCGTCGCCAGCGATACGCAATTGACCACGTTGCTGGAAGAAAACGGCGTCGCATATTCGGGCGAACCCGCGCAGCAGATGAATATCCTGTGGGTCATTCTGATCCAGGCTCTGCCCTTCATTCTGATCCTGGGCCTGGCGTTCTTCGCCTTGCGCCAGATGCAGAAGGGCGGCGGCGCAAGCGGGGCGATGGGCTTCGGCAAATCGAAAGCCAAGCTGTTGACCGAACGCCAGGGCAAAGTGACCTTCGCCGATGTCGCGGGCATCGACGAGGCGCGTGAGGAACTGGAAGAGATCGTCGAATTCCTGAAAGATCCGAACCGCTTTTCGAAACTGGGCGGTCAGATACCCAAGGGCGCGTTGCTTGTCGGCTCGCCGGGTACGGGTAAGACCTTGCTTGCGCGCGCGATTGCGGGCGAGGCGGGCGTTCCGTTCTTCACCATTTCAGGCTCCGATTTCGTTGAAATGTTCGTCGGCGTCGGCGCGAGCCGGGTGCGCGACATGTTCGAACAGGCGAAGAAGAATGCGCCATGCATCGTTTTCATCGACGAGATCGACGCGGTCGGTCGCCATCGCGGCAACGGCGTCGGCAATTCGAACGACGAACGCGAACAGACCTTGAACCAGCTGCTGGTCGAAATGGACGGGTTCGAAGCGAACGAGGGCATCATCATCATCGCGGCGACCAACCGGCCCGACGTGTTGGACCCGGCGCTGCTGCGGCCTGGACGGTTCGACCGGCAAGTCGTCGTGCCCGTGCCCGACATCGATGGTCGCGAGAAAATCCTCGCCGTGCATATGAAGAAGGTTCCGCTTGCGCCCGACGTGAACCCGCGCACCATTGCGCGCGGCACACCCGGCTTTTCCGGGGCGGATTTGGCCAATCTGTGCAACGAGGCCGCGCTGCTGGCCGCTCGCCGGAACAAGCGGCTGGTCGCGATGCAGGAATTCGAAGACGCCAAGGACAAGGTGATGATGGGCGCGGAACGCCGATCGATGGTCATGACCGACGACGAGAAGAAGATGACCGCCTATCACGAGGCGGGCCATGCGATCATCGCGGTGTACGAACCGGCATCCGACCCGATCCACAAGGCGACGATCATCCCACGCGGCCGCGCGCTGGGCATGGTGATGCGTCTGCCGGAACGGGACAATTATTCGTACCACCGCGACAAGATGCATGCGAACCTCGCGGTCAGCATGGGCGGGCGTGTGGCGGAAGAAATCATCTTCGGCCATGACAAGGTGAGTTCCGGCGCTTCGTCCGACATTCAATACGCCACGGACCTTGCGCGCAGCATGGTTACGCAATGGGGCATGTCGGACAAGCTCGGCCCATTGCAGTATGAATCCAGCCAGGAAGGGTATCTGGGAATGGGGCAGACCAGCCGCACGATGGCCTCTGCCGACACCAACAAGCTGATCGACAGCGAGATCCGTAGCCTGGTCGATGGAGCGCATGAACGCGCGACCAAAATCCTGAACGACAAGGAAAAGGAACTGCACCTTCTCGCCCAGTCGATGCTGGAATATGAAACGCTGACGGGCGACGAGATCAAGCAATTGCTCGAAGGTGGTGCGATCGATCGCCCGGATGAACCGAAAGGGCCGGTGCAAGTAAAGCCGGTGCACGGTTCCGCCATTCCCAAATCGGGCAAGAAGTTCGGTGGCGGCACGGACGGGGCGGCGCCTCAGGGGGCCTGACCTACCACGACCTGCATGCGTTATGAACAAAACGAAGGCTCCCGCTCCTTATAGGACGGGGGCCTTTTGTTTGTGGTTTTTGGCAAGTTTTGCGCGGGGCGTTCGCCAGGCAACAGGGTCGTGAACAATCAGATCAAGCCGTCCCCATGCGGCGCACGACGTAGTGTAAGGCGCAACAGGCCGGGTCGGACTTACGCTTGTGGCTAGCTGGCGACCATCACGGTCAGGCCTATCGCAAACACGGTAATTACCACCCAGCAAAACGTGCCCAGGACCAATGTTCGCCATATCGCGCCGAAACGGTTCAGGCCGTATGTTCCGCGCAACTGGCGATACAGGTGGAACGGCGCATATAGCGGCAACAGTGCCGCCATGGCTATGATATCGAAATACCCGGCGATGCTGGCAATCAGTACCAGCAGCAACATGAACGCGATGGAGTAGGTCACGAACACCGTGTGGTCGTACATTCGCAATCGCCGCGAAAACGGGAACATCAGCCACACGAACGGCACGCTGAGCGGTATCAGCAACCAAGCGAATTTGTAGGCGTTGGTCTGCGCCTTGTAGATCAGCAATTGCGGGTTCCTCTTTGCCTTCTCCCACGCATTGCGCACGGCATCCTCGTCGATCGGACCGGCGGTTTGCAGGTTCGGCATGTCGTCATCGCTGGCATTCTTTCTTGCGCCCGCAAGCTGCATCGCCACCCCGACCGCATCGCGCTGGGTTTCGATGTCCGCTACCCGCTCTTCCAGTTCGGTAGTCGGTGTTTCATCCGTGCGGGCCTCGATCAGATCGGATTGCACATCGGCCAGCTCCACCCCCAGCGCGGCATACGCCTCGCGCATTTCCTGCGCGGTATCGGGATCGGCTTCAAAACCGATATCCGCCCCACTGCCCAGCGCGCTGAATGCGGCATAGGTCAGAAACACCACGAACAGGAACAGCGCGATGGGGCTGATATATTTCGCACGCTTCCCATCAATGTACTCGCGCGTCAGCACGCCGGGCCGCCATGCGAGCGATGGCAGGGTGCGCCACAATTTGCCCTCGAAATGCAGGACGCCGTGCATCAGATCGTGGAAAAACGCGCTCAGGGTGCGGTGGATATCGCCCCGCTGGCCGCATTGGTGGCAATGGCTGCCGACCAGATCGGCATCGCAATTCAGGCAATGTACGCCCTTCGCTTCGTGCGCGCTACGGGCACTTTCGCCATGATCGGGCTCCATCGCCCGCGCGGCGATACCTCCCGTCGCAGCATCCGCCACCGCTTCGCCAAAATCGCTCATCCCGTCACCATGGGTTGGGATCATAGCGCGATGTGGGGCGCCGCGTCGATAGGCGGATCAAGCGGGAACAAGGTAGGAACATCCCCGTTTGTTGGGAAAGGAGATTTCTATGACTGCCCCGACCCCAAGCGAACATCCCAAGACCGAACCCGTTTCCAATGCGGTGAAAGACCCGGACAATTGGACCACCGGCGATGAAAAGATGACCGGCGCGCAAGCGAGCTATCTCAAGACGTTGTATGAGGAAGCGGGCGATGCGGACGGTTTCGATCCCGAAATGACCAAAGCCGACGCATCGAAGAAAATCGACGAATTGCAGAACGAAACGGGTCGCGGAACGGATTGATCCGCCGCCCGGTTCGATAGGCTGAAAACGACGATGGCCGCCCCTATGAAGGGGGCGGCCATCGTTGTGTATGGTAATCAATTACAGCCGGGGACGGGCATCCGTCAGCCTTCGTAATCGGACCCGATCGAGGTGGAGCGGACAGGGGCCGATGCGGTGATCCGCAACGCTTCGGCGGATTGGCTCAGCGAACCGATTTCATCCGCTTCGTCTTCGTCGTCGGGCAGGATTTTCTGCAACCCGCTGATGACGCTTTCTTTCAATTCCTTGGGCTTGACGGTGCTTTCGGCGATTTCGCGCAAAGCGACGACCGGGTTCTTGTCGCGATCCTTGTCCACGGTCATTTCCGCGCCGCCCGAAATATCGCGCGCGCGTTGCGACGCCAGCAGCACCAGATCGAAACGGTTGGGGATCTTATCGACGCAATCTTCGACGGTAACGCGTGCCATGAGCACTCCGGTAATGATTTGAGGTAAGCCCGGACGGCTACGCTGCGCCGCGGTATAAGTCAAGATTCGTGCGCGTCAGTCGCCGAACCCGTAATCGGCATAATCGGCCTTGGCGGGGGAAGAGAACTTCGTGATTTCCGACTGGAAAATCAGCGGCACGTTGCCCGTCGAACCATGCCGTTGTTTCGCCACCATCAACGTCGCGCGGTTCCGCAGCTCCAGATAGCGTTCTTCCCAGATCCGGTATTTCTCGACCGTATCGGCAGTGCTGTTTTCGTCCGGCTGATCGGGCCGCGATGCTTCATGGTAATAATCCGCGCGGAAAATGAACCACACCATATCGGCGTCCTGTTCGATCGAGCCGGATTCGCGCAGATCGGACAGTTGCGGACGCTTGTCTTCGCGCTGTTCGACCGCGCGGCTCAGTTGCGACAGGGCGATCACGGGCACGCCCAGCTCTTTCGCCAAAGTTTTCAACCCCCGGCTGATTTCCGAAATCTCGTTGACGCGGTTGTCGTTCGCGCGCCCGGACCCCTGCAGCAATTGCAAGTAATCGACCACCACCAGCCCGATGTCGTAACGCCGTTTCAGCCGCCGCGCGCGAGTGCGAAGGCCCGCAATGGTCAGCGCCGGCGTATCGTCGATATACAGGGGCAGGTCGTTCAGTTCCTGACTGGCGAAGGACAGTTTCTGAAACTCGTCCCGGTTGAGCTTGCCCGATCGCAATTGTTCGGATGGGATTTCCGCCTGTTCGGCCAGAATGCGGCTGGCAAGCTGGTCCGCGCTCATTTCCAGGCTGAAAAACGCCACCGGCGCGCCCACGGATTCCTCGATCCCGTCCTGCTGATCGCGCAGATAGCGGGACGCCGCGTTGAAGGCGATATTGGTCGCCAGCGAGGTTTTGCCCATCCCCGGCCGCCCCGCCAGAATGATCAGATCGGAATTGTGCAGCCCGGCGGTCTTTTCATCGATCGTCGCCAGCCCGGACGTCTTGCCGGAGAAATTGCCGCCGGAATTGATCGCCGCTTCGACCAGCTTGATCGCTTCCAACGATGCCGCGCGGAACGTGGTCGCCTCGTTGCCGCTGCTCGCCCCTTCCGCCACGCGGTAGAGATCCGCTTCGGCCTGTTCGATCTTTTCCATCGGTGCGACGCTGTCCGACGTGTCGAGCGCGCCTTCCACCAGATGCCGCCCGACGCTGACCAGTTCGCGCAACAGCGCCAGATCGTAGATTTGCTGCGCCAGTTCACGCGGGGCGAGCAGACCCTGCCCGTCGGCTGTCAGACGCGCGAGGTAGGTAATCCCGCCCAACTGCCCCAGCGCCTCGTCCGAATCGAAATAGGGTTTGAGCGTGACCGGCGTGACCACCGCACTGCGATCCAGCAGCGTGACGATGCGTTCGTAAATACGCCGATGCACGGGTTCGAAGAAATGTTCCGCGCGAATCGGGGTCTGCAATTCCTCTATCACGCGGTTGTCGATCAACACCGCGCCCAAGAACGCCGCTTCCGCCTCGATATTGGCGGGCAGCACCTTGCCTGCGGCATCGCCATCGCTGCCGCTGGATGCGGCGCCATCATTGACGGGGCGTAGGAGGACTTCGGTATCGGCCATGGCCCGCTTGTCGCGGTTCCGCTGCGGCAGGGCAAGAGAACAAGCCTGTCGATAAATACGGGATAAAGGCGCGCCTGCAATCGGCCATCCGCGAAACGCTTGCCTATCGCGGGGTGCATCTGCGAAAGCGGTGCCGACCATGGCCGATCCCACCCCTTCCACCGAACCTGCGCGCAAGGACAGTTGGCGGATCGGGCATATCGCCCTCGACGAAGAAACGATCCTGTGGCGCAACGCGGATATCGAACAGGAACGCAAGGTGGCGATGTTCGATCTGGTCGATGAAAACTATTTCAAGCCGCTGCGCGCCGTGGCCGCCGGGCATGACGGCCCGTACCGGCTGAAACTGGGCGTGCGCGACGGGCGGCTGGCCATCGGGATCGACGACGATGCGGGCGTGGAACTGGAATCCCTGCTGTTGGGCCTTGCCAGGTTCCGCCGCCCGATCCGCGATTATTTCGCGATCTGCGAAAGCTATTATCAGGCCATTCGCAAGGCGACGGCGGCGGAAATCGAAACGATCGATATGGCCCGGCGGGGGGTCCACAACGGCGCGGCGGAATTGCTGATGGAACGGCTGGCGGGGAAGATCGACACCGATTTCGCAACCGCCCGGCGTCTGTTCACGCTCATCTGCGTTCTGCATATCAAGGGCTGACGGCGGTGGCACGGCGCAAACCGCGGGGGCGGGCAAAAAGCTGGCTGGCGCGCATCGCGGCATTGGCCGTTCTGGTCGCGATGTTGGCGGGCGGCTGGTTCTGGTGGGAAGCGCAGCATTGGACGCCGTCCGAAGACGCCTATCCCGATCAGGGGCTGATCGTGGGCACTGCCGACGGTGCGGTCAATTTCCGCACGGCGCGGGCGTTGGGCGCGCGGTTCGTCTATCTCGAGGCGAGTTCGGGCGACAGCGGGCACGACGCGGTTCTGGCGGGCAACATGGCGGCGGCCAGCGCGGCGGGATTGCAGATCGGCGCGGTTCACGTGTTCGACCCGTGCCTGCGCGCCGATCCGCAATCGGCCAATTTCGTGACGATGGTACCGCGCGACGACAGTCTGCTGCCCCCCGCAATCGAATTGACCAAACTGGCGACCGATTGCGCGGGCCGGGTCAGCGATGCCGCCGTCGAAAGCGAGCTGATGACCTTCATCAATCAGGTCGAAAGCCATTCGGGGAAAGCCGCCATCCTGAAAATCGCCGCCCCGTTCGAAGAAACCTATCGACTTGGCGCGCGGATGGAGCGGGGCCTGTGGCTGACCCGCACCCGGTTCGAACCGGACTATGTCGGGCGCCCGTGGCTGATGTGGACTGCCAACGAACATTTCAGCAGCGCGATTGCCGATGCGCCCCTGCGGTGGGTAGTGGTGCGGCCATGACCGACCCATCCGTTCCGATCGATGAAGCCGCGCTGATCGCTGCCGCCCGCGATGCCGCGCACCATTCCTACGCGCCCTATTCCGACTTTGCCGTCGGCGCGGCTTTGGGGTTTGCAGATGGCACGATCGTCACCGGTACGAACATCGAAAACGCCAGTTACGGCCTCGCAATGTGTGCGGAAACGGTCGCGGTGGCCAAGGCGATGGCCGATGGCCGTCGCGGCGGGCTGGCGGCGGTTGCGGTAACGGGCCCGGCGGACGATCCGATCACGCCCTGCGGACGATGCCGGCAAGTGCTCAACGAACTGGCCGGGTTGGGCGGAACCGACCCTTCGATCCTGTGCGTCGGCAAGAACGAAACGAAGCGCATTCGATTGTCCGTCCTCTTGCCCGAAGCGTTCGGACCCGCCAGTCTGACCTGAACGCAATCGATTCGTGCGATCGGAGCTCGCGATGTTTTCATCCCTTTTTGCCGCCGTTCTGATGATGGCGGGGCCATCGGCCGAACCGTCCCTGCCGTTGGAATTGGCGGGACGCTGCGATTATCCCGAACGGGCGCGCGAGTTCACCCCAAGCACCGTGCTGGCATTCTGCGACGGAGTTACGATCAGCGGTGCCGGTTCCGGCCCGGATGCCAATGCCGCTGCGAAAACCGGTGTCGAAAGTGACGGCAGCAGGCGCGTGTTCGATTTCACCCAGGGGTCGCGCGAGTCGATCCTGCGGTTCTACGGCACGAAGGACGGCGAACGGTTCGTGATCGATCGCGTGCGCTTGCGATCGGGGCGCATCGTCGCGGCGAAGGGGGTGTGCAGCATCTTCTACGCCGAAACGCGCATCAGCATCGTCGCCTGCCTCGCCAATGGGCGGGCGCGCAATTATGCCGCGAATTTCATTCCGCGGCGCTACCCCGACTGATTACCGGTCCAGCCATTCCAGCAGCGATGCCAGACAATCGCGGGCCAGCATCCGGCATCGTTCCGGCGACCAGCCCTGTTCCGCATCGGGCAGATCGTCATTGTCCTTATACGGCATTTCCAGCGTCATCGCCGTCGCGCCGAAACGATGCGCGACCTGCGTGGTGGACATTGCCAGATTGGCGCTGCCGGGGCGGGCGACGGGATAGCCCTTTTCGGTCTGAAAATCGGGCGTCCTGCGATCCAGGATCGCCTTGTACGATGTGAACCCGGCCAGATGCGTCTCGGTCAGATCGGGGATGCCTTCATATCCGGCAAGGAACACCGCCGGGATCGCCTCGTCCCCGTGCACGTCCATCGCGAAATCGACGCCGGTTTCATCCATGCGCCCCCGTATCGCGAGCACTTCAGGCGATCGTTCGGCAGTCGGCTCCGCCCATTCGCGATTCAGATTTGCGCCCACACCGTTGGTCCGCAAATGCCCCCGGCGCGAACCGTCGGGGTTGCAGTTGGGCACGATGTGGAACGTGCATCGCTGGCGCAGCGCGCGCGCGATCGGATCGGCGGGATCGGTCAGGCATTGCAGCGCCCCTTCCATCCACCATTCCGCCATCGTTTCGCCGGGGTGCTGGCGGGCATAGAGCCACACCTGCTTCGGCCCATCGCCCAGCGTCAGATAATCGATCGGCTGACCGTCGAGCGTTCGGCCCAGCTGGCGATATTCGACACCCTGGCTGGCCGACGCCTCCGCGATCAGATCGTGATGGCGTTCCATCGAATAGGGCGCGAAATAGGCGAAATAGGCAATGGCACTGGCAGGGGTGTATCGGATCGTCAGCGTGCCGCCGTCTTCGTTCCTGTCGTAAGAGCTTGGCGCGCGGCCCCAATATTCGCGATCCTCGCTGACGACGGCGTCGTAGCCGGGCCAGCCTGCGGGGTAGGCGGATTTTTCCAGACCGGTGATCTTCAGTTCCATTTCTCGACTGGGCGTGGCCGCAACCCGGAAATAGAACCATTGCGAAAATTGCGCGTTTTCATCGGCTTTGATAGCCAGCCGGGCAGAGTTTTCGCCGGTGTCCAATACCTTTATGTTGCCGCCGTCGAATGCGGCATCGATCGTGACGTTCGCCATTTATCGCACCTTCACCGACACGGTTTCGCCATTATTGCCGGGAAATTCGCGGAAGATCGCGCCGGCTATGGCGCTGGCGTTGGCGGCCGGCTGGACCAAATCGGATTTGGCATCGACCGTGAAGTTCGCGCGCCCTTCCCACAATGCCTCGTCGGAAGCCTTGTCGCGGATGCCGATGGTCATTTCCGTACCGACCAGATCGCGCGGTCCGCCGCCCAGATTGATGCCGATACCGGCCCCGACACCACCACCGCGAAATCCGCCGGTTCCACCGCCCACACCGACGCTGACGGGATTGCGGCGACCCTGCGGTGTGGAGGCGAACCGATCGACGCCGACGGTCACGATCTGTCGCGCGCTGGCACGGTCCGTCTCGCGATAGCCCAATGCGGTCAATTCGCGCGCGACCGCCGCCTTGTAAGTCGCCAGTTCCAATGCGCCGGTGGCGTTGCCGGGCACGGGATCGCCGATCGCGGCGGTAAGATCGGGTGCGCTTTCGATGAAAATAGTGCCATTCCCCAACTGCGCCAGAGTGGCGGGCTGATGGAACCGCGTGACCTCGACCGGGGAAGGGCCGGTCATGCACGCGGACAGGCCCGCGCCGAGCAGCGCGATAGCGGTCAGCCGGGACATGGTGCGAAGGGGGCGGTCGGTAATCGGCATGGCAAAACTCCTGAAAATTGGCGGCGCTGATAGAGTTTAAACGCCCGAACCCCCACTATGGGTCCGTTCGCCTGATAGTGGCCTGAATGGCGGGGTTCGATCCGCGCCGCTTCGGTTACTATTTCACAAGCCGTTCTGTGCTACGGCCCGCATCATGGACAGGACGGACACATGCCCGGTGCTGGTGACCGGCGGGGCGGGATATATCGGCAGCCACGCGGTGCTGGCTCTGCGCGATGCCGGTTGGCGCGTGGCGGTCATCGACAATCTGACGACCGGCTTTCGCTTCGCCGTGCCGGACGATGTGCCGTTTTACGAAGGAGATATTGCGGACGCCGCGCTGCTGGAACGCATCTTCGCCGAACACGGTATGGGCGGGGGCACGGGCGCAATCATGCATTTTGCAGGATCGGTGGTGGTTCCCGATTCCGTGGCCGATCCGCTGTCCTATTATGCCAACAACACCGGGCGCAGCCGCGATCTGATCGCCGCCGCCGTCGCGGCGGGCGTGCCGCATTTCATATTCAGTTCCACTGCCGCGACTTACGGCACGCCGGACGTTTCGCCCGTTACGGAAGACACGCCGCAAGCGCCGATCAATCCTTACGGCTGGTCGAAGCTGATGACCGAACGCATGCTGCACGATGTGAGCGGCGTCCACGCGATGAACCATTGTGCGCTGCGTTACTTCAACGTTGCCGGGGCCGATCCGCAGGGCCGCAGCGGCCAAGCGACGAAGGGGGCGACCCATCTGATCAAGGTGGCCGTGGAGGCGGCGCTGGGCAAGCGCGACGGGGTCGGCGTGTTCGGCACGGATTTCGACACGCCGGACGGAACGGGTGTGCGCGACTATATCCACGTCACCGATCTTGCCGCCGCGCATGTGCTGGCGCTGCAGGCGCTGATCGCGCGGCCCGACCGGTCGCTGACCATGAATGCCGGCTATGGCCGCGGGTTTTCGGTCATGGAAGTGCTCGATGCGGTCGATCGCGTGACGAACATGACGATCGCGCGCACGATGCAGCCCCGGCGCGCGGGCGATCCTGCATCGCTGGTATCGGACCCGTCGCGCATTCGTACGATGACCGGATGGCAGCCGCAATATGACGACTTGCCCACGATCGTGCGCCATGCGCTGGCGTGGGAACGCAAACTGGGCGAACGCGAATCGGGGCAGGAATTTCAGGAGACGCGCACCGGCGGCACGACATTCGATTGACTCACGCGCCGCCTGCCCGTAACTGCGCCCTTCATATTAAACGCGCCGGGACACTCTTCGGCGCATGGTTCGCCGCGCGGACCGGTTTTCAGGAAATGTCATGAAAGTTCGTAACAGCCTTAAGTCGCTGAAAAACCGCCATCGCGATTGCCGCGTCATCCGCCGCCGTGGCCGCACCTATGTCATCAACAAGACCAACCGCCGGTTCAAGGCCCGCCAGGGCTGAACGCGGGTTCGCCGTGCCCTATGATGGTGCGGTGATCGAACAACAGGGCCCGCCCCCATTATGGGGAGCGGGCCTTTCGCTGTGGGCAAGATCGTAATGACTGCGCGTAATCATCCGATAGAGGCGGTGGTGTTCGATGTCGGTCGCGTCATCGTGCAATGGGATCTGCGCGTTCTGTTTGCGAAGCTGATCGACGATCCCGTGGAACTCGATTGGTTTCTCAACCATGTCGTCACGCCCCAATGGCATTTTCAGCACGATGCCGGGCGGCCGCTGGATGATATGGTTCCCGAACTGCAAGCGCGATTTCCGCGATATCACGATCATATCGCCGCCTATCGAACGCGGTTTCTGGAAACCATTCCGGGCCCGGTTCCCGGCACGGCAGATCTGATCGCGCGGCTGGATCGTGCGAGCGTGCCGCTGTTCGCGATTACCAATTTCGGGGCCGAGTTCTGGGCCATGTTCCGCCCGACCGCGCCCGTGCTGGATCGGTTTCGCGATATCTTGGTGTCCGGGGTGGAAGAACTGGCCAAGCCTGATCCCGCGATATTCAAGCTGGCCGCAAAACGCTTCGGATACGAACCGGCGGCAATGCTGTTCATCGACGACAATGCCGACAATATCGCAGCCGCGTGTGCGCTGGGGTGGCAAGTGCATCATTTTATCGCCGGTGCGGCCATGTTGGAACGTGATTTGTTCGCACGCGGCCTGATCGCCGCAAACTCTTCCTTTCAATCCGTTCGAGATCGATAAAAAACGGCCCCCGACGCGAACGCCGGAGGCCGTGAAGTCCCATCCGCGATAGAGGAAACGGGTGGGTATGGGATGTGAAGAAGCCTACGCGGCCTAGCCGTTGCAGCGCGCCAGCTTGTCCGCCGCCATGTCTTCGCCCTTCACGGCGAAGCTGGTCAGCGCACCGGTTTCACGCACCAGTTTCTTGCACACGATGATGGGACGCGAAGAGGAATTACCTGCCACGCAGGTCGTCCCCGCGCAGCGCCATGCAACGCCCGCCGCAATCACGGTGGCGCTTTCGGTCGGCGCGGCCAGTTCGGCGCGATAGACGCTATCGCCCGAAGCGGCGGATGCGGTGGCTACGGGCATGGCAAGAGCTGCCAGTCCGGCAACGATAAAAAGGCGGGGTGAAGTTTTGAAAGGGACCATGATCGAATTCCGTATGCAAAAGCCAGTTTCGATCTGAAACCGGTTGTGATTTGCTACTTACCGATGCCAGTTGCACGATGCAACCTATTAAATGGCTGCCATTGCTACCGCCTTGCATCGTGGGCGACGTGGGGTAGGGTGCGAATTGGAAAAGGATGGGTATGGGCGAAATACGCGAACCGTTGCGCGAACTGACCGAATGCGGTCTGGCGTCGGCGTTGGAAGCGATGGGCGAAAAATGGGCCTTCATGATCTTGCGCGCCAGTTTCAACGGGCTGCATCATTTCGAAGAATTTCTGTCCGAACTGGGCATTGCGCGCAATATCCTGTCCAACCGCCTCAGCAAGCTGGTCGATCATGCGATCATGGAACGCCAGCCATGCGCGGACGATCGGCGCAAGGTGGAATACCGTTTGACGCAGAAGGGGTTCGATCTGCTGCCCGCGATGATTTCTCTGCGACAATGGGGCCAGAAATACGGCGTCGAGGTGAACGAAAATCCGGTGCTGGTCGATGAACGCGACCGGCAGCCCATATCGTCCGTGTCGATCCTGGCGCATGACGGGCGCATTCTAAGCCACGAAGATCTGGCTCTGGTCGATCAGGCGGATGTCGGTGTTGCGGGCGCGGTGGCGCATAAGCACGAGGAACTCGCCTGACCGGTTCTTCGGGGAAGCGCGAACCTGCCGGCCCCGTCCACACGCCCGATGGACGGTACATCGTCGTCAGGGAACGTCTGTGGCGCGCCAGCAATCCCGCGTTGACGCCATGCGAACGCCAGATGCATGTCGACAGTCTGATGGATGCGCGCCGGGCCGTCCGCGATGCCAACCGGTCGGGCGATGCCGCCGCAATGAAGGCCGCGCGCGCTGCGGTGCAGTCCGCGAAAGTAGCCTGGGCGAACGCGGGCCCGTATGGTGGACCGATGGCGCACGCGACTGGAACCGCTATCTCATCAAGAACACCCCTTACGCCGCGTGGTGGAACGCGCGCGCAGGTGGCGGCGATGGTGGCGATGGCGGCGATATTTAGCCGGCGCCCGGCTCGTCCATCTGATCGTGGACATATTGCCAGATGGTGGACACCACCACAGACCCTTCGCCCACAGCGGAAGCCACGCGTTTCACCGATCCGCCGCGCGTATCGCCGACCGCGAAAATGCCGGGCGCGGAAGTGGCGAAAGGCGACGCCTTGCCGTCCGCCGCCATGGCCGGTTTCCACAAAGCCATTGTCGTCCAGATCGACCAGTCCCGACAGCCAGCCGGTGTTGGGCGCCGCGCCGACCATGATGAACAGCGCACCGCAATCCATATCGCGCGAACCGTCCGGTCCTTTCACCGTGGCGCGTTCCAGCCAGTCCTCGCCATGCAACGCCTCGACCGTGGTGCCGTAATGGATCGTGATGCCGGGATCCGCAATCAGCCGTTCTTCGAGGTAGGATGACATGGAATCGGCCAGACTGTCCCCCCGGATCAGGATGTGGACATGGTCCGCGCTGCGCGACAGGAACATGGCGGCCTGTCCCGCGGAATTGCCGCCGCCGATAATCAGCGCCTGCTTCTTGGCGCACATGCGCGCTTCCATTTCGGTCGCCGCGTAAAAAATGCCGTTGCCTTCGAATTCCTCCAGCCGATCCAGCGGCAGGCGGCGATATTGCACGCCCGTTGCCACCAATATCGCGCGGGTGCAGATCGTGTCGCCCCCTTCTCCGGTCGCGCCGTCCAACGTGGCGCAATAGCTGCCGTCGTCGCGGCGCTGCAATCGTTCCACCCGGCGCGGCATGGCGAACCGTGTGCCGAATTTCATCGCCTGTATCTGCCCGCGATAGATCAGATCGGCGCCCGAAATGCCGGTGGGAAAGCCCATGTAGTTTTCGATCCGGCTGGACGTGCCCGCCTGCCCGCCGATCGCGACGTCTTCCACCACCAGCGCCTTCAACCCTTCCGATCCCGCATAGACCGCCGCCGCCACGCCTGCCGGACCGCCGCCCACGATCAGCAGGTCGAACAGTTCGGCGTCCCCGATGTCGAGATCGAGACCCAGCAGTTTCGCGATTTTGCCCGGCGTCGGGTCGTCCACCACATGGTTCGCATCGAACACCACGGACGGTTTGTGGCCGACCACGCTGCAGACCTGTGCGGTTTCCGTGTCGGTGTTGTCCATATCGTAGGACTGGAACGGAATGCGGTTGCGGCTGAGGAAGCTCGCGACATCGCGGATTTTCGCATCGCGATCCGCGCCGATGATCTTTACCGAACTGCGCCCCTGTTCGACCCCGATACGCCGCCGCGCGGCATAGACGGTGATGATATGGTCCGACATTTCGGGCACTTTGGACATCAGGTCCAGCATCCGGGTGCGCGGCACTTCCAGGGTTTGGGTGGGCGCGGCGGCGCGCATGGCCAATGTCCATGTGCCGCCGTTCAGGAACGCCAGCTCCCCCATGAATTGCGTCGGGCCGAGCGTGGCGTCGAGCATGCGTTCGCCGGTGTAGGGATCGACCACTTCCACCTCGCCATCGACGACATAGACGAAATGATCCATCGGATCGCCGATCGCGGCCAGGATGTCGCCGGTTTCGTATGTCTTGACTGTGGCGATTTCGCGGATGGCATCGACATGCGCGTCGGCCAGGGGCGTGCGCGGCATGACACTCAGATCGGCGCCGATGGAATCCATGAGGGTGTGCTCCGGTTGGGGGTAAGCGACGGATATAAGACCCGGCAGCGTAGCGACAAGTGGCGGCAGCGGGGCGGCAGCGGGGCGGCAGCGTGGCGACGGTGCGCCGTAGGGTCAGGCCCGTGGCGGCTGGCGGCGGTAACTCAGCGCCTCCGCAATATGGATGCGCCCCACCTCGTCCGCTTCCGCCAGATCGGCGATCGTGCGCGCCACGCGCAGCATTCGGGTATAGCCTCGTGCAGACAGCCGCATGGCTTCGGCCGCTTGCATCAGCAGAGTGCGCCCCGCCTCGTCCGGGGTCGCGTATCGTTCCAGCGCGTCGCCATCCAGCTCCGCATTGGTGCGGGCGCGAGTGTGCCTCGCCCGGTCGCTCTGGATCGCGCGCGCCATCCGCACCCGCGCGGCGACATGTTCGCTGCCCTCCGCCGGTGGCGGCAGAGCCAGGTCGGCGGCGCTGACCGGATCGACATCGACATGCAGATCGATCCGGTCCAGCATCGGGCCGGACACCTTGCTTTGGTAATCGGCGGCGCAGCGCGGGGCGCGGCTGCAGGCAAGCGCCGGATCGCCCAGATGGCCGCAGCGGCATGGGTTCATCGCCGCGATCAGCTGGACGCGCGCGGGAAAGCTGACATGGGCGTTGGCGCGCGCGACATCCACTCGCCCGGTTTCGAGCGGCTGGCGCAGACTATCGAGCACCGGACGTTGAAATTCAGGCAGCTCGTCCAGGAACAGCACACCCAGATGCGCCAGGCTGACCTCGCCGGGGCGCACTTTCAACCCGCCACCGGTCAGCGCGGCCATGCTGGCGGAATGGTGCGGTGCGCGGAACGGGCGGGCGCGGCTGATCCGGCCATTCTCCAGCGTTCCCGCCACGGACTGGACCATCGAAACCTCCAACGCTTCGGATGGGGAGAGTTCGGGTAATATGCCGGGCAGGCAGGATGCAAGCAGGCTCTTGCCCGCACCCGGCGGCCCGTTCATCAACAGATTGTGGCCGCCCGCCGCCGCAATTTCCAGCGCGCGCTTGGCGGTTTCCTGCCCCTTCACCTGTTTCAGATCGGGGCCGGGCGGCTGCACTTCCACTTCGCCTGCCACCGGATCGGGCAGGCGCGCCGTGCCTTTCAAATGATTGAGCAGGCTGACGAGGTCCGGGCCGGCACAGATCGGCACGCCGCTGGCCCAACGCGCTTCGGCCCCTTGCGCGGCGGGGCAGATCAGCCCGCAATCCTGTTCGCTGGCGTGCAATGCGGCCAGCAACACGCCCGGGCGACGGCGCGATCCGCCCGTCGAGCGCCAGTTCGCCCACGGCGATCCAGTCCTGCAACTGTTCCGCATCCGTCACCCCCATGGCCGCCAGCAGGGCAAGCGCCACGGGCAGATCGTAATGCGATCCCTCTTTGGGCAGATCGGCAGGCGACAGGTTGATGGTGATGCGTTTGGGCGGCAGCGACAGGCCCATCGAAGACAGCGCCGATTGCACCCGTTCCCGGCTTTCGCGCACCGCCCCATCGGGCAGGCCGACGATGGTAAAGCGCGGCATGCCGGGCGCAACCTGGCACTGGACCTCTACGCTGCGCGCTTCCAATCCCAGATAGGCCACCGTGCGGACCAAAGCTACCATGACGACCCCTGTTTGTTCTGCCCCGTGATCGTCCCTGCCTCTAAGTGGTTTCCCGCAGGAGTCGAGCTTTTCGTCCCGGATGGTAAACGGGCGGGCAAGCATATCGGTTGGGTTTTGCGAAAGGCGCGCGACCGCATCTGGCGGCAATGCGTTCCATGATCGCCTTCCTTTTTGCTTTGCTGGCGCTGCTCGCGACACCTGCGTCCGCGCAGATCGTGTCCGAAACGGTGGTCGTCGAACAATGGGATCCGCGCAGCGGGGTATGGGTGGAAGTGACCGGCGCCGACCGCTTCGTCGCGGCGCGAACCAAGCCGCATCTGCGCGCGATCGCGGCATATGGCCCGTTCCGCGCATTGGGCGGCGGACGTGCGGCACTGGTCGGGTTGACCGACGCGAACAGCCCCGCGCACATGGCCGCGATGCTGCGCGATTTTCCGCAGCTCCACACGCTGGAGCTGGTGGACGCGCCCGGAACTGCGAACGACACCGGCAATATGGCGGTGGGTCGCATGATCCGCGACGCCGGTTTGACGACGCATGTGCCCGCGCACGGTTCCGTCCGTTCGGGCGCGGTCGAACTGTTTCTGGCCGGGGCCGCACGGCGCATCGACGACGGCGCGGAGTTCGCCGTGCATAGCTGGCTCGACAATCTGGGGCTGGAGCCGAAGGATTACCCGGCGAACCACTCTGCCAACCGGCTTTATATCGATTATTATCGCGAAATGGGCATGGCGGAGGGGCAGGCGCGGGCATTCTACGCCATGACCAATTCCGTGCCGCATCATGATGCGCGCTGGTTGAATGCGGCCGACATGCGCGCCTGGGTCGCGACCGAAGGCGATATCGCCGCGACGCCCGCGCATCCGCGGCTGGACTATCTGGCGCCGGGCGGCGACATGCTGGCGGGCAGGATCGTTGACTCGCGCCCGACCCTGCCGTAAGCGCGCCAGCCATACGGGCTGCGTCCGGAACGAACGGCCACGACACATTTTCTTTTCTTCGAGGTAATCATGAAGCGCACATTTCAGCCAAGCAATCTTGTCCGCGCCCGCCGCCACGGCTTCTTCGCGCGCAAGAGCACGGTTGGTGGCCGCAAGGTTCTGCGTAATCGCCGTGCCAAGGGTCGCAAGAAGCTGTCCGCCTGATCGCACATCTCCGGTGACAGCGTGACTGCGCCGGGTTCTCCCACTGTAATTACCAAACGCGCCGATTTCCTAGCGGCGAATCGCGGAAAGCGGGTCGCGCGCGCAGGCTTCGTGCTGTTGACCCATCCCAATGGCGGGAAGGGTGTGCGTTACGGTATCACCGTAACGAAGCGGATCGGCAATGCCGTGGTCCGCAACCGGATGAAGCGGCGTTTTCGCGAATTGCTGCGGGATCGCTTGCCGGGTGGCGGGCTGCCGGACCACGATCACGTAATGATCGGCCGCGACGGCGGGGTGGAGCGAGATTATGCCGACCTGCGCGATGAACTGACGGCCGCGCTCAAACGGCTTTCGAGTGGGAAGGGCGATCCGCCGCGTCGTTCGCGGAACGCCCGCACGCCGGGCCGATAAGTGTGATGTATTTGGGGATTCATGCGGAAACGCGAAGGCTGAAGGGAAGGCAAGCGTCGCATGCAGTCCGCCTTCTCAAAAGGTCGGCCCTTGCGCTTTCTTTCCTTCGCGTCCCCCCGCCTCCGCGTGACAAACTCTTATATCCCGACGCACAAGGATGAAGCACATCCTCATCCTGATCGCCCGAGCCTGGCAGATCGGGCCGAGCCGCATTCTGCCACCGACCTGCCGCTTCACGCCGACCTGTTCGCAATATGCGATCGAGGCGGTTTCGAAACATGGCGCAATCAAGGGTGGATGGCTGGCGACGAAGCGTATAGTGCGCTGCAATCCGTGGGGTGGCCATGGCGCGGATCCCGTGCCGTAACGCGCTTCTCTTGATATGGCGCGACCCCGCGTGCATATCGTCACTGTCGTAGCCAACTAATACACCATACTGGATCATAACCTTGGACAATCAGCGCAATCTACTGCTCGCCGTGTTGCTGTCGGGGCTGCTGTTGTTCGGGTGGGATGCGGGCGTGGGCTATTTCTATCCCCAGTCGGACGCGGTTACGATGGCCGAACGCAGCGACACGCCCGCGCAGCGCGCGGTGGAGGCGGAAACGTTGGATGACGGGGCAGGGCCTGCCGCTGCCGCCAGCGAGGTCGTCGCCGATCTGGATACCGCGCTCGCCACTGGCGACCGGGTCGCGATCGACGCGCCGGAACTTGCCGGATCGATCAATCCGGTCGGCGCGCGGATCGACGATGTGGTGCTGAAAACCCACCGTGAAACCGTGGCGAAGGACAGCGGACCGGTCCGCCTGTTCGCGCCGCAGGGCACGCCGCTGCAACATTTCGCGCAATTCGGCTGGGTCGGCACGGGCGTGGCCATGCCGAATGCGGACACGGTATGGACGGCGTCGGGCGGTCCGCTGGACGAAGGATCGCCGGTAACGCTGCGCTGGAACAACGCCACCGGCCAGCAATTCCGTATCGATCTGTCGGTGGACGAACATTACATGGTCACCGCGCGGCAGACGGTCGCCAATACGGGCAGCGGCGCAATCGTGGTGCAGCCCTTCGCGCTGATCAATCGCACCAGCGCCAATGCCAGCGCATCCACTTTCAATGTGCATTCGGGCGCGATCGGATCGTTCGGCGATGTCATTCAATACGGCCCCGAATATGACGATCTGACCGAAGATGGAAACGACACCCCGTCGGGTGTGCCGCACTGGCTGGGCTTTACGGATATTTACTGGCTGTCCGCGCTGGTCCCCGAAGACGGCGCGCGAGCAGAAGCGACGTTCCGTCCCCTGGGGGGCGATCTGTTCCGCGCCGATGTGGTGTACAGCCCGGTCACGGTCGCTGCCGGACGGCAGGCGACGCGCACCACCCGCCTGTTCGTCGGCGCGAAGGAAAGCGAAATCCTGTCCGGATACGAGGCGGGCGGGATCGCGAAATTCGACGATGCGATCGACTGGGGCTGGTTCAAGATCATCGCCTGGCCGATCTGGCAGGTGTTGATCTTCCTGTTCGGACTGGTCGGCAATTTCGGTGTGGCGATCATCCTGTTGACCGTGCTCATCCGGGGCATCCTGTTCCCGATCGCCCAGAAACAGTTTTCCAGCATGGCGGCGATGAAGGCCATCCAGCCCAAGATGAAAGCGGTGCAGGAACGCTTCAAGGACGACAAGCAGAAGCAGCAGCAGGAAATCATGAAGCTGTATAAGGAGGAGAAGGTCAACCCGTTGGCCGGCTGTCTGCCGCTGCTGATCCAGATCCCGATCTTCTTCGCACTGTACAAGACGCTGATCCTGGCGATCGAAATGCGGCATCAGCCGTTCATCCTGTGGATCAAGGATCTGTCCGCGCCCGATCCGGCGATGATCCTGAATCTGTTCGGCCTGCTGCCGTTCACGCCGCCGTCTTTCCTGGGCATCGGTGTGCTGGCGGTTCTGCTGGGCATTACCATGTGGCTGACGTTCAAGCTGAACCCGGCGGCGATGGACCCGATCCAGGCACAGATATTCAGCCTGATGCCGTGGATCCTGATGTTCGTGATGGCCCCCTTCGCGGCGGGTCTGCTGCTGTACTGGGTGACCAACAACGTGCTCACGCTGGCGCAGCAAAGCTACCTCTATTCCAAGAACCCGCAATTGAAGGCCGCAGCGGCGAAGGAACAGGCGGACAAGGATCGCGCGGCGGCGGCAAAAGCGGGCGAGAAATCGAGCGCGAAAGCCCCGTAATGCCCGAAGCGCCCGACCATTTGATTCCCGACGGCGACCGGATCGCTGCGGACGAAAGCGCGCAGGAGGACAAGGCGCGCGAATTGCTGGCCCGCCGCGCGGCAAAGCTGTTTTCGGGGCGAGTCGATTTCCTGCTATCCGCACCGCAGCTGAAATTCCTGCCCGAAGCCACCGTGCCCGAAATCGCCTTTTGCGGGCGCAGCAATGTCGGCAAAAGCTCGCTTCTGAATGCGCTGACCGGCCGCCGCAGCATCGCGCGCGCGTCCGTCACGCCGGGCCGGACGCAGGAATTGAACTATTTCGAAGTGGGGGAGCCGACTCTGTTCCGGCTGGTCGATATGCCCGGCTACGGCTTTGCCAAGGCGCCGCCCAAAGTGGTCGAAAAATGGAAGAAGCTTGTCCGCACCTATCTACGCGGACGACCCGTGCTGGAACGCACGCTGGTGTTGGTGGACAGCCGCCACGGTCTGAAGGACGTCGATCGCGAAATGATGGCCATGCTGGACGAAAGCGCCGTCGGCTATCGCGTGGTGCTGACCAAAGCCGACAAGATCAAGGCGAGCGCGCTGGACGCGACCGCCAATCTGGTCGCGCATGAAATCGCCAAGCACCCCGCCGCCTTTCCCGAATTGCACATAACCAGCGCCGAAAAAGGCATGGGCATTCCCGAACTGCGCGCCGCCGTGCTGGCGGATGCGGGGGTCTGAAATGAGGTTTGCCGCTGCACTGATGGTGGCCGCAACGATGGCGATCGCTGCCTGTTCGCCGCTCAAGACATTCGATGCCGTCATCGCGAAGGACGGGGGCAGCCGGAAAATCGCGTCCGATGTGCCCTATGGCGAAGGGGATCGGCGCAAACTGGATGTCTATGTTCCGACCGGGGTGCAGCCGTCGGCGGAACCGCGCCCGGTCGTTATGTTCTTCTATGGCGGCAGCTGGAACAGCGGCACGCGCAAGGGGTATGATTTCGTCGGACGCGCGCTGGCAGCGCGCGGTTTCGTTACGATCATCCCCGATTACCGGCTGGTTCCCGATGTCCGCTTCCCCGCCTTCGTCGAAGACGGCGCGGCGGCGGTACGGTGGGCGCAGGCGAATGCCGGCGAGTTCGGCGGCGATCCCGACGGCATCGTGCTGGCGGGTCATTCGGCGGGCGCCTATATCGCGGCGATGCTGGCAGTGGACGACCGCTGGCTGCGCGGCGATCGCGATGGCGTGCGTGGCGTCGTGGGACTGGCCGGACCCTATGACTTCGCGCCGTTCGATGGGCCGGTCACGCGCGATGCATTCGGCAACTGGCCCGATCCCGCCCAAACGCAGCCGATCAATTTCGCCGACGCGGGCGATCCACCCGCTTTACTGCTGACCGGCGCGGACGACGATACGGTCGATCCCGCCAACAGCGAAACGCTGGCTCGCAAACTGCGCGAAGCTGGCGTTGCCGCACAAGTCAAACGCTATCCCGATGTCGGTCATGTCGGTATCGTCACGTCCATCGCCAAACCCTTTCGCGGCAAGGCGACGACGCTGGACGATATGGGCGCTTTCGTGGACCGGGTCACGCAATAGCGCGCGTGCGCCGCGTCAGGTCGCGAACAGGTCCGCATCGTCTGCGAACGCCTTGATCTCCAGCGCATTGCCGGACGGGTCGCGGAAAAACATCGTGGCCTGTTCGCCCGGTTCGCCCTTGAATCGGATGGTGGGTGCTATCGCAAATGCCACATTCGCCGTTTGCAACCGGTCGGCCAGAGCCTGCCAATCCGTCATCGTCAGCACCACGCCGAAATGCGGGACCGGCACGCCGTGCCCATCGATCGCATTGGACCCCGCATCGCCGCGATGCATATCGGGAACCAGATGCGCCACGATCTGATGGCCGAAAAAGTCGAAATCGACCCATGCCGCCGCGCTTCGCCCCTCCGCGCATTCCAGCAATCCGCCGTAAAAGGCGCGCGCCGCCGTCAGATCATGAACGGGGAAGGCGAGGTGGAAGGGGCGCAGGCTCATACGCCCAGCTAACCCCGACGGGCGACGGTGGCAAACGCGCCGCGCGATTGCGGTCGTTCAGTCTCGACACTGTAACGGTGAACGCTTACCCATCGAACCATAATGATGACGGCCTGATCGACGGCCCTAGCAACGGTGGGCCCGCATGAAGCTGATTATTGGCAACAAGAACTATTCCAGCTGGTCTCTGCGCGGCTGGCTCGCGGCGAAGCAGTCGGGCCTGGCGTTCGAAGAGCTGACGGTCAATATCGCGGGCGAGGATTGGGAAAAAGCCAAACGCGAATCGGGCGAAATCATGCCGTCGGGCAAGGTTCCGATCCTGTGGGACGGTGAAACCGTGATCTGGGACAGTCTGGCGATCATGGAATATCTGGCCGACAAGGTGGGTCGCGACCGCTTCTGGCCCAAGGACGACACCGCCCGCGGCCTGGCCCGCGCGATGGTGGCGGAAATGCACAGTTCCTATGGCGCGCTCCGCTCCCAATGTCCGATGAACGTCCGCAAACGGTTCGAAAACGTCGCGATCGGCGAAGAAACCAAGGCGGATGTGGTCCGCATCCTGCAATTATGGGCGGAGGCACGCGCGCGGTTCGGGCAGGGCGGGCCGTTTCTGTTCGGCACGTTCGGCGCGGCGGACATATTCTACGCCCCCGTAGTCAGCCGTTTCCTCACCTATGGTTTCGGCGTGCCGGGTTTTGCCGAAACCTACATGCAATCGATGTGGGAACATGAATGGATGCAAGGGTGGATCGCCGCTGCCGAGGACGAACAATGGGTGATGAAGCAATACGATACGGAACCCGTTCAGTGAAACAATGCACCCGGATCGTGGCGGCATTGTTTGCGATGATGGCAATGATCGTGTCCGGCCCTGCGGCCGCATGGGGTGGGTATGGGCATGAAACGACGGGCAGGATCGCGCTCGCCAACGTCACGCCCGACACGCGGGCGAAGATTGCGCGGCTGCTGCGTTACGAACGGGAACTGGGCACGCCCGAATGCCCGCTCGCCACGTTGGAAGATGCGACCGTCTGGCCCGATTGCGTGCGCCGCACCGGTTGGCGCTGGGGCTACACCAATGCGTGGCATTATCGCACGACTCCTATTTGCGAGGCGTATGATCCCCGCGCGAATTGCAGCGGCGGCAATTGCGTCACCGCACAGATCACCCGCAATCAGCGCTTGCTGGCCGATGAAAGCTTGCCGCCAGCCATCCGGCTGGAAGCGTTGGCCTTCATGGTGCACTTCGTCGGCGATATTCACATGCCGCTGCATTCGGGCGACAAGGACGATCGCGGCGGGAACGATCGGATCGCCGCCTATGGCATAGTGCCGGGGTTGAACCTGCATCGCATCTGGGACGGGCAGCTGGCGGAACGGGCGATCACCTCGCCCCCGCAACCGATGGTGCGCCGTTACACCGCCGCCGAGCGCGCGCAATGGGGCGGCGGAGAGCCGGCCGATTGGGGCCGTGAAAGCTGGCAGGCGGCGCGCGACGTCGTGTATGCCAGCGCCTTCGACCGCGACCCGTGCGATGAAGCGCTGGGCGAGCTGCCTGACGAAACGGTGCTGTCGCAGGAAGACATCGAACTCGGCATCCCGGTCGCGCAGTTGCGGATCAAGCAAGCCGGCCTGCGTATGGCCCGCTTGCTGGACGAGGCTTTCGCACCGGGGCCGCTGGCGCTGCCCGAACGCGAGCGCGACGATTGAGCCAGCCCGCGATTGAATACGCCATGCA
This sequence comes from uncultured Alphaproteobacteria bacterium, assembly GCA_963815535.1. GTDB lineage: Bacteria > Pseudomonadota > Alphaproteobacteria > Sphingomonadales > Sphingomonadaceae > CAWFGS01. The sequence goes on from CAWFGS010000006.1 coordinate 90,082, forward strand.
GCTGATGGCGGCGGAAAGCGTTACCCCGGCCACCGGTACCGTGTTCGATGCGATGGAGGCGTTGCTGACGCCGCAGGGGTTTGCCGTGCATCGGTTCGTTGCAGGTGAGGCGCCCGATGGGCCGGTCGAAAACCTGTTCGCCATTCGCGCCGGACCGGCCGGGTCGAAGCATTTCGCCTTCGCCGGGCATCTCGATGTGGTTCCGCCGGGCGACGACTGGGCCAGCGCACCGTTTGCGCCGGAAGTGCGCGGTGCGCCTGGCGGGGCGATGCTGTACGGGCGCGGGGCGGTGGATATGAAGGGGTCGATCGCGGCGATGATCGCCGCCGTGGCGCAGGTTCCCCATGATGCCGGCACGATCAGCTTCATCATCACCGGCGACGAAGAAGGCCCGGCAACTTTCGGCACGCCGACGCTGATCGATTATATGCGCGCGGCGGGGCAGCAGCCCGATCTGTGCCTGGTGGGGGAGCCGACCAGCGTGAACCGGCTGGGCGATATGATGAAGATCGGGCGGCGCGGCTCCGTCAACATTTGGATCGCGGTGGAGGGGGTGCAGGGCCATGTCGCCTACCCTCATCTGGCCGACAACCCGATCCCGAAGCTGGTTGCCATTCTCGCCGATCTGAACGCGCTGGCGCTGGACGAGGGGACCGACTGGTTTCAACCTTCCAATCTGGAGGTGACGGAACTGGAGGTCGGCAATCCCGCGCACAACGTGATCCCGGCGAAGGCGACTGCGCGGCTTTCCATCCGGTTCAACGATACCCACACCGGCGCCTCTCTGGCGCGGCAGGTTTCGGATATTGCGGAACGGCACGGCGGCACGGCGCGGGCCGTCATATCGGGCGAACCGTTCCTGACGCCGCCGGGCGTATTTTCGCAGATCATTGCCGATGCGGTGGAGGCGGAAACGGGCATCGCGCCGGAGCCATCCACCACCGGGGGCACGTCGGACGCGCGGTTCCTGCGCGCGGTATGCCCGGTGATCGAATTCGGTCTGGTCAATGCCACCATGCACAAGACGGATGAGGCAGTGGCGGTGCAAGATCTCGAAACGCTAACCCGCATCTATCGACGGATCGCGATCGCGGCGTTGGGCAGGAACACCGGGTAAGAGGCGCTACCCCTTCCGCCGAAGAAAGGCGGTGCCGGCTCCGCTCTCAATCGTATCTTCCCACCAACGCGAACATGCCGCATAGGTTGCGCGTAAGGGGACGATATCGATGACACGCCGCTGGTTTGCAATTCCGCTATGGCAGCGGGTTATCGTCGCGCTGATCTTGGGCGGTATCCTCGGTTATTTCTGGGGGCCGGAGGCGGAACGCATCAAGATCGTGGGCGATGTCTTCATCGACTTCATCAAGATGCTGATCGTGCCGCTGATATTCTTCAGTATCGTGTCGGGCGTTGCCTCCATCGGCGATGTCGGGCGGTTGGGCAGCGTCGGATGGCGCGCCGTGGGTATGTTCCTGCTGACGGGGCAGGTGGCGGTCTGGCTGGGCCTTGCGCTTGGCACGCTGTTCGCGCCGGGCATCGGGCTCGACACCTCCGCCATTCAGATGGGCGACGTGCCCGAACCCGGCGCGTTCGACTGGCGCGAAATGGTGCGGAGCATGATTCCGGTCAGCCCGGTGGGCGTGATGGCCAATGTGCAGGTGCTGCCGCTGATCGTGTTCTCCCTGCTGGTCGGGATCGGCATATTGCTCGCCAAATCTTCTACCGACACAGGCGAAGAAAGCGGAGCCGGCGGCGCGGCCATGATCGGCGCGCGCGTTCGACGGCGGCGCGCTGATTTTCCAGAAGATCACGATCGTAATCATGGAACTGACCCCGTTCGGCGTATTCGCGTTGATGGCATGGGTGGTCGGCACGCTGGGGCTGGATGCGGTGACGGCGCTGGCGAAGCTGGTGGCGCTCAATTACGCAGGCTGCCTGCTGATTATCGGGGTGATGTATGTCGCCGTGCTGGCATTCGTGGCGCGGGTCTCGGTGATCGGGTTCTTCCGCGGCATGGTGGATGCGATCGCGGTCGCTTATTCCACTGCCAGTTCCTCCGCCACGCTGCCCGTGACGTTACGCTGCACGCAGCGCAATCTGGGCGTCAGCAAGCCGACCAGCAGCTTCGTCGTGTCGCTGGGTTCGACCATCAATATGGACGGCACGGCAATGTATCTGGGGCTGGCGACCTTGTTCGGGGCGCAGATCTTCGGCGTCGATCTGAGCGTAGCGGATTACCTGATGGTCGCATTGCTGGCGACCGTGGGCAGCATCGGCGCAGCGGGCATTCCGGGCGGCGGGCTGGTGATGATGGGCGCGGTGTTCACGGCGGTGGGCGTGCCGCTGGAAACCATCGCCTTCGTCGCCGGCGTGGACCGCATCATGGACATGATGCGAACCGCGACGAATGTGACGGGTGACGCGGCGGTGACGGTGACGACGGCGAGTATGCTGGGCGAGCTGGATAAGCGTGAGTTGCGTAGCGCGGACGATGTTTAGTCCAATGTTTTTAAGTGCGTATCCCTTAGCCGATACCACGATTATCGCAGCGAGCGGTTGCCCAATCTCGTTCGGTAATATGAACCAAGTGCCTTTCCCGTGACTTGTAGGAATTGCGCCAAGTCGTTCGGGTTCGTTGATTTCGCCGTTCCACCGCAATTCCTAGTCACATCGTGACTATCCCAACGTCATTTCTGCCAAAGACCATGCGCCATCGTAAGACGTAAAAGTGACTTGCAACGATGCGGCGTCTAATCGAACCTTTGGGCTCAAAGCATTTCGCGGATCCATAACAACATCCTTTCACGCCCTTCGGCTTCTCCAGCACCTTCTTGCGAAAACTGCACAGATCCACCACCGGGCAGCGCCAGCATTCGGGCGTGCGCGCTTTGCAGATGTAGCGGCCATGCAGGATCAGCCAATGGTGGGCGTGCAGGCGGAAGGGTTGGGGCACTCGCTTGTCCAGTTTGGCTTCGACATGGTCGGGTGTCTTGCCCTTGGCCAGCCCGGTACGGTTGCCGACGCGCAGGATGTGCGTGTCCACCGCGAAAGTCTCCTGCCCGAACCAGCAGTTCAGCACTACATTGGCCGTCTTGCGCCCCACGCCGGGCAGCCGCACCAACGCCTCGCGCGAATCGGGAACTTCGCCGCCGAACTCGTCCACCAATAGCCGCGGCACAGGCCATCACGTTTTTTGCCTTGGAATTGAACAGGCCGATGGTCTTGATGTGATCGACCAGCGCATCGTGTCCCAGATCGAGCATCTGCTGCGGCGTTTCGACTTCGCGCGAACAGCGCCCGCGTCGCTTTGTTGACACCCACATCGGTCGCTTGCGCGCTCAGGGCGACGGCAACGACGAGCTGGTATGCGTTGCCGAACTCCAGCTCCGTTTCGGGGGCGGGGTTGTCATCCGCCAACCGCCGGAAGAATCCGAAGATCTGGTCCTTCGTCATCGCATCCGCTTCACAGGCCCCTTACAGGCCCAGCACATCGTCCATCGTGTATCGGCCGGCGCTCTGCCCCGTCAGCCAGACAGCCGCCTTCACCGCGCCGCGCGCGAAGATCATGCGGTTTTCCGCCGAATGCGACAGGGTCAGACGTTCTTCGTCGCCCGCGAAAACGACGCTGTGATCCCCGGCGACCGTTCCCCCGCGCAAGCTGGCAAAACCGATCGCGCCGCGTTCGCGCGCGCCGGTATGGCCATCGCGCCCCGCCTCGCGATGATCGGCCAGCGCAATATCGCGACCCCGCGCCGCCGCGTCTCCCAGCAGCAGCGCCGTGCCCGATGGCGCATCGACTTTCATCCGGTGATGCATTTCCACGATTTCGATGTCCCAATCGTCGCCGAGCCGCTGCGCCGCCTCATGCACCAAATGAGCGAGAAGCGTTACGCCCAGCGATGTGTTGCCGGTTTGCAGGACGGGGATGTGTGCCGCAGCGTCGTCGATAATGGTATGGTGGTCGTCCGAAAGCCCGGTCGTGCCGATCAGCAACGCAACGCCTGCGTTCCGCGCCGCATCGCAATTCGCACGCAGCGCGGCGGGGGCGGAAAAATCGACCAGCGCATCGGCCTTCGCGGCCAGCGCGCCCACATCGTCGCCCCGATCGACGCCGCCGGCATAGACATGTCCGCTCCCGTCGATCGCTCGTATCAGCGCTTCGCCCATGCGCCCATCGCGCCCGATTATGCCGATATCGCTCACGCGCTTTCTCCCGTCCCGCCATCGGGTCCGCACGCCCGGACATTCAGCGTCCTTGGCAATCGTCAGCGTCCGCATCCCGGGCGTCATGCCGTCGAGCAGATGCAGCTTGCCCCATCCCGGATCGCCGAACGTCGCCTTCCCTTGGAGCAGCACGCGCACTGCCTGCATGGCTGCAAACGCGCCGACCCATCCCGCCATCGCGCCCAGCATGCCGTCTTCGGCACAGGTGTCGCAATCGTCGGCATCGAACGCATCCCCGACATAGCAGCGATAGCACGACTGGTTCGGCAAATGCCCGGCGAACGCCGCGACCTGCCCCTGAAACCGCCCGACGGCGGCACTGAGCAACGGTATGCGCGCCGCGACGCAGGCGTCGGAAACGGCCAGGCGGGTTGCGAAATTATCCGTCCCGTCCAGCACCAGATCGGCGCCCGCGATCAGCCTGCCTGCGTTGGCCGTATCGATGCGGTCGTCGGCAATATGCACGGCCAGCCCGGCATCGAAATTGGCGAGCCAGCCGCGCGCGATTACCGCTTTGCCGTGGCCGATGTCGCGTTCGGCGAACAGCGTCTGGCGTTGCAGATTGGTGGCATCGACCCGGTCGTCGTCCACCAGCGTCAGCGTGCCGATGCCTGCCCCTGCCAGATATTGCAGCGCCGGGCTGCCGATACCGCCCAACCCGATCAGGGCCACATGCGCGCCCGCCAACGCCGCCTGTCCCGCGCCGCCGATTTCAGGCAGCACGATATGGCGGGCGAAGCGGTTCAGGCGGTCGGGTGTCAGGTTCATCGCGCCCCTGTTATGGTATTTGCATTCGCGCGGTAACCAATGATTTTTACCGTATCAGCTTTCCAGCTGACGCAGCAGGCTGCGGACGTCGCCATCCATATCGGCATCGCGAGTCCGCAAATCTTCGATCAGACGCACCGCGTGAATGACGGTCGAATGATCGCGCCCGCCGAATTTGCGCCCGATTTCGGGATAGCTGCGCGGGGTCAGAACCTTGGCCAGATACATGGCGACCTGGCGGGGCCGCACGATTGCGCGCGCGCGGCGTTTGGACGACATTTCGCTGCGGTCGAGGCGGTAGAACTGGCACACGGTACGCTGAATTTCGTCGATGGTGATGCGGCGGCGATTGGCGCTGAGGATATCGGTCAGCTGTTCCTGCGCCAGATTGAGCGACACCGCCTGCCCCGTCAGCTGGGCATAAGCGATCAGTTTGTTGAGGCCGCCGACCAGTTCACGCACGTTGCGGGTGATGGTGCGGGCGAGAAATTCGATCACGTCGCCCGGCACTTCGAGCGGGGCGAACCGCGTCAGTTTGGATTCCAGGATCAAACGGCGCAATTCGATATCGGCGGGCTGGATATCGGCGACCAGACCCATCGACAGGCGGCTGAGCAGGCGCGGTTCCACCCCGTCGAGCGCCTGCGGTGCGCGGTCGGCAGCGAAAACCAGTCGCTTGCCTTCCGCCAGCAGCGCGTCGATCGTGTACAGCAATTCTTCCTGTGCGCTCGCCTTGCCGATGATGAACTGGATATCGTCGACCAGCAGCAGGTCGAAACTGCGAAGGCGCGCCTTGAATTCCATCATCTGGTTTTGTTTCAACGCCTGGACGAATTCGACCATGAAGCGTTCGGCGCTGCAATAGAATATCCGCGCGCGTGGGTGATGGCCCAGAAAGGCGTGGCCGATCGCGTGCAGCAGATGCGTTTTGCCCTGCCCCGTGGCGGCTTTCAGATAAAGGGGGGAGAACTGCGGCGTTTCCGTGGCGGCCATACGCTGCGCCGCGTTGCAGCCCAGTATATTGGTTTCACCCGTGACGAAGGCGGCGAAGGTCAGCGACGGGTCCAGCCCGACGGACGAGGTGAAGCCGTGATCGCCGAACGTGCCGGCGGCCACCGCGATCGATCCGCCCGTGCTGCCGTCATTGGCGGGCCGGCGGGTGTCGCCGGGCAGACGCAGTTCGGGCATCATCTTGCGCCGGCCGGGATGCACCTGAATGTTCACCGCCATCACATCGCTTTTGGCGATTTTCCAGGCGAGCGAGAGACGATCGGCGAAGCGGTCTTTCACCCAATTGGCGGAAAAATCGGTCGGCATGTACAAATCGAGCGTACCGGTGGCGGGATCGAAGCCGCCGACCTGGATGGGCTTGATCCATTGGGTATGCAGCTGATGACCCAGATCTTTTCGCAGACCCTGGCTGATATCCGCCCAATCGGCGGCCAGGTTCACCGCATCGGAATCATCGGGCAAGGGATCGCCAGCTTTTGGTTTCGAAACCGCCCGATCGCCTGTGGTCGCCATGCCCGTCATTCCCAAAATCCGCCGGTTCGTTCCGGCGTGTCGATGTTTGCCCCCAGAGCGCGATCGCACAGCTTCGCCGGAACCCGGAATCGGTAGAATCCGAGCGCGTGCTATGTGATCCGTTCTGCAATCCGCCAGGTCGTGTCCCCTCCCCGGCAGGCCATGACTTATGAACGCATGAGGCGATGAGGCAAGAGGGGGGTCCGTAAATTTAGGCAAATAAACAAGTTGACGCTACCGGACTCCGCATGGCTGCGTTCAAGTCGTTGAATTCCAATGATTTACGCAAATTCTGCCGGGCGAATCGCGGTAAATCCTTGGAATGCAATGTCATCGAACCGAAACAATCGGGGTGGGTTGCAAATCGCAACAAAAAAGGCCGGTCCCGATAGGGCCGACCTTTGTTGTTTCAAGAAGCGTCACGATGCGTCCAGGCGAGGCCTTTCACGCTGCGCCGATTCGATTTCGCTGCGTCAGAGAGCGGCAACCCGTTTGGACAGGCGCGACATTTTGCGGGCAGCCGTGTTCTTGTGCATCACGCCGCGCGCAACGCCGCGAGCGATTTCAGGCTGTGCGGCTTTCAGCGCGTCGGCCGCGACCTGTTTGTCGCCACCTTCCAGCGCCAGTTCGACTTTTTTCACGAAACCGCGAATGCGGCTGACGCGCGCGCCGTTGATTTCGGCACGGCGATCGTTGCGGCGGATACGTTTGCGGGCTTGCGGCGAATTGGCCATGAATGTCCTTGATAACAGATGGGCGATGAGAATCGCGGATGTCGTTGCCCAATGGCACGCCATCGGAAAGTGCGCCGCATACTGGTGCGCGGGCGTCAGGTCAACATAATGCTGGCCGGGCCATGAGCGCCGTCACGGGCCCGGTCGCTTACGATATCATTTTCGGCGTCGCGTACCTACCGCTGGCATTTGGGGCAGAACCAGGTGCTGCGCCCGCCCTGCACGATCCGCCGTATCGCGCCGCCATCGTCGCGCATGCACCGCTTCCCCTCCCGCCCATAGACGGCGAAGCGAGTCGCGAAATAGCCGAGCTGACCGTCGGGTGCGGCATAATCGCGCAAGGTGGATCCGCCATCGGCGATCGAGCGTTCCAGCACCGTGCGGATTTCGGGAACCAGGCGACGCAATGCGGGCATGCTGACGTTGCCGCCCGGTTTGCGCGGATGGATCCGCGCATGAAACAATGCCTCGCACACATAGATATTGCCCAGCCCGGCCACGATGCGCTGGTCCAGCAGCATTTGCTTGATGGCGGGTTTGCGCCCCTGCAACGCCCCACGCAGATATTCCGGGGTAAGATCGGGGCCGAGCGGTTCCGGCCCCATATTCGCGATCGAGGGCCAGCGATCGGTGGCATCGGTCGCAACCAGATCGACCCAGCCGAACCGGCGCGGATCGCACAAGGCGAAATGATGGTCCGCGGTGGCGAGTTCGAAATGATCGTGACGATCGGCTTCGGCAGGGTCGATGCGCCAGCGCCCGCTCATGCCCAGATGGAAGATCAGCGTTTGATCGCGGTCGGTGTGGATCAGGCCGAATTTTGCGCGGCGCGACAGGCCGGTGACGCGCGCCCCGGTCAGCATCTGGACCAGATCGGGCGGGAAGGGGCGGCGCATGTCGGGGCGGTTGACCCGCGCCATCACGATTCGCTGCCCGTCGAGGAACCGCGCCAGCCCGCGAACCGTTGTTTCCACTTCCGGCAGTTCAGGCATTGTAACCCCTTGGACGATCGGGGTTCGATGGCGCTGCGTCGGTTGGCATGACGCAGCCATAACAATCTTTGCCCGGCCCCGAAACTTGCGATAAGCGACACAGCATGAACGATCCCCACGATATGCCCGCCGACACCACATCCTTTGGGTATGAAGACATTCCGGTAGATCAGAAAACGGACCGGGTCGGGGCGCTGTTTTCCAGCGTGGCGGGCAAATACGACATCATGAACGACGCCATGTCGGGCGGGATGCACCGCCGGTGGAAGGATCGCTTCGTCGCGCGAGTCAAACCGCAGCCGGGCGAAGCGATCCTGGATATGGCGGGCGGCACGGGCGATGTGGCGTTTCGCATGGCGGATCGCGGCGCGTCGGTCACCGTGTCCGACATCAACCAGGAAATGCTGGATGTCGGCATCGAACGCGCGCTGGATCGCGGCATCGACGGGCTGGTCTGGTCACGCCAGAATGCCGAAGAGCTGGCGTTTTCCAGCGCCAGTTTCGACGCCTACACCATTGCGTTCGGCATCCGCAATGTAACCCATATCGACCGGGCGTTGGCAGAGGCGCACCGGGTGCTGAAATTCGGTGGGCGGTTCTATTGCCTGGAGTTTTCGACCACGCAATGGGCGGGGTTCAAGCGCGCTTACGATCTGTATTCGCACCACGTCATGCCCCGCATCGGCCAGGCGATTGCCGGCGATGCGGAATCTTATCGCTATCTGGCCGAATCGATCCGCCGTTTTCCCCCGATGGCGAAGTTCCAGCAGATGATCGGCGATGCGGGTTTCGTTCGGACGCGGGTGGAACCCATCCTGGGTGGTGCGGTCGCCATTCATTCGGGCTGGAAGGTGTAATGCGATGACACGGCCCGTCACGCATATACTCCGGCTGCTTAAATGGGGCCGAACCGCCGCGCGCCATGGGGCGTTGCGCGGGATCGAACGCGATCCCAACACGCCGCAACCCGTCAAGCGGCTGGTGCGGCTGGCCCGGATCGGCACGTCGCAGCGCCGCCGCCCGGACTATGCGGGCGCCTTTCGCGAGATCGGCCCTGCCGCGATCAAGCTGGGCCAGTCGCTCGCCACCCGGCCCGATCTGGTGGGCGAGGAAGCGGCGGAAAACCTGTTGTCGCTGCAGGACAGCCTGCCGCCCGTCGATTTCGGCGCAATCCGCACGGTGATAGAGGGGACGTTTCAGCAGCCGCTCGAAAACCTTTATGCCCATGTCGATCCCGTTCCGGTGGGCGCGGCGTCGATCGCGCAAGTGCACCGCGCGACGACCGTGGACGGACGCGAGGTTGCCATCAAGGTTCTGCGCCCCGGCATTCGCGAACAATTGACGCGCGACATCGCCACCTACGAATGGGCTGCCGCCCATTTGGAGGCGTTCGGGGGGGAGGCGCAACGCCTGCGTCCCGCATTGACCATCGCCAATTTCAAACGCTGGACCAACCGCGAACTCGATCTGCGCCGCGAAGCCGCCAGCGCCAGCGAATTGGCGCAAAGCATGAACGGGTTCCCCGGCTACTACATCCCGGCCATCGATTGGGACCGCACCAATGGACAGGTGATGACCATCGAATGGGTCGATGGTATCAAGATCAGCGATATGAACGCCCTGCGCGCCGCAGGCCACGATCTGCCCGCGCTGGCTCAGCGACTGGTGCTGGCATTTCTGACCCAGGCGATCAGCGGCGGCTATTTCCATGCCGACATGCATCAGGGCAATCTGTTCGTGCGCGGCGATGGGACCATCGTGGCGATCGATTTCGGCATCATGGGCCGGATCGACCGGCAGGCGCGGGCCTGGCTGGCTGAGATTTTGTACGGCCTGACTACGGGCAATTACCACCGCGTGGCGGAAATCCATTTCGAGGCGCAATACGTACCCAGCTATCATTCGGTTGACGAATTCGCGACTGCCCTGCGCGCCGTCGGCGAACCCATGCGCGGCAAGCCCGTCAGCGAATTGAGCGTCGGGCAGATGCTGGACGGCCTGTTCGCCATAACCCGCGATTTCGACATGCAGACGCAGCCGCATCTGCTGCTGCTGCAAAAGACGATGGTGATGGTGGAAGGGATCGCGACCCAGCTCGATCCGCAGATCAACATGTGGGACGTATCCGCCCCATTCGTGCGCGAATGGATACGCGACGAACTGGGCCCGGAAGCGGCAATTGCGACCCGATTGAAACAGGATACCGAAACCCTGCTGCGCCTGCCCGCGCTGGTCCGCCGGTTGGAAGAACACTACCCCCCAAAGGGTGGCGCGCCGGAACCGCCGCCTCTGCCCAAGGTCGATCTGATCTGGGAACGCAGGAAGCGGGACGCGAGCTCCCGCCCTTGGGTGGGCTATCTGCTGGCAGGCGGTATCGGCGCAGCGATGGTGTGGGCGGCCGATCTGGCCGGCTGGATCGGTTAAACCTCGTGCCGGATGCCGGTTTCGGTGCGTGTCGGCAACAGCCGATACCCGATCGATGTCAGAACGACCATCGCCGCTTCGTACGCCATCGGGGTCCAGAACGCGTCCACCGTGCCGTCCACGGCCGCGCTGACCGCGCGTCCCAGCAACGCGATCGCAAATAGGGCGGCGGGAACCAGCAGGACGGGTCCGTTCCGCTTCCACGCGCCGATCATCATGGTGACCGCCGCCACCACGAAGAACGCGGTGAAGTCGGCGCGGGCCGCAGCCAGGCCGCGCGTATCGACGGCTTGCAGACCGAATTGCACCATCGCGCTGGCCGGGTCCAACAGGAACCCGATGCCGAGGTAGAAGTTCATCAATCCGCCCAGAAACAGCAGCGCGGTCACGATCAGTCGCATGGCAATATCCCCCAATTCCTGCGCCGCCATAGCGTGCGAGCGTCACGCACGGCCAGCACAAACATTGCGCCTGTCGCCGGGCGGGGTATGAACGCGCGTGGCCGATCCGAACTCTTCTTCCACCCCATCCATCACGGTCCTGCTGATCGTGGGCGGCGGCATTGCGGCGTATAAATCGTGCGAACTGATCCGGCTGATCCGTAAAGGTGGCGGCGAGGTAACCTGCGTTCTGACGAAGGGGGGCGCGCAGTTCGTGACGCCCATGACTCTGGCCGCATTGAGCGAACGGCCCGTCCACACCACCTTGTGGGATTTGAAAGAAGAGGTGGAGATGGGCCATATCCAATTGAGCCGAGAGGCCGATCTGGTCGTCGCCTGCCCCGCAACGGCGAACATGCTGGCGAAAATGGCGGCGGGTATTGCGGACGATCTCGCCACCACGCTGATGCTCGCGACCGACAAACCCGTTATGGCGGTTCCGGCGATGAATGTGCGGATGTGGGAACACGCCGCGACGCAGGCCAACGTCGCGACCCTGCGCGCGCGGGGCGTGACGGTGCTGGAGCCCGACGACGGCGCAATGGCGTGCGGCGAATATGGGGCCGGGCGGCTGCCGGAACCCGGAGCGATCTGGGAGGCGACGCAGGCGCATGCGCGCGGCACGATGGCTGCGATGCCGGACCCCTTGGCGGGGCAGCCCGCATTCGATCGCGACCCGCCGCATCGCCCTTTATACGGGCGGCACGTGCTGGTCACCGCCGGCCCGACTCACGAACCGATCGACCCGGTGCGGTATATCGCCAACCGGTCGAGCGGGCGGCAGGGTTTCGCCATCGCCGCTGCCGCCGCGCGGGCTGGTGCGCGCGTGACGCTGGTGGCGGGGCCGGTGGCGCTGCCGACGCCGCATGGGGTCGATCGTATCGATGTTCAAACGGCGCGGGACATGGCGCATGCGGTCGCGGACGCCTTGCCCGCCGATGCCGCGATAATGGTTGCCGCCGTTGCCGACTGGCGCGCCGCCGACAGCGCGGAACAGAAGATCAAGAAGGGCGGCACGGGCACGGATGGAGCCGCGCCCATGCTCTCGTTGGTGGAAAACCCCGACATACTCGCAGGCGTTGCTGTCGGCGCGAACCGGCCCGCGCTGCTGATCGGCTTCGCCGCTGAAACGCAGAACGTCGTCGCCAACGCGCAAGCGAAGCTGGCGCGCAAGGCGGTGGACTGGATCGTCGCCAACGATGTGTCCGGCCCAGTCGGCGACAGCGTGATGGGCGGCGCGCGCAACCGGGTGCATATCGTCACCACGGGCGGCGTCGAAAGCCTGCCCGACATGCCGAAAGACGACGTGGCGACCGCTTTGATCGAACGGATCGCAGCGCATTTTACGAAGGATGCCGAATGAACGCGCCGGTCACGATCGGCGTCAAACGCCTGCCGCACGGGGCGGATCTGCCGTTGCCGGCCTACGCCACGGCGGGGGCGGCGGGAATGGATGTCGTCGCGGCGGAGGACGTCGTGCTGACACCGGGCGCGCGTCATGCGGTCGCGACCGGATTGGCAGTCGCAATACCTGCGGGGTACGAGATACAGGTCCGCCCGCGGTCCGGGCTGGCGCTGAAACACGGCATCACCGTGCCCAACACGCCCGGCACGATCGACAGCGATTATCGCGGTGAGTTGAAGATCCTTCTGATCAATCATGGCAGTGCGGATTTCGCGATCGTGCGTGGGGCGCGTGTCGCACAATTGGTGGTTGCGCCCGTAACGCATGGGGAGTGGCAGGAAGTCGAAACGCTGGACGACACATCGCGCGGCACGGGTGGGTTCGGCTCAACCGGGCGGTAACCCAATCAATAGGTGTTTAGCCTGCTTTGCCCCAGGGGTATTGGTAGGGGGCGACGAAACTCCAGCAGTCGGGACCGGGTTCGGGCGCGACTTACAGCGACAATGAACCGGAACAGTTCCTTTTGTCATCCAGTGATTAACTGGCAACATCATTTCAGATTTACACTGGCCGTGTCGAAAAGTTTTGCAGATCGTTCGCCATGCAAGTAAAGATCACGTCTTGTTGCGATAATGAAAAGACTCACTCATGAGAACATTATTCACCGCTGTTTTGATCGTATCGGCCACCTGCGTCAGCGCGCAAACGCCGCAGTCCGGATTTTGCGAACGGTTGGCGCCGAAGCTGGACATGAAGCAGAAGGGCAAAGTCGATAAGGCCGGCATCGCGACGTATCAGGTCAATGCGCTTGGCGGTTTGAAGACGTTTCTGGTGGGTGGATCGACCAGCGTATCGTTCGGGGTCGAACCGGTTGCCGAACCTGCAACCGATTTGACGGTGGCGGATTATACGCGATTGCAGAAAACCTGCGCCCAGGCGGCGGGCGGGATCGTATGCACCATTGCCGAACCTGTGAATTTCACCGTGCAAATGGGGGAAGAGGTCGTCGAAGTGGAATCACTGCCCGGCGAAAAGGCGACGGTCGCCATGCGGAAAACCAAGGTCAGCTGCCGGAACGGTTGATCGTTCTCTTTCGCTTCGACTCTAGCGCGATCGCTCAATAAAAAGGGCGGAACCTTGCGGGTCCGCCCTTTTTTGTCGTGCGTGAAAAGGTTCGATCAGTCGATCCGGCGCACTTTCGTTTCTTCCGGTGCGATCGAAATCCGCAGGGTTTCGCCCGAATTGCCGGGGAAATCGACGAACATCGCTTCCACCAAATTGGGGACAAGATGTTGCAGGCGGTTGCTGGTGGACATGGCCTGCGCCTTGCCTTCGAACAGGCGTTCGCCGGTCGCTGCACGGTCGATCTTCATGTCGATGCCGCTGGTGTAGATGGTGGTGCTGCGAATGTTGCCGCCGCCAAATCCGCCACCGAACCCACGCCCGAAGCCCCCGCCGAAGAACGGATCGTGAAACCCGAATGCGAAGGACGAACCGGGGCGATAGAAACCGCGCCGTCCGAACCGAGAGGCGTAGAACGGGCGATAGCCGTACCAGGAATTGTAGAATGGATCGCTGAACCCGGTCGAACGGATGCGCTCGCGCCCCGGACCGACGCCGTAATCGAACCGGACCAGCAGCGATGCGGTTTCGGGTGTCCCCTGGGTGTAGCCCAGCGCGCGCATATTGTTCGCGACTTCGCTGGCATATTGCGAAAATTCCAGCCCGCCCGCCAGGCGCGGATCGTCCGCGACCACGGCGAAACTTTCACCCTGCGGTGCGGGCAGTTGTGTCTGGAACCGCGACACGTCCGCTTTGAACGGGGTGGCGCAGGCGGCCAGGCTGACCAGCAGCAACGGCACGGATGCGGTTTTTGCGATGCGCGACAAGCGCGCCTTCGTAACGGTTTTTTCAGATGCGATGGTCATAACGATACCCCTAAAGACGGTGCGCGGCGGCGACTCGACAGGAACGACGCGCGCTTTCAATATAGGAAGCGTTATCGGACATTTGCAATGAACCCGGTTTGAATGACCGAAGCCACCCAAGCTTAGCTTATGTTGGATAGGCGGGCTTTTCCCCGCACGATTACTCGCCCCGAACCAGCCCCAACGCGCGATACGCATTCGTTAGCGTATCGCCAGCGCGTTCGCGAGCCTTGCTGGCTCCGCGAGCCAGAATCGCGAGCAGCGCCTCGTCATCGTCTTTCAGATCGCGAAACCGCTGAGAGATCGGGGCGAGATGGGCGATCAATGCATCGGCCAAAGCGGGTTTGAACGTCGCCGAAGCCCGCACCGCCATATTGGCCCAGCACTTCATCCACGCTGTCACCGGTTATCGCGGCGTAGATGGTGACGAGGTTCAGTGCCTCCGCCCGGCTGGCCAGTCCGGCGGCATCCGACGGCAAGGGCTCGGCGTCCGTCTTCGCCTTCTTCACCTTCTTCAAGATCGTGTCGGCATCGTCGGCAAGATTGATGCGACTTTGTTCCGACGGGTCCGATTTGCTCATCTTGGCGCTGCCATCGCGCAAGGACATGATGCGCGCGGCGGCGGGGGGAATGATGGGGTCCGGCACAGTGAAAACGGGTTCGCCGTTATTTCCATCGCCCCCGAAATCATTGTTGAATTTCTGTGCGATGTCGCGGGCAAGTTCCAGATGTTGTTTCTGATCCTCGCCCACCGGAACATGCGTCGCCTGATAGGCCAGCACGTCCGCAGCCTGCAGCACGGGATAGGTGAACAACGCGATCGACGCCCCTTCGCGATGTTTGCCCGCCTTGTCCTTGAACTGGGTCATCCGGTTCAGCCAGCCCATTCGCGCAGTGCCGGTCAGCAGCCATTGCAGTTCCGCATGGGCGGGAACCTGCGCCTGGTTGAACAGGATGGATTTGGCGGGATCGATCCCGCATGCGACCAGCGCCGCCGTCATTTCCAGCGTGCCTGCGCGCAAGGCAGCCGGATCGTGAGGCATGGACAGGGCATGCAGATCGGCCAGGAAGAACAGGCACTGGGTGTCGCCCCCGCCTTCATCCTGCAGCGCGACCCAGTTGCGGATCGCGCCCAGATAATTGCCGAGATGCAAATCGCCCGTGGGCTGGATGCCGGAAACGACTATACGCGGTGAGGTCATGCTTTTTTCCGCCGTTTCAGCTGTGCGATCAAATCCTTGTCGAAAGCGCCGACAAGGTAGGCGGTAACAAAGAACACCGCCGCGCCCGCAATCACCAGCACGCCCAGCGACCATACGCGTTCCAGCACGTTGCCGCCATACCGGTCCGCCATTTGCGGCATCAACCACCATAGCAGCGCCGACATGGCGGCGGTGGCGATGATCTGGCGTGCGATGCGGCCCGCCAGTTTCGCGGAAAAATGGAACCAGCCGCGCCGTTCCAATATGGTGTAAAGGACCGCGACGTTCAGCGTGGAGGTGAAGGCGGTCGCCGCCGCCAGCCCCACGATGCCGTATCGCGGCACGACGTAGATGTTGATCGCGATATTGATCACCAGCACCGCCGCCGCGACCCACACCGGCGTTCGCAGATCCTCTCGACTGAAGAATGCGGGCTGGAACACCTTGACCAGCACGTAGGATGGCAGGCCGATAACCAGCGCGACGACGATATTCGCCATGATGCCGCCATCCGCCATCGTCATCTTGCCACCGACGAAGAACGCGGTGGCGAAAGCGGGCGCGCAGATGGCCAGCGCGGCGGCGGCGGGCAGGGTCAACAAGGTGCCGATTTCGACCGCGTTGGATTGCAATCGCTGCGCCTCCGCGTTGTTGTTCGATTGAATATGCCGCGCCAGCATCGGCAGGATCGCCGTGCCCAGCGCAATGCCGACGATGCCCAGCGGCATCTGGTTCAGGCGGTCGGCCAATTTCAGCAGGGTGAGCGACCCTTGCGGTAGCGATGTCGCGAAGAACGTGTCCACGAACTGGCTGATCTGGTACACGCCCGCGCCGAATGTCGCGGGCAGGATCAACATGCCCAGACGTTTCACCTGGGGCGTGAACTTGGGCATCGTCAGGCGCAAGCGCACGCCCGCCCGCCGCGTCGCCCACGCCATATAGGCCAGTTGCAGCACGCCTGCAGCCGCCAACGATAGGGCGAGGGCATAGGCCACCGTGATGTCGCTGCCGTCGGGCAGGGCATCGCGCAGATACCAGCCCGTGCCGATCCCGGTCAGCAGCACCAGATTGAGCAATACGGGCACGAATGCACCGGGTGCAAAGCGGGAATGTGCGTTGAGCAGGCCGGACAGCATCGCGACCAGGCTGACCAGCGCGAGGTAGGGAAACGTCAGGCGCGACAGGGTAACGGCCAATTCGAATTTACCTGGCACGTCCTGATATTCGCGTGCCAGCAGCCAGACGATGCCCGGCATGGCCAGCATCGCGAGCGCCGAAAACGCGACCAGCACCCAGACGAACACCGCCAGCACATCGGTCGCGAATTGTTCGGCCGCCTCTCCTCCATCATGCCCATCGCCCAGCGTTCGCGTATACATCGGCACGAAGGCGACCGAGAACGCCCCTTCGGCAAAGAGCCTGCGGAACGTGTTGGGCAGAGTGAACGCCAATTGCCAGGCATCGGCGGCCAGACCCGCACCCAGTACGCGCGCAAGCAGGATGTCGCGGGCGAACCCGAACACGCGGCTGACCAGCGTCAACCCGCCGATCGTGCCGACATTCTTGACCAGGCTCATGTCATCAGGCTCATCGGAAAGCGAAACCCGTCTGCATGTTCAGGGCCCAGCCGGTGGTGTCGGCACGCTTACGCGTTACCCGGCGCAGCGATGTCGCCGGAAGGGGCATCTGCCTCACGCGCCTGTTTCGCCTGCAATTGCTGCATATACAGGCCGTTGAAATCGATCGGGTCGAGCAGCAACGGCGGATAGCCCGCATCGCGCACGGCATCGGCGATGACCCGGCGAGCAAACGGGAACAGGATGCGCGGTGCCTCCGCGAACAAAAACGCATGCGCCTGATCGTCGGGCAGGTTCCGCATTCCCGCCAACCCGCAATAGGCCAGCTCCACCAAATAGACGTTGCCCTTGTCATGCTTGGCCGTGATGTTGATCTTCAGTTCGATCTCGTGAACTTCCTCGTTCACGGGCGTCGCGGCGATATTGAACTGCACATCGACGGATGGCTGGTCCGGCCATTGATAGGATTCGGGCGCATTCGGATTTTCTACCGACAAATCTTTGATATATTGCGAGATGATCCCTGCCACCGGACCGGTATCCGCACCGTTCGCCTGTGCATCGTTCTGCGCGCCGCCGGAATTGGCATCGGACCCGTCGGTGTCCATGCCGAGGTCGGTCAGAATGTCGGGCTTGTCGGCCATGATGTGCGTCTTTCCAGGATAAGGATGCTGATTGGCCGCGCGCCTAGCATTGGCCGACATGCCGCGCAACGCCGGAGCATTCAAACGGCACGCCCCGGCGTGGCCGGACGTTGTTCATTTGTAATCGCTGCCTATGTAGGGCATTCTCACATGATATGCTTGGGGCCGTCCCCATGCGCCAGCAAGACAGGTCAGTAACCCGTGGTTCTCGAAATCGTCATCCTCGCCATGATCGCAGCGTTTCTGGGACTGCGCCTTTATTCCGTGCTGGGCCGCCGTGCCGAACAGGAGGAAGAATCGGTACCGACACGGTTCGATACGAACAAACCGTTGCCCCCATCCATCGCCGCGCCCAATGCCGCGTCGCCCACTTCTACCGAACCTGCCGAGCTGACGGGCGTGATGCCCGCCGTCGAACGCGGCGTGCGCGATATCGCGCAAGTCGATCGCATGTTCGATGTCACCGCTTTCGTCGATGGGGCGAAAGGCGCCTATGCGATGGTGCTCGAAGCGTTCTGGAACGCGGATAAGGAAACCTTGCGCGAATTGTGCGACGACGATGTTTATGCCAGCTTTGCAGCCGCAATCGATGCGCGCGAAACGGCGGGCGACACGCTGGACAACAAGTTGATCCGTATCGAAGAGGCGAAAATCCACAGTGCCGGCCTGGATGGCCGCGAAGCGCGTATCGCCATGCTGTTCGTTGCCGACATCGCCACCGTCACGCGCGACAGGGAGGGTGCAGTGATCGCCGGATCCCTGGACGACGCGATCGAAAGCCGCGACGTGTGGACGTTCAGCCGGAATGTCGATGCGCCAAACCCCAATTGGATACTCGACGAAACCGACGAAGGGTAACGACGTGCGGATTATGAAGTGCGCCGGGGCGATTGCGGCGCTGGTCCTGATCGCCGGATGCGCGCGCATGATCCCGCCCGCACAGATTCCCGCCGCGCCAGCGCCGCCGGTTCCCGCTGCTCCTGCCGTTCCGGTAACGACTGCTGCCAGCGCCGTTCTGGCCGGGGTCGCGCTGGGCCCGGCGGTTTTGCCCACCGGCTTTTCCCAGACTGACGCGAACGCAGCGCTGGCGTCCTTTCGCGAAAGCTGCCGCTGGCTGACGACGAAGCCCGACCGCAGCGGCCTGACCACCACCGACGACTGGCAACCTGCCTGCACCGCCGCACGCGACTGGCCCGCCTCCGCCGGGGCCAATTTCTTCGCCAGCAATTTCGGAACCGTTCGCATCGGCGATGGGCGCGCCTTTGCGACCGGTTACTTCGAGCCGGAAATTCGCGGTTCGCGCGATCGTCGCCCCGGATACGACACACCGGTCTATAGCATGCCCGATGATCTGGTGCGCGCATGGCCGGCCGATGTCCCGCAGTCCGAACGCGATGGGCGTGCGCCGCTGGGACGCACCGATGCTAATGGCAACCATGTATCGTATTACGATCGCGCCGAAATCGAACGCGGGGCGCTTGCGGGGCGGGGATTGGAAATTGCCTGGGTCGCCGATCCGGTGGAATTCTTCTTCCTGCAGATACAGGGGTCCGGGCGGCTGGCGTTGCCCGATGGCGGCGTGATGCGGATCGGATATGCCGGGCAGAACGGGCGCAGCTATACCGGCATCGGCGGCGTCATGCGCGAACGCGGGCTGTTGGGCGACGAACCGGGCCAATATGCGGGGTCGATGCAGGGCATCATGCAGTACATCCGAGAAAACCCGGCTGCCGGCGCGGATCTAATGCGCCTCAACGAAAGTTGGATTTTCTTCAACGAATTGACGGGCGACGGGCCGCTGGGGTCACTGGGCGTTCCCGTCCGTCGCGAAAGCAGCGTCGCGGTCGATCCCAATTTCATTCCCTATGGCGCGCCCGTCCTTCTCGACATGGAACGTGACGAGGCGGATGGCCTGTGGATCGCACAGGATACCGGCGGCGCGATCAAGGGCGCGAACCGGTTCGATACATTTTGGGGCGCGGGCGAGGATGCGCGCCGGATCGCCGGCGGGATGAGCGCGCGAGGCGATGCATTGGTGCTGTTGCCACCTACCGCGATTGCGCGCCTGACCGGGCGGTGAAGCCGCCGCGCGGGCTGTCCGCCGATGAAGCGCAGGCATGGGCTGCCGTTGCGAACAGCGTGACGCGTATGCATCCACCCCATTCGGGGGAGGGGGACGATCAGCGGGGTATCAGCGCCGCTTCACCCACAAAGACACCGCCCGTATTCGCAAAGCCGCGACCCAGACCGTCACTACCCAAATCCGAATCACAAACGCCGATACAGCCGCCAGCAAAGCCTCCTTCGCGTGTGCGCCCGCTGTTTTCGCATGGCGATGGACTGGACGGCCATTGGAACCGGCGGTTGAAAGCGGGCCAGATCGTGCCGGATTTCAACCTCGATCTGCACGGCCATACGCTGGACGCGGCATATGAACGGTTGCGACGCGGGATCGGGCAGGCGCGTTCGATGGATGCACGGCTGGTCGTCGTCGTCACCGGCAAACCTCGCCCGGTAGAGGCCGCCGATCGCGGCGCGAAACGGGGGGCCATTCGCGCGAAGATACTGGACTGGCTGGCGGCAGGAGAACATGCGGACGCGATCGCCGCCGTCAGAAAGGCGCACCGCCGCCACGGTGGCGACGGCGCGCTTTACATCGTATTGCGACGGGGCGTGTAATCGAAGCGAAACGGCAAAACCCATCGTCTTTCGAGGAGGGGGCTGGCCGGCCGAACGAAGCGAGCGCTCAAGGCTCGCTGCCCTTTACTCCGCCGCTTGTGCGATCTGTTCTGCGGGCTCCGTCCGGATCAGGTAATCGAACGCGCCTAGCGCAGCTTTCGACCCTTCGCCCATCGCGATGACGATCTGCTTGTGCGGAACGGTCGTCGCATCCCCGGCAGCATAGATGCCCGGCAGATTGGTCGCAGCATGGCCGTCGATCACGATTTCGCCGTGCGGGCTCAATTCGATGCCGAAGTCCGTCAGCCATTCGGTGTTGGGAACCAGGCCGATCTGCACGAACACGCCGTCCAGTTCCACCCGGTGCGTGCCGCCGCCTTCCCGATTCTGATAAACCAGTTCGGTTACTTTCTCGCCATTGCCCTTGATCTCGGTCGTCTTGGCGCTGGTCAGCACAGTGACGTTGGCAAAGCTGCGTAATTTGTCCTGCAACACCTGATCGGCGCGCAGGGAACCGTCGAACTCGATCAGGGTGACATGGCCGACGATGTTGGCGAGATCGATCGCGGCCTCGACGCCGGAATTGCCGCCGCCGATCACCGCCACGCGCTTGCCTTTGTACAGCGGCCCGTCGCAGTGCGGGCAATAGGCGACGCCCTTGTTCTTATACGCATCTTCGCCCGGAACGCCCAGTTGCCGCCAGCGCGCACCCGTGGCCAGAATCAGAGCGCGCGCTTTCAACGACGCCCCGTTGGCGAGTTCGACCGTATGCATTCCGCCCGGCTCGGCCGCCGGCATCAGCTTTGCGGCGCGCTGCAGTTTCAGCACGTCGATGTCGTAATCGCCGACATGCCCCTCCATCTGCGCGACCAGTTTCGGCCCTTCGGTGTAGGATGTGCCGGGCAGGTTCTCGATGCCCATCGTATCGACCACCTGACCGCCGAACACTTCCGCCGCAATTCCGGTGCGAAACCCCTTTCGCGCAGTATAGATTGCCGCTGCCGTGCCCGCAGGACCGCCGCCCAGCACCAGCACTTCGAACGGGTCCATATCCGCCAATTTGGCCGCCGCCTTGGCATCGGAATTCGCGTCAAGCTTGGCGATGATTTCAGGCGCTGTCATGCGCCCGTTCGCCCACGGCTCGCCGTTCAGATAGACCGCCGGGACGGCCATGACCTTGCGCGTATCGACCTCGCCTTGAAAGGCGCCGCCTTCTATCAAGGTCGCCGAAACGCGGGGGTTAAAAACCGCCATCAGGGTCAATGCCTGCACCACGTCGGGGCAATTCTGGCACGACAGGCTGAAATACATGTCGAACGCGTAATCACCCTCAAGCTCGCGAATATCGTCGATCACGCTGGCATCGACTTTGGGCGGATGACCGCCGATCCACAGCAGCGCCAACACCAGCGAGGTAAACTCGTGCCCCATCGGCAGACCGGCGAACGTCACCGCCACATCGTGATCGGAAGCGCGGCGAATAACGAAGCTGGGTGCGCGATCGCCCGTGCCGTCGAACTGCGCGCTGACCATGTCGTGCAACTCTGCGATCTCCTCCAGCAAAGCCCGCATTTTGCGCGCATTCTCGCTGTCGTCGAGCGTCGCGATCAGTTCGATCGGTTCGCGCAGATTGGTAAGGGTGGTTTCCAGCTGCTGCTGCATCGCGGCACCGAGCATCGTGTTTTCTCCTTATGATTTTACCCGGAACGGTGTGTTGGCCATCTGCGGGATTGCGAAGGGGCACAAACCGCACAGCGAACGCCATGCGGATAGTGCCCCTTCCGTCAATCGCCGCGCGATCGCCATCCCCTCGGTTCGGGGAGAATATCGGTTAAATCTTGCCGACGAGATCCAGCGACGGGGTCAGCGTGTCGCTGTCTTCTTCCCATGCTGCGGGGCACACTTCGCCGGGGTTCGCGCGGATGTACTGCGCGGCCTTGATCTTGCGGACCAACTCGCTGGCGTTGCGGCCAACGCCTTCGCAGGTCTGTTCCATCAACTGGATCACGCCATCGGGATCGACGACGAAAGTCGCACGGTCGGCCAGACCCATTTCTTCGCGCAAAACGTCGAAGTTCTTTGCCAGCGTGTGCAGTTGGTCGCCCAGGAACGGGAACTGCAGTTTGCCGATCCGTTCCGATGTGTCGTGCCATGCCTTGTGGCTGAAATGCGTGTCGGTACTGACGCCGTAAACCTCGACATCCATCGCCTTCAGATCGTCGTAATGCTCGCCCAGATCGGCCAGTTCGGTGGGGCAGACGAAGGTGAAATCGGCGGGATAGAAAAAGAACACGGACCAGTGGCCCTTGGTATCCTCGTCCGTCACCTGGAAGAAATCCTTGCCGGCCTGATATGCCGTGGCGTTGAAAGGTTTGAGCTGGCTGCCGATAATTCCCATGAAAGTCGTCCTGTGTTCGTATGTTTGTGAGTGTTTTGAAACGCTCACATAAGGTGTGCTGCGCTGCAACAAAGCGGAGTGTTGCGATTAGCGCCATCGGAAAAATCGATGGAACGGATGTTTATCATCGGCAATCGCAGTGAAACTTCACCCGCATTGCGCCCGATGCAGCAGCTTGTGATCCGCCAGCACCAATGCCATCATCGCTTCCACCACCGGTGTGCCGCGGATGCCGACGCACGGGTCGTGGCGGCCTTTGGTGCGGATTTGCGTGGCGGCTCCGTCGCGGTCGATCGTATCGACGGGCGTCAGGATAGAGCTGGTGGGCTTGAAGGCCACACGCACCACCACCGGTTGTCCGGTCGAAATGCCGCCCGCCGTGCCGCCCGCGTGGTTGGCGGCAAAGGTCGGACTGTCCGAACCGGGCGTCATCGCATCGGCGTTCTGTTCGCCGGTCAGGCTCGCAGCGTCGAACCCATCCCCGATCTCAACGCCCTTGACTGCGTTGATCCCCATCATCCCGGCAGCGAGATCGGCGTCGAGCTTGCCATAGACGGGCGCGCCCCAACCGGCGGGGACACCCGTCGCCACGCATTCCACGACTGCCCCCAATGACGAACCTGCCTTCCGCGCCCGGTCCACCGCTTCGGCCCAGCGTGCGGCGGCGGCGGGGTCGGGGCAGAAGAACGGGTTTCGCGTAATCTGCGCGTAATCGATTGCGCTGCGATCGATCCCGTCCCCACCCAGCTCCGTCACGTAGGCGACGATCGACACTTCGGGAACGACCAGCCGTGCGACCGCACCCGCTGCGACCCGCGCAGCCGTTTCGCGCGCCGAACTGCGCCCGCCGCCGCGATAGTCGCGCAACCCGTATTTCGCATCATACGCGTAATCGGCATGGCCGGGACGATAGGCTTTGGCGACATCGGAATAATCCTTCGACCGCTGATCGACGTTCTCGATCATCAGGCTGATGGGCGTGCCGGTCGTGCGCCCTTCGAACACGCCCGACAATATCCGCACGCGGTCCGGTTCCTGCCGCTGGGTGGTGTATTTCGACTGGCCGGGACGGCGCGCGTCCATGAATGGCTGGATATGATCTTCGTTCAAAGCGAGTTGCGGGGGGCAGCCATCGACCACCGCGCCGAGGGCGGGGCCGTGGCTTTCGCCCCAGGTGGTGAAGCGGAAAACCCGCCCGAATGTGTTTACGCTCATACGTGGCGTTTGGCGCAAGTAAGGCGGTGTGTCCAATGATGCGGGGGAGGAGACATCGTCATATACACGCTACCCCTCGCGCTGTCCTTTCCTCGGCAACCTATGCGAAAACCCCGAAAAGCGAAACGCTGGCCAAACGGCGCAAGCTACGGCACTACCCCTTGATGATCGCGAAACTGAAAGGGTTGCTGGACGAAACCGGCGCCGACTGGGCCATCATCGATGTGTCGGGCGTGGGGTATCTCGTCCATTGCTCCACCAAAACGCTGGCTGCGTTGGGCGAGGCGGGGGAGTGCTGCACGGTCTTTACCGATCTGCAGGTCAGTGAAAACGACATGCGTCTGCTGGGGTTCGCCGACGGGGCGGAGCGCGACTGGTTCCGCCTTCTGACTGGCGTGCAGGGCGTGGGAAGCAAGGTTGCGCTGGCCATTCTGTCGGCGCTTTCGACTGCGGAAGTTCAGGCCGCCTGCGCCAGCGGGGATGCCGCGATGGTGGCGCGCGCCAATGGTGTCGGACCGAAACTCGCGGGGCGTATCGTCAACGAATTGAAGGACAAGGCCGGCGGTTTGGCAGTATCGAACGACGGCGCGAATGTGGCCGTCGCCCCGGCGGGCGGTGCAAGCGCGGACGCGGTATCGGCGCTGGAAAACCTCGGCTTCAAACCGGCGGCGGCGGCGCAGGCAGTCGCGCGCGCGCGAGGGGAACTGGGCCCGGATGCAGGCGAAAGCGAACTCATTCGCGTGGCGTTGAAACGGGCGGCGGGATAGGAGACCAGTCATGCGAACGGCTTTTATTATCATGATGGCAACGGGCGCTCTGGTGGCGGGCCAACCCGCGACGGCGCAGGAAACCGATACATTCGGGACCGGACCGGTGTTTGGCGACTTCGGTCCGCATGCACCGGTCGAGGGGATAGCCCCATTTCCCGACGACACACGGTTCGCGCATGCGTTCGACGTGGCCGAGGCGGGTTCGGGCAAGGCGCGCAATCGCGATTTCGAAAGCGCGGCACGGTTCGTCAACATGCATGTCGCAGCCGGTGTCGATCGCGATAATATCCGTGTGGCGGTCGTGGTTCACGGCGGCGCAGTGCGCGATTTGCTGACGGACGACGCATGGAGCGCGGACGGGCGTGGCGAGGCAAACCCTTCGTCGTCGATGGTGCGCGCCATGATGGATGCCGGTGTGCGGTTCATCGTGTGCGGCCAAAGCGCGGCGGGGCAGGGAATTGCGCGCGACGAGCTGATACCGGATGTGGAAATGGCGCTTTCCGCCATGACCGCGCATGCGCTTTTGCAGCAGCGCGGCTACACCGTAAATCCGTTTTGAATGTTCGCCCGTAATGGTGTTCGTCATATCGTCCTTTCATGCCGGGTGTCGGAATGGCGAACGCGAAAATTGTAGATATGCATGACTGATTCGATTTCCCTCCAATCGCCCGAACGCCAGCCGGAAGACATCGACGCGGCGTTGCGCCCGAAAACCCTGTCCGAATTTGTCGGGCAGGAGGGGGCGCGCGACAATTTGCGTGTGTTTATCGAGGCTGCGCGCGGGCGTAACGAGGCGATGGACCATGTGCTGTTCTTCGGCCCGCCGGGCCTGGGCAAGACCACTTTGGCGCAGATCGTGGCGAAGGAACTGGGCGTCGGTTTTCGTGCCACATCCGGCCCCGTCATCGCCAAGGCGGGCGATCTGGCAGCGCTGCTGACCAATCTGGAGGATGGCGACGTCCTGTTCATCGATGAAATCCATCGCCTCAATCCCGTGGTGGAAGAAGTGCTCTATCCCGCGATGGAAGATCGCGCTCTCGATATCATCATCGGGGAGGGGCCATCGGCGCGCAGCGTGCGGATCGACCTGCCGCCTTTCACGCTGGTCGGCGCGACCACCCGGCAGGGGCTGTTGACGACCCCCCTGCGCGACCGGTTCGGTATTCCCGTGCGACTGAATTTCTATACCGAGGCGGAGCTGGAGCGGGTTGTCACGCGCGGTGCGACCTTGCTGGGCGTCGCTATCGATCCCGCCGGTGCGCGCGAGATCGCCCGCCGGGCGCGCGGAACGCCACGGGTCGCCGGGCGTCTGATGCGCCGGGTGCGGGATTTTGCGGCGGTGGCGGGCGATGGTACGGTCACGGCGAAGGTCGCGGACGATGCGCTGACCCGGTTGGAAGTCGATCGGCTGGGCCTGGACGCTATGGATCGCCGTTATCTGACCATGATTGCCGACATATACAAAGGCGGACCGGTTGGCGTCGAGACGCTGGCGGCGGGTCTGTCCGAACCGCGCGACACGGTGGAGGAGGTGATCGAACCGTACCTCATCCAACTGGGGCTGGTCGCGCGGACGGCGCGCGGACGATGTCTGAACGACTCGGCGTGGCATCACCTTGATCGGCAGCCACCGAGCCGCGAAAAACGCGGTGAAGATCGCTCACAATCCGGGCTTTTCGACCCCGAGCCTTAACCTTTCGGCAAGTTTGTGCGGCAGTTTGGTTCCATTGTGGGACAGGTGGCTGTTCGATGAACGGATCGGGTCGATTTTCTTGGCGGCAGGGCCGCTTTTCATGGTTAACCCCGTTGCCGAACGCCCGTTTCGCGCCTCTCTATAGGGTCACAAGGACTGCCCCAGACCGGACCCGCCGGTCGATATGCAGCCGATGAACAGATGAGAGAATTCGCCCATGTCTATCAAGATGGCTCTGGCAAAACTATCCGCAACCGCAGCTGGCGGCGCCCTGCTCGCAGGCGGCGCGGTCCATGTCGCCGAACCGATGTCGACGGAAAATCCGTCCTACAAATCGGGCAAAACGGCGAAGGCGCAACCGGTTCAGTATGTGAAGCAGAAACGCGTCGCGGAACGGCGGATCGAACCTGTGGAACGCCAGCGGCGCATCGTTCGGCGCGTCACCGAATGCGAACCGATCGACGGTTCGGGCATCGGGGCGCACGGCGCAAATTACAACAACGGCGCCTATAATGGGGGCACGGTCGTCGGGACGGCCGATGCCAGTGGCTGTGCGCCGATCTATCGCACGACTTACGTGCCGACGCCCCTGCCACAGCTTGGCGGGTTTCGCGGCGGCGGCGGTGGCCAGGGCAGCGGCGTAACCGTCATCGGCGGCAGCGGCGGGTTCGGCGGCGGCTTTGGCGGCGGCGTGTTCGGTGGATTCTTCGGTGGCGGCGGCGGCGGTTCCGGCGGCGGCAGCGTCGTCGTGACCAGCACCACGACCACATCGGGCGGATCCGGCGGTTCGGGTGGCAGCTCCACCTCCGGCGGATCGACCAGCACTTCGGGCGGCTCCACGTCCGGCGGGACGACCACCGGTGGGACCACGAGTTCGGGCGGCGGAACGACGACGACCACCACTTCGGGTGGGACAACCGGCGGCGACGGCACATCCGGCAGCAGTTCGGGCGGCATCAACATCATTATCAACAACACCAGCGGCGGCAGCACCACGACCACGGGGGGTGTTTCCACCTCGACCGGCGGTGTGACCAGTGGCGGCAGCACGACCAGCACGGGAGGCGTTTCGACCTCCACCGGCGGGATCAGCACTTCCAGCACCACCGGCGGGGTAACCAGTTCCACAGGCGGCATCAGTTCGACCAGCACCAGCGGCAGCGTGTCCAGCTCTTCGGGCAACGTTTCGAGTTCGTCCGGTGCGGTCAGCAGTTCGTCCGGCGCGATTTCGAGTTCGACGGGCAGCATCTCCAGCTCGTCCGGCAACGTGTCGAGCAGCAGCGGGGGCGTTTCCAGTTCCAGCGGCAACGTATCGAGCAGCAGTGGTGGGGTGAGCAGTTCCAGCGGCGGCGTGACCAGTTCGACCGGTGGTGTAACCAGCTCGACCTCGACCAGCACCGGTGGCATTTCGTCCAGCTCTTCGGGCAATGTGTCCAGCAGCAGCAGCGGCAACGTGTCCTCCAGTTCGTCGGGCAATGTGTCCTCCAGCAGCTCGACCTCCGGCAACGTCTCGTCGAGCACGTCGACCAGCGGTGGCAACACCGGTCGGGCGGAAACACGTCGGAGGCAACACCAGCGGCGGTAGCGGCTCCAGCAGCTCTTCCTCGTCTTCCAGCAGTTCGTCATCGTCGTCGAGCAGTTCTGGCGGCGGCAACACCAGCGGCGGCAGTAACGGCGGCGGCAGCAACGGGTCGTCCGGCTCCTCATCGAGCAGTTCTTCGGGCAGCTCGTCGTCCAGCAGCTCCACCGGCGGCTTCGGCGGCGGCAATACCAGCGGCGGTTCCGGCGGGTCCAATGGCGGATCGTCCTCCTCGTCCAGTTCCTCTTCGTCTTCCAGCTCGTCATCGTCTTCGACGGGCGGCTTCGGTGGCGGGAACACCAGCGGCGGTTCGGGCGGCAGCAGTGGTTCGTCCTCCAGCTCTAGCAGCTCCAGTTCGTCGTCGTCTTCCAGCGGATCGTCCAGCGGCGGTTTCGGCGGGGGGAACACTTCCACCGGCGGTTCTTCGTCGTCATCCGGGTCGAGCAGTTCCAGCGGGTCGAGTTCGTCATCGGGCGGGACGTCCGGCAACACATCGGGCGGCACGACGAGCGGTCATCCCGGCACGACGACCGGCGGCGGAACCAATGGCGGCAGTTCTTCGTCCTCCGGTTCGAGCAGCTCCAGCGGTTCCAGTTCGAGTTCGAGTTCGGGCGGAATTTCCACCAGCACCGGCGGCAGCAACGGATCGTCGGGATCGAGCAGCTCCAGCGGCTCCAGCTCCTCTTCGGGCAGCAGTTCCAGCAGCGGTGGTAGCAATGGCGGCAGCACGGGCATCATCACCAGTTCGACCGGATCCAGTTCCTCCTCCAGCAGCTCCAGCTCTTCGTCGAGCAGCAGTTCGAGCAGCGGCGGGACAAGCGGTGGCAGCACCAGTGGCGGACCAGCCACCCCGGTTCCCGCACCGCCGATGACCATCCTGTTCGGCGCAGCTGCAGCAGCGATCCTGGGTCGGCGTCGGTTCAAACGGAAGAAAGCGGCCTAAACCGCATCAACATCCCAACGAAAGGAAGGGCGGCCCCGGAAACGGTGTCGCCCTTTCTTGCATTTGATGCCTTCAAGCCGGGTATGCAGTGCGAAGTTCAGCAGACGGTCCGACGTATCGTGTGCACTCCCAAACACGACCACTTCCCTGACGGTATCGAACCAGTTTTCGCGCGCTGGCGACGCCGCCGGTCATAGCATTGTGCAGAGGGTGGTGTGAGTGGAGGCTCGCCTTTTCAGCAAGTTGGAAAAGGTTTTCCGATCGGGCCGGACGAGCACCTGCCGTTCCGCATTTGGCTCACGCCACTCCGCCGAGCGGTTTCTGTTCGGTCGATATCAATGTGACGTCGTCGTCACACCGCGATGACACGGCCCCGGCCTGCACTTTTCCAGCGCATCAGCCGACGCTGCGCCCGGCTCCGTCATACGACGGAGGCGCGGGTGCAGGGTGGCGAGGCCTAAGTGGTCCTGGAAGGGTTTCGCGCTTAGGCGGCCAGTTTACGCAGCACGTAATGGAGGATGCCGCCATTGCGGTAATATTCCATTTCGTTGGCGGTATCGATCCGACATTTGGCGGTAAAGCTGGCGGTCGAGCCATCTTTGCGAGTCACTTCCACCGGCACGTCCTGCCCCGGCGTCAGATCGGCCAAGCCCTTGATGCTGAACGTGTCCTCGCCCGTCAGGCCCAACGTTTCACGCGTGTCGCCATCGGCGAACTGCAACGGCAGTACGCCCATACCGACCAGGTTGGAGCGGTGGATGCGTTCGAAACTTTCCACGATCACAGCGCGCACGCCCAACAGGATAGTGCCCTTCGCCGCCCAGTCGCGGCTGGAACCGGTGCCGTATTCCTTGCCCCCGATCACGATCAGGGGGGTTCCGTCTTCCTTGTGCTTCATGGCGGCATCGTAAATCGCCATCTGTTCGCCATTATAGGTGGTGTAACCACCCTCGACGCCAGGAACCATTTCGTTCTTGATGCGGATGTTGGCGAACGTGCCGCGCATCATCACGTCGTGATTGCCGCGGCGCGAACCGTAGGAGTTGAAATCCGCCCGCGCGACCTGATTGCTAAGCAGATATTCGCCTGCGGGGCTGTCTTCCTTGATGGCGCCGGCGGGGCTGATGTGGTCGGTCGTTACGCTGTCGCCCAGCACTGCCAGCGGTTTTGCATCGGTGATGTCGGTGATGGTGTCGGGCGTCATGCTCATCCCGTCGAAATAGGGCGGGTTGGCAACGTAGGTGCTGCCCGGCCGCCACTGATATGTGTCGCTGCCCGTCACATCGATCGCCTGCCAATGCTCGTCGCCCTTATAGACATCGGCATAGCGGGTGACGAACATGTCACGATCGATCGCGCCGCTGCGGATTTCCGCGACTTCGGCATTGCTGGGCCAGATGTCTTTCAGGAACACGTCCGTTCCGTCCTGATCCTGACCGATCGGGGTGTCCACCATGTCGGTCGTGACCGTGCCGCGCAGGGCGTAGGCGACGACGAGCGGCGGACTGGCGAGGAAGTTCGCGCGCACATCGGGGGAAACGCGCCCTTCGAAATTGCGGTTGCCCGACAGGACGGATGCGGCGACGATGTCGTTGCCGTTGATCGCTTTGCTGATCGGCGCGGCGAGCGGGCCGGAATTGCCGATGCAGGTGGTGCAGCCATAACCGACCAGATCGAACCCGATCTGGTCCAGTTCGGACTGCAGGCCAGCCTTGATCAGATAATCCGTCACCACCTGGCTGCCGGGTGCAAGGCTGGTCTTGACCCATGGTTTGGGCTTGAGCCCGCGCGCATTCGCCTTTTTCGCGACCAGCCCCGCTGCGATCAGAACGTCGGGGTTCGACGTGTTGGTACAGCTGGTGATGGCCGCAATCACCACATCGCCATCGCCGATATCGTGATCCTTGCCCTCGACGGCGGTGCGTTTGGCGGCGTCTTTCTTGTAAACCGATTTCAGCTCGCCGTTGAACAGATCGTCCACTTCGGGAAGGGCGATCTTGTCCTGCGGGCGCTTCGGGCCGGCGAGGCTCGGCACCACGCTGCCGATATCGAGCGACAGGGTCTTGGTGAACACCGGTTCGTTTTCCGGCGTGAACCACATGCCCTGTTCCTTGGCATAGGCTTCGATCAGTTCGATCTGATCTTCGTCGCGGCCCGTCAGGCGCAGATAATCGATGGTCTTGTCATCGATACCGAAGAAACCGCAGGTCGCGCCGTATTCGGGCGCCATATTGGCGATAGTGGCGCGGTCCGCCAGGCTCAGTTTGGCGACGCCGGGGCCATAGAATTCGACGAAACTGCCGACCACGCCCACTTCGCGCAACATCTGCACAGCGGTCAGAACCAGATCGGTGGCGGTTACGCCTTCCGCCATTTCGCCGGTCAGTTTGAAGCCGACGACTTGCGGGATCAGCATGGAAATCGGCTGGCCCAGCATTGCGGCCTCGGCCTCGATCCCGCCGACGCCCCAACCCAGCACGCCCAAACCGTTGATCATGGTGGTGTGGCTGTCGGTACCGACGCAAGTGTCGGGATAGGCGACCATCGTACCGTCCGGCCCTTCGGACGACCACACGCCCTGGCCGATATGTTCCAGGTTCACCTGATGACAGATGCCGGTGCCGGGGGGGACAGCCTTGAAATTGTCGAGGCTCTTCGCGCCCCATTTCAGGAAGTCGTAGCGTTCGGCGTTGCGCCGATATTCCAGGTCCATATTCGCTTCCATCGCCTTGGGATGGCCGAATTCATCCACCATGACTGAATGGTCGATCACCAGATGGACGGGAACCTGCGGGTTGATCTTCGCCGTATCGCCGCCCAGCGCACCGATGGCATCGCGCATCGCGGCAAGGTCCACCACGCACGGCACGCCGGTGAAATCCTGCAACAGCACGCGCGCCGGGCGATATTGAATTTCGCTGCCGGTCTTGGGGTCGTTCTGCCAATCGGCGATGGCGCGAATGTCGTCCTCGCCCACGGTGAACCCACCATCTTCGAACCTGAGCATGTTTTCCAGCAGCACTTTCATGCTGAACGGCAGACGGGACACATCGCCGACGGTTTTTGCGGCTTTTTTCAACGAGTAATAGGCGAACTCCTTGCCGCCGACTGTCATGGTGCTGCGGGTTTTCAGCGTGTCTTGGCCGATCTGGGTCATGGGCGGGTGTCCTTTTCGCGTCGTGGAAGGTCGGCGCGCTGGCAGCGTTCGCGGACCGGATTGAATTGAGGGTGCAACTGCGCGATGGCGCAGGGGAGGTCAAGGCAAGGTTAATACACGAAACGCACGCGCAGCGCCAGTTGGTGGAGATACGGCGCCCGTCAGGCGGAGCTTTGCGGGGGCGGCGCATCGGCAGGGGTCAGCTTCGCCGGGCCGGTGGACGCGATCCAGCAACCCAGCACGATCAGCGCCGCACCTGCCAAGATCGCGGGTGTCACCGCTTCCCCGAACATCCAGTATCCGAACGCCGCCGCCCACAGAAATCCCGTATATTCGATCGGGACGAGCACTTGCGCCTCCGCCCGCCCATACGCCCATGACAGGGCGATCGCTGCGCCGGTCGCCAAACCTGCGCCATAGGCGATATGGCGCAGCGTTTCGGGATCCGGCCATATCAAAAGAAACGGCGCGGCAACCGCCAGGATCGCGCACACGACACCGTTCTGAAACGTGGCGACTTCCACCGGTTTCGCGATCAGCGCCTGCTGCCGCTGCAATACCAGGTTCCAAGCGTAGAGCACGGCGGACAGGCTCAACGCGGCCAGACCGATCGCGGCATCGTCGCTCATCCGTTCGCGTCCGATCCGGCCCGCCACGATAATCGCGACGCCGATCACGCCCAGCACGGCGGCGGCAATTGCGCGCGGGCGAATGGTTTCACCCAACACCGTCGCGGCCAGAAACAAAGCGATCAGCGGCGCGATGAAAGACAGGGCGATCGCTTCCGCCAGCGGCAGGCGGATCAGCGCGAAGAAGAAACTGAGCGCCATCGCCGCAATGACCGCGCCGCGGATCAGATGCACTCGCAACACTGCGCGCGTCGGCCATTTCGTGCCGGTTACGGCCCAGACCGGCAGCATGATCGCGGTGCCGATTGCGGTCCTGAGCAACAGCGCGCTGTAGGCGCCCACCGCGATGGCCGCGCTTTTCATGAACGCATCCATCGCCGAAAACAGCCCGATGCCCACGAAGGTCGCGATGATTGGCAGGAAGCGGTGGATGGGCGACATGGCGTGCGCGGTATCGCCGCCCGTTCACCGTTCGGCAAGCGATCATGGTTGATGGCAAGCCGATGCATCTGTTACGATGTAGGGGATAGAGCCGCGTAATAGCGGCATTGTTGGGCAAATGTCAGGATATACGATGCGAAACAAGGTGGCGAAACATGTGCGGATGCTGGTCGTGGGAACGGCCGCGATCGGTCTGACGGCAATGGCGACGGCCCAATCCGAAATGGCGTCCGAGACGACGTCCGAAACCGCACGCGATCCCGCCAATCTTCTGCCCGCCGAAAAAACGCTATCGCCGCGCGCCGTTCCGGCCGCTCTGCCGCAAGCATCCACCTCGAAGGATGAAACGGTTCAGCAGATCCTGCCCGACATTCAGGAATGGAGCGTTTCGGGCGCGACCGCGCTGGCGGACTACCTCGAAAATATCGGCGCGGAAGGGCTCAATCCCGGCGACTATCAAATCGCCGAACTGCGCGCACTGATCGCGGGCGGCAATCGCGCCGAACTGGCGGATGTCGCGAGCCGCAATTTCGCTTGGGTGGTGGAGGATCTGCGCGATGGCCGTACGCCGATGGATGCCCGCAAGCAATGGTTCGTCGTCGATCCCGATGCGGACCGTTACCCGACGACGCGACTGCTGCAGCAAGCGGCGGCGAGCGGCGATGTAGCGGGCACGTTGGCTGCCATCATGCCGGAACATCCCGATTACGCCCGCCTGCGCGACGAACTGGCGAATACGCCGGTTGCCAACGCGAAGAAACGTCGGTTGATCCAGGCGAATATGGACCGCTGGCGCTGGCTTGCGCGCGATCTCGGCCTGCAATATCTGATGACCAATGTGCCGGAATATCAACTGCGCCTGACCGTCAATGACAAGATCATCAGCACGTATAAAACCATCGTCGGGAAGCCCGGCCGCACGGCGACCCCGCAGCTTGCCGAAATGGTCGAAGGCGTTATCTTCAATCCGACCTGGACCGTGCCGCAAAGCATCGTCAAGGGCGAAGGGCTGGGCGCGAAAGTGCTGAACAACCCCGCCTGGGCGCGCCGCGCCGGGTATAAGGCGACCAAGGGCGCGAATGGCTGGGTGACCGTGGTGCAACAGCCTGGCGAGGGCAATTCGCTGGGCCGGATGAAGCTCGACATGCCGAACAAGCATGCGATTTTCCTCCACGACACGCCATCGCGCGGATTGTTCAACAATGCGTCGCGCGCTTTGAGCCACGGCTGCATCCGCACCGAACGCGCCCGTGAACTGGCGATAACGCTGGCCATCCTGGGCAACAACGCCTCCACCAAGGAAGAACGCGTCGCAGCGGCTGACGAGGCGGTGGGCATCAGCACCAGCGGCAAATATACGCGCGTGCCGATCGAAAAGCGTCTGCCGGTCTATATCACCTACTTCACGATGGCGCAGGACATCGACGGCAGACTGGCGACGTTCAAGGATATTTACGATCGCGACGCCCCGGTGCTGGCCAGTTTCGACGCCCCGCGCGAGGCAAACAGGGCGCGCGTGACGGGCGAACAGATCATTCCGATCGAGGACGATCTGCGAACGACGTAACCCACTCGGTCGATTTGGTGGGAGCTGGTTTGGGGTTGTGCGAGCGGAGAGCCATCGTCTGGACGTACCGGTTAATTCGGCATGCTCCGACCGATGGCACGGTCAGTCGGTTCGACTAAGCTATTGCGGGATCACTCCGGCGTTCGCAGCGTCCACCGCGCGGCGTTCTTCCGGCGTCATTTCCAATCCCTGCGACGATATCGGCACGGGCGGCGGGATGACTTTCGACCCATCCTCCGCCAGCCCAAGGCTTTCGGCATACAGCAGCCGTCCGCCAGACAGGTTGGCGAGCGCAATGTTGAAATCCGTTTTGCTGAGCGCGAAACATCCGTTCGACCGGCCCAGGCGGCCCCAGCGCGCGACGTGTTCGGGTTCCGCATAACGCGCCGAATGCATTACGATTGCACGCGGAAATGCCAGATCATTGGTTGGGTCGAGGCCGCCGAGGCGGACCGATGTGCCGTATTTCCCAACGTACCATTCCCAGCTGACATAGGCGCCCCGGCTGGTCGCGTTCGACCCTTCGACGTTGGAATAATCGTTAAGCCAGCCATCATGTTCCGGGTCCGACCCCGTGCCGTGCGCCACCAGATAGGATTGCACGCTCTGCCGCTCCAGATTGACGAAATGAAACCGGGGTTGCGCCGAATGCAGACCGAAATCGGCAATGCCGACGATATCCTTGCGCCAGATCGCCGCGCCCGCCTTTTCCAGCTGTTGTGCTGCGATGGCGAACAGCTTGCGGTCGCGAACGGTGCCGGGCTGGACCTGTGCGAACAGTTTGGCAGGCGCTGCAGCGGCGAGTGTCCCGGCGGCAACTCCGCGTAAAATATCTCTACGTTTCATGGGTATCGTCCTAGCGCGTCGATCCTGAATGGGAAATGGTTGCCGGTTCGGGTGGGACCGATAGCGAACTGCCCGCAAGCTTTTGCAAATTGGGGATCGCCGCCATCGTACTGGATCGAACCCGGCCGAGCATCTTTGCCGCATCGGGCGCACCGGCTGCAATCGCCGCACCAGCACGCGCGGCTGGGTCGAGCCGAGTGGTGCGTAGCCATGCGCCGACCTTCTCGTTCATCGACCACGCCACGCGGTTCATCGTGTTGGTCAGCAGCGCAGCGGGATAATCATGCACGCTATCCGTCATCGCGGTGGTCCGTGCCAAAGCGTTGCGAGTCTCATCATCATCGAAATTCGCTTCAAGATAAGCGGCGAGCGACGCACAGAACGACACCAGCGGCACGAAGGCAAGTTGTGGCAGGATCGTGTCCCCTTGGAAGATCGGCGTTGCCGCCACTCTCGACGCGGCGGTGGCGGTGCAATCTACGAACAAAGTATCGGCCGGGATCGACGCCTCGCCATCCTTACCGATCAGTCGCCCCGGTTCGATGGCGGACACTCGACCAATTCGCACAACATTGGCGATACCGCGCAGCAATTCGGCCTCGCGTTCGGAAATCGTCGGGAAATGAAACTTGGTCGGCAGAATGTCGGGGTCGAGCCGTAGCATCATCCCCTCTGCCTCCAGCGCCAGGAAGATGTCGTCAGCAGTTTCCGCCGTCGCCGCCGCTTCCATTTGCGTGATCTGATAACCAAGCGTTCCTGCCACGAATTCGGGGCCGGGCTGGGTGTAAGTGCGATTGATCGCCCAGGTCTCGCGCGGGCGGACCCATATGATCGCATCAGGCGACACACCGCGTTCCAGTAGCCAGACGCCGACATCCATCGCCGTTTTGCCCGCACCCAGAATGGCGTAATGCGGCGGCGGCTTAGTACCGGAGAGCCAACGCGTCGGCAGATCGGCGGGGGTCGTTACCATCACCCCGTCCGCCACGGCGAATTTACGTTTGTGGGTTGCAGGGACGGACGCGGTAAAGGCGGCAGCGTTGACCAGTTTGCGCCTTACTTTCACCTCGGTTTCCTCGCTCGAAACCAACGAAGCGAACCGGTGAACGCCATCGTCGCGCCCGCGATAATCGGACATTGGGAAATAACGGACGCGCCCGCTGCCCAAAAACTTCTTCGCCATTGCGCGCTGGTAATACGCGCTGACCTCGGTTCCGGTCGCCAAGCCATACAGGCCCGCATTCGCGCCACTTTCGTCAATCGTTTCATCGCCCAATTGCGCGGAATTAAGACCATAGGTGGCGGATGGTTGGTGCAATGTGACAAAGGGGTAGCTGACGTTCCAATGTCCGCCCGGTTTGGCATGCCGGTCGATAATGACGATGTCGCAATCGGGATCTTCATCCAGCAGCGTATCGACGAACCCCATCCCGATCGCACCGGCGCCGACGACCAGATAATCCGTTTCGATGATATCGGGGGTCATATGCGGGTGTCCTGTTTGCCGGTCGGAAGGGGATGATGCGCGTTCTCCCGTGCCATTGCCAGCATCGATGCAGCATGGCGGTTTGCAACCGCGCGCTGATCCGCGCCATATCCGCCGCCAAGTGTGCTGGCGACCGGAATGCCGCGACAACGCGCTTCACGAATGACGAAGCGATCGCGCGCGGTCAGCCCGTCGTCGCTTAACGCCAGCCGACCCAACCGGTCTTCGCGATGAGGATCGACACCCGCCTGATACAGTACGACGTCGGGAGCAAATTCGCCTAGTATATCGGGCAGATGCCGTTCGAGCGTGGTAAGATATTCTGCATCTTCCGTCCCGTCTGCCAGCGGCACGTCGAGCGTCGAACGCGCCTTTCGTACCGGGAAGTTTTTTTCCGCATGTATCGAAAATGTGAACACATCGTCCCGCCCCGCCATAAGGCTGGCCGTGCCGTCACCTTGATGCACGTCGCAATCCACAATCAAAACGCGCGCGGCGTCACCCTGTGCGATCAGGCGATTGGCGGTGACCGCAAGATCGTTGAACACGCAGTAGCCCGCGCCGGTGTCGGCCAACGCATGGTGGCTGCCCGCCGCACTGTTTGCGGCATACCCATGCTGCATCGCAAGCTGTGATGCCAGCCAGGTGCCGCCATTGGTATGGCGGACCCGGTTGGCAATATGCGGCGTGACCGGAAAGCCGATGCGCCGTTCCTTGTCGCGCGGAACGGTCGCGGTGAACACTTCTTCGACATATTCGGAACTATGCACCGCCTCCAGCCATACGCGCGGGCAGGGTTCGGGCGAATGTTCGGTCAGCGCTGCACCGCTTTTGCGAAGGGCGATCATGACCAGCGCATATTTGTCAAACTTGAACGTGCCACGTTCGGGTGGTGGCGCCATGTAATCGACATGATGAACGACGTGAAGCATCTACGAAATATCGAAACGCGAATACGCAATTACATCATGGAGCATGCGGATCGAACGCGACTTGGTCTCCCGCCTCGATCGCGGCGGCTTTCGCTTCGACCAGTTCCACAATATGGCTCATCATATCGTCCGACTGCACCGTATGGTCGGTCACGCCGCTTAGATAAACCATGTGTTTGCCATTGCCGCCGCCGGTCAGGCCGATGTCGGTTTCGCGCGCTTCGCCCGGCCCGTTGACGACGCAGCCCAGAATGGACAGCGACAGGGGCGTCTTGATGTGGCTCAACCGGTCTTCCAGCGTTTGCACGGTTTTGATCACGTCGAAGCCCTGCCGCGCGCAGCTGGGGCAGCTGACCACCCGCACGCCGCGCGTCCGCAGGCCCAGCGCTTTCAGCATTTCGAAGCCGACGCGCACTTCCTC
Source organism: uncultured Alphaproteobacteria bacterium (assembly GCA_963815535.1). Lineage (GTDB taxonomy): Bacteria > Pseudomonadota > Alphaproteobacteria > Sphingomonadales > Sphingomonadaceae > CAWFGS01. The sequence continues at coordinate 128,700 of CAWFGS010000006.1, forward strand.
TTCGGGCGGGGCGGACAGGGACACGCGGATCGTGTCGCCGATCCCGGCCCATAGCAGGCTGCCCATGCCGATACTGGACTTGACCGTGCCGCCGATCAGGCCGCCGGCCTCCGTAATACCCAGATGCAGCGGGCAATCGACGGTTTCCGCCAATTGCTGATAGGCGGCGACGGCCAGGAACACGTCGCTGGCCTTCACCGCGACCTTGTATTCATGGAAATCGTGATCCTGCAGCAACTTGATATGATCCATCGCGGATTCCACCAACGCTTCGGGGCAGGGTTCGCCGTATTTTTCCAGCAAGTCCTTTTCCAGCGATCCCGCATTCACGCCGATGCGGATGGCGCAGCCATTGGCTTTCGCGGCGCGCACGACTTCCGCCACGCGGGCGCTGCTGCCGATATTGCCGGGATTGATCCGCAGGCACGCCGCGCCGGCGTCCGCAGCTTCCAACGCGCGTTTGTAATGGAAGTGGATATCCGCCACCAACGGCACGCGCGCGGCGCGGGCTATCTTGCCGAAGGCGGCGGTGGATTCGACGTCGGGGCACGACACGCGGATGATGTCTGCGCCCGCATCTTCGCACCGGCGGATCTGGTCGATCGTCGCCACCGCATCCGACGTCAGCGTGTTGGTCATCGTCTGCACGGTGATCGGCGCATCGCCGCCGACGGGCGTATCGCCGAGCATGATCTGGCGGGAGGGGCGGCGTTCGATGGTTCGCCAAGGGCGGATTGCGTTCATGGGACAGGTATAGGCCGCCGAACGTTACGGGGCAATGACGGGCGATCGGTCGCAGTTGCGGCAAGCGGGACGCGAGTGCAGAAGGTGGCGCGATGACCACGACCGACGAATCCCTGTCCGACGACCCCCTGCTGTTCGGGCGTGTGCTGGATGGACGCGGCGGTGGCCGCGTCATCGAATGGGATGAGGTCGATAGCTGGCAACCGGCTGCGCCGGGCGAAGTGCTATGGCTGCATATCCGTCGCACGGACCGGGGCGTCTATGACTGGTTGCAAAGCGCATTCGGCGTGCCCGAACCGACGGCGGAACTGTTGACGAGCGATGCGACCCGCCCGCGTGCCTTTCGTGAAAACGACACGTTGGTCGCCACGTTGCGCGGGATCAATTTCAATCCCGGCGCGCAGCCCGAAGACATGGTCAGCATGCAATTATGGTCCGACGGCGCGCGTATGATCACCTTCCGCCGTCAGCCGTTGCAGACACCGCGCGATACGTTGGCGCTGATCGATGCGGGGCGCGGGCCGGGCGATGCGGGCGCGATCGTCACGTCGCTGACCGAACACATGATCGCGCGCATGAACGCGTCGATCGTGGATATGAACGATCAGCTCGATTTGTTGGAACGTGCGGAGAACGACGATCAGGCGGATGCGATGCTGGAAAAAATCGCGATCATCCGCCGCAATTGCCTGGCGCTGCAACGCCATATGGGGCCACAGCATGTCGCGCTGGAGGCTATCAGCCGCGAAGCGCCCGCCTGGTTCGACGATCTCGACCGCCGCGAAATCGCCGAGACGATCGACCGCCTGCGCCGTTATCTCGACGATATCGACATCAGCAAGGAAAGCGCGGTGGTCCTGCAGGACGAATTGCGCGCTCGCGCCGTCGCCCGGTCGGACCGGACCAACTATCTGCTGACCATCGTGGCGGCGGTGTTTCTGCCGCTCAGTTTCGTAACCGGGCTGCTCGGCATCAATGTCGGCGGGATGCCGGGCGTCGATGACGGGCACGCATTCTGGCTGGTGGTCGGATTGTGCAGCGCGATTTTCGTGATGCAATTGCTGCTGTTCTGGCGTTGGAAGTGGCTCTGACCAAGCTTCAATTCACCCACCCGACGTTCTACCAGCGCAGGAACCCGGGCAGGGCGAACCGGCCGACCAGTGCCGCGATCGCGACCGGGGCGGCGTGCCAGACGCCGATATGCATCACCCCATCGACCGGGCAGGACAGGCCATAGGCAACCGTTCCCAATGCGCCCGATGCCACGCCGACATAGAGGCCGGCAGTGTTGACGGACACGGGCGCGCCGCGTTTCAACCAGGTCACCAGGGCGGTGGCGGTCAGCAGGGATGCGACCAGCGAACTCAACATGCAGGTCACGCCGTAAGGGTCGGCCAATACGCCGGTGGAATTGCCCTGGCCCAATATGGCCGCGATGGCGGCGGCGGGCACGATGCCGGCCATCGCCATTGCCCAGCGTGGCCCCTCGTGACGGTTGCCGACGCGCGGGCTTGCCATGCCGATCACGGCGGCAGCAGCGGCAATGCCGAGCAACAGGAACAGACCGTTGGCGACGATGAAGAACGTGGATGCACCGCCGTCGAAGGCCCCGCCCCACAATCCCTTGACCAGTTCGACGGCCAGCACCGTGACCAGCGCGGCCACGCCGACCAACAGCATTCCGTCGCGCATGGACAGCGCGCGAACCGGGGCCAGTTCCGCAGCCATTTGATCGATGAACGCATTGGGCTTCAAGCCTTGCGCGCTGGCGCCTGCACCGTCGTTGGGTTGGGTTGAGGGGGTAGTCATCGTCATTCTGCCTTTTCGATCACGGCGGACATCTTCTTCAATCCGCGATGTATGTTTACTTTAACGCTGCTTTCGCTCTGGCCGCTTCTGTCCGCAGCCTCGCGAATGCTCAATCCTTCGATCTTGACCATTTCGATCACTTCGGCCTGCTTGTCGGGCAGTTGCCGGAACAGGCGATCGATGCTCATGCGGGCCAAAATCGGTTCTTCGTCGCTGTCTTCGGCCGCATCGTGATCGTCCAATGCGTTTTCTTCGGTACGGTACACTTTCCGCAGATGATCGACCCAGCGATACCGGGCGATCGCGGCCAGCCAGGGCAGGAAGGCGCGAGCCGGATCCCAGGTGGCGCGTTTCTTGTGCAGCGCCATCATCACTTCCTGGACCAGATCTTCCAGCTGGGCGTCGGGAACCTTGCGGCGGAAATACCGCATCAGCCAGTTGTTCGCCTCGTGCAGCAGGACGGTATAGGCCTGCCTGTCGCCCTTCTGCGTGGCAATCATCAGCCGCGCCATAGTCGGTTCGTCCGCTATCACATTCCCACTCCCGCAAAATCCGCAAACTTAGCATTAAGCAGTTTTACGGAACTTGGCGAGGAGAGCGTCGAGAGAAAACAATCCGGCCCCGCGAGAGATCAGGATGGCGGCCATCGCGGCCCAAAGAATGTGGACGGACCACCATGCTTCGGGGAATACGAAGAATTGGATCACCATCGTCATACCCAACAGGGCGAGCGCGGAAAAGCGGGTCAGCAGGCCGAACGCGAGCAGGATGGGAAACAGATGTTCGGCATAGGTGGTGAGAGGGACCATGATATCGCTGGAAACCGGCAGTCCGAATTCATTGTCGAATATCAGATACTGCACTTCGTCGATTTCCAGCGCGGTTCCTTCCACCACCTTGGTCCGGGCACTGCGCCAGAATATTCCGGCCAGTGCGATGCGGGTCACGAGCAACGCGATACTTTCAGATATGCGGCCTGAAAGAAAATGGGTTAGGCGGTCATAGCCTGAAAATATGCGTTGCATGTGATGTCTCCCAACTGTGCGCGGATTAACGCTTGATCGGCTTCAGCGAGCCCTTGCCCTTGGGCGTGTTGATTTTCAGGCATGTGCCCTTGTTCACGTAAGTCCAGGCGTTGCCCTGATAATCGCTGGTGGAGGTTCCGGCGCAGCTGGTGCCCGGCCCTGCGGCGCAATCGTTCTTGCCGGCTTTGGACACGCCGTAGCATTTTTCCTTGCCGGCGGCGGCGGCGGGTGCGGTGCTGATCATGCCGGCGGCGACGCTGGCGGAAAGGGCGATACCGGCGATCTTGGCGATGGATTGCTTGTTCATAATATTTCTCCGTCTGGGTTGGTTCGTATTGGTATTTCTGTGCCCGGTGTCTGCCAGGGCTGTCATGGTATTCGCAGCGGGGGGACGGATGGTTACAAGGGACGAAGATTTTTTTTCGTAACTTTCGCAGGCCGCACTGCGAACGGCGTGATATCCCCGCGTGAGCGGGCGTTTTCCCCTTCATCACGAAGGAAGCTTCGTGCCTTGCCCGTGATGCGTTACATTCAGGACCGAACCATGACCGCCGCCGCCCCCCATCCCCCGATCGCCCCATTCGCCGGTTTCGGCGTTGGTTTGCGTTCCGAACATTACGACGATTTTCTGGAAGGCGATGCGGCAGGTGCGGTCGATTTCGTGGAGGTCATTTCCGAAAACTACATGGTCGATGGCGGCAAACCGCTTGCCGTGCTGGAAGGGGTGCGGGCGAAATTGCCGGTCATCCTGCATGGCGTGTCGATGTCGATCGGATCGGCGCACGGGTTGGATGCGGGATATCTCACGCGGCTGCGGGCGCTGGCGGACCGGATCGAACCGTTGTGGATGTCGGACCATCTGTGCTGGACGCGGACAAGCGCGCACAACACGTATGATTTGCTGCCGATGCCCTACACCGCGGCCGCGCTGGACACCGTGTGCGACAATATCGACCACGCGCAAAATATCATGGGCCGCGCGATATTGTTCGAAAATCCGTCGAGCTATCTCACCTTCCCCGAAGACGAGATGATGGAATGGGAGTTCATTGCCGCGATGGCGCAGCGAACCGGCTGCCATCTGCTGCTGGATGTGAACAACATCCATGTCAGCGCGCACAATCACGGGTTTTCGGCGGCGGATTATCTGGCGGGTCTGCCGATGGAGCGGGTGCGGCAGATCCATCTGGCCGGTCATACGCCTGCGCCGGAGCCGGACGGCATCGCGATCGACACGCATGATCGCGCAGTGTGCGACGCGGTGTGGGCGCTGTATGGCACTGCCACAACGCGGCTGGCGGAACTGGGCGTGCCGGTTGCAACCATGATCGAACGCGACGATGCGATCCCGCCGCTGCCTGAAATCCTGGCGGAGCTAAGTCAGGCCAGGGCTTTGGCGGCATGAGCGGTTTGGCACAGCAGCAGCGGGCTTTCGTGGCGCAGGTGTTGGACAATGGCGCGGCCTTGCCCGCAGGTTGGGGTCCGCGACAGGCGGCGGGCATGGATGTCTATCGCAACGCCTATCGCACCCGGTTGATGGGCGCGCTGGAGGAGAGTTTCGAACGCACCCGGCGCTGGGTGGGGGGGGAAGCGTTTCGCACAGCCGCAATGCATCACATCATCGCCAATCCGCCCGGCGGTTGGACTTTGGACGAGGCGGGGGCCGGGTTCGACGCGGTGCTGGCCGAACTGTTCGGCGACAATCCGGAAGTGGCGGAGCTCGGCTGGCTCGAATGGGCGATGCATCAGGCTTATGTGGCAGGCGATGTCGCGCCATTGGATGCCGCCGGTTTCGGCACGGCCACGACGCAGTTCGGGGAAGGGGACTGGGCACGCATGACGCTGACTTTCGTGCCTGCCCTGGCACATCGGGCAGTGGGCCACGATCTGACAGCGATCTGGCAAGCGACCGAAACGGACGATGTCGTCGGCAGCGGAATACGATTTGGACGACCCCCAGCATTGCGTCGTCTGGCGCGAAGGGTTCCGTGCGACGTTTCTGCTGCTGCCCGCATTGGAAGGGGCGGCGCTGGCGATGGCACGCGACGGTGCGACGTTCGGTGCGCTCTGCACGATGCTTGCGGGCGAAATGGGCGCGGAACGCGGCGTTGCGGCAGCGGGTACGATGCTCGGCGGCTGGATCAACAACGGCTTCGTGGCGGGCGTTTCGGTTTAGGTCGGGTTAGAGGCGCAGTTCGTACAGAAATTCGTCATCGCGGTGTTGACCGACCCAGAAATCGATGTCGGCGATTTTGGTAAAACCGTACCGCGCGTAAAAACGCTGCGCCCCGATGTTGTCGGAATAGACCGAAAGCTGGATTGCATCCTTCCCCCGTTCGCGCGCTTCGCCCAAAACCCATTCCATCAGCGCCGCGCCGATACCCTGACCCGTGCGGCCCGGCGCGGTGTAAAGCTGGTTCAGCGCCAGTGGGTCGCGCGCATCGGAATGGTCGGAATAGGCGCTGGCGAGCGCGATCTTGGCATATCCCGCCAATCCGGCTGCGTCCTGTGCCAGACGGTAAAGCAGATTGGGGTCTGCGAAATCCCCGGCGACGGCGTGGAGCGAATATGCTTGTTCGCAGAACGCATCGAGATCGGCAGGGTCGTACAATTCCCCGAACGCCTCGACGAAGCTGGCGCGGCCCAGATCGGCAAGAGCAGGCAGGTCGTCTAACGAAGCGGGGCGCAGGATCATGATCCCGCGCCCCTAAACTTCATTGACCGATCAGCAAAGCCCGAAAGGCTCAGCACGCTCTGCCGCTGTTCGGTGAACTTATGCGCCCGGTGGCAAGGGCTTGTCGCTCCTGGGAGCGGCAGGCGTCTTGGCGACCTTGACCTTTTTCACTTTGTCCGACTTGTCGGGCGTGTTCTTCATGTCCGATGTCTTGTCGTCCATTTCTTCCAGCTTGCGACCGGCCCATTCGCGGCCACCGAGGCCGAAGGCGAGAGCAGCGGCAACCGCTCCGCCGATGACCAGCGCCCCGAACGCCATATCGACGATCTCTTCACCCACGCCCATGAACCGCAGGCCCATGAAGGTGAAGACCAGCATGGTCGCGTATTTGACGATGGTTCCGGCAATGCTGCCATCGCCCGACCCATCGATCATGCGCGACAGCAAATTGGCGAGGAGGAAGCCCACCCCGATCACCACCGCGCCGAAGATGACCTGACCGCCCAGTTCCAGCACCTGGTTCAAAATGTCGGTCAGTTCGGGGAAGCCGAGCAGCCGGGTTGCGGCCACCGCGAAGAACAGCACGATCGCCACCTGAACGACGCGGGCTATAACGCCCGACACGCTGGTGGTGGTCGCGACGATGCCCGCATCCGAAACCGCGCGATCGACGCCAAGGCCGGTCAGAAGCTGTTTCAGGATATCGACGACGAAGCGGCTGATCAGATAGCCGATGCCGAGCAGGATAGCCGCGCCGATGATGTTCGGAATGGCCGACAGCACCATGCGGAGCATGTCGCTGGCCGGTTCGGAAATCGTTTCGAGGTTCAACGCTTCCAACGCCATGATGACCACCGGAATGGCAATCAGGACATAGATGATCGTGCCGATCGTCTTGCTGATCGTGGCGTTGCCGGTGGCGGTCTGTGCGCCGCCGCGATTGGCCCAGCGATCGAAATCCACCGTCTGCATCGCGGTGACTGCGATATCGCGAACGATCCGCGCCACCATCAGGCCGACGAAGAAGATCAGCGCCGCCCCGATCAGATTGGGAATGAACCCGACGATCGAATTGAGGAGGTTCTGCACCGGCGCCATTACGGAACCGAGATCGAAAATGGTCAGGATCGCGACCAGGCCGAACAGCCAGATGAACAACGACACGATCTTGCCGAGCGATGTGCCCACACTGTCCCCGCTGCCGGTGCCGCGACGGAAGAACTGGACGTTATCGACCAGTTTCGCAAAAGCCCATTTGGCAGCTTTCGCCAGCGCCCATGTGACGAGCAGAATGACGGCCGCGATCAGGAACTTTTCGACCAGTTCCATCGCCAGCGCTTCGTTAAATCTGTAATTCCCCATTTGCATGATCTGCAAACCCCTCTGTTAGATTGCAAACGCTTCTACAGTGAAAGTGGGCGATAGAAAAGGTTTGCCTGCAATCCATGTGGAGAAGCGGCAAGACGATGCAGAATATCAGGTCCGCTCTTGTCGTGCGCGGGTATGGGGTGATAGCCAGCGAACATGCCCAAAACTTTCCCGATATCCGCTTCGATATTCGCTTTGCTCTTCTGCATATTCGCGCTTCCCGCCGCTGCCCAGGAAAGCGAACCGCCGCGCTGGAGCTTGGCCATTCACGGCGGGGCGGGAACCATCCTGCGCGAAAACCTTACGGCAGCAGGCGGAAGCCGAGTACGAAGCGGCGTTGGCCGCTGCGCTGGAGGCAGGCGCAGCGATCCTGCGCGATGGCGGCAGCGCGATGGACGCCGTGCGCGCGGTGATCGTTCCGCTGGAAAACGATCCGAAATTCAATGCCGGGCGCGGAGCGGTGTTCACCTGGGACGGTGCGAACGAACTCGACGCCAGTATCATGGATGGCCGCGACCGGTCGGCGGGTGCGGTGGCGGGAGTGACCACGGTAAAAAATCCCATCCTGCTCGCCAGCAAAGTGCGCGACGATGGACGGCATGTGTTTCTAAGCGGGTCGGGGGCGGAACAATTCGCCGCCGAAAACGGCATCGAGGCGATCGGCGCGGAATGGTTCGCGACGGAGCCCCGGCGCGATGCATTGGAACGGATGAAAGCACGGGAACTGACCGCGCTCGACGTCGATCACAAGTTCGGCACGGTCGGTGCGGTCGCTCTCGACATGAACGGCGATCTGGCGGCGGGAACCTCCACCGGCGGGCTGACGGGCAAACGGTGGGGCCGGATCGGCGATGCGCCCATGATCGGTGCGGGAACCTATGCCGACAACCGCGCCTGCGCCGTATCCGCCACCGGGGCGGGCGAATATTTCATCCGGGTCGGCGTGGCGCACGAAATCTGCGCGCGGATGCGGCTGTCGGGAGATAGCGCGCAGACCGCCGCCGATGCGGTCATTGCGGAACAGGGTGCGCTCGGCGGGTCGGGCGGCGTCATCGTTGTCGCGCCGGGCGGCGATGCGGTGTTTAGTTTCGATACGCCGGGCATGTATCGCGGGCGAGCCACCAGCGATGGTGTGAACGAAGTGGCGATCTTCGCCGACGACGCGGAACGACAGCCTTAATTGTCCCCCAGATCGCAGCCGCGTTCCATGAGAATTGGGCGCATTTCGCGATAGGCGGCGGGCGTCCGGCTCAACGGAATGTAGGGATGCAGATGATGCACGATGTGGAACTGCATCCCCATCGTGCCCAAATTGCCGACGCGGCTGCGCCAGCTGCGCGTGTTGGTGTATCGGCTGCGTCCGTTGCCGGGGTGATGCGGCGCCCATGACAGGAAGAATATCGTGTAGGTCGCAGCGATGTGATAAGGCAACCACCAGAGCAGCAGCGCCTCCAGCGCGTATCCCGACCATGCCAGCGCGCATAAGATGGCTACGAACCCGACTTTGTACGCAACCGTAATCGGGATCAGATCCTCACGCCCGATGCGTTGCAGGGCGGCAAGGTAATCCAGGCTGCGTTTGGCATCGGGCTGACGCTGGCGAATGCTGCCCCAGATGGCCGACCACGGCCCCGCCGCCTTCGTCGTGATATCGGGATCGTGATCGGGATCGTTGGTGTGTTTGTGATGTTCCAGATGCGTCGCACGCAGCAGTTGGAACGGCTGCGCGATCATCCAGCTGGTGGCGTGGCCGACCAGTTCGTTGAGCCAGCGCAATCGCGTGCCGGGCCGCGCGATGATGTCATGCTGCGCCTCATGCGTGGGTAGATAGACGAGGCACAGGCTGAACGTGGCGAGGATGAAGCCGAGCCATAGCGGCATGATGTCCAGCAGCACCAGCGGCCACAGCGACAGCCAGAACGCCAGATTGGCGAACGCCCAGACCACTTCGAACAAGGGGAAACTTCTGCGAATGTCTGCGCGCGATGGCCTGTTCCGCCGCCGCAAATCGCGCATGCTTCGAGCATTGTTGTCAGAATCCTCGACAGAACTGTCGCCGAAACTGTCAATTGCCGCGCTCATACCCAGCGCCCCCGCACTTGCGCGATGATGCCCCAACCGCCGCCGACCAGCAGCGCGAAGGCCAAGGCGGACAGGCCGAACGGCGCACGCCAGCCCAACGTCGTCATCGTTTGCATGATGACCGGGACCACAAAACCGAATGCGAACAGCACGGGAAGCAGTTTTACGAACAGGGTGAGGGCGCGTTCCATAGTCCCCTCCCTATCGCGCGAAATATGCGATCATGAAAACTTATCCGCCTTGCGCTTGCCGAACCGCATGTCCCCTTCCAGCCGGGCGCGCAATTGGGCGTAGAACGCTTCGAGAAACGCGCGCGCCTCCGTACCGCCATCCCCGGCCCCATCACCGGCTCCGTCGTTCCAGCCGATCTTGCGGCAGATCGCGCTTTGTACGGCGGCGATGGTGTCGGTGTCGTTTGATCGCAGCACCTTTTCCAGCGTCTGCAATTCGTATTCGCCGTATATTTCCAGCTCGTGCATGGCGAATTCGTATCGCGCGGCGACGGTCGAATTGGTTCCTGCCGCCGCATCCTGCGTGGCCAGCGGAGCAAGCAGCTTGGCACGCGGGGCCTCCACCACCCAGGTTCCCGCTACCAGATCGCCGGCGCGCAAGCCATCGCGGTTGAAGAACGGGAACAGGGCGAAGATCAGGAACCAGATCGCAGCGGCAATGCCGGCATTGCCGGTCTGCCCACTGGGTGCGGACACGATGAAGATGATGGGGAGGAAGAGCTCGATATCTCGCAACAGATTGCGGGCCAGCACCGCCTCTGCCGTCAACCGCCCCCCGCCATAGGCAGCGACGCGGATGCCCACCGCCCGCTTGCCCGGCGTTGCGCCGCGTGGACCCAGTTCGAAATACAGGAAATAGGCATATCGCGCGAGGAAGACGATCACCACATAGACGATCGGTATCAGCTCGCTGCCGCTGCCACTGCCGCCGCTCTGCATGCCCATCGGATCGAGCCATAATGCAAACAATGTGGACGCGACCCAGACGGAAACGATCAGAACGAAATCGAGCACCAGCGCGCCCGCCCGGCCACCGCGCGATGCGATCGTCACGGGCAGGGTTACGCCTTCCGGCGTGACGATTTCGCGGCGGCGTTTCCGTTTCAGTGCCGCCCTGGTTTCCAGCCGCGTTTTCGCGCGCGCATCGTCCGTTTGCGGCTTGCTCACGCGTCGTTTCCATCGGCGCCGACGCCTAAGTTTGCAGCAGTGGGGCGTTCCCTGCCCACCGTTACGAAATACACCGCCCATAGCATTGCGAACGCCGCCCCGATGGTAAAGCGCGCGGTGTTGCCCGCGACCAGTTGACGCGGAAACGCCTCCAGCAATGCGGCGACGATCATCATGATGACCACGCCCGCCATCACTTGCGCCGCGCGGCGTCCGCTCTCGCTCATCGCGGCCATGATGCTGCGGTCGCCGGGAAACGCCATGTTGCGCCCGATATGCAGCCCCGCCGCGCCCGCCAGCAGGATGCCGAGCAGTTCGGTCGTGCCATGCACGCTGAGCCAGGCGGCGAGATCGACTTCCAAGACCCTGCGATGCGAACACCCACCACAATGCGCCCAGCAACGCCATGTTCTGCACCAGCAGCAGCAGCGATGGAATGCCGAACGCGAAACCCAGCGCGAAGGCGAGAATGCACACGCCGGCATTGTTGACGAACAATTGCGCGGCGAAGGTCGACAGGCCCGCCGCATCGTCTTTCTGCCCCAGCGTCGCCAGCAGGGTTTCCCGGCTTGCCCCCGGCACGCGTTCCCCCGCCATGCCGGGATCGACCAGCGAATAGAACCATTCATTGTCGCGCGACACCAGCAGCCAGCCGGTGATCGTGCCCGTCACCATCGCGGCCAAAGCGATGCAGATGTCGAGCCACATGGCGCGCACCGCCCGGCTCCATCCACCGCCGAAGAATTGCCGCAGCCATCCGGCAAAACCGTTGCGCGGACCGTAAACCTGAAACCATGCGCGCTGCACCAGCGCTTCGAGATAGGCGAGCGTACCTGCATCGAGCGACGTTTCACGCGCGACCGCAAGACTGGACGCGGCCGTGCGGTACAATGTCGGCAGTGCCAGAATGTCGGCATCGGGCACGCTTCGCAGCCGCCCCTTTTCCATCCGGGTCAGAATATCGTCGAGCCGCCGCCAGTCGGTTTCGCGTTCCAGCCGGAACCGGTCGGACCGCAACGCCGCCGCTTCGATATCGGGCGGCGTTTCGGGTTCGCGTTTTCTCGACAACGGGCCCAACAGGGTGGCGAACAGGGGATTCATCCGATGGCTTCGCTGCGTTTGATCTGCAGGTATCGGTCGATCAGGCGATAACCGATCGCGTCATACGGCGCCTCGATCACGTCGATGCCCGCGCGCCGCATGGTCTGCAGCACGGTTTCGCGTTGGCTGGCCAGGGTATCCGCGCTGACGGCGGTGGCGATGTCGCGGATGGTGTCGGGGCGCGTTTTGGCCAATGTCGCCAGTTCCAGATCCTCTATCGTTACGAACAGCACCAGATGCCTGTCCACCAGTCGGCCAAGACTTTCCAGCATCATCTGCGCGCCGGTGGGGTCGGTGAAATCGGAGAACAGCACGATCAGCGACCGGCGTTGCAGTCGCGCGGTCAGAGTGGCGAGTGCGAGAGTGAAGTTCGGTTCTTCGGCGTGATAATCGATCCCGGCCGCCGCGCCTTGCAAGCGGTGGAATGCGCGCGGGTCGTTGACGAACGGCGTTGCCAGAACGGGCCGCTGCGAAAACGCGAACAGCGACACGCGGTCGCCGCCCTTCAACGCGACATAGGCCGCCGTCAGCGCCGCCGACACCGCACGGTCGATCCGGGGCAGCCCATCCACCGGCTCGCACATCGCCTGTCCGCAATCGAAAGCGAAGACGATCTGGTTGTTGCGCTCGCTTTCATTTTCGCGCGCATACAGTTTGGTGTGGCGGGCGCTCGCCTTCCAGTCGATACGGCGACGATCCATGCCCGGCTGATATTCGCTCAGCGCCTCGAATTGCGTGCCGTCTCCGCGAATGCGCCGCGCGACGATGCCGAACTGCGCGTCGCGCAGGAAGGTTTGCAGCATCGGGGATCGCACCGGGGTCAGATCGGGCCAGATCGCGATCGCTTCGCCCAGATGACGGCGTATCTGTTTCGCGCCAAGCCCCAGGGGGCCCGGCCATCGCAACCACACGGATTGCACGATCGCCGTGCCGCGTCGGTTCGGCGTAACCCGGACGCTGCCGTCGTAGGTATCGGAGTTCGCGTCGCGAAGAAGACCATGCGCGGCCCGCCCGCCGCCGCCCAGACGCGGATCGAACTGCCAGGCGCAATCGGGATTGCCGCCGCCTGCGCGTCCGTTCAAGGTCAGGCGCATGGTCAGATCGACCGGCTGGCCGACCTCGACATCGCCGGGAACGATCTGTTGCCATTCGGCCACCCGCCCGGCCACCAGCGCATCGACCACCACCAACGCCAACAAAGCCGCCGCCGCTGCCGGGGCGACGATCCACGCACCGGGAACCAGTGCGGCAATCAGCAGGGCGACGGGCGCGGCCAGCGCAGTCAGCCACGCCGCGCGCGCCGTCGGCACGATGGGGAGGGTGGGGAGCTGCATCAGTCCCCCCGAAATGGGGGAGGAAGAACTTGCCTGCGACCGGTCACCGGGGTGCTTCCGTACTTTCGACCAGTTCGCCGACCAGCGTTTCCATATCCCGCCCTTCGATCTCGGCAGCGGGGCTCAGGGTCAGGCGATGGCGCAGCACCGACGTCGCCAGCGCCTTCACATCGTCGGGAATTGCGTAATCGCGCCCCTCCAGCGCCGCACGGGCGCGGGCGGCATTCGCAAGCAGCACGGCGGCGCGGGGCGATGCGCCGGTGCTCAATTCGATATTCTCGCGCGTCGCGCGCACCAGCCGCACGACATATTCGGTAATTTCCGGCGCGACGGTCACGTGCGCGATGGCCGCGCTCGCAGCGGAAAGGCGGGCGGCATCGCTCGCGGCTTCTACGCCCAACGCGGCCGGCCGCAACGGTCCCTGACGTTTGCCATATTGCGCGACGATCGCGGTTTCTTCCGCTTGCGTGGGATAGGGAACCAGCAGCTTGAACAAAAACCGGTCGAGCTGCGCTTCGGGCAGGGGATAGACGCCCTGGTTCTCGATCGGGTTCTGGGTGGCGACCACCATGAACCGTTCGGGCAAATCGTGCGTTTCCCCGTCCAGCGTTACGCGGCGTTCCTGCATCGCTTCCAGCAGGGCGGCTTGCGTTTTGGGCGGGGTGCGGTTGATCTCGTCCGCCAGCAGCATTTCGGCGAAGATCGGCCCGCGCGTCAGGGTGAACGTGCTGGTCTGGAAATTGAACAGGTTCGATCCCAGAATATCGCCGGGCAGCAGATCGGGGGTGAACTGAATGCGCCCGAAATCGAGGCCCAGCGCGGTCGCGAAACTTTGCGCCAGAAATGTCTTGGCGGTTCCCGGCGGCCCTTCCAGCAAAACGTGCCCCTGCGCCAACATCGCGATCAGCAGACGATCGACGATGGCATCCTGGCCGACCACCGCCTTGGCGATTTGGGTCCGCACATCGTCCGCCAGCGCGCGGACGTCGTCCAATGTCATCGCCGGTTCCGATCGGTTGTCTTGGGGCGGGGTGGTCATGTGTCGAGCGTCCTTTCGATATCGTCCAGCGCACGCGCGGCGTGCAACAATTCTTTCGCCCCGCGGGCCGATCGCATCGCGTCCGCGCGGCGGGCATAGCTGTCGCTGCCGGGCGACTTGCGTGCCAATGCGGCGTCGATGGCGGCTTCGGGCGTCGTATCTGCGGATTTGCTTATGGCGAGTTTGCGGGCGATCCGCGCAGTTTTCATGGTGAGATAGGGTTCGGCCAGCAAGTGCAACCGGCGGCTGCGTTCGATCAGCTGCGCCGCATTGCGTACCAGCTGCCCCTTGCCGAACGCCAGTGCCGGGGCGGACGCGATCGGGGGTCCGAACCGCATGAATGCCCGCCAGCCAACCACCAGCATGGCCACGATCAGGCACAATGTCGCCGCCAGAAACGGTGGCCGGAACGCCAGTGTCAGCAGATTGTCGCGCTGCCCCATACCGTTCAGCGTCAGGTCGAAAGTAATGCCCAGATCCTCCCCCTCCATCACCAGATCGACCAGCCGATGCGACAATGCGGCGCGCCGCCGGTCGGACAGGCCGTAATTGTTCATCAGATCGGGTTCGGCAACCAACGTGACGTTCCAGCGGTCGGTTTCGCCGGTCCCCTTCCGGCGGAGCGGGAACGCCCGGATATTCTTCCAGCACCGGGTAATAGCCATTATCGATCAGATAGGCCGCCAGTACGCCGCCATCGCCGTTGACGATCAGCGGCGCGAGTGGCGCTTCGTCCGTTTCCACCAATGTCGC
This sequence comes from uncultured Alphaproteobacteria bacterium, assembly GCA_963815535.1. Classification (GTDB taxonomy): domain Bacteria; phylum Pseudomonadota; class Alphaproteobacteria; order Sphingomonadales; family Sphingomonadaceae; genus CAWFGS01. The sequence continues at coordinate 143,807 of CAWFGS010000006.1, forward strand.
CACTTGCCTGGGCGCAGGCAAAGTTCCCGCATATTCGATACCGCGCCAGCGCGCGGTGGCGGGCGAACCGTCGGCAATTTCGCTGCCGATGCCCAGCAATGCCCCGTCACCGCCAAACGCCCTATCATCGTCGCTGACGGTCCATGATGGGGCGAATGCCGGCCCCGGGTTCACCCAGCCATCTTCCTTCTCGACATCGTCGCCATCGGGAATCGGAACGCCAATCCATTTGGGCAGGATAATCAACGTCGGCCCGACATAGCGGCGTTGATCGAGAATATCCGCGATATCGTCCGCATCGACGCTGTGCGGCGGCGTCAGAACCAGCAGATCGGGCGTATCGTAATTGCCGCCGCTGCGCGACAGGGCAACGTCGTGTTCCGCCCCCTCCAGCACGCGAACCAGCGCGCTGTACCCCAGCAGTCCGTTGGAACCTGCATGCCCGCCGCCATCGTTGGCATCGCCGCCGGTCTGGCCCGATGCGATGAAATACAGCATCGCCATGAATGCCGCGATGCCGACCACCACCATGGCCACCACGACGCGAACGTCGAAGGGCGATTTGACCGGCCCCGGCCCGACTTCAGGTATCGTCGCGGCGTTCATGTCGATGCGTCCAGCCGTTCCAGAGCGAAATCCGCATAGGCGGACCGCGCGGCCTGCCAATCCGCTTCTCCCAACGATTGCAGCGCGAACAGGCTGCGTTCCACGCGGTCGGCGATCGTGGCGAAGGCGCGGCGGGCATTGTCGGGCAACAGCGTCAGCACGGCGATTTCGCGCGCGGTGCTGCTCGCGTCGATCCAGTCCGGGCGACTTGCGGCGATCTGGCCGACGCTGCGTTGCAACAGCAAATGCGTGGCCGCGTCGTACCGGCCTGCTGCCGCCAGTCGGTCCGCATCTTCCAGCAGGGCGATCGCATCGGTGCGCGCGGGCGTCCACCCGGCATCGGGCGCAGCCTTTGCGGGAACGCGATCGAGATAGGGGCGGGCGAGGATGTACACCAGATACAGCGCCGCCACGATCATGGCGGCATAGACCATATACATCAGGGTCGCCGAAAAGCCGGAGAACACCGCGCCGATAGGGCCGAACACATCGCCGAAGAACTCCCTGATCGCAGCCAGCAGGCTCTGCAGCCATTCGGGCATTTCGCGCGTCACCGGCACGGCATCGACCGGGGAGAACTGAATATCGCCGTCGGCGCGGATTTCGTCCCAATCGGCGATCAGCGGGTCATCCGCAATCGCGTCTGCCGCAGGGTCGCCGTCGGGCAAGGAAACTGGTGTGATCGTCACGCCGGCAGCCGTCGCACAGGCCATCGGCGCGCGCAAGCTGACCTGCGCTATGCCGCAATCAGCCGCGCACCCGCGCCATGCGATATGTACCCAGAACGCGCATTTCCTTGGCGAAATAGGCCAACTCCTCGAACGCGCGATCGACACCCGGATCGCCGGGCGCGCCGATGATATCGGCATAGAACATCGTCGCCGAAAAACTTGCGCCTTTCTGGTAGCTTTCCAGCTTCGTCATGTTGACGCCATTGGTCGCGAACCCGCCCAGCGCCTTGTACAGAGCGGATGGAATGTTGCGGACTTCGAAAATGAACGTCGTCATCGCATCGTCGCCCGCCAATGTGGCGGGGTCCAGCCCTTCGCGCGCGAGCACCATGAACCGCGTCATATTGTCGGGCGCGTCCTCCACATTGCGGTCCGTAATCTGCAGACCGTACAGATCGGCGGCGATGGCGGGCGCGATCGCCGCCAGCGTCGCATCGCCCTTTTCCGCAACGAAAGCCGCCGCGCCCGCCGTGTCCGCATGGCTTAGCGGGACGATACCGCGTTCCCGCAGGAAATGCCGCGATTGGCCCAGCGCCTGCGGATGGCTGTAAGCGGCGGCGAACGGACCCGGCCCAATTCCCATCAGCGCATGTTCGATGGGCATGAAATGTTCGGCGACGATGAACAGGCCGCTTTCGGGCAGCAGGAAATGGATATCCGCCACCCGGCCGTTCTGCGAATTTTCGATCGGAATGATCGCGCAGCCCGCTTGCCCGCCGGTCACAGCGTCGAGCGCATCTTCGAAGCTGTAGCATGGCAGGGGCAGGGCTTCGGGCGCGAATTGACCGGCGGCGCGGTGGGAATTGGCGCCGGGCGAACCCTGCAAAGCGATGGCCTGCGCGGGAACCTGCGCCGCAGCGGCCTGCATCTGTTCGACCATCTTTCGGGCGGGCGCGGGGAAGGATTGCATGGCAGGGCGCTACTGCATCGGATGATGGATGGGCAAGCCGACATGCGCGCGAACCCACCACCGTGTGCATTCATTGCAACAGTTTGCAGCGGTGTAGCCCCTTGCTTACGACGCGGTGCGCCATTACAGCTTCGCCGTATGCCGATCGCGCCGATGGTGCGGGGGCCAAACCGCAAACCACGCATATCACGCTATTCTTGGGCTTCGCATATGGATGACCGTTTCAACACAATCGCCGGCTGGGTACTGTTCGCCGGTATCATCGCGCTGGGCCTGTCGATCGGCAGCGGAATGTTCTTCCATGCCGACAACCCGCGCGTTCCCGAAGAGCCCGGCTATTTCATCGACGCCCCCGAAGAAGGCGCCGGTGGAGAGGCCGGACCGGATCTGGGTACGTTGCTGCTGACCGCCGATCCGGTCGCAGGCGCGAAAGTGTTCGCCAAATGCACCGCCTGCCACACGATCGCATCGGGCGGAGCAAACGGCATCGGTCCCAATCTGTGGGGCACGATGGGCAAACCCATCGGCAAGCATGCCGCCGGATTCGCCTACAGCACCGCATTGCCCGCAGTCGGCGGGGACTGGACCTGGGAAGCGATGGATGCCTGGCTGAAAAGCCCGCGCGCCTTTGCCAACGGCACGAAAATGAGCTTCGCCGGGTTGAGCAAGCCCGAAGATCGCGCCAATGTGATGGCGTATATGGAAGAGAACGGCGGCGCTCCGCCCCGGCCCGCCCCCGTAGCGCCCGCCGCTGTCGAAGGTGAAGAAGGCGCGGATGCACCGGGTGACGGTCCCGGCGCTGTCGATGGCGCTGCCCCCAGCGCGATCGAAGCTGCGGGCGGAATGGGCGATGCCCAGCCGGTCGCGGAACAGGGTGCCGCCCCCACCAGCTGATCGGTTTCAGTTTAAAAAGTATTTCGGCTGTTTTTGAAAAAGTAGGCGCGCGCCGGGTCCGGTCGGGTCGGGTCGCGTCGTTATGTCTGCCCCTTGAACCCCTGCGCCACGACATACCATTCCGACGAGCCTTTGCGGCTGGCCGGTGGCTTGGCGTGCTTCACCGTCTTGAAGTGCTTTTTCAGCAAATTGAGCAGTTCGGTATCGGTGCCGCCGGCCAGCACCTTGGCCAGAAAGGTCCCGTCCGGCGCGAGATGTTTCGATGGCGAACCACGCCGCCGCCTCCACCAGCCCCATCGTTCGCAAGGTGATCGGTCTGCTTATGACCGACGGTGTTGGCGGCCATATCCGACATGACGAGATCGGGCGGTCCATCCAGTTCCGCCTGCAGCTTTGCCGGGGCGGCGTCGTCCATGAAATCCATCTCCAGGATCGCGACCCCTTCGATCGGGTCCGTCGGCAACAGATCGATGCCCACGATTGCCGCGCGCGGCGCGATCTTTCGAACCACTTGTGCCCAGCCGCCCGGCGCGATGCCCAGATCGACCACCCGCCGGTGCCGCGCAGCAGTTTGAATTTCGTATCCAGTTCGAGCAGTTTATAGGCGGAACGACTGCGATACCCCTCCGCCTTGGCGCGTTTGACATAGGGGTCGTTCAGCTGCCGCTCCAGCCAGTTCGTGCTCGACTGGGTGCGTTTCTTGGCCGTGCGAACGCGGCGGTCGGGATCCTTGCGCGCGCCGGTCACAATCGCGCCTCCGCTGCGGAACTGCGCATGATCGGCGGCCATCAGGCCGCGCAGGATGCCTTCACGAATGCCGCGATCGGCCACGCCCAGCCGGGTGGCGGGCCAGATGTCGATGATGGCTTCCAATATGGCGCACCCCGCCACCACCAGATCGGCCCGGTCCGCACCGATGCACGGCAAAGCGCGCCGCTCCGCCTGCGACATGGTGGACAGCCGCGTGCAGATATCGCGCATATCGTCCGACGGTACGATCAACCCATCGACCGCATTGCGATCGTAATGGGGCAATTCCAGATGCAGGCTGGCCAGCGTGGTCACCGTGCCGCTGGTTCCCAGCAGGCGGATATCCGCACCCGTTTTCGCGCTTTTTTTCGTATCGGCGATCCGCTGGGTAAACGGGGCGAAGCTGTCGCGCACCAGATCGCGCATCGCGGTGTAACGGGCGATGCGTTCCGCCTCGTTCCCTTCGCTGCGCCCGATCGTATCGGTCAACGATACGACGCCGTAGGGGACGCTTTGCCAGTCGAGAATGCGCGGGACTTTGCTCGCGCCCCCATTTTCCGCCCCGTCTTTTGCGGCGCTTTCCGCTGGGCGGCGCGGTTCGATCAGCACCAGTTCCGTCGATCCGCCGCCGATATCGAAGATGACTGCGGGACTGTCACCGTCTTCCAACAGGATGTGACAGCCCAGCACGGCCAGCCGGGCTTCTTCCTGCGCGGTGATGATGTCGAGCACGATGCCGGTTTCTTCGCGCACCCGTTCGATGAAGCGTTCGCCATTGGCTGCGCGGCGGCACGCTTCGGTCGCGACGGACCGTGCCAGATGGACGTTGCGGCGGCGCAGTTTTTCCGCGCAGATGTCGAGTGCACTCAACGCCCGGTCCATCGCCGCATCGCTCAACCGTCCGGTCATCGCCAGATCTTCGCCCAAACGAACCACCCGGCTGAAAGCGTCGATCACGGTGAAGTTCGGCCCCGACGGCCGCGCGATCAGCAGGCGGCAGTTGTTGGTGCCGAGATCCAGCGCAGCGTAGGCCTGGCGGCGTGTGCCATTAAGGCGGGGCGCGAATGGCGTGCGCGGCACGGCTTCGCGCGGTGCGGTCGGTTCGGGGCTTTCCACGGCGACCGGGGCTGGGGCGGGCGGGCGATACCGAAAATCGGCGATCGAGGCGGACGCGGCTGCCTTGCCATTGCCGGCGACCTTGCCCGATGCGGGTTTTCCGGGCCCCGAATTGCCGATCGTCGCGGAGTGGGAACCGCCCTGCCTGCGGCTACTATCGCGCGATGCACCGGCCTGTGCGGGCCTGCCCGGCGGAAATCGATCCGCCATAAAACTCAACTTTCCATATCCTTTCGCCCGATAGCCGGACGAAGACCTGCGGGCAGTGGTAGCGCGCCGCGCGGTCCACGGCAAGCTGGGTAGGGCACGCGCCCCTTGACCCGCCGCATCCACAAACCTATTCGCGCTGTGGATGGCCGTGCTGCGCGCACGATCCCACGCGATGCTGCCCCGTCGTCTAACGGTAAGACTGCAAACTCTGACTCTGTCTATTGAGGTTCGAATCCTCACGGGGCATCCATCGCTTGCCCGCTCGCCGGCCCGCCCCTAATGGCGACAGGCATGACCGATACCGACAAAGATCACGACCTGACCGACCGCAAATTCTACCGGGCGGAGGATGAAGCGAAGTTTTCCGATCGCGGACCCAAGGCGACCCCGCAGACGCAGCATCCGGCATACAAGCTCGCCTTTCGCGACACCGACTTCATGCTGCGCGACGAATTGCGCCCGGTGCGGTTCCAGCTGGAACTGCTGAAGCCCGAAATGCTGCTGGACGAGGCGGGGGTGGGTTCCACTCTGGTCATGTACGGTTCCGCGCGTATTCCATCGCCCGACGGTGCGAAGATCGCGATGGAGGGGGCGGCCGATCTGCCCGAACGCGATCGGCGAGTGGTCGAAAACCTCGCCAAGAAAGCGAAATATTATCAGGAAGCCTACAATCTGGCGAAACTCGTCAGCGAAAAATCGATTATCGAAAACGGCAAACGGCAATTCGTCATCACGACGGGCGGCGGTCCGTCGATCATGGAAGCGGGCAATCGCGGGGCGTCCGAAGCGGGGGCGGAATCGATCGGCCTCAACATCATTCTGCCGCACGAACAGGCACCGAACGAATATGTGACGCCTTATCTGTCGCTCAATTTCCATTATTTCGCGCTGCGTAAAATGCATTTCCTGTTGCGCGCGCGCGCGGTGGCGGTGTTCCCCGGCGGGTTCGGCACGTTCGACGAAACGTTCGAACTGCTGACCCTGATCCAGACGGGCAAGATGAAACCGATCCCGATCCTGATGTTCGGGCGCGAGTTCTGGGATCGGGTGATCGATCTGGAAGCGCTGGCCGATGAAGGCACGATCAACCATGCCGATCTCGATCTGATCAAATGGTGCGAAACCGCCGAGGAAGCGTGGGCGCATATCGCCCAGTTCTACGAACTGGACCGCTAACCGGCGCGCGGTTCAATCGGGCTCGCTGCCGATCCGCCAGGGCGGGTGGCGCCGATCCTCGCGCGCCTGATAGATGCAGAACCGGTTGCCGCTGGGGTCGCTGCCCCATGCCTCGCGCCAGTTCCAGTTCTGCGACTGGATGGGCCAAGCGCGATACCGGCGGCCAGCAAGTCGGCATGGCGTTGCGTCAGATCGGCCGTCTCGAAATAAAGCTTGGCACCGTTTTCACCGATATTGTCCGATGTCGCAGATCGACACAGTAGCGCCGCCTTCGCATTCAAACCGTGCATAGCCGTTGGTGGGGCTGTCCACGATGTGGGTCAGGCCCAGCGCGCCGTAGAATGCGACCGCCTCCCCATAATCGCGAACTGCGATGGTGACTTGGTTCAACGACGGAGCGGCGGGAAAATCGAGGCGGACCTTATGATGGCCCAACGGCCCCGCGCCCGCACCGAAACCGGGCGCATCCTTGATGGCGACGCGCACGAACTGGCGTCCCATATCGACTGCGTCCGGCAGCGCCATACCGCGGCCCAGACCGGTCGCGATGGCGCTGGACAAGGTGCAGCCCGTCCCGTGTGTGTGCCGCGTGTCGATCCGCGGCAGGTTCTGGGATTGCACCGCGCCGGTCGGCGTAATCAACCGATCGGTCACACGACCCGGATCGCTCGCGTCGTGCCCGCCTTTCGCCAGAACGGGCGCATCATGACGCCGGGCCAGGGCCAGGCCAGCGCCGACGATGTCGTCCGCAGTCGCGCAGTCCATTCCCGTTAATGCCTGCAATTCGGGCAGGTTCGGCGTAATCAGCGTGGCACGATCCATCAATCGCCGGAACGCGGCCAGCGTCGCATCGTCCGCCAGCACTGCGCCGCTGGTCGCGACCATCACGGGGTCGAACACCACCGGACATTCCAGCATGTCGAGCCTGTCCGCCACCGCGTTCGCATTGGCGGGCGATCCGATCATGCCGATCTTGATGGCATCCACGCCGATATCGCCGACGCAGGCATCGATCTGCGCGCCGACCATATCGGCATCCATGATCTGGACGGATTGAACACCTTGCGTGTTCTGCGCGGTGATCGCCGTGATCGCGGACATGCCATAGCCGCCCAGCATCGCGACGGTCTTGAGATCCGCCTGAATCCCTGCGCCACCGCTGCTGTCTGACCCCGCGATGGTCAGGATGCGGGGGGGAGGGGCGACATCGTGCACGGGGTCAGGCGGCCGCAGCGCGCACGGCGTCGCAAATCGTATCGACCAGCCGTTCGACCTGCGCCGCATCGTCCCCTTCCGCCATGACGCGGATGACGGGTTCCGTCCCTGATGGCCGGATGACGAGGCGACCTTTGCCATCCAGCTCGCGCTCGGCTGCGGCGATGGCATTCTTTACCGCCGCATCGTCCAGCGGCGCGCCGCCTGCGTACCGTACGTTTTTCAACGTTTGCGGCACGGGATCGAACAGATGCAGCAGCGCACTTGCCTTGCTGGCCCGATTGCACCAGCGCCGCCAGCACCTGCAATGCGGCGATCGTGCCGTCCCCGGTGGTCGCATGGTCGAGCAGGATCATATGCCCCGATTGCTCGCCCCCGACGTTGAAGTCCCCGCCGCGCATCATTTCCAGAACATGCCGATCGCCGACCTTGGCGCGTTCCAGGTTCAATCCCTGCGCTGTAAGATACCGTTCCAGGCCGAGGTTGGACATCACGGTCGCGACGATTCCGCCGCCGCGCAATTCGCCCGATGCCGCCATGCGCGTGGCGATCAGCGCCATCAGCTGATCGCCATCGACGGTGCGGCCCTGTTCGTCCACCACGATCAGACGATCCGCATCGCCATCCAGCGCGATGCCGATATCGGCTTCTTCCGCGATCACTCGCGCTTTCAACGCGTCCAGCGCGGTGGAGCCGACGCCGTCGTTTATGTTGACGCCGTTGGGCGTCACACCCATCGCCACGACGGACGCGCCCAATTCCCATATGGCGGACGGCGCGACCTGATAGGCCGCGCCATGCGCGCAATCGATCACGACTTTCAGCCCATCGAGCCGGACGTTTTCAGGCAGGGCGCGCTTCACCGCATGGATATACCGTCCGCTCGCATCGTCGATCCGCCGCGCCCGCCCCACATTGGCCGCCGGGGCCAGCGCGATGTCCGTTTCCATTCCCGCCTCGATCGCCAGTTCCTGCGCGTCGGACAGTTTGAACCCGTTCGGGCCGAACAGCTTGATCCCGTTATCTTCGTAAAGATTGTGGCTGGCGGAAATCATCACCCCCAGATCGGCACGCATTTCGCGAGTCAGCAGCGCGATGGCGGGGGTGGGCAGGGGGCCGGTCATGATGACGTCCATGCCGACGCTGGTGAACCCCGCCACCAGCGCGCTTTCCATCATATAACCCGACAGGCGCGTATCCTTGCCGATGACGACGCGGTGTTTGTGATCGCCGCGCAGGAAATGCTTGCCCGCCGCCTGGCCCACTTTCATCGCGATGGCCGCAGTCATCACCCCGTCATTCGTGCGCCCGCGAATGCCGTCCGTACCGAAGAACTTGCGTGTCATGATCGTTCGATATTCCCTATGTGCGCCAGGTTTTACTCGCGGTGCGCCGACATTCTTGCCACGGGCTTGTGACGGCAATCCGCGATAAAGGGAAGGGCGGCGATCTATGGACCATCGAACGCAAGGTACGGGCGCGGAAAATCCCGCCGATCGGATAGAACTGGTTCAGATCCGTCTGCCTGTATGGTGGACCTTCGCTGGGCTGATCGGCGGGCTGGTCGCCGGATTGCTGCTGGCCGGGTCTGCTCGATTGCAGGCGGTCACGGATTGGGTCGTGCCGGCGGCCGAACTGGCCGGAACATTGTGGCTGCGCGCGTTGCAGATGACGATCATTCCGCTGGTTGCGGCGCTGCTGGTGCTGGGCATATCGCAAATGGCGCAGGCCGCGCGAGCCGGGGCGACGGCACGGCGGATGCTGGCATGGGTGTTCGGCGTGCTGGCGTTCGGCGCGATCGCAACGGCGGTGCTGATGCCGATACTGCTGCGCGCATTTCCGATACCGGCAGGCGCGGCGGGGATGCTGGCCGTGGAAGCCGGGCAGGAACAGAGCGTGCCGCCGATAACCGACTTCATCGCATCGTTGATCGCGCCCAATATCGTCGCGGCGGCGGCCGAAACGGCCATGTTGCCGCTGACCATTTTCTTCGCCTTGTTCGCCGTCGCCATGTCGCGACTGCCGACAGGTCAGCGCGCCATTATGCTACGCGCGTTCAATGCGCTGGCGAATGTCATGCTGACCATCATCGGCTGGGTGCTGTGGCTGGCCCCGGCGGGCGTGTTCGCGCTGGCGATCGGGGTCGCGGCGCGCAGCGGGGGCGGGGCGTTCGCGACCTTGGCGCATTACATCCTGACCGTATCGGCGATGGGCGCGGTGGTGCTGCTGGCGGCCTATGCGATCGCAATAGCGGTCGGGCGCATCGGCCCCATACGGTTCGCGCGCGAAATCCTGCCCGCGCAGGCGGTCGCGATATCGACGCAAAGCTCGCTCGCCAGCTTGCCCGCCATGTTGGCCAGCGCGCGGCGGATGGGCATTCGCGACAGCACGGCGGATTTCGTGCTGCCGCTGGCCGTCGCGATATTTCGTGCGACCAGCCCGGCGGTCAATCTGGCGGTCGTGATCTATGTCGCGACGCTGGTCGGCGTGCCGTTGACGGCGGCCGTCATTGGCGGCAGGCGTGGGTGTGGCGCTGCTGATCAGCGTGGGCACGGTCAGCCTGCCGGGTTCCATCAGCTTCGTCGTGTCGATCGGGCCGATCGCGATCGTCATGGGCGTTCCGGTGGAACCGCTCGCGCTGTTGGTGGCGGTGGAGATGCTGCCCGATATCATGCGAACGCTGGCCAATGTGACCATGAACGTCGCGGTGACGGGCGCGGTGGAACGCGGCGTGGACGGCGATGGCTCCACCGCCGCTAAGAACCACTCGCAATAGAAACGCTTTCGCATCGCCCGCGTTGGATAAGTGAACATTCACACAATCAAAGCGGAGCAATTATGTCTTTCGAACTCATGAGCCTTCCCTATGCCGACGACGCGCTGTCCCCGGCCGTATCGGCGGAAACGCTGTCCTATCACCATGGCAAGCATCACAAGGCCTACGTCGACAAAACCAATGCCGCGATCGACGGCACGGCGCATTCCGACAAATCGCTGGAAGACGTCATCGCCGCCGCGCGTGGCAGCGATCAGGGATTGTTCAACAATTCGGCGCAAAGCTGGAACCACGGTTTCTACTGGCATTCGATGGCGGGGGAAGAAACCACTCCGTCCGACGAATTGTCGTCTATGATCGAAACCGCTTTCGGTTCGGTCGATGCGCTGAAGGAAAAGCTGCAGGAACGCGGTGCCGGCCATTTCGCCAGCGGCTGGGTCTGGCTTGCGGAAAAGGACGGCAAGCTCTCGATCGAAGAAACGCATGACGGCGACACGCTGGCAGACAGCGATTTCAATCCGTTGTTGACGATCGACGTGTGGGAACATGCCTATTACCTCGATCACCAGAACGCACGGCCCGCCTATCTGAAAGCAGTGACGGGCGACAAGCTGAACTGGCAGTTCGCATCCGACAACCTGGCGCGTGGCAAGACCTGGCAGTACCCCGCCTAAGAAGACTCTTTGCAGACGATCAGCGGCCCGCCCTCATTTCGGTGACGGCGGGCCGTTCGTTATTGCGGAAGGTTCCTCCTGCGCTTCGAGCGCCAGACGGTTCGTTTCGAACAGCGGTTCGCCGAACATGAAACCGACCAGATTGGGTCGCCCGATATGATCGAACAGAGCGGTCAGGATCAGCAGGATGGGCACCGACAGCAACGCGCCGAAAACGCCCCACACCCACGAAAAATAGCTGAACGCGATCAGGATCATCACCGGGTTCATGGTGAACCGTTTGCCCAATATCGACGGGGTGACCACATTCGCTTCGAACGTGTGCAGCGCCAGATAGGCGGCCGCCGGGATCAGGCCCAGAAACACCGTTTCCGCCGTGCCGATGCCGAACAGCGACAGCAATCCCACCATCGCCAGCGGGCCGATATAGGGCACGAAATTCAATATTGCCGCCAGCCCGCCCCACATGACCGGCGCGTCCAGCCCCAACGCCCACGCGCCCGATGCGACCACCACGCCGACGCCGGTGTTGATGAAACCCACGGTCAGGATGTAGGCCGCGACCCGGTCCTGCACTTCGCGCATCATGCGCGCCGCGCGAATGCTGGTACCGAAACTCGCCCGGTCGAGCAGCAGATGCTGGCGCATTCGCACCCGCGCCTCGATCATGAAAAACGTCATCAGAAACGTCAGCAGGACTTCCAGCAACACGGACGGCGCGGTGAAGGCGAGCTGCTGCAATACGGATGGCGATGCCAGCACGACCTGACTTGCATCCGTGCGACCCATCATTTCCGCCATGCGTTCGTTCGCGGCGGCAAGCCAGGCGAATTCTTCCTGCAGCTGGCCAAAGCGTGTGCCGACCTGTTCCGCCATTGCGGGCAGCGCATCGAACAGCGCGGTCGCCGGCTGCAGGATCAGCCCCAGCGCCACCACCACGATGGCAAAAAACACCATCAGCGCGATCAGGGACGCGAACATATTGGGGAAGCCCCACCCGGATATCCGATCGGCCAGCGGGGACAGAACGATAGTCAGCACGATAGCGCTGACGACCGGCAGGAACACGACGGAGCCGATCGACAGCACGAAAGGCAACGCCAGAAACAAACCGACGCCCAGCAGCAACACCAATGTCGAAATCAGGCGCAATTCCTGCCGCACGAGCGCCATTCGCGGCGCACCGTTTCGGGCCGCCGTTTGCGAATGTTCGGCATGGCCCTTGGCGGGCGTTAGGGGGTCGGGCGGCGACATCGCCATCCTTTGCCCCGCGCCCGCTTCTAGGGCAAGTCGCGTCGATCAGGCGCGATCAGATCTTCGCGGCCAATCCGTTGCCTGCCGCGACCGTGTCCAGTTCTTCCAGAATGGCCCGATGCGCGCCTGCATCCTTGATCGACCGGTTGCGGAATATCGCCATCGGCCAGCATGGAATTGAGCGTTGCGCGCGCACGGCCGACCCGGCTTTTGATCGTACCGACCGCGCAGCCGCAGATCGTTGCCGCTTCTTCGTAGGAAAAACCGCCCGCACCCACCAGCAACAAGGCCTCGCGCCGTTCGGGCGGCAAGGTCAGCAGAGCACGGTGCATATCGGACAGATGGATCGGTTCTTCCTGTCCGGCAGGGGCGGTCAGGATGCGTTCGGCGACGTTTTCATCATATTCGCCGCGAAACCGGTTGCGGCGCATATCGGTCAGATAGGCATTGCGAAGAATGACGAAAGTCCAGGCGCGCATGGATGTGCCGGGCTGAAACCGTTCCTGCGCCGCCCATGCCTTCATCAACGCTTCCTGAACCAGATCGTCGGCCATGTCGGGGCGACCGCACAATCCGCGCGCGAATGCGCGCAAATGGGGCACCACTTCGGTCAGTTCGCGTTTGAAATCGGCCTGTTGCTGTTCGGTTCGTTGGGATGGTTCGTTCATTGCGGGGTATCGTCCAGCTTGGACAGCAAATCCTTGAAAGTGTCGGGCAAGGGTTCATCCACGACGGAATCGTACAATTGCCGCAATCCGTCCGCCCATTCGGGTTTCTCGCCAGAGGGGGTGGCTGGCCCGTCCTTATCGTTCTGCATGATCGTTCCACATGGTGCAAAAATCCGTCGTTTGGCGGACCGTTCGATATCGGTTCGAACGGTTGGCGCGTTTGATGGCCGGGCAATGCCCGGACCCTGTATATGAAAGGCGAACGGCGAAACTTGCCTTTTGTTCCCTTATCGCGGCACCAACGGGCGCGTTCGCGCGTATGGCAGTGGGGCCTGCTGAATTCCCGGCATCCCCGAACCGACAACGGACATCGATAGGCCGTATCGATCGTACGAACCGAACAGGGATCTAATTGGAGCGCGCGTGGTCAATACCGACAAACCCATAACCACCTCGCGCCGGATGTTGGTCGATTATCCACGCGGCGTTCCGCTGATTATCTTCATCATGATCGCGGCCATCACCTGCATCAGCGTATGGGCCATCGAACGCGGTGAAAACGCGCGGCGCGACGCCGCTTTGCTGGAAAAATCCCACGCCATATCCACTGCGCTGGAACGCCGTGTCGATGCGACGGACAGTTACCTGCGCGCAGGATCGACGTTGTTCGGCACGGTCGACGACGTCACCCCGCGCCTGTTCCGGCGTTTCGTGTCCGAATTGCGGATCGACGGCGATTATCGCGGGGCGGAAGGGATCGGCTGGGCCAATGCGTTAACAGGCGAAGAGGCATTGTCTGCGGATTATCCCGGTGCGGCCCCGGTTTTTCCAGTCCCCAGTGCGGATCGCGATTTGGTGACGCCCGTCACGTTCCTGCAACCCGATACGCCGCGCAACCGGCTGGCGCTGGGCTACGACATGTATTCCAACGACGTCCGGCGCATGGCGATGGATCAGGCGCGAAACTCCGTCCGCCCGACTGCGACCGGCCCCCTGGTCCTGTTGCAGGAAGGCGGGGCGGAGGTCGCGGGGTTCATCGTATATATGCCCGTGTTCGAAGGGGTGGGCAACGAACGGATGCTGCGCGGATTTATCTACAGCCCGTTCAGCGCGCCGCGTTTTCTCGATTCCGCCGTTCCCATCATCGAGCGCGATCGCACGAAAGTCAGCCTGTATGGCGGCGATCTTAACGAAGACAGTCTGCTGGCCACGATCGGCGAAGGTGCGACGGATGATGGGGCATTGCGCCAAAGCGTGCGAATCGCGGACCGGGATTTCATCCTGACCATCGCTCGCGCGGCGCAGCCGTCCTTGTCGCAGCTGTCGATGATAACCCTGCTGTTCGGCATTGCCGTTGCCAGCCTGTTGATGGTTGTCGCGCGATTGCTGACGCAGCAGGCGATGGAAGATCGCGCGGCGCTGGCTTGGCTGGAAGAGCAAAATTCGATCCGCAATTCATTGACGCGCGAACTGAACCACCGGGTTAAGAACACGTTGGCGAACGTCCTGTCCATTCTTTCGCTGACTCGCCGCCGATCGACCACGCTGGCGGGGTTTGCCGACAGTCTGGACGGCCGCATTCGCGCCTTGTCGGCGACACACGATCTGCTGACTCAATCGGAATGGGGCACGACCGCCGTTCGCGCCGTGATCGAGGCGGAGCTGGCCCCCTACGTCCATAGCGGGGACCGGGCGCTGGAACTGTCCGGGCCATCCGTCGAACTGTCTCCCAGCGATGCCCTGTCGCTGGGCCTTGCCATTCACGAACTCGCCACCAATGCCGCCAAATTCGGCGCGTTGAGCGTGGCGGAAGGCAAGGTTTCGGTAATCTGGACGCTGATCAACAGCGGATTGGCGCGCATCGACTGGGTGGAATCCGATGGGCCGAGTGTGCCCACCGAACGCGCGCGCGGATTCGGTAGCGATCTGATCGAAAAGATCGTTGCGCATGAATTGCGCCATCCGGTCAATCTCGATTTCGCGCCGGAGGGGGTGCGATGCACGCTGCTGGTCCCGGTGCGCGAGATGAGCGAATTCGCCTTACGCGCGCGCTTGCGTAGCGAGAACGCCGCCAATGTGCAGCATACGGGCAGCTGATCGGCGGATATAAAAAGGGCGCGGAGCCGAAGCGCCGCGCCCCCAGAACTTCTGTGATATGTAATTACCCAGCGGCGTTTTTCGTGCCGAAAAACAACGCCTGGCTGATCGTGGTGCGAACCGTCTGTTCCTGAAACGGCTTGGTCACCAGGAAAGTCGGTTCGGGACGATCGCCGGTCAGCAGCCGTTCGGGATAGGCGGTGATGAAGATCACCGGCACGCTGTAATCCTTCAGAATATCGTCCACCGCATCCAACCCGGACGATCCATCGGCCAGTTGAATATCGGCCAGCACCAGCCCCGGCTTGTTCTCGGCAATGACTTCCTGTGCCTGCGTGCGCGTGGCGGCCGTGCCGCAGATATCGTGGCCCAGCGACCGCACCAGGTCTTCCAGCTGCATCGAGATCAGCGGTTCGTCTTCGATAATCAGAACGCTGGTGGTCGATTCCTTGTCGATTTCCCCCACGGCCTCGGTCACCAGCCCTTCGACATCCTCCGCCTTCATATCCATGATTTCGGCGGCCTGTTCGATGCTGAAATCTTCCAGCGTCGTCAGCAACAGTGCCTGCCGATTGAGGGGGGTGACTGTGCTGAGCCGGGCATCGGCCGATACCATGCCATCGGTTTCCGGCGCGGCCTCGTCCACTTCCATATAGGCGCTGGACCATACCTTGTTGAAAGCACGATAGAGCGGCACGCGCCCTTCGTTAAGGGAAGCCTTCAGATCGTCATCGGCCAGGGCCGCTTCCAACGTGGTGCGGACATAAGTGTCGCCGGTGGCCTGCGACCCCGTCAGAGCGCGCGCATACCGGCGCAGATAGGGGAGATTGGCAGCAACCTGTTCGCCAAGGGACATAAACTTCCTTCCATTATGGGTCGCGGATAAACGATTTGCGCGACCTTCGGTTCCAAACACGTGTTTGCGGTGGGCGGCGTATCAGCTCGCGGAAAGCCGTTCGCGCAGCCGGGCCATAATGCCGGCGCGGCGCGGCTTGCGAAGCAGCGCGACCAGTTCCGCCGGGTCGTAGGGTTTTTCCAATATCGCGCCCAATCCCGCGATATCGGGCGGAATATCCTGCGGGGCGCCGGTCGAAAAGATTATACGCGGGGCTTTGGTCCCCAGATTGACGACCAGTTCGGCAATCGCCCAGCCATCGTCGCGATCGGCGAGGTGAACGTCCAGAACTACGGCAAAAAACCGGCTGCCCCGCAACGCCGCCAAAGCTTCGTCGGTTGAAGAACACACCGTGATCGCGGTCGCTCCGCCATCTTCCAGCGCGGCCTGCATCGTCATCGCCAGGATGGCGTCATCCTCGACAATCAATATCGGGCCGAGCGGACGTTCGCCCGATTTTCCGCCTCGTTTCGGCATGACGCATTCCCTTGTCCGGTGAAACGGTCGTTTCGCCAGCGCAGATATAACGGGTGTCGCACCGGGCGGTTCCCGCACCCGGCGGGCCGGCGCTCACAAAGCCTTTTCGTAAATCACATATTCGCGGTTGACCGTACTTTCGATGGCATCGGCAATGGCCAGCATGCCCTTGTTATCGTCCAGCACCCACCCGATCTCGCCGCGCGTCGCACCGAACTTGGCGTTGGCGTCGGCCCGTATGTAACTGATCAACATGAAAGCCAGCTGGCTCGCCAGCCGGGTGTTCTGATGTTCGCGCAGAACGCCCATCAGCGGCACGCGCATCGTGCGCGCCGTGGGCTTCCGAAGCCAGCGCAACAAGGTCAACCATCCGAACGGGAACAGTTTTCCGCCAATTTTCTTCAACGGCTCGTTGAAATCGGGCAGATGTCATCATGAAGGCGACCGGCTTGCCATCGAGTTCCGCGATGCGGATCAGTTCGGGATGGACCAGCGGTTTCATCTTCTTGCCGATATAGGCGATTTCGGCATCGGTGAAGGGCACGAACCCCCAGTTTTGCGACCAGGCATCGTTAAGGATATTGAGGATGATCGCTGCATCGCGATCGAAATGCGCGAGCTCCACCTTGCGGATGGCGACCCCCGCCTTGCGCTCCCCCGACTTGACGATGCGTTGTACGATCGGTGGAAATTCGCCGGCAATACCAACTTCATATGTCAGCAGCGATTTGGCATGCGCGTAATCGAGCGCCTTCACCCATCCTTCGTAATCCGGCGAATTGTGCCCCATCATTACTGTGGGCGAATGATCGTGTCCCCGCACCAGCAGACCGGGTTCCTCCCATATCGACAGCGACAGGGGCGCAAGGACGCGAGTCATGCCCTGATCGCGCAACCATTGTTCCGCCGCCGTTATCAGCGCGGCTGCCACGGACTGGTCGGCAGCTTCCATCAGGCCCCAATTGCCTGTACCCGGACCCATTCCCTGTTCGGCAGGCTGACGTTCGGCGAGATGATCGATATGCGCGGATATCCGGCCGACGACCTTTTCACCACGCCGCGCGACGAACAATTGCACGGTCGCATGTCCGAAAAAGGGGTTGCGAGCAGGATCGATCAGCTCCGCCACTTCGGATCGCAGGGGCGGCACCCATGCGGGATCCCGTTCGTTCAGGCGATAGGCGATGTCGATGAATGCTTTGCGATCGCGCTTTCCGCCGCGACCCGTGGGAACGGGTGTAATATCGATAGCTGTTTCGTTTTGCATATTCGTTACGATTTTCGCTCTCGTTCAGGTGGCTTTCGGCTGTTGTGTGCTTATCTATCGGTGTCAACACGATCGCAACGCAGGTGGCCGATAAGCGGCGATGCATGACGGGGTTGGCCCGAACGCGCGCGATGCGATAGGATGCTGTAGAGAAACCGATTATATGAACGCCCCGCAATCTTTCGGCCCAGATGCCGCTTCGGCCCCATTGTCGAGAAGCGTTGCCAAACGCACCGACTTCGCGACTTCCGATGACAAGGATCTGCTGCGCGCCGCGCGCGATCTGACGAAGGATATCGCCGCCGCCGATCCTGGTATCTACTGGTTCGACATGATCGCATCCGCCGTGCTGGGCTACAGTGCCCTGGCAGGTGCAATCCTGATCGACACCGTATGGATTGCGGTTCTGTGCGGATTGGTTTCCGCGCTCGCGCTGTATCGGGCGTTGCTGTTCATTCACGAATTGTCGCATATCCACAAGAATGCGCTGCCGGGCTTTCGCACAGCGTGGAATGCGCTGATCGGCGTGCCGATGCTGACGCCGTCCTTCATGTATGAAGGGGTGCATACGCTGCATCACGCGCGGACCCGCTACGGCACGGTTCAGGATCCCGAATATCTGCCGCTGGCGATGATGAAACCGTGGAGCTTGCCGCTGTTCATACTGATCTCGTTGCTCGCGCCGCCGGCGTTGCTGTTGCGATATGCGGTGCTCGTTCCGCTGGGTGCGGTATTTCCACCGGTTCGCGCTTTCGTCTGGCAGCGTTTTTCCGCCCTATCCATCAATCCCGATTTCCGCCGCCGCCCACCCGAAGGTGATCTGAAGCGCCGCGTTTTCTGGCAGGAGCTGGCTGCCAGCATCTGGTCGATCGTATTGCTGGGCAGTGTATTCGTGATCGGGTGGAAACCCCTGCTGGTCGCTTTGGCGGTATTTTCGTTCACCGCCGTTCTCAATCAGCTGCGAACACTGGTCGCGCATTTATGGGAAAACGATGGGGAGGCGATGACGGTAACGGCGCAATATCTCGATTCCGTCAACGTTCCGCCGCCCGGTCTGGTTGCGGAAATCTGGGCGCCGGTCGGGTTGCGCTATCACGCATTGCATCATCTGCTGCCATCGATGCCGTATCATTCCCTACCCGAAGCGCATCGCCGATTGTCCGCCCATTTGGGTGCAGGTTCCACTTACGATGGGGCGAACCACGCCGGAATGCGGCCATTGGTCGCGCGTATCGCGCGCAGCACATTCACGGCGCGTTAGGCGAGATAGCCCCCGTCGATTATTGCACGTCGATTATTGCGCGTCGGTCGTTTCTTCGACCGGAATGTTGTCACCACTAGCCATCGCATCGACCTGCTCATCCGTTCCGCCTATGACGGTGTCGTTGTCGGGCGCAGGCGCGTCGTTTGCGTCGTTGACCTCGACAGGGGCGGGCAATCCTTCTTCGTAACTGGTGTCCGGCACGGGGTCGCTGCCACATGAGGCAAGGGATAGCATGGCGACGCCGGCGAAGATAATTCGGGTGTGGGTCATCGATAACTCCTGTGTGTTCGGACAAAAGACGCACCGGGCCGGTGCAACGTTCCAGCGATACCCGTCTATCTCAATGCAGGAAGCGGATCATCGCTGTGCGCCGTTCCGCCGGAAGGCCGGATGCGCTTTCCGCATCAAGCAACGCTTTCAGCCGCGGATTGGCCTCCATGTCGTCCACGGCAACGAAGCCCAAACCGGCGTAGAACGGGGCATTCCAGGCGATATCGGCGAATGTCGTCAGGGTCAGCGCGTCGAAGCCTGAATTGCGTGCTATCGACGATCAGCGCACGGATCATGCCGCTGCCGATACCCTGCCGCTGAAAATCGGCATGGACCGCCATTTGCACGATATGCAGTTCCCGGCCCGCAGGCTCGGCAATGACGAAGCCGATTATGCGCGGACCGATCCGCACGACGAGGCTGCGGCCTCGCGCGATATACGCGCGCAGTTCGTTCGTGTCGAAGATAGGAAGGCGTGCGGCAGGCGCGCGATCGTTGGCGAACAGAAGGTCAGCCGACCGTTCGATGTCGGGCAGATATTCGGCATCGCCACACCGCGCGAGATGCAGGGTCCAGTCCGCTGCCGCAATGGACCCTTGCGTCATTCCTCCGTCCTGATCAGCACCGTTTCGCCGATCAGGAAGAACAGCACGAACGGAGCCCATGCTGCCAGCAGAGGCGAATATCCGCCGAAATCGCCCATCGCCAACGCTGCGTTATCGACCACGAAATAGGTAAATCCCAACGCCATGCCGATCAGCGCGCGCAGGAATACCTGCCCCGATCGCGCCAGGCCGAATGCGGCGATGGAACCGAGCAAAGGCATCAGGAACGCGCTGAGCGGTCCCGATATCTTGTGCCACCATTTCGTCCGCAATTCGCTGGTTCGCCGCCCTGCCGCCTCGTAGGAATCGATGGCATCGGACAGTTCGAAGAAGGACAGCGTGGCGGGATCGACGCGCGACAGTTCGATCTCTTCGGGCGACAGATCCTTGTCCCGACGATCGGCCTGTGCCACGTTGTGCGTCTGTGCCGTGCTGGCGATGAAACGGGTGGCGTTTTCAACTCGCCATCCGGGCGCGGCATAGGTTGCACGGTCGGCGCGCAATTGCTGCGCGATCAACCGGTGGCCGACCGTTCGTACCAGGTCACGCCCTGCATCGTCATCGCATCGCCCGTTCCCGAAATGACCTTGGCGCTCAGAACGTGTGTGCCGTCGGTCAGATAGACATTGGCGCGTGCGGTCGCTGCTGTCGGGCAGCGGGCCGTATTCCGCCGCCTCCCATGCTTTCAACGTGGCAGTCGCGCGCGTGACGATGCGTTCGTTGAATGCGAAGCTGACCGCACTGACCATCAAGGCGGTCAGCAACAGCGGCGCCAGCACCTGATGCGCGGACATACCCGCCGCCTTCATCGCGATGACTTCGCTGTTCTGGTTGAGCGCGACCAGCCCGATCAATGTGGCGAGCAGCACGGAATAAGGCAGGAAGCTCTGGATCAGTTGCGGAATGCGCAGACTGGCATAGGTCAGCAACTGCGCCTGGCCATTGCCTTCGACCGCCAGAATGTCGCCGCTCTTGCCGAGGATATCCAGCATCAGCAGCACCAGCACCAGCATCACCAGAACGGCCAGGATGCGCACGACGAACAGCTTCGCCAGATACAGCGTCAGGCTGGCGGGACGGGAAGAAATCGAGCTGCATGGGCTAGGTGTCGCGCCCGCGCTGGCGTTCAGCGGTGCGGAGGGATTGGATTGCAGCAGCCCGGTTTGCCCAGCGCCGCATCGGCGCTGCTGGTTCGCTTGCCGAACAGTTTGCCGATGGCCTTGCCGATCTTGGCGAAAGCCGCCTCCAGCGCGCCGATCGCCTGACCGCCCGGCACATGGGCAACTCGATAATACATCCACACGATCAGCGCCGCGAAAACGGCGAACGGGCCCCACAGGGCCAGGATCGGATCGGCCCGGCCCAACGCGGCGATATCCTCCCCATACTGGTTCACCTTGTGATAGGAGACGACCATCACGATGGCCACGAACACGCCCAGCGCACTGGTCGATCGTTTGGGCGGTATGCCCAGCGCGACAGCCAGCAGCGGCATCAGGAACATGATGACCACTTCCACCAATCGGTAATTGAAACTGGCCTGGCTGGCATCGCGCTTGGCTTCGCTGACATTGTCGTTCCAGCCGATGTTGAAGCAGTTCGGGCAGGATATATTCGCGTTCCGCATCGCCGCGCCCGCGGAACTGTTCGATGCGCGGCAGATCGATCGGCAGGTCGTTGCGCGCGAAAGACGCGACGCGCGGGGTGGGGCCGCCATCCCGGTCCATATCCGCTGTCCTGCACGATCAGACCATCGCGCAGGCGCAGGATGATGGTGTCCGGACTGTCGCTGGTGGCAAGGAACGTCCCTTCCTTGGCGGAAATGCGACAGCACCTGTCCGTCATCATCCGTAACGCGCGCGAAAATGCCGCCCAGATCGCGGCCGTCATTACGGCTTTCCTCTATCCGCAGGGCCATGCGATCGTCCAGCGTGGTGAATTCGCCCACCTTGATCGATGCGCCGAGCGCGCCCGACCGCAGTTCGTATTCCAGTTGTTCGTAGTAATAGCGGCTGACGGGGTGGACATAGAATACGATGGCGATGTTGATGCCGACCATCAGCAGCGTCAGCAGATAGGGCACGCGCAACAGCCGACCATAGCCAAGGCCCGACGCCGCGCATGGTGTCGAGTTCGCTGGTGGTGGCCAAGCTTGCGAAATGCGAACAGGATGCCGAGCAGCAGCCCCAGCGGGATCGCCAGCGCCGCATATTCGGGGATCAGGCTGACCAGCATCTTGAACACGACGTCGATCGGGCCGCCTTCGGTGGCGACGAATTCGAACAGACGCGTCATCTTCTCGATCGTCAGCAGCGATGCCGCCAGCGCGAACACGCCCAGCATCGGGCACGATCGTCAGCCGGAAGATATATCGATCGAGGGCGGGAATGAAATTGAACACGGATGCTCGCTGCGGCTGGACGCCTATCGGCCCCCGTGAAATACTGTTTCGCGACCGCGATAGCGCGAAAATACCCGTCAGGTCATGCCCGATCGATAATTGGTGCATTCGCGCCGAGTTTCGGCGACCGCGTTGGGTTACGCCTTTTCCAACGTGCATTGCAGCGGGTGCTGGTTCTGTTTGGCGAAATCCATCACCTGATTGACCTTGGTTTCGGCCACTTCGTACGGGAAGACGCCGCAAATCCCGACGCCCTTCTGATGGACGTGCAACATAACCCGCGTTGCCTGTTCCATATCCATGCGGAAAAAATTCTTCAGCACCATGACGACGAATTCCATCGGCGTGTAGTCGTCGTTCAGCAGCAGCACCTTGTACATGCTGGGTTTTTTGGGCTTGGTCCGGGTCTTGGTTGCGACGCCGACTCGTCATCCGGATCGCTCGCCATCGCCGGGCCGTTATCGCCCGGGCCATCGTCGTCGCCACCATAGGGGCGAAGCATGGCAGCGGGCGGAGGAAATCCGGGGCGGAGGTGAGGGGCAGCATTCATACAGTGTGACAATATCGTGAAGCCGTCGCCAATTCGCAAGGCTGCAAATGCAATTCGGGCCGAAGGCGATGCCCCCGGCCCGAAATCGTCCGATCTCCTCTTCGCAGCCTGCAATCGATGTTCGAAGCGAAATTGCCGCAATCGAGTGCAGCTCCGTTCAGGCGGCCTTACGGCGGAGTCGCATCGGTCGTAACGCTCATGCGAGTGGACAGAGGCGCGAACATGTCGTTGGCGAGCTTGATCATCGTTTCGGTGTTCTTCGAACCCTGCGCGACCATCGCATCGAAATTGCGACGGGCGAGTTCGCCCTGCAGCTGGAACAGTTCGGTCGGCGATTTGACCGAAGCCATCTTCTTGACGTCGGCGGTGACGGTTTCGAATGCGATCTTCGCGTCGGCAACGACCGTACGGCCCATTTCCTGCATGCCATTGGCCAGGATCTTGCCCGATTCCACGACGGCTTCGCATGTTGCCCTTGCCCAGTTCGGCGGCTTCGGATGCGATATTGCCGGTCTTCGGCAGATGGCGGTCTGCATACGGGCCTGCATGTCGGACGGCGGTTTCCTTCACGGTGTTGGCGGCGTTTTGAACTTTTTCGTTGGTCATGATTTTTTCTTTCAATTCGTTGATCTTGGGCGCGGCGGTCTTCGCGCGTTTGGTGACGGTCGCCTTGGCTGCCGTTGCAGCTTTTTTCAAAGGCGCCTTTTTAACGGCTTTCTTTTTTGCCGGGGCGGATGCGGTTTTCTTGACCGGATCGGCTTCCACGGCTTCGGCAACCTGCGCGATGTCGATCGTGTCGCTGGATGCGGTATCGGTTTTCGTTTCTGCGCGCGCACTCTGCGTGGCGGCGTCGATCTTGCTGGTATTGGTGTTCGACATAAATAACCTTCCTGCCCGCGAGCCGGGAGAAGGCTCGATGTTGCACTGCACAAATTAAGCAGTTTCACATCGAAGTCAAGTATTTTTGTGCAGTGCAGCATAAAACGTGTTTAACGCGTTTTGACGTATCGTCCCGGCGCGTCTTCCAAGGCGACGTCCGCTTTACCCATCAATGTGCGTTTGCCTGCAACCTTAATCATCGTGTCATTTTGGGAGCGGATCCAATCGATCCAGTCGGGCCACCAGCTGCCGCCATGTTCTTGCGCCCCGGCGACGAATTCGTCCAGGGAAGCGGCGCCGCTATCGTTGGTCCAATATTGGTATTTCCCCGCTGCGGGCGGATTGACAACGCCGGCGATGTGGCCCGATCCCGGCCAGCACGAACCGGATCGGTCCGGCAAAATGGTCGGTCGCCTGCCATACACTGGCGGCGGGGGCGATATGATCCTCGCGGCCGGCCTGGATATAAGTGGGTGTGGTAACGGCCGTCAGGTCGATCGGCGTGCCGTCTCGCCGACAATGCGCCGGGCTGCACCAGCTTGTTGCCGCGATAGAGATCGCGCAGATATTCGCCATGCCATTTTGCGGGCAGATTGGTGACATCCCCGTTCCAGTGAAGCAGATCGAACGCCGGATAGTCTTCCCCCATCAGGTAATTGTTGATGACGTAATTCCAGATCAGATCGGTCCCGCGCAGCATATTGAACGCAGCGGCGATGTAGCGACCATCGATGTAGCCATCCGTCGCCAATTTCCCGATCGCGTCCGATTGCCGGTCGTCGATCAGGTTCAGCAATTCACCGGCCTGTGCGAAATCGACTTGCGCTGTGAAGAACGTCGCGCTTTCCACTCGGTCCGCTTGCTTGCGCTGGGCCATGATGCTGAGCGTGGCGGCCAACGTAGTGCCGGCCACGCAATAGCCAATCGTATGAACGCTGGGCACATCGAGCCGTTCGCGGACGACATCGATCGCCTCCATCTGGGCGCGGATATAATCGTCCCACACGATGTCGGCCATGCTGGCATCCGCCGATTTCCAACTGACCATGAACACGGTCAGCCCCTGTTCCACCGCCCATTTGACGAAACTTTTCTTGGGATTGAGATCGAGAATATAGAAGCGGTTGATCCACGGCGGGAAGATCACCAGCGGCACGGACAGCACGTCGTCGGTCGTGGGACTGTACTGGATCAGTTGATACAAGGGCGTTTCATGAACGACCTTGCCCGGCGTTACCGCGATGTTTTCCCCAACGACGAAGGCATCGGGATCGGTATGGGTCAATTGGCCCTTTTTCGCATCGGCCATCAGATGCGCCATGCCCTTACGCAGGTTTTCCCCTTGCGTTTTCATCGTCCGTTCGATGACCAGCGGGTTGGTCATCGGAAAGTTCGCAGGGCTCATCATTTCGCAAATGGCACGGGTGGTGAAGCGCAGATGTTCGCGCCGGGCGTCGGGCAAATCGCCGATTTCCTCGACCATCTCGGTCAGCCGTTCGCTGACCATCAGATAGGTTTGGTGCAACAACGCGAACATCGGATCGGCGCGCCAGCGGTCGTCCGCAAAACGCTTGTCGGAATAGGGCAGCGTGCCGGGCGTGTCGGGCGTGTCGGCGCTCTTCGCGGATTGCGCGGTGTCCGGCAATCCCGGCATATTGGGCAAGGCCATGCCGAACTGTGCCATTACCTTTTGATATAATGCCGCCCCATCCTGCCACAATTGCGCCTGATGCGCGGGATCGGTCAACGGCATCGCTTCGAACCAGTTCTGAAACGTCGATTGCAAATGGGCCGGGTTCAGCGGCCCGTCGCCGCCTGCCCCCACCGCTGCGAATGGGTTCGCAGGCGGCGGCGCCATCAGCGATGGCATCATCTGCACCATCGCGTCCTGCATGGCGCTCATCTGTTCGGCCATTTCTCCGAACGATATTGCGGATGATTGACGGGTGGCGGAATTGTCCGGCGTTTGATCAGTCATGGGCAAACCATACAAGCTCGTCGCAATGATTGCACCATTGCAATATAGTGTTCATTGAAGGCGGCTCCCGCGCAACATACGCATTGCCAATGGTTGGACGACGATGGATACCGATTTCTACCGCATGAAACGCTTGCCGCCTTACGTCATTGCGGAGGTGAACGCGATGCGCCACGCAGCGCGGCGCGACGGCAGCGACATTATCGATCTGGGGATGGGCAATCCCGATCAGCCGCCGCCGCCGCACGTTATCGAAAAACTGTGCGAGGTCGCGCAGAAACCCAGCGCGCATGGCTATTCCCAGTCTCGCGGCATTCCCGGCTTGCGGCGCGCGCAGGCCGATTATTACGGTCGGCGCTTCGGCGTGGATATCGATGCCGAGAACGAGGTCGTGGTGACGATGGGGTCGAAAGAGGGGCTGGCCAGCCTCGCCAACGCGATCACCGCACCGGGCGATGTGGTGCTGGCGCCCAACCCGTCCTATCCCATCCACACTTTCGGTTTCATCATCGCGGGCGCAACCATCCGCGCCGTGCCGACCACACCGGACGAGGAATATTGGCGCAGCCTCGACAATGCGATGGCCTTCACCGTGCCGCGGCCCAGCGTGCTGGTGGTCAATTACCCGTCCAACCCCACCGCCGAAGTGGTGGACCTCGCATTCTACGAACGGCTGGTCGCCTGGGCGAAGGAAAACAAGGTCTGGATCCTGTCCGACCTTGCCTATTCGGAACTGTATTTTGATGGCAACCCGACCCCGTCGATCATGCAGGTGCCGGGCGCGAAGGATGTCGCGGTAGAGTTTACTTCGATGTCCAAAACCTATTCGATGGCCGGATGGCGGATGGGGTTCGCCGTCGGCAATCGCGATCTGATCGCCGCGATGAGCCGGGTTAAATCCTATCTCGACTACGGCGCGTTCACCCCGATTCAGGCCGCGGCATGCGCGGCGCTGAACGGTCCGCAGGACATCGTCGAAAGCAATCGCCAACTGTATCATCAACGCCGCGATGTCATGGTGGAGGCGTTCGGCCGCGCCGGATGGGACATTCCGCCACCGCCCGCATCGATGTTCGCGTGGGCGCCGCTGCCCCCGGCGCTGACATCGATGGGCAGTCTGGAGTTTTCCAAGCAATTGCTGACCCATGCCAAGGTCGCCGTTGCGCCCGGCGTCGGCTATGGCGAAGAAGGCGAAGGTTTCGTTCGTATCGCTATGGTCGAAAACGAACAGAGGTTGCGGCAGGCGGCGCGCAACGTGAAGAAATACCTCGCATCCGTGGCTTGAATTATGCCGCTACGTGCGAAAGAAAATGCATGCAGAAGGAGTAGGGCCATGCAATTTCAGACGAATGATCGCGTTTCGATCGACATGGGCGACGATGGCGTGGCGCAGGTGCGGCTGACCCGGCCGGACAAGATGAACGCGCTCGACCCCGAGATGTTCAAACACATCATCGCTGCCGGCTATGCGCTGAATGAAATGAAGGGTTTGCGCGCGGTGGTTCTTGCGGGAGAGGGCAGAGCGTTTTGTGCGGGCCTCGACACATCGAGCTTTACGGCAACGCAGGATGCGGAGGACAGCAGCCTGGAAGTGCGGACTCACGGCGATTCCAACAAATGGCAGCAGGTGGCCACGCAATGGCGCAAATTGCCCGTGCCGGTGGTCGCCGCGCTGCACGGAGTGTGTTTCGGCGGCGGCGCGCAGATCGCCAGCGGCGCCGACATCCGCATCGCCGCGCCCGATACGCGCATGGCGATCATGGAGATGAAATGGGGCCTCGTCCCCGATATGGGCGGGTTCAAATTGTGGCGCGGCACCGTGCGCGACGATGTCCTGCGCGAATTGATCTACACCAACCGCGAATTTTCAGGGGCCGACGCGCTGGAATACGGCCTCGTCACTTATTGCGATGCCGACCCGTTGGCCCGCGCAACGGCGATCGCCACCGAAATTGCGAACCGCAATCCCGCCGCCATTCGCGGCGCGAAACGGTTGATGGACGCCATGCATGAAAAATCGGGCGATGACATTCTGATGGAAGAAAGTCTGGAACAGCACAAAGTAATCCGCACGCCCAACCAGATGGAAGCGATCATGGCCGGAATGCAGAAACGCGCGGCCAACTTTACCGATTGATCGCGAAGTTCAGCCGAACACGGCCACGGATTGCATGCCGGCCAACATCTGTTTGCCGTCGGCATTCCACAAACGTTGTCGCTCGCTGGAATAGCCGCCCGCCGCGTGATCGCTTGCGGTTTCCGCCAGCCACCAGCCATCGCGCGTCGCAGGCTGGGTGTCGAGCAGATTGAACGACCAGTTTATCGAACTGACCGGGCCGGGCTGCTGCATGATCCGCAGCGCGGACGGCGGCAGGGTGTCGCCCATCAAAACCAGTTCCGATATCGGGTCGAGAACGCCGTGCTCCTTCAGCCGCGCCCACCACCGGATGATCGGAACGCCGTCGGCATACCGATGCGGCGTATGGCGGACATCGTAATTGTTCTGGATGAATGCGGGCGCCCTGTTCGTATGCGCGATTTCTGCCTGGTCCGGATCGCCGGCATCGCCGTCGGGCGCTGCGGCGGGGTGGTTGGCCGAACTGTCGCGGCCCGTTCCAAACAGCCAGAACACGGTCAGGGCGGTCTTGCCGTCGCAAACCGCCTCGGTCCGCAACTGTGCGACGTTGCGCCCCTGCCGCACAACCCGCGTGTTGAGCGTCATATCGGGGCCGAGCGGCGCGACGAAGCCCACCTGCGCCGCGCGCAGTGGCGGCAGATCGGGAAAGCTGCGCCTCGCATGGGTATAGGCGACCAGCGCCGACGCCCCGCCATACAACGTTCGGCCCTGCATCCAGGTCGGCGGCGTCGGGCAGCGTGACGGTGCAGTCGCCAGGCTGGATAGGGTCGATCAGATCGGCAATGCTCATGGGCGGACTTCATACCGGGGCCGCAGCATCTCGCCAGCATTTTTCACACGCAGCCCGTATCGCGGACTGTATAAGGGCTGCAATCATTCGATTGCACTGACGTGAAAGCTGCGCTACCGCGCCCATCGCAGTACGCTGCGGGAGTGAGGCCCGATGGCGGAGTGGTGACGCAGCGGATTGCAAATCCGTGCACGCCGGTTCGATTCCGGCTCGGGCCTCCAGCAATCTTTCCCTTGTGGGAAGATTATATGCCGCTTTAGCTCAGTTGGTAGAGCACATCATTCGTAATGATGGGGTCAGAGGTTCGAATCCTCTAAGCGGCACCATTCCCCTGATCGGCTTGCAAAGCATCGGGATAGAGATGTCGCAGCACGGCGTATCCGATTTCGTTCAGCAATGCGGTGAGCTCGCGCGTTGCGGGTGTGGTGGTCGATGTGCCGGTCAGGCAGGTTTTCAGCGCCTGCTCCCGCTTCGCGACTTCCTCCTCCACGATGTCCTGCCAGAAGGCGGGGTGCTCCCCTTCCGCCCAATCGCCGCGTCCGCGACCGAAATGTGCGACCGCGAGATATCGTAGCAGCGCGGTCACCGTCAGGCGCTGCAGCATATCGGGCGACCAGCGCACGCTCGACCCATCCTCACCCCGCGCCATATTGATACCCTTCGCCAGCCCCGTCGCGCCCAGCGCCCCCAGCACACCGCCGACGATCATCCCCCCGCCCAAGGTCAGCCCTCCGGCAGCGAGGTCTGCGGCCAGCCCGCTGACCGCGCCCGAAAACAGACCGCCCAACGCCGCCGCGGCGCCTTCGGGTGTTTTGGATTGCCGCGCGTAATCCGCTCCGACGCGTTCCAGCGCGGCGCGGACCGCCTTGCCCGACAGACCGTGCAGCGCGATCAGTTCGTCCGTCGATTTTGCCGTGGCGGAGGCCAAACGGCTGGCGAGGTCACCCATTGCAACACGCGCCGCGCGGTCCCGGCCGTTGCGGCCCCTCAGTGCCCCCGCTACCCGGTTCTGCCAGTCGGCCTCCTCGACGATCTCGCGATCCATCGCGGCGCGCAGCAGATAGTGCGCCAACACGCCGATCGCATCATCGAACCGCGCACGATTGAGCTGCTTCCAACGATCGTTGAGCCCCACCATCGCCGCGTGCTTTTCCGGCGGCAGCAGGGGTGCGACGGTATCGAGCAGCGCGTCTTCCTGGACCCAGCAGCGCGCAAATGCATCCAGGGGCAGCACCGCCCGCACCAGGCCCGCAGGACCGATCGCCTGCCATCGCGCGGTGTAATCCGACACATCCCGGCGTGGCGCGCCCATCTGGTTGAGCAGGATGACGACCGGCTTGCCGATCCAGCCCAGCACTTTCATTTCCAGTTCGACATAGGCTGCCGCTGCCGGATCCTCCGCCGCGTTGACGAGATAAAGGATGACATCGGCCTGTTCGCGTGCGTTTCGCACCGCTTGCTGGCTGGACCATAATGGCCGTTCCCGCCAGCGGTCCCACACCTGCGTCAGAAACCAGCCGAGCGGATTGCCCGACAGCTTCAGCCGCGCATAGAGCCGGGCGGTATCGCCGAAGCCGGGCGTGTCCCACAGCATCAAAGTGTCGTCGCCATTTTGTACCAGCACATATCCGGTGGCGAGATCGGTCACATGCGCGGCATCGCGCACCTCGCCGACGTCGCGGCCCAGCAGCGTGCGCGCCAAGGTTGTCTTGCCCGCATTGGTATGACTGATCAGGCTGAGATTGACGGTTTCGGCTGTATTCTGGGGACCGGTCATCGGATCATCGCCGCGTTGCGGGACAGGGCAGCTTCCACCCGTTTTGCAAGCGCAGCACGATCAGACTGTTGCCTGTCCACCGCCAGCAACGCAGCACCTGCAGCTGCGGCGAGAGCGGACCACGATTGCAACCGTGCCGCTACACGATCGCCCAATCCCGCCTGCCCGGCGAAATGTTCGCGGAACGGGCCTTCGTCCACGATGGCTAAAGTCATTGCGCCGGGTTGCGCGGCACGGGTCCGATCGACAAGCGCGGTCAGGAACGCACCGTGGTTTTCCTCTTCCGGTGTGGCGGAAAGGGTGAACAAAGCGATGTGATAGTCGCATGGCGGCAAGCCATCGGCGTTTGCAGTCAGCCATTCGTCTTCCGCGCCATATTCCACCGGCGTTGCGACGCTGACTTGCGCGTGATCGCCCAACGCATCGCGCAGCAAGGTCGTTATCTGCCGTTCCGCTTCGCCATCCGGGCGATAGGCATAGGGTGTGACGTGAACGCGCGCAGGTTGTCCGTCCGCATGGCGAAGCAGGCGGCGAATGTAGAAATCGTCGCGCCCGGGCACGGGAAAGTCGCGGGAAAAACGATAGGCTTTGATGCCTTGCCAGCCGGCCAGTAACAGCCGCGGCACGATGACGATCGCGGCGATGGTAACGGTGTACAGATAGATCCACGGTGCGGCATTCACTCCGCCCGATGGCTCGCCCGCCTCTTGCGGTATCCAGCGCATGGCGGAGATGCCAGCGGCACTCGGTAGGGAAACGCCGGTTGCCGCGCTCGCCGGCCCAAGCATGGTGGAAAGCAGGGTATGCACCGCGTCCGGCCCCAAAAACGTGCTTTCCCACCCGGCGCGATATTCGATTACCAGCGCGCGCAGATAAATCCCGGCTATCAGGCCGAACGCAAACAGCGCCGCCGCGATATGCAGGTCGCGCGACATCCGGGTGAGGGCGAATGGGGCCTGTACGATCGCCCAGCGTTGGCGGAACGATGCGAGCGCCCGATCGAGTGGAGCGTCTCCACCAACGCGC
Organism: uncultured Alphaproteobacteria bacterium; assembly: GCA_963815535.1. Lineage (GTDB taxonomy): Bacteria > Pseudomonadota > Alphaproteobacteria > Sphingomonadales > Sphingomonadaceae > CAWFGS01. The sequence continues at coordinate 175,200 of CAWFGS010000006.1, forward strand.
TGTCCCGCACCATTGAGCATCGCCGCGAGCGACCGCTTCAGACCGTCATTCCGCTTGCGAAACAGCGCAGCTGACACCAACCACACATAGACCGCGAGGTTCCATGCGATCAGTCCGAACAACGGTACCGCCAACAGATCGAACCGCTGCCCCGTGCCCAATTCGTTGGATGCGAACCCGGCGACCAAAGCGACGATCGGCAACGCGATCGCAACCCAGCGGGGCCATTTTGCACCATCGAGCGCATGGGCGATCGCTGGATGGCGCGTCGCCAGCCGGCTGGCGGCGAAATCGGCGCGCGCGGCGATGAAGGCGGCTCCGGCACGATCCGCATCGACCCCGCCGGCAATGCTGCGCGCGCGGGCATCGGCCTGATGGCGATCCTCCGCCGTCAGCAGCAGCGCGTCGGGATCGTGCGTTTCGATCGCCCGCACCAGCTCGACGCGCCGCGCTTCGTCCTTCGTCACTGGAACATCCCCTTCGGGTCATCCTGTCGCCGGGTCCGCCCGCAAACGCAAGCGGCGCGCGGTTTCTAGGGCGCGTCGCACTGGCGGATCGTGAAATTGCTCGACACCAGATCGTCGCCCGGTGCCACTTCGACGGCAATCGGTTCGGCGAGACACAGTTTCAGCTGCGCCGCCTGTTTGGGATCGATAATGACGGTGTAATTGCCCGGCGGAACCTGTTCGAAGAAGTAATACCCATCGGATTCCGTGCGGCGAAGCTTCACCGCCTCGCCCGTGTCGTCCAGCAATTGCAGCCGCACACCCGATACGCCGCGCTGCGTTTCGCCATTGTCGAAGAATGCCGTTCCTTCGATTTCGCTGGTGGTCAGTACGGCGAAATCCGTTACGTGAATGCGGCCGGGGCGCGGCACGATTTCGATACCGCGTGTGGCGGGGATCAGATTGATGTCGGGAAAGCTGCCGGGATCGACCTGCACGCTGGCGCGGTTGCCACGGCCAAGATTGTCCAGCCTGACCGTGCCGTCCGCATCCGTCAGCCCGGTATCGTTGGCGGCAGTAAAGGCGACATCGGGCAGCAGCGTGTCGCCTGCATCGTAGATGCGATTGCCGTTGCCATCCTCGAACGCGCGAATGGCGACCGCGCCCGACGACGATCGGCCGGGACGCGCGAAGTACACTCCGCCGCCGATCGGATCGCGTCCGAAACTGAACCCCAGCCGCAACGTCGCGGCATAGCTGTCGTCGCGTACGCCGTATTGGCCGTTCAGCGACAGATCGAACCGGTCGAAGCGGCGGCTGGCGGACAGGCCGATCAAAGTGGACCGATCGCGGAAGCCGTATCCAATGCCACCTGTAAATCGCGTGCGGTCGTCCAGCCGGTAATCGACCTCCACCGATCCGGTCGTCAATTCCGCCTGGGGATACACGGCATAGCCAACCGAAGCGCGGATTTGCGTGCGGGACCGGGTCAGCGTGGTCAGATCGAAATTGCCCCGTATCTGCGTGTCCGTGTCGCCGCCCGACTGCACCGTGCGCGCCAGATCGAAACTGTTGGAAATCAACGCGCCGCGCAATCGGGTCGAGGCGCGCACGGTGGCGCTGGTCTGTTGCCGGTCGTCCTGAAACCGCAGATGGCGCAGGCGACCGGAAATCGGCACGATGCGCGCAATCTGGCCACCCAGCGCCAGGTTGAAGTTCAGGTCCAGTTCGCTCGCGCGAGTCAGCAGCGCACCGTTGGGGCTGCGCGTTTCGTCCAGAAAACCGCCGCGATATTCGGTGTGGGACGCGATGAAGGACCCACCCAGCGCCCGCCCGCCGACGCCCAGTTCCAAGGCCCGGCCCGCCCCGTCGGAAAACCCCAGATCGGCTTTTACCGCCAGCGCCCCGAACCCGGCCCGCAAGCCACCCGTGGCAAGCCACCGTTCGCCGAAATCGTCGGTATCGAACCAGGCCGCCGACAGGTTGGTGGTGATGCCGGATGTCAGCCCGTAATCGATCTGCGCGCCCGCCCGCCACCGCCCGAAATCGCGACCGGGGCGAAATTCCGGGCGGCGCACGTTCAACAGATTGACCTCCCTCTGCACGGCATCGAGGGAATAGACCAGTTTGCCCGGCGCCAACCGCCCGTCGCCGACGCTGATCTGCCGGGTTTCCTCGCGCCGTTGCCCCTGCGGGCCGAAGAAGATCAGCTTGAATACGTTCAGCCCATAATCGACTGGAACTTGAAAGAATTCATACTGCCCGTTGACCGGCGTGCGGATGGAATCGATCAGCACGCCGTTGCGATAGAGCTCCACTTCGAACCCGTCGGGCAGGAAACCGCGCAAGTCGATCTCTTCGAATACGGAAGCCACTTCGATCGGGGCGTTGGTGATCGTCGCGCCCCGGCCCGACACACCGCGCAGACCCAGCGGCATGGAAGTCGTGCCGATATCGCCCAATGCAAATTGGGTGGCCTGCAACGGGCCGAGCAGGTCGGCATCGCCATCCTCCCGCCCCAGTTCCACGAATGCCCCGATCAGTCCGTCGCGCGTGCTGGCGCTGACGAAAACCTCTGCCGTCATCCATGCAAAATCGCCCGCCAGCCGTAGATCGCCTTCTATCTGCGAGCCGCGCGCGTCGTCCGACAGGGCGCGCAATTCCACGTCGGTGATGGGAACCGACAGCGGCAGGTAGGGTGTTTCCTCCCTGGGAAAGCGCGCAGGCGTGGTGATCGTACGCGTGCCCAAACGCTGCCGCGCGGCTTCGCGCGCCAGGCGCGCTTCGAACGGGAAGGTTTCGCGCGTGGCGATGGTGACCGACTGGTTTCTAAGGTCCGGCGTCAGGCTCAACGGCAGCAGGTCCGCGAACTTCCCCGCCAACACGTATAATTCGCCATCGAACGCGATCGCATCGCGCGGGGCGAGCGGCGTGATCGTGCCGTTCAGCGTAATTTCCGACTGGCGCAGATCGATCGATAAGGTGCGATCCTCGCTTAAAAACCAGCCGCTGGCGAAATTGCCATCGTCGCTGACGGTAAAGGGCAGATCGAGGAACCGCGCGACTGCGCCGAACGGCAGATAGATGCCGTCCCCGCTGCCATAGGCGATGATGGTGTCCGTGCCGGGACTGCCCGCGATACCGATTTCGAGAATCAGCTCGTCATCGTAGCTGAGGCTGAGATCGTCCGATGTGAAACCGAAACTTTGCAGCGTTGCGGGCGCGGCGGTTGCGGTCGGCAGAACTGCACTGGGAGTGGTGGCGGTCAGCGGAGCTACCGCAACAGTCGGTTCTGCCGTCGGATCCAGTGGCGGCACGGCCAAGGCGGTGGGCGTTGTCGTGGCGGGAACCAAGGGGCCAGCTTGCGGAACGGAGCGATCGGGCGGGACGAGCGTCGAACCTTGCGGCGGCGCTTCCGCAATCGGCGCAGAACCCGCAATGGTGCGAGCGGCGAACCGGGTGGGGGTGAGCGCAGCGACCTGCGATGGCGGCTTTGCAGCGCCGCCATTCGCCGTGGGCTGCATCACGACGGGCTCGTTCAGTGTGGGCGGCCGCTCGATGGTTACGAGCGAGCCGGTACGCGGTATTACCACGGGAAAGGCATCGCGCATCAACGGCTTTTGCGAAGCATACGATGAGGCGGTTTCGGGCGGACCGATGCTCGTTTGAGCCACGTGTACGACCTGCCGAACGCTTGCAATTTCGCGGCTAGGTTCCACTACGCGCGCCGGTGTTGCGATGCGCGGTCGGTGCTTGGCGGGCTGGCGTGGGGCCGGGGCTGGCGCGGGGCGGTTTGACCAGTCGCGGCGCAGTCAAGGTGGGGTGGGGCAGCGCAAGTTTGCGCGGTTTGGGCGTTTGCGTGGGCGGATCGTCCGCCACGGGATCGATGGACGCACGCTCTGCCCCATCATCGCATGCGGGCAGCAAAGTGACGCCGATCAGCGCCGATCCAAGCCAAAGCGGTCGAATTGCGCCGGATGCGGGCTTCGTCGTCAGGCCTTTCGGGCCGGTCTTCACGGCACCGTGAAGTCTTGCCTAAACAATGTTGCGCCCGGTTCGAAATCGTCGTCGGTGTAGCTGACGGTCAGCACCATGCCGGACCGTAAGGCGTCCGGGGCCAACGCCGGATTGAGTGGGACCACGATTTCGCGCGCATCCACTTCGGGATAGACGCCGATTCCTTGCGCGATTGCAACGGGTTCGGATTGTCCCGGCGCAGTGACGAGCAGATCGCCGAAAGACGACCGTGTGCCCGCTCTCGTAATCACCAGCTTTACGCCCCGACTGCCGTCGCGCAGCGTCACCAGTTCGATATCGCGCACGCCCGATTGCAAGGTGGTTTCGCCGACCCGCACGATGACCGGAATGGACAGGCCGAAACGTGGCACGATCCGAACGCCGATGCCGTCTTGCGCCGTGTTGTCGGTCGCGTTTTCGATACTGAGGCTGCCATCCCCTTCCGGCGGGACGGATACGACCACGAAATGCGAACGATATTCGCCATCGGCCAGATCGGCCGGACGGCGTGCCATGATCCGGACGGTCTGCGCTTCGTTCGCTTGCAAGGCGACGCGGCGCGGCGACCAGCGCAGCATCTGGCTGGCGGTTTTGACGCGCGCCTTCTGCTCCGTATCGACGACGGTATCCATATTGAGAAGCTGACCATCGGGCATCATCACCATATCGGTAACGGCAATTTCGTAATCGCCGGTCGCCACGCTTTTGTTGTAAAGCCCGACCGATGCGATGCGTTCGCGCCCGCTGATCACGATGCGTTTGGGATAGAGGTTGATGTCACCCATTCCCCCCACTGCGCCTGCCGGCAGTTCGGCGGGGGCGGGTGCCGCGACGGTCTCGAGCTCCGTTTCGATTTCGCCATCGGGCGACAAAGCGGTTTGCGCCGATACAGGCGATGCCATCATCGCCAATGCAGCGGCGGTAACACCAAAGGGAAAACGGGCGAACCGCAAGGCGTGGTCGCGCATGGAATAGACCTTTCGAATACGTAATTAACCATAGCCTATGGAGTCCCGCGACTCGGCGCGCAACGGTTATTCGTAATTGAAGGTGATGTCGAAACGGCCGCTATACGTGCCGTATGGCTGGTTCGCCGCGACATTCAGCGTGCCGCCGACCAGCAGTTGGAACTCGCCGCGATTGTCGAAGCGCGCATACCGGAAATAGGTGTTTCCCGTCAGCCCGTCCACGCGCATGCGCGACGTGCCGTTGGTAATTTCGAACGATGACACAGGCGTAATGCGAAACAGCCGGTTGCGGTCGCCCCGAATGTCGAAACTGGCCGGGCCGCGCCCGCCCAATGGCTGGATCGCGGTGGCCCGTCCGGTCAATCCCCCGCCATACGCGATCGCGCCGTTGGTGGAGACGGTGACCGTTCCCGCCGCGGTGGGCCGGGTGAAACCGCCGAACCGCAGCGCATCGCGCGCAGTAACCGCCATCGGTTCGATCACCGTGACGGTTGCCGTGCCGTCCGTGCTGGTCGAACCCGCAGTCTGCGCCACTGCCGAAACAGGCGATGCCAAAACCACGGCGAACGCCGAAGCGATACCGTAAATTCGCAAGTATAGATGGGGGCCTGGAAATCATCGTCGGATGAACGACGGGGGCAGGGCAGTTTCCCGCCACTGCCCCCGGCATGTTCATGTCTTAGTTGTAAGCCACGGTCGCGCTGTAGCTGCCGACGTAAACGCCGGAGTTCACCGTTGCCGGAACCGTCAACGTGCCGCCGACGCGGAAGTTGGCGACGCCAGACACCAGCGTACCGGTGTTGCTGGACGCGGTAACGAACGTCATCGGCGTGCCCGTGGTGCCGGTCGTGTTGGCCAGCGATCCGCCGGTCGTCGAGATGGAGAACGTGCGGTTGCCTTCGCCGGTGACGTCGAAACGGTCGGCGCTGGAAGTCGAACCGGCCAGAATGGTGACGCCGGTGGTCGATGCGATGCCGTCGGCGGCGTTCACGACGATGCTGCCAGCTGCACCCGAAGCGAACGAGCCGAAGGACAGAGCCGCGCCATTGGTATGCGTAACCGAAATCGGTGCGACGACGGTTGCGGTGGCGACACCGTCATTGGCAGTCGCGCTCTGTGCGGCAGCCGGGGTTGCGATGACGGCAGCGGAGACGGCTGCGAGTGCGAAAATCTTTTTCATAAAAGGCTTGTTCCCTAAATATCCAAAATACTCAGGCCCGCCTGGTACGAACCTGTCCCACGGGAATGTGTGTCATTCGCCGCGATGAATTAGGGGATAGCCCCTATTCGTTAATTAAGGATTAGACGGAATCGGGCCGAAACAGCCTGAAAAACGGCAGAATACCGCGCTTCTGGCGTATCGTTGAATGGGCGGGATTGCACCGGATTGGCCAGCGCTGGGCCACACGATGGTTAAGTCCGCCTTATCGCCGTAAAGCGACAAATAAGCGCGATTGCTTACCGATAGGTGACGATTATCGGGATATCTGCGCGATAATGGCCCGGTTTCGTACCTTCCGGCATGATCAGAGTGCCTCCGATCGCGAATGTATCGCGCCCCTCGCCGTCCAGAATGCGGATTGCCGTGTCCGTCGCATCCGGCATTGTTCCGATACCAAGGTTCGTGACCGTCAGGCTGGAGCCGCCGTTGGCGCCGGTTGCGACGACGGAAGCGGGCAAGCGCACCCGATAAGCGCGCTGCGCTTCCCCCCTGACGACGAATTGTGCGGGGTGGGGCCGACAGTCCGATCCCGGCGCGGCGGCCCCGCATGCCGGGGCGGCATTACCCGAATAGCGCGCTTGGCCACCACCGTTCGAATCGATCGTGACGGAGCCTGCCGCACCGGCAGCGATGGACACCGCCCCGAAATCGAGGTCGGCCAGCGGTACGATCTGCAGCGGCGCCACCACCGTCGCATTGGCTGCCCCGGAAGCGGTATGGTTCTGCGCGGTGGCAGCAGTGGATAGCGAGGCGATGGCAACGCTCGCAATATGCAGTGCGCCTCTATTCATCGGATATGACCACGGCATCCATCAACAGCGGTATCGACAGCGAAGCGCCGCCCGTTCCGCTGCCACCTTCGCTTACATCCAGTCGCGCACCGATGGCGAAGCGAGCCGTGCACGACCGGCCCCGGCAATTCGCAATGGTCAGCCTGACCGGCACGCCCGGCGTGATACGCTGATGGCCGGCGATGTCGCTATCGAACGCCGATAATCGTGCCGTCACCCGCCCATCGCGTTCGCGCCCTGGTGCGATCAGGACCAGTTCGACGATTACGTCCACCGGGCGGCGCGCGTTGCTGCCGCGATCGTAGGTCAGAGTAAATCGCGCCGGTCCGGTACCGCCACGCCCGGCTTGCAGGATCGATCGGCTGGTGACTGCGCCGCTGGCCGAAACGGTACGCGATCCGTTGCCGATGACTGCGAAGCTGCCGAAACTTAATTCGGAATTGGCCGTCAGCGTCAGTCGGCGATCGTCCGCTGCGGCAGGAGTGTAAGCGAACGACAGCGCGGCCATTGCAAGAACAGCCAACCGCGCGCGCTTACCGGCGTGAGAACCTCCATCGAACATGGCAAGGATATGGCCGCGCGGATCGGCGCGGGTCAAGGCGGTTAACCAACCGTTGACGCCGGGATGTCCACCCATTGATATAGGTTAAAGCTCTGGCGTTGCGCGGAACCCAGCGCCATTCCTACCGTAACGTTACCCTATGCCGACGACCGATCTCCTCGACAAAAAACACCTCGAACAACGCGACGATGCTGCGCGCGAGGCGATGGAGCGCACCATTCGCGCGAAAAACTTTCCCTGCGTCGGGGCGAAATCCGCTCTTGCGCGCGGGACGTTGAAAACGGTGTCCTGCCACCGGCTCGACAGCGCGTGGGACGATCTTGCCATTCACGACCATCTGCTGGACTGGGCAAAGGAATACCGCGCCGATCCCACCGGCCTTCGCAGCGTTGCTTTCGTGTTCGACGGGCCGGACGATCTGGATGAACAGGCATTTGAAACGCTGTTGTGGGAACGCGTGCAATCGTTGAGCGACAAGGATGCCTGGCGCGGCCAACCTTACGACGATAGCGTCAGCGCGGACGCCGACGATCCGCATTTCTCCCTGAGTTTCGGCGGGGAGGCGTTCTTCGTCGTCGGCCTGCACCCCGCTGCGTCGCGGCCCGCCCGTCGGTTCCCGAAACCGACGATGGTGTTCAACCTGCACGACCAGTTCGAACAATTGCGCGAACAGGGGCGCTATGAACGCATGAGGGAGGCGATACTGGATCGCGATCAGGCCCTGGCCGGGTCCATCAATCCCATGCTGTCGCGGCACGGCGAAACCAGCGAGGCACGTCAATATAGCGGCCGGGCCGTTTCCGAAGAATGGCGTTGCCCCTTTCAGGACAAGCGGGCGATTTACGAAGATGAGGAGAAGGCTACCAAATCGGCATGACCCTTACGCGTATTCCGCCACGATCCGGTGTAGCCTTCCCGATGTCGAAGGGGCAGTTGCTGGACATCGTCGATCCGTTGGGGTGTCAGGTTGCCGATCTGCTGGCCTATGGGGCCGATGACGTGCGCGAAACCGTATCGAACGGGCGGACTTTCGATTACGAAGAGACCATCAAGCTGACGACTGGCAACCAGGCTGTGGTCCAATCGGTCCAACCCGATGCTGACCATCCTACGCGACGATGTCGGTTGCCACGATTTCCTGCTGACCCCATGCAGCGAAGCGACTTTTCGGCATTTCTATCCCGATCAACCGGTTCATCGTGGGTGTTTCGGCAATTTGGCCGCTGCGCTGGAACCTTACGGCATTTCGCCCGACATGATCCCGACGGCGTTCAACGTCTTTATGAATGTGCCGGTGGACGGCAAAACCGGCTCGCTGGAAGTGCTGCCCCCGCCGGGAAAGCCGGGCGATGTGCTGACTCTGCGCGCGGAAGTGGATTTGGTGATTGGTGTCACCGCCTGTTCCGCCTACGCCTCCAACGGTGGAACCTTCAAGCCCATCGACTACCGCGTGTACGACGCAGAATAGCGCGCCAGTAACGGATACCGTCGCGTTGGTCGTGCCGGTCTATAACGAAGCTGACGGGATCGGCGAAGCGCTGGCCGGGATCGCCGCGCTGGACCCGCAGCCGGATGAAATCATTTTCGTCGATGGCGGCAGCACGGATCGCACGGTCGCGATCGTACGTAAGGCCGGATTGAACATCGTCCTCTGCGCCCGAAAAGGGGCGGGGCGCGCAGATCAATTGCGGTGTCGCTGCGATGTCCAGCGAACTGATCTGCATCCTCCATGCCGATTCCCGATTACCGATCGATGCCATCGATATCATTCGCGCCACACTCTCTGAAAATACAACGGCTTTGGCCAGTTTCATGCCGCGTATCGCCGGAATCGGGCGGCACCCGGTGGGGCAGTACGCTGCACAATATCGCGAAGACCTGGTACATACCCCTGCTGTTCCGCCCGCGGCTGTTCTTGCGCGGGGTGCGGTTGCTTTACGGCGATCATGCGATGTTCTTCCGCCGGGCGCAATTCCTGGCGATCGGGGGGTGCGACGACGGTTCGGCAGTAATGGAAGATGCCGATCTGTGCATCCGGCTGGCGCGGTTCGGGCGCACGCGTTTGGTGCGCCGTTGGGTGTGGACATCCGATCGTCGGATCGCCGAATGGGGCCGGTGGCGCGCCAACTGGATATACCTGAAAGTCGGCGTGATGTGGGCGTTGGGCGCGCGAAGACGTCTGGCCGATCACTACCCCGACATTCGGTAAAGCCACCCGACGGCGCCCAACAACCCGCTTGCAGATATAACGATATCTTTATATCGTGCAGCGAGCATGCAGTTCGAAACCATCATACGCGCATTGGCGGACCCCACCAGGATGCGGATCATGCGTCTGCTTCACACGATGGAGCTGGCCGTTACCGAACTGGCGCAGGTGCTGGGGCAAAGCCAGCCGCGCGTATCACGGCATGTCGGCATATTGTGCGATGCGGGCCTGGCGGAACGGCGGCGAGAAGGAAGCTGGGTGTTTCTGCGCGCGCAAGGTTCCAGCGCATCCGGTTTAATTGGCGCGGTGCATGATCTGCTGGACACCGGTGAAGCTGCCGACCCTGCCTTTGCCGCCGAATGCGAGGCGGATCGCCGCAAGTTGGCTGCCATTCGCGAAGCGCGCGAGGCTGCGGCGCAAACCTATTTCGAACGGCACGCCGGCGAATGGGACGAATTGCGTCAGCTGCACAGCCCGGACCGTATGGTGGAAGACCGGCTGATTACGGCGCTGGGCACTGCGCCGCTGGGCGCGATGCTGGATGTCGGGACGGGCACCGGGCGGATGGCGGAATTGTTCGCTGCCCATGCGGATCATGTCGTGGCGCTCGACCGCAATCTGGAAATGCTGCGGCTGGCACGCGCGAAGTTGCAGCATCTGCCCACCAGCGATATCGAATTGGTGCAAGGGGATTTCACCGATCTGCCCTTCGCCGCCAATCGGTTCGACACCCTCGTCCTGCATCAGGTGCTGCATTTCGCGCTCAACCCGGCGGTCGTTCTGGCGGAAGCGGCGCGCGTTACCCGGCCCGGCGGGCGCATTGCCATCGTCGATTTCGCAGCCCATTCGCACGAGGAACTGCGCGAACGCCATGCCCATGCGCGGTTGGGTTTCGCCGATCGCGAACTGGGCGCACTGCTGACCGATGCCGGTTATGATCCCGCCCCGCCGCAATCTTTGGAAGGGGGCGAGCTGATCGTAAAGGTTTGGCTGGCGACGCGCACCGACACCCTTTCGCCCCCCACCACGATACCCATTCGGAAAGCATCGCGATGACTGCCATCTAACCGCCTCGACCCGGCGCATGAAGAACGCACCGCTCACGATACGCCCTTGTTCGCGTCGCTGCCGGGCGACATCACTGCCAGTTTCGAATTCTTCCCGCCCAAATCCGCCAAGATGGAAAGCCAGTTGTGGGATTCCGTGCAGCAGCTCGCCCCGCTGGACCCCAGCTTCGTCTCGGTCACCTATGGTGCGGGCGGCTCTACCCGCGAACGCACGCACAGCACCGTGGCGCGCATTATCGGGGAAGCGCAGCTGCCCGCCGCCGCACATCTGACCTGCGTCGACGCCAGCAAGGCGGAAATACGCGATGTCGCCGAACAATACTGGGAAGCGGGCGTGCGTCATATCGTGGCCCTGCGCGGGGACGCAGGGGAACCGGGCGCACCGTTCGTGCCGCATCCCGACGGCTATGCCAGCGCCGCCGATCTCGTGCGCGGCCTCAAAGATATTGCCGATTTCGACATTTCGGTTGCCGCCTATCCCGAAACGCATCCCGATGCGGACTGCCCGCAGACCGATCTCGACGTTCTGAAACGCAAATTGGATGCAGGCGCAACGCGGGCGATCAGCCAGTTTTTCTTCAGCGCGGACACGTTCCTGCGGTTCCGCGATCGGTGCGCTGCAAACGGTATCGACGCGCCCATTCTACCGGGCATTCTGCCGGTGACCAACGTGGCGCAGGCGCGCAAGTTTTCCGGGTTGTGCGGGGCGGAAATACCCGACTGGATGGATGGTCTGTTCGATGGGCTGGACGAACGTCCGGCCGCACGCCAGCTGGTCGCCGCCACGGTCGCCGCAGAATTGTGCCGCCGCCTGTATGCGGGCGGGGTGCGCGATTTCCACTTCTACACGCTCAACCGGGCAGAGCTGGCCTACGCCATTTGCCATATGCTCGGCATGCGGCCGAAGCGGACCGAACTGGCGGAGCAAGCGGCATGACACCGCAGCCAAACCGCCGCGCGCAGTTCAACGCCGAAGCCGACAAACGCGTCCTGATTTTCGACGGCGCTTTCGGCACGCAGATCCAGAATCGCAAGCTGACCGAAGCCGATTATGCAGGCGATCTGGGCCTGGCCGCCGACCAGAAGGGCAACAACGATATTCTCGCACTGACTCGCCCCGACGTTATCGGCGACATTACGCGTGCATATCTGGAAGCGGGATCGGACCTGATCTCCACCAACACGTTCAGCGCGAACACGATCAGCCAGGCCGATTATGCAGCCGAAAGCATCGTGCGCGACATCAATCTGGCGTCGGGAAAGATTGCGCGCGATCTGGCCGATGAATTCGCCGCGAAAGATGGCCGCCCGCGTTTCGTGGCCGGCGCGATCGGCCCGACCAACAAGACATTGTCCCTCAGCCCCGATGTCGAAGACCCCGGCTTCCGCGAAATCGACTTCGACACGCTGACCGCCGTGTACAAGGATCAGGCTGCGGCGTTGGTGGAGGGCGGAGTGGATTTCATCCTGATCGAAACGATCTTCGACACGCTGAATGCGAAAGCAGGTATCATGGCCGTGCGCCAGCTGGCGGTGGAACTGGACCGGGATGTGCCGGTGATGCTGTCCATGACATTGACCGATCTATCGGGCCGCAATCTGTCGGGCCATACGGTGGAGGCGTTCTGGTATGCCGTGCGCCATGCCAAGCCGTTGACGGTGGGCCTCAACTGCAGTTTCGGCGCGCAACAATTGCGCCCGCATGTCCAGCTGCTCAGCAAGATCGCCGATACTCGTCTGCTGGCCTATCCCAATGCCGGCTTGCCCAACGAATTGGGCGAATATGACGAGGAGCCGGAAACGACCGCTGCGCTGGTGCGCGAATGGGCGGAAGGGGGGCAGGTCAACGTGCTGGGTGGCTGCTGCGGCTCCACGCCCGATCACATCGCCGCGATGGCGCGCGCCGTCGATGGACTGGCCCCGCGCACGATCGCGATTGCGGATACGAAGATGCAGCTTGCCGGGCTGGAACCTTTCACCATCGCGGCATGACCGATGCTGCCGCCATCATACGCCCTGCCGATGCGGGGGACGCCGACGCGCTTGCCGTGATCGGCACGGCAACGTTTCTCGAAACCTATGCCGGGATGATACCTGGCGCGGCAATCGTCAATCAGTGCCGCGATGGCCACGCCGCTGCCGCCTATGTGCGGTATATGAATGAAGGCGCACGCATTTGGATCGGCTATGAACCCAGGGGTGCGCCGGTCGGTTATGCGATGGTCACGACGCCCGACATTCCCGGCATGCGCAACGGCGACGCGGAATTGCGCCGAATATATGTACTGGCCAGCTTTCACGGGACGGGGTTGGCGCAAGGTTTGTTGAACGATGCAATTGCCGCTTTGCCCATTGCCGAACGTCTGTTGGTCGGTTTCAATCAGGATAATACGAAAGCGCGCGCATTCTACGCAAAGTGTGGGTTCGAACAGATCGGAACGCGCCGGTTCGCAATCGGCGGGCATATGTTCGACGACGACGTTTATGCGCTGACTTTGCCCGATAGTCGTTCCGGCGACCCCTGCTTTCGCGATGAAAGCGACCTTCCTCGTCGTCATTCCCGCGAAGGCGGTAACGCAGCCTCTTCTGCCGCGCCTCCAAACCCTGGATCCCCGCTTTCGCGAGGATGACGAGAGATTCAATGTCCGACACCACCCAGAATACAGGTTCCAGCTTCGTCAATATCGGCGAGCGTACGAATGTAACCGGTAGCGCCCGGTTCAAGAAACTGATCATGGCGGACGATTACGACGCCGCCGTGGAGGTCGCGCGCCAGCAGGTCGAAAACGGCGCGCAGATCATCGACGTCAATATGGACGAGGGGCTGCTCGATGCGGTTCACGCCATGACGACTTTCCTGAAACTGATCGCGGCGGAACCCGACATCGCGCGCGTGCCGCTGATGATCGACAGTTCCAAATGGGAAGTGATCGAAGCGGGCCTGAAATGCGTCAGCGGCAAGCCCATCGTCAATTCCATTTCCATGAAGGAAGGCGAGGCGCAGTTTCTGGAACAGGCGCGCAACTGCATGGATTACGGCGCGGCGGCCGTGGTCATGGCGTTCGACGAGACGGGGCAGGCCGATACGAAGGACCGCAAGGTCGAAATCTGCGTGCGCGCTTACAAATTGCTGACCGGCATCGGCTTCCCGCCCGAAGACATCATTTTCGACCCCAATGTGTTCGCCGTGGCGACGGGGATCGAAGAACATGACCGCTATGGTCTCGATTTCATCGAGGCGGTGCGCGAAATCAAGGCGCAGTGTCCGCATGCCAAGACCAGCGGCGGACTGTCCAACCTCAGCTTCAGTTTCCGCGGCAACGAAACCGTGCGCCGCGCGATGCATTCGGTATTCCTCTATCACGCGATCCCCGCCGGGTTCGACATGGCGATCGTCAATGCCGGGCAGCTGGACGTGTACGACCAGATCGACCCGACACTGCGCGACGCGTGCGAGGATGTGATCCTGATGCGCCCCGTGACAGGCGAACTGTCCGCGACCGAACGCCTCATCGAACTCGCCGAAAGCTACAAGGGCGTATCGATCGAAGATGAGAAGAAGGCCGCAGAATGGCGCGGTTGGCCAGTCGAAAAACGGCTGGAGCACGCGCTGGTCAAAGGCATCGATGCCGACATCGTATCCGATACCGAGGAAATGCGTGCCGCGACCGAAACCGCCGGTGGCCGCCCGATCCAGGTGATCGAGGGGCCGCTGATGGACGGCATGAACGTCGTCGGCGACCTGTTCGGCAGCGGCAAGATGTTCCTGCCGCAGGTCGTCAAATCCGCGCGCGTCATGAAGAAGGCGGTCGCGCATCTGATCCCGTATATCGAGGCGGAGAAGAGCGAGAACGCCAAGGCCAAGGGCCGGATCATCATGGCCACGGTGAAGGGCGACGTGCACGATATCGGCAAGAACATCGTCGGCGTGGTGCTGCAATGCAACGGTTACGAAGTGCTCGACCTGGGCGTCATGGTGCCGTGGTCCACAATCCTCGATACCGCGCAGAAGGAAGGCGTGGACATGATCGGCCTGTCGGGACTGATCACGCCGTCGCTGGACGAAATGGTCACCGTGGCGGAAGAAATGCAGCGCGCCGATATGACCATGCCGCTGCTGATCGGCGGGGCGACCACCAGCAAGGTGCACACGGCGCTGCGGATCGATGGCGCGTATGACGGGCCGGTGATCCATGTGCTGGATGCCAGCCGCGCGGTCGGGGTGGCGAGCAAGCTGCTGTCCGACACGCTGCGCGACGATTTCGTGAACGATACCGCTGCCGATTACGACGATGTACGGGTGAAGCGCGCCAATAAAGGGCAATCGGCGCTGCTGCCGCTGGCGCAAGCGCGCGCAAACGGTTTCGTGGCCGATATGGCGGAAAAGCCCGCCGCCCCTGCCAAACCGGGGCTGCATGTCTTTCCCGAATGGTCGCTTGCCGAATTGCGCGATTATATCGACTGGACGCCGTTTTTCCGTGCCTGGGAACTGCATGGCAATTATCCTGCAATTCTGGACGACGATGTGGTCGGCGAAAGCGCGCGCAGCCTGTGGGCCGATGCACAGACGATGCTCGACCGGATCGTGGAGGAAGAATGGTTCACGGCGAAAGGCGTCGCTGGGTTGTGGCCCGCCCGACGCGACGGCGACGATATCGTTCTTACGCCTGGTTCGCCGGACACACCGTTGACGGAGACGGGGAAGTTACGCTTCCTTTCCTGCGCCAGCAGGTCAAAAAATCCCGCGCGAATGGAACGGGGCGCGCGAATTACTGCCTTGCCGATTTCGTCGATGACGATGACGACTGGCTGGGCGGTTTCGCCGTCGGCATCCACGGCCTCGAAACCCATTCCACGCGCTTCAAGGCGGAACATGACGATTATTCGGACATCCTGCTGAAAGCGCTGGCGGACCGGTTCGCCGAAGCGTTCGCCGAACGGCTGCACCAGCATGTGCGCACCGATCTGTGGGGTTATGCGCCCGGCGAACAGCTGACGAACGATGCGTTGGTGAAGGAACAATATCGCGGCATCCGGCCTGCACCCGGCTATCCCGCATGCCCCGATCACAGCCTGAAACCGATTCTGTTCGATCTGCTGGATGCGCCCGCGCAATGCCGGGCTGACCCTGACGGAAAGTTTCGCCATGCTGCCGACCGCCGCTGTCAGCGGGTTCTATTTCGGCCATCCCGACGCATCCTATTTCGGGGTCGCGCGCGTCGGCGAAGACCAGCTGACGGATTACGCCGCCCGCCGCAAAGTGGATCTGTCCACCGCGCAACGCTGGCTGCGACCGAACCTGGATTGACCGGCGCGCATGACTTCGCCGCAGACGAATTGGATGTCGCCGTGGAAGTGATTCTATGGCCGATGCGCGGGAGAGATCGGGGGGTTCGGCATGAACCGTCCGGCACCGAAGGAGCAACCGCCCCGGAAACTCTCAGGTAAGCTGGACCGCGCATCGGCAGACACTCTGGAAAGCGCGGCCGGTCAAACGGTCGCCACCGAAGGGGTAAGTGGGCGGGCCGCCGCGTGAAACTCTCAGGTCTTCCCGACAGAGGGGGCGTGTTACGCGGCGGTGTGCCTTGCACCGCATGCGCCACTGCCGGGGATACGATATGAGCGATGCCGATATTCACCCAGACGACCGACCGGAACCGCAAGTACTGCCGCTCGACGCGTGGCACCGTGATCGATGGCGCGCGGATGGTTCCGTTCGCGGGTTATCAAATGCCGATCCAGTATACCGGCGAACATGGCGGTATCGTCACCGAACATGACTGGACGCGCAATTCCGCCAGCCTGTTCGATGTCAGCCATATGGGCCAGCTGATCGTATCCGGCGATGGTGCGGCGCAGGCGTTGGAAACGCTGCTTCCCGGCAATATCGGCGGCTTGAAGCCGGGCCGTATTCGCTATTCCCTGTTGCTGAACGACGCTGGCGGTATTCTCGACGATCTGATGGTCACCAACATTTCGGACGCGCATGGTGCGTCGTTCTACGTGGTGGTGAACGGCTCGATGAAATGGGACGACATCGCCCATCTTGCGCGAACATCTCCCCGACGAGATCACATTGGAACATCTGGACGATCATGCGCTGCTTGCGTTGCAGGGGCCGCACGCGGCGGCTGCGCTGGCGCAGGTTCTGCCGGGCGCGGGCGACGATCTGGTGTTCATGCAAGCGGCCACGTTCGACTGGAACGGGGTGACGCTGCGGATCGGGCGCGCAGGCTATACCGGAGAGGACGGGTTCGAGATTTCCGTGCCGAGCGATCACGCGCCACGCTTTGGCCGATGCGCTGCTGTCCGACGCGCGCGTGCGCCCGGCCGGATTGGGCGCGCGCGACAGTTTGCGCCTGGAAGCGGGGTTGCCGCTATACGGTCACGACCTCGACGATACGATCGATCCCGGTCAGCGCGGGATTGATTTTCGCATTGACCAAATCGCGGCGCGAAAGTGGTGGCTGGCTGGGTCACGCGGCGGTTGCGGGCAGAGCTGGCGGACGGCGCGCCGCATATGCGCGTCGGCTTGGCGCTGGACGGCCGTTTGCCCGCGCGCGAAGGGTCGCTGGTGTTTGCACGGCGATACGCAAATCGGGCGCGTCACCAGCGGCGGTTTCTCGCCCACGCTCGGCCATCCGGTCGCGATGGCCTATGTCGCTGCGGAACATTCTGCGGACGGGACCGATTTACAGGTTGAAGTGCGCGGAAAACGCCTTGATGCCAAACGTCGCGCCGATGCCATTCGTGCAGCACCGATATTACCGAGGAGACACAAGCTGATGGCCCGCTACTTCACCGATGAACATGAATGGATCGATGTCGAAGGCGACACCGCCACGGTCGGCATTACCGATTACGCGCAGGAACAATTGGGCGATATCGTGTTCGTCGAATTGCCCGATGTCGGCGCGCATGGTGGACAAGGGCAACGATGCCGCCGTGGTCGAATCCGTAAAGGCGGCCAGCGATGTCTATGCGCCGATTTCAGGCGAAGTGACCGAAGCGAACGCCGCGCTGGAAGACGATCCCGCGCTGGTCAACACCTCGCCCGAAGAAGAAGGCTGGTTTTTCAAACTGACCATCGGCGACCGGGAGGAGCTGGAGGGATTGATGGATGGCAAAGCCTACAAGGCGTTCTGCGACGAATTGTAACGCCATTCAGATGGATCGTCCCGGCTAACGCTGGGATCGGCCCGTTTGCGATACCACTTAGTCATTAGCGGCCCCGGCCTTCGCCGGGGCTACCGGAAAAGTTCACCATGCGCTACCTACCATTGACCCCATCCGATCGCAGCGAAATGCTGGCCCGGATCGGTGCGCCCGATATCGACGCGCTGTTTGCGGATGTGCCCGAGGTCGCGCGGCTCGATGGTCCGATCCACGGATTGCCCATGCATCGAAGCGAGATGGCGGTCGAACGGCACATGCGGTGCGCTGTCGAAACGCAATATGGCAGCGGCGCGATGCGCCGTTCTTCCTGGGGGCCGGCGCGTATCGCCATCACATTCCAGCGTCGCGTCGATCACATCATCCAGCGCGGCGAGTTCCTGACCGCGTACACTCCCTACCAGCCCGAAATCGCGCAGGGCACGCTGCAGATGCTGTTCGAATTTCAGAGCCAGGTCGCGCGGCTGCTTGGCTGCGACGTGGCCAATGCGTCGATGTATGATGGTTCCACCGCGTGTTGGGAAGCGATCAGCATGGCGGGGCGCATCACCAAGAAAAGCCGCGCTGTTCTGAGTGCCGGCCTGCATCCCGCATTACGTATCAGTGGTGCAGACCATGGCGCGCTTCACCGGCGACATGATCGTCGATAACGCACCGAAACTGACATCGGCGTGCGACGAAGACGCGTCTGATTGCGCAGATCGACGATGAAACCTCTGCGGTCGTCGTGCAATATCCCGACATCATGGGCCGCCTGCCCGATCTTGCAAAGATCGCCGCTGCCTGCGCCGATGCGAAGGCGTTGCTGATTGCGGTGGTGACCGAACCGGTGGCGCTGGGCGCAATCAAATCGCCGGGTGAATTGGGCGCGGATATCGTCGTTGGGGAAGGGCAGGCGATCGGCGTCGGCCTGCAGTTCGGCGGCCCGTATCTCGGCCTGTTCGCAACGCGGCAGAAATACGTTCGCCAGATGCCCGGGCGGCTGTGCGGCGAAACCACCGATGCGGAAGGGAAACGGGGTTTCGTCCTGACGTTGTCCACTCGCGAACAGCATATCCGGCGCGAGAAGGCGACTTCCAACATCTGCACCAATTCCGGCCTGTGCGCGCTGGCGTTCAGCGCGCACATGACCTTGTTGGGCGAAAAGGGCCTGCGACGGCTGGCGGCGGAAAACCATCGGCTGGCATGTCTGGCTGCGGACGAGCTGGCGAAGATCCCCGGCGTCGAAATCGTCAACGACAGCTTCTTCAACGAATTTGCCGTGACCCTGACCGGTGATGCGCGCGCCATCGTTCGCGATCTGGCGGATGAGGGCATTCTGGCCGGCGTGTCGCTGGGCCGGCTTTATCCCGATCATGACGCACTGTCCGGCGGATTGCTGGTCGCGGTAACCGAAACCACCGACGAGGACGACATACACGCCTTGTGCAACGCCCTGCAGGAGAAACTGGCATGAACGCCCCGAACCAATCCGGGTGGAAGCCTGCCATGAATGACAGTGACGCAGGTGAATTGGGGCCGGTCACCACCACTGGCAACCGCGCGTTGATGCTGGAAGAAAAGCTGATTTTCGAAATCGGCACTGGCGACACCACCGGGGTCGATTTGCCCGAACCCGTTGCGGGCGGCGCCAACCGTTTGGGCAACCTGGAACGCAACGAACCCATCGGCCTGCCCGGTCTGACGGAACCGGAAACCGTCCGTCATTACACCCGCCTCAGCCGACAGAATTACGGAATCGATCTGGGGTTCTTCCCGCTCGGTTCGTGCACCATGAAGCACAATCCACGCCTGAACGAGAAAGTCGCGCGGATGCCCGGTTTTGCCGATGTCCATCCGCTCGCGCCGACCGGCACAGTGCAGGGCGCGCTGGCGGTGATGCATGAACTGGCGGAATGGCTGGTCACGCTGACCGGCATGGCGGGCGTCGCGATGAGCCCGAAGGCGGGCGCGCATGGCGAATTGTGCGGAATACTTGCCATCCGTGCCGCATTGGAAGCGCGCGGCGATGCGCGCAAAGTCGTGCTGTGCCCCGAAAGCGCACATGGCACCAATCCCGCCACCGCCGCTTTCGCCGGTTACGATACCGAAGACATTCCCGCCAATGCCGATGGCCGTGTCGATCTCGATGCGCTGAAGGCGCGGCTCGGCCCGGATGTCGCCGCGGTCATGATCACCAATCCCAACACCTGTGGCCTGTTCGAACGCGATTTCCGCGAGATTGCCGATGCCGTTCATGCCGCCGGCGGACTGGTCTATTGCGACGGGGCGAATTTCAACGCCATCGTCGGGCGCGTTCGGCCGGGCGATCTGGGCGTCGATGCGATGCACATCAATCTGCACAAGACGTTCTCCACCCCGCATGGCGGCGGCGGACCGGGATCGGGCCGGTGGTGTTTTCCGAAGCGCTGATGCCGTTCGCGCCGCTGCCCTTCGTTACGAAACAGGGCGAGGACGAATTTCATCTGATCGAGGAAGAAACGGCAGGCGACGATCACGGCAGCAGCTTCGGACGGATGACCGCGTTTCACGGCCAGATGGGCATGTACACCCGCGCGCTGACTTACATCCTGAGCCATGGGGCGGATGGATTGAAGCAGGTGTCGGAAGACGCCGTGCTGAACGCCAACTACGTGCTGCGTCAGCTGGAGGACGTGCTGCATGCACCCTTCGCGCATAGCGGGCCATGCATGCACGAGGCGCTGTTCGGCGATAAAGGTTTTGCGAACGGACTGACCACGCTCGATCTGGCGAAGGGGCTGATCGACGAGGGGTTTCATCCGATGACCATGTATTTCCCGCTGGTGGTCCACGGCGCGATGTTGGTGGAGCCGACCGAAACGGAAAGCAAGGCGGCGCTCGATCAGTTCATCGCAGCGTTGAGGCACGTCGCAGAGCGGGCGAAAGCGGGCGACGAAAGCCTGAAGAACGCACCTTATTATGCGCCGCGCCGCCGGCTCGATGAAACGGGGGCCGCGCGTAAGCCGTTGTTGAGTTACACCGGCCTCGACTGATCGTTGGGTAGTTCGCCGCGATGTCGCCGAACTGCCCACCAGAACCCGGTTACCGACAACAGGCTGGATAGCAGCACGGCAACTGCGGCCCCGCTCACACCATTCCAGCGTATTGCGATCGCCAGGCCGAACAGTGCCAGCAAAGTCGGTATCGCGCGCATGATGAAAGCGGTGGCGGCCCGCCCCGCCGACACCAGCAGGGATTCAAGGCTGGCCCCGACCATTTCGATCGCGCCTGCGCACAGCGAGGATAACCATCGCCCAATACACCGCCACGAACGGCGCGCCCGCGATCACCGTCAACACCCATTCGCCGAAGACGATGGCGACCCCCACCGCGATCGCCCCACCGATCATGGCAATGCGCGCCATGCGCCCGGCCATCGCTGCGGCGTTGTCCTTCGCTTCCACCAGTTCGGGATAGATCGCCTTCGACACGGCCTGCGCCAATTGGATCAGCGCCTGGCCCAATTGCGACGCGACGCGAAATCCGCCCGCCAATGCTTCCCCGCCGATCGCGCCGACCAACAGGATCATCACCTGCTTGCCGCCGACGGCCAGACTGCCCGACATGTTCGTCGCCCATACGAAGCGCCAGGCATCGGTATGTTTGCGGGGCAGGGCGAACAGGCTGATCCGCGACATATCGATCCGTTCCGCACGCGCGGCAATCCACCAATAAGTGGCGGCGACGGCAAGTTCCGACACAGCCCATGCAATGATGAAGCCGGTTACCGATGGCATGAATGCCAGCGCCAGCAACGCCCCGATCGTGCGGGTGACGGGCTGGACCGCGTCCGCGGCGGTGGTCGCGGCGTAACGGAACCGCAACCGCAGCAGCCCGGTCGGCGTGGTGCGAATGGAGAGAAGGCTGACAACGCAGAATGCGAATGCAATCGGCAGCAGATCGGCGGGAAGCGGCAGCCAGACGCTCGCCAGATAGATCAGTGCCGTGGTCAGCACGATGCCCAGTCCGACGCTGAGGCAGTCGAGCGCGATCGCGAAGCCTGTCGCTTCGGCCGGGCCGTCCTCCCCCGACCCCCATCGCATAATGAACTGCCAGGTCTGGAAATTGGCAAGTCCCGTGACCGTTTGGCCCAACGCCACGATCAGCACGAACTGACCGAATGCCTCCAGCCCCAGAGTGCGGGTCGCCAATGCGAGATAGATCAGGCTGAGAGCGGCGTTGACTGCGCGCCCACCCAGCAGCCAGCCGATATTGGTGAACAGACGGCGCATGAGGCCGGTCCGGCGTCAGCTCTCGCTGGAAGCCAGTGCCCCTCCGGTCGAGCCGACGCGCTGGGTCTGCTGCGCGCGCTGGGCCAGCAGTTTTTCCGTCACATGAAACGTGCGTTCATTGTCCACGTCGATGGCGTATTCACCCTTCGACATGGTGATCGGACGCATTTCGAAGCCGAACCGACGCGAAATCGCAGCGAACAGCTTGTCGCGATTGGCCCAGCCGAAATGGAACCGGATCAGATTGGTCAGGCCGAACGCCTTGGCAATACGGGCGGGGAACTTCACGAACTGGCCGCCATTGCGAAAGATTTCGGCAGATTGCAACGATCGTGGGGTGGCGAGCCAGTACATGTTGCAATTGGAAAATTCGCCGTCGCGAAACTTGTAGAACCTCGCCTGACCGTCCCGATCGGCGGCCTGAACATCCTCCCGCCGGGACATCGCGCTGGCAGCTTCCAACCCGTCGGCGCGCGCCTTTTCGATAAATTCGGTGTAGCCTTCGGGGGTCACCAGGCAATTGTCGGCGGTGGTAATCAGCAGGGGGAACTGTGCGCCATCTGCAGCGGCCGTCACGCTGTCCACCAGATTGAATGCGGCGGGGCGGAAGCTCAACCGACCTTCCGCGATCAGCGATGCGATGATGGGAATGGCGACGATTTCAGCGGTATCGTGGGCGACGACGCGGATGTCCGTGACGGGCTCGCACGCTGCCAGGGCGCGCACCGTGTGTTCGATCATCGGCATGCCGCCGACCGGAACCACGCATTTCTGCGACACACCCGCTTTGGCTGCCAGAGGGTCCAGCGCGCCCGCCCGTTTACCGGCCAGGATGATGGATGTTACGCCGTCGGTCACACCGCCGTCCCTATCGTGTCGCCAGCCAATGGCAAGACCCAGCCGTATCGGTCGCAAGCGTCACGGCGATCAATAGGTCTTGATGATCGCGGAAAAATCCAACTGTTCGTTCCCGGCCCCTGCAAAATCGGCATACAGCGCCGCGGCGCGTGATCCCAGCGGCACGGCGGCATCCGCGCTTTCCGCAGCTTCCATCGCCAGGCGCAAATCCTTCAGCATCAGCGCGGTGGCGAACCCGCCGGCGTAATCGTTGTCCGCCGGGCTCTGCGGGCCGACGCCGGGGACGGGGCAATAGCTGGTCATGGACCAGTTCTGACCCGAACTGACGGACGATATGTCGTAGAATGTCTGCGGATCGAGGCCCAGCTTCTGCGCCATCGCAAACGCTTCGGACGTGCCGATCATGTGCACTGCGAGCAGCATGTTGTTGCAGATTTTCGCCGCTTGCCCATTGCCGTCGCCACCTGCGTGGATGACCGCCTTGCCCATGGCGTTCAGCACCGGCTCGGCGCGTGCGAAGGCGCCCTCGCTGCCGCCGACCATGAAGGTCAGCGTGCCCGCATCCGCCGCCGCGATGCCGCCCGATACGGGCGCATCGACCATCGCATATCCCGCCTCCTCGGCTTGCGCCGATGCCTCGCGCGCGGTGGCGACATCGATCGTGGAACAGTCGATCAGGATCGCATCCTTGGGCGCGTTCCCGATAATTTCGGCGGTGTAGGCACTCAAGACGATCTGACCGTTGGGCAGCATGGACACGACCGCTTCGACGCCAGCGACGGCTTCGGCAATGGAGCCGAACGTCTCGCACCCTTTGTCACGCGCGCGGACAAGCGCGTCTTCGCTCAGGTCGAACGCGCGCACCGCATGGCCCGCCTTCACCAGATTGGCCGCCATTCCGCCGCCCATATTGCCAAGACCGATAAACGCGATTTTCATGTCAGCGCCCCTTCCATTCCCCGTCCCGTTTTTCGACGAACGCGGCCATACCTTCGGCCTTGTCCTCGCTCGCGGCAAGGATCTGGAACAGACGGCGTTCGAAGATAACGCCTTGATCCAATGTGGTTTCGAAGGCGGCGTTCACCATTTCCTTGTTCGCAATCGCGGCCATCGGAGGCATTCCGGCAATCGTCGTGGCGACTGTCATGGCCTCGGCCATCAATTCGTCATGCGGCACGACGCGCGCGACCAGATTGGCGCGTTCCGCTTCTTCGGCGTCCATCATCCGGCCGGTCAGGCACATTTCCATCGCTTTGGATTTGCCGATGGCGCGGGTGAGGCGCTGCGATCCACCCATGCCTGGTGCAACGCCCAGTTTGATTTCCGGCTGTCCGAATTTCGCACGGTCGCTGGCAATGATGAAATCGGCCATCATGGCAAGCTCGCACCCGCCGCCCAATGCAAAGCCATTGACTGCCGCGATCCAGGGTTTGCGAACGGATTTGACCAGGTGGCTGGTCCATTTGGCGAAGAAGTCCTGCAGGTAGAAATCGACCGCCGCCTTGTCCGACATTTCCTTGATATCGGCGCCCGCGGCAAAGGCTTTGTCGCCCGAACCGGTCAGCACCGCGCAACGCTGGCCTTCGTCGCTTTCGTAAGCGGAGAACGCCGCGATCAGATCGTCCAGCACGACGGAGCTTAGCGCATTCAACGCTTTGGGGCGGTTAAGCGTAACGAGCGTGACCGCGCCTTGCGTTTCGACGGTGATCGTTTCGTAGGTCATTTGTTACTCCGTCGTTCCAGCGAATGCAGGAACCTTTATCACAAGAGGGCAAGAGCGGCTGCCACCGATCCCGGCTTTCGCGGGGATGACGATCATGTCAGCGGCGTCCACTCTTCCCCATCGGGCAGGGGAGCAAAAATGCTGTCGATCAGATCATCGCCGACTTCTTCGGGCGTTGCCGGGTTCCATTGGGGATCGCCGGTTTTATCGACGATGACCGCGCGTACGCCTTCGGCAAAGTCGGGACGCAACAGCACGCGCGATCCAATGCGGTATTCCATCGCCATATTGTCGGCGAAATCCGTCATCTTCGCACTGGCCGCCAGTTGGCGAAGCGCGACCTTGCAGGTTTGCGGGCTTTTCGTGCCGAGAGTATCGCGTTCCTTATGCGCCCAGTCGCTGTCTTCGGCTTCCAGCGATGCCAGAATATCCTCGTACCGGTCGGACGCGAAATGCTTCGCTATCTTTTCCGCATTTTCCTCGATCCTGGCTTTCGGCGGGCTGCCGACCATTTCCGACAGCACGCCCCCGATTCGGTCCGGCTTTTCGATAATGCGCGCTTTGGCATCCGCCAGAAGTTCGCTCGGCACGTAATGCGTGGCCAATCCAGCCCACAGACATTCCGCCCCATCCAACCGAGCGCCGGTCAGCGCCAGAAATTGACCCAACCTGCCGCCGAGGCGCGACAGATGCCATCCGCCGCCGACATCGGGAAACAGGCCGATGCCTGTTTCCGGCATGGCGAAACGCGTGTTTTGCGTCGCAACGCGGAACTTCGCGGGTAGGGCGATGCCGACTCCGCCGCCCATCGTAATACCGTCCATGAACGCAACGATAGGCTTGGCATAGGTCATCAACTGATGATTGAGGCGGTATTCGTCGTGAAAGAATTTGCGCCCGCTGACGCCGCCATCTTCCAATGCCGACTTACGCAACAGGTTTATATCGCCGCCGGCACAGAAACCGCGCCCTTCCGCATGGTCGAGGATGATCGCTTCCACACCGTCATCGTCCGCCCATTCAGTCAGCGCCGCGCTCATGGCGTGGCACATATCGAGCGTCAGGGCGTGAATGGCCTTCGGCCGGTTCAGCGAAATATGGCCGATGCGGCCGTGTTTATGAATGTGAATCTGGTCGGTCATATCGGAACCCCTCACTGCCGCAACAGGTCGCGGCCGACGATCATCCGCATGACCTGGTTCGTGCCTTCCAGAATGGAATGGACCCGCAAATCGCGCCAAAACCGTTCGATGGGGTAGTCTTTGAGATATCCATACCCCCCGAACAATTGCAGCGCATCGTTCACGATCTTGCTGCCATTGTCGGTCGCCAGCCGCTTCGCCATTGCGGAAAAGCGCGATTTGTCGGGCGCGTTGTCGGTCACCTTGGCGGCGGCGAGGTAGAGCAGTGCGCGCGCAGCCTCGAGATCGGTGGCCATATCAGCCAGCATGAACTGCGTATTCTGAAACTCCGCCACAGCCTGGCCGAATTGCTGGCGTTCCTTGGTATAGGCGATCGCTTCGTCCAAACAGCGTTGCGCGCCGCCCAGCGAACAGGCACCGATGTTCAGACGCCCGCCGTCCAGGCCCATCATGGCGAAGCGGAATCCTTCGCCTTCCGCCCCGACGCGATTGGCCACCGGCACGCGCGCATCTTCGAACACGACCTGCGCCGTGGGGGAGGCGTTCCAGCCCAGCTTGCGTTCCGGAGCGCCGAAGCTGACGCCGGGCGTGTCCTTGTCGACGACCAGGCACGACACGCCTTGCGTCTTGTGATCGCCCGTACGGACCATCGTGACATAGACATCGTTGACGCCGCCGCCCGAAATGAACTGTTTCGTGCCGTTCAGCACGTAATGGTCGCCGTCGAGCCGCGCGGAGGTTTTCAGCGCCGAGGCATCCGATCCGCTGCCCGGTTCGGTCAGGCAATAGGATGCGATCTTGTCCATCGAAACCAGATCGGGCAGATAACGCGCCTTGATATCTTCGCCCCCGAACCGGTCGATCATCCAGGCGGCCATGTTGTGGATTGAGATGAACGCGCTGGTGGTGGGGCAGCCATAGGCCATCGCCTCCATGATCAACGCCGCCTCCAACCGGCCAAGGCCGATGCCGCCCAATTCCTCGCTGACATAGATCGCGCCGAAGCCGAGCTCCGCCGTCGATTGGATGACGTCGCGGGGGAAATGCTTTTTCTCGTCCCATTCGCCGGCGTAAGGGGTGATGTTGTCGGCGGTGAACCGCTGCGCCATATCCTGAATGGCCAGCTGATCGTCGGTAAGTGCGAATTGTCCTGTCATGCCGCGTGCTTAAAGGAAGCGGGCACGATGTGCATCCATTTTCGCGAGCGATTTATGCGAGGCGCCGGTGGTCATCCGGGGCAGCGGGTCAGCCGAATTGCGTCGTCGGTAGCTTTGTTGTCCGCATGAAACACGGTCAGCCCGCTGTCGTCGTCATCCAAAGTCAGGCGCAGACGTTCCTGCCAGGTTTCGCCTTCGCCTTCCATATCCAACGACACGACGACATTGCGGGTATCACGCGGCGCGATGTCGGTGACAGTGCCGACGGATTCGTAAAAGCCAAGCGTTCGCGGTTGCACTTCCAGTCGCAAATCGGATGCAGGGTCGCACGTCCCCTGTTCGTAATCCCATACGCCCAACATGGTTGCGGGAATGGCTTTGGGCAGCGGTGCGGGTTCCGGCGCAGGCTTCTCCGCCGGTTCGGGCGCGGCGACGGGCGCTGCACTTTGAGCCGCAGGTTCGCCATCAACCGGCGCGACTTCTCCGCCCCCGCAAGCGGTCAGGGCAGCGGCCGCGACGATTGCAGATAGAAAAGAACCTGTTCGCATGGCCATCGTGCCGTCAGCCCATCGTCGGAATGACGAAGGCGTTTTCCTGTGCCCCGTCTGCCGATCCATCGGGCCAGCGCTGGGTCACCGTCTTGACCTTGGTCCAGAACTTCAGCCCCTCCATACCGTGCTGGTTGGTATCGCCGAACGCGCTGCGCTTCCAACCGCCGAAGCTGTGATAGGCGACGGGGACGGGAATGGGCACGTTGATGCCGACCATGCCGACTTGCACGCGCGCCGCAAATTCGCGCGCGGCGTGGCCGTTTCGCGTGAAGATCGCCACGCCATTGCCGTATTGGTGTTCGCTGGGCAGGCGCACCGCCTCGTCGAAATCCTTCGCGCGGACGATCTGCAGAACGGGGCCGAAGATTTCCTCGCGATAGGATTCCATGTCCGGCGTTACACGGTCGATCAAAGTGGGACCGACGAAGAAGCCCTTTTCATGACCCTGCAATGAAAACCCGCGACCATCGACGACGATTTCGCCGCCTTCCTGTTCCGCCGTGTCGATCCAGCCTTCCACTCGCGCTTTGTGTTCGGCAGTGACCACCGGGCCGTAATCCGCGTCCGCATCGGAAGATATCCCGACGCGCATTTTCTCGATGGCGGGGATCATCTTATCGCGCAGACGGTCGGCGGTATCCTCGCCCACCGGCACCACCACCGGCAGGGCCATGCAGCGTTCGCCCGCACTGCCGAATGCAGCACCCGACAGATCGTTCACGACCTGATCCAAATCCGCATCGGGCAGCACGATACCGTGGTTCTTCGCGCCGCCCATCGCCTGCACCCGCTTGCCCGCCGCGACGCCGCGTTTGTAGACGTAATGCGCGATATCGGACGACCCGACGAAACTGACACCCGACAATGTCCGCATGGTCGAGGATGGCATCGACCATTTCCTTGTCGCCATGCACGACCTGCAAAATCCCTTCGGGTGCGCCGGCTTCCACCATCAGTTCGGCCAGACGCACGGGTACGGACGGATCGCGCTCGCTGGGTTTCAGAATGAAAGCGTTGCCCGCCGCTATGGCCACGCCGAACATCCACATCGGGATCATGGCGGGGAAATTGAACGGTGTGATGCCCGCGCCGATGCCCAATGGCTGGCGCATGGAGAACACATCGATGCCCGGCCCGGCCCCTTGCGTATATTCACCCTTCAGCGCGTGCGGCACGCCGCAGGCGAACTCGATCACGTCCAGCCCGCGCTGCACATCGCCGCGCGCATCGGCGATCACCTTGCCGTGTTCGCTGCTGAGCAGCGCGGCGAGGTTTTCCATGTCCGCTTCGACCAGCCGTTTGAATTCGAACATGACGCGGGCGCGCTTTTGCGGATTGGTGGCCGCCCAACCCGGTTGCGCTTCCTTCGCGGCGGCAACTGCCCGATCTAGCAATGCTGCGTCGCCGAGAGGAACCTGTGCCTGAACCTCGCCCCGGTTGGGGTCCATCACATCGTGCATCCGCCCTGCTGCGGACGAATGGCCACCGGCGATGAAATGATTGATCTGGCGCATGAAGCTATCCCCGTCGCGAATATGATTTTGCGTGTCGTCATACGCATGCGCGATGGGCGAGGAAACCCTTGTGCCGGTGCGAAAGGCAAATTGACCCGCGCGGCCGGTTCGGGCAAAGGCAACGCCGTCGCGATCGGCGGGTGTAGCTCAATGGTAGAGCTTTTGCTTCCCAAGCAAGTGACGAGGGTTCGATTCCCTTCACCCGCTCCATGCGGCGGCGGACACTACGGGGCGGATGGACCATTCCGCATCGTTGTAGTTATCGTCATCGTGCCGAAAGCAACGGCTGGTCGCCGCGCAGCAATATCAGCGTATCGCCATCGATCATCACGCGGTCGGCTGCGCCCAATGCCGTGAGGAAGTCGGCCTCCAGCGTCATTATCGGGTCCGGGCAGGCTTTGCGCGAACTGGTGATCGCCAGGATGGTCAGATCGTTTTCCGTGATCCGATACCGGGCGCGATAGGTGTTGCAGCCAGCTTTGCCCGTTACGATGCCATCGTCCCGAAACTGGATCGTCGGGGCATTTTCGGCAGGCATCGTTCGTTCACCGACCGTTGCGATCGTGCGCGGTCTGCCGACCAGATTGGCGGGCAGCTCGTCGTTGGCGTTGCCACCCAAGGCGCGGCTCAACACGCCGCGTGGCGCGGTGGCATCGCTCTGACCGGTTGCCGTGGTTTGCAATGGTTCGCCAGCCAGCCCGCTCCCCCCATCCGCAACGCAAGCGGACAGCATGATTACCGGGACGCACAAGGGCAGTTTGCCAACCAGTAAAGACATACGAAATCTCCCGTTCGCCGCCGCCCTGCCGCCGCAAGCCAAAATGCGTTGCGAAAATACCATAGTTTTCGCGCTTTATTTCCATTCGCGCGGTGAGTCACAATTATTTGCACTTTTCGGGAACCTTCCCACTGGTGCGGTGCCGTGATGTCTCATACACCCCGTTCCATGTCGGCATTCAGGCCGATCCGCAACCTTGCCAACCGAATGGGGTCATCCATGTCCAACCGCACCACCGCCACCCGTAACATTCTGCGCCTGTCCGCCGCGTCCATCGCGTTGGCGACAGTCGCCAGCCCCGCCTTCGCGCAAGGAACCGATACGGGCGTTACCGGCCCGCCCGAATCATCGATCCATTCGCCCCACGATACCGGCGCCGCGCCTGTGGCGCCGCCGGTCGCGACGGAGCATGTGCCGCAGATCGTAATCAACGACAATTTCACGCCCGGTCAGGCGGTCGATCCGGTCGATGAAATCAACGGCATCGGCCAATTGGTGACCGACAATCTGGCGGAAGGCGGCGGTGTCGGCCTGTGCACCGGGTCGCTGATCAATCCGCGTATGGTACTGTTCGCGGCACATTGCGTGAACTCCCGCCCGGCAACGGCATACGGCCCCGGTGGCAAAGCGATCGGCGTCGGTTTCGAAACCGACACGTTCCCCGGCATTCTCGCTTGGATCGGCAGCGGCAATTCGACCTCGCTCGCCAACAATTTCTACAACATCAATTCCATCGTTTACGATCCGCGCTCGCTGGCGCTCGGCCCCGATCTGAACTTTCTGGAAGCGGACATCGCGATCGCCACGCTCGATACGCCTGCATCCAACATCCCGACATGGACGATGCTGTTTTCGCCCTTGCCCGCGCCCGATTCTATCGGTCTGACGACCGGCACGGACTACCATGTCAAACTCACCGGTTACGGCGCCAACGGCACCGGCACGCTGGGCAGCAATGGCGGGATCGACTTCCGCCGCCGCAGCGCGGAAAACGTGCTGGGCATTCTGGGTTCGCTGGACGATGTCGATACGTTCCTGTTCGGTCAGCCGAGCGGTCTGCCGCAGAACCTCTACATGATCGATTTCGACGATCCGACCCGTGACACGCCAACGGACAACCCCTTCGATTTCAACGTATTCCGCGACGCGGCATTGCCCGAAGAAGGCATTACGGCGGGCGGCGATTCGGGTGGTCCGCTGATCATCGACGAGGCATTCGGCCCCGGCGTCGAAACGATCATCGGCGTGTTGTCCGGCGGCACGCGCTATTTCGGCGCGCAGCCCCGCGACAGTTACGGCACCAGTTCGTTCTATCAGCCTTTGTACCTCTATTGGGATTACATCGTCGCGAACAATCCATACCATTACGTCAGCGCCCAGGCGGGTGACGGCAACTGGACCGATCCCACGCACTGGGTGACCAATATCGATCCCGCCTATCAGGTGATCGGCGCGGATGGCGGCCTGGTCAACGGGTTGCCCGATGTGGTCGGCGAAGGCCCCGACGGTGTGGATGGCAAGTTCGGCCAGATCTGCGTTCAGGGCTTCGGCATCAACGAATGCGTCGATCTCAACACCGGCGAAAGCATCGTAGACGATCAGCCCGTTCCGATTACGGACGAAGAACCCGAATTCGCCAGCCGGACCACGAACGGCATGGCCAATGTCGATCTGACCGGCGTATTGGGCGGCGATACGGCACTCACCCGCACCGCAGCGGCGGATACGCCCGAAGATGGTGACGCAGGTTCGGTCACGACGATGGACGTCGGAACCGCAGAAGTGCCCGCACCGACTTTCGCCAATGGCTTGCCGGGCGCGAGCGGCTTCGTGCCACAGAACTTCGACGGCGACCGGGTGTCGGGCGTGCAGCCAAGCTATTTCGACGTGACGCTGTCGGCTGCCGGAACCACCACCCTGGACGAAGCGGTCACCATCGACCGGCTGACCGTGGCGGGAATGGATGCCGGCCTCGACATCACCGATGACGGTACTCTGCTGTCGCTGATCGACGTAACGCAATTCGCTGGGTCGGTGAATGTGGACGGCACGTTGGCGAGCGTCGGCGATTACGCAGTGATCGGCGGCTTCCTGTCGGGCAGCGGCCTTGTGATCTCGCCATTCGTTACCAATGTCGCCGGCTTTATCGCACCCGGTACGATCGGATCGACCGGCACGTTGACCGTGGCGGGCAATCTGATCCTGTCGTCGGGCAGCACGCTGATCATCGATCTGGGCGCGGACGGCGCGGGCGACCTGCTCGACGTTCGGTCGCTGGACGGGACCGATGAATCGGGCATCGCCAGCCTGGGCGGCAGTGTGATCTTCATGGGTGCGAACGGGTTCCGTCCGCGAGCGGGCGATATGTCCACGTTCCTGCGTGCCGAAAACGGCATCGTGGGCACGTTCGGCGCGGGCAGTCAGCTATCGGCCATTCTGTTTCCTCAGCTGACCTACAGCGACGACAGCGTGTCGGTGGAAATCCTGGCCCGCAATTTCGTGGACGTCATCGATCCCGCATCGCCCATCCAGGCGGGGTTCGCCCAGCTGCTGGATCAGAACCGCAGCAATTCCGATCAGCTCGATACGCTGTTCGGCGAACTCGATCTGCTGCAGCTCGACGAACTGCGCGGCAATCTGGAACTGTTGGCCCCACGCACGGAAGCGACGCGGACCGCATTGGCGCGTATGCCCGGCGAAAGCCTGTCGCGCCTCTATCGCGACCGTATTCAGCTGTCGCGGACGGGCGAAGCGGGCGGCACGCTGACGATGATCGGCCAGCCTGCCGAAATGCTGGCCGCAGCGGGCAATTTCGGTTCGCCGATGGCCTTGCAGGCGGGCAGCAGCGGTTCTTCCAACTTCGATACCGAAGTGCGCGATGTCGATCTGCCCAGCAATGTCAGCGTGTTCATCGCCGGTGGCTATCTCGACGGTGACTCCTCGCCGCTGCCGGGCGCGATCAACGGCGGGCGCGATCAGCTGGATGGTTATTTCGGGGCGATCGGCGGCGAAGTCAGCCCGCAGCCCGGCACGGTGGTCGGCGGCTCGCTCGCCTACAGCAACACCGACGGGGATGCGGCGTTCGGCCAGAGTGTCGATGGCGAGCTGTACCAGGCGTCCCTTTACGGTGCCTACACCACCAATAGCGGGTTCATGGTATCGAGCCAGTTCAGCGTCGGGGTGTTCAATTCGGACACGTCGCGTTCCGTTCCAGTCGGCGGCGTGACACAGGATCTGACGCAGAGCGACAGTTCGTTGACGATCGCGGGCGAAATGAACATCGGCAAGGATTTCGGCAACCCGGACGGCATCGTGCTGACCCCGAATGTCGGCTTGCGCTACGAAAACATCTTCTTCGATCGGTCCGCCGAACGGGGCGGGGATGCGGCGCTGGTGTTCGATCGGGACAATTACGAAAGCCTGCAAGCGCGTGCCGGTTTGTCGCTGGGTGGATCGCTCGGCATTATCAAGCCGCGCGTCACCGCGAATTACGTGCATGATTTCCTCGATTCGGGCGAAACCTTCGGCGCGAATTTCGTGGGCGGGATCGGGCCGAATGCTCGCTTTGCATTGCCGACGAACGATGGCGATTGGGGTGAAGTCGGCGCGGCGGTCCGTATCGGATCGGGCGCGGTCAGCGTCGATCTGGCAGCGGACACCACGTTCGAACGCAGCGACCTCGATTACCAGACCTACCGCGCGACGCTGAACATCCAGTTCTGACGCGCGGCGTAACGAACGAACGAAGGGGCGGGCCGGCAACGGTTCCGCCCCTTTTTCGTAACTATCGCCAGAATGTCATCGCAGTTTCACATCGCGGGCGTTAATTGGCGACCAAGCCGTTTCGTATTTCATCGAAAGCCTTTGCCATGACCGAACGTTTCACCCCCACCCGTCGCCGTTTCATGGGCGGCACCGGAACCGCCTTCGCCGCATTGGTGGCCAGCGGCTGTTCCACCACACACGGTTCCGCCCGGGCATCCGTCGGCGCGTCTGCCGGTGTCGGTTACGGTCCGCTCGTTTCCGATCCGGCAGGGCTTCTCGATCTGCCGGCCGGGTTTTCGTATCGCGTTCTGTCGCAACTGGGGGATGCGATGGCCGATGGCGGCACCGTGCCGGACCGGGCGGACGGAATGGGCTGCATCGATCTGGGCAATGGCAAGCTGGCGCTGATCCGCAATCACGAACTCGCGCCCGACCACGATCTGGGCGGTGAATACACGTCCGGGTTCGACACGATAGACGGCGCGGTGATGCCGGGCGGTACGACCACCATCATCCTCGACGCGGCGACCCTGGAAGTGGAGCGGGAACATCGCTCTCTTGCCGGGACGATCCGCAATTGCGCCGGTGGCGTTACGCCATGGGGCAGCTGGCTCAGCTGCGAGGAAAACACGACCAACGCGGGCGATCGCAACACGCAGGACCATGGCTGGGTGTTCGAAATACCCGCCGATGCGACCGGTATGGTCGATCCCGTACCATTGAAAGCGATGGGTCGTTTCAATCACGAAGCCGCCGCCGTCGATCCCGCAACCGGCGTGGTCTATCTGACCGAAGATCGCGGGGACTCGCTGCTCTACCGGTTCATCCCGAACATGCCCGGCAAGCTGGCGCAGGGCGGCAGGTTGCAGGCTCTGGTGCTGGCGGACGGTATCACGGACACGCGCAATCACGGCAAGGACACGGCCCCATCCATTACGGCTGGCGATCTGCATCCGGTGCGCTGGATCGACATGGACGATGTCGAATCGCCGAAAGACGATTTGCGGCTGCGCGGCGCGGCAAACGGCGCGGCGATCTTCGCACGGGGCGAAGGTATTCATATGGGCGATGGCGAGCTGTTCTTCTGTTGCACCAGCGGCGGCGCGGCGGGACTGGGCCAGATATTCCGCCTGGTGCCGGGCCGTGCGGGTCGGATGGACGCGCTGCAATTGTTTTTCGAAAGCACGTCGCCCGACCAGTTCAATTACGGCGACAACCTTACCGTCGGGCCGAACGGTCATCTGATCGTGTGCGAAGATCAATACACCGATGTCGTGACCAACCATCTGCGCGGACTGACACCGCTCGGCGAAGCCTACCCGCTGGCACTGCTGCGCGTTCAGACGGAGCCGGCGGGCGCATGTTTCAGCCCCGATGGCAAAACGCTGTTCGTCAATTCCTACAGCCCGACGAAGACGCTGGCGATCACCGGACCCTGGCAGGCGTAACAGCGGCGGCTGCTGGATTATGCCGTCGTTCTTCCTGGCGATGGTCGCGGTGCTCATCGCGTCCATCGGGGCGAAGGACCAGATGCTGATCGCCGATCTGGCCGGGCGCAATGGCAAACGTCCGGCATTGTTGGGGGTGGGGGCGGTATGCGCGATTATTGCCGCCGCTGCGATGGCATGGGCAGGGTATGCGGTGGCAGCTTTTCTGCCCGCATCGGGCAAAACGATGCTGGTCGCGATCGCGCTGATCTTCGCCGCGCTGGAATTGTTGTGGCCGGTGAAAGCCAAGGCTCTGCGCGAGCCGACCTATTCGCTGGGCGCCACCGCCATCGTGCTGCTGGCCAAACAGATCGGCGATGCCGCCCGGTTCTGCATATTCGCCTTCGCTGCGGCCACCGCTTCCCCGACGCTTGCCGGGGCGGGCGGCGCATTGGGGGGAGTGCTGGCAATGGCGATCGGCTGGAGCGTGGCGGGCGGTTTTGCAAATATGCGCTGGATCGGCGCAACGCGGCGGAGTGTCGGTGCCGCCTTGCTGATCGTGGCCGTCGCAATCGGCCTGACCGCACGCGGGATCATCTGAACGCACCTGTCGGTTAAAGCAGATCGAGCTGAGGGTCCCCGAATTTACGCCGCTTCATCAATTCGGCAGCGGCATTTTCATCGCGATCCAATTTGGACAGGGTCAGCCCCATCAGCCGGATCGGCATGGGCAACGGCAAGACCTCCGCCAGCAGACTGTGTCCGATCGCCGCGAATTCGTTCTTGTCGGTTACCAATCGGCTGAGCGAACGGGCGCGAGTCATCAGCGTGAAATCGTTGTATTTCAGTTTCAGCGTTACGGTCCGCCCCTTCGCTTTTGCACGGACGATCCGTTCCCACACGATATCGACGATGCGGTCCATCGTTTCGTGCAAATCCGATGCGTTGGAGATGTCTTCGTGGAAGGTGCGTTCCCCGCCAACCGATTTGCGGATGCGGTTCGATCGCACGGGGCGCAGATCGATACCCCGCGCCGCCCGATAGAGGTAGTCTGCGAAACTGCCGAAGTTCCGCCGCAGGAATGCGATGTCCTTCGCCGCCAGATCGGCGCCGGTTTCGATGCCCAGTCGCGCCATCTTTTCCGCCCCCTTCGGCCCGACGCCATGAAACCGCCGAACGGGCAGGGACTGGACGAACGCCGCGCCCTGGCCCGGACGGATGACGCAAAGACCGTCGGGTTTGTTCTGGTCGCTCGCCAGTTTCGCCAGGAACTTGTTGTAACTGACCCCCGCGCTTGCCGTCAGCCGAGTGCGTTCCACTATCTTCGCACGAATATCCTGCGCGATGCGGGTGGCGGAACCCAGCCCCTGCAGATCGGCGGTTACGTCCAGATAGGCTTCGTCCAGGCTCAACGGTTCGACCAGCGGCGTGTGTTCGCGAAAGATTGCGCGGATTTGCTGCGACACTTCGTGATAGACGTCGAAGCGGGATTTGCAGAAGATCAGGTCCGGGCATAGCCGCCGCGCTGTGACCGATGGCATGGCGGATTTTACGCCGAACACGCGCGCTTCGTAACTGGCGGCGGCGACCACGCCGCGCCCGCTGCCACCGCCGACTGCGACCGGCTTGCCACGCAATTCCGGATCGTCGCGCTGTTCCACGCTGGCGAAGAACGCGTCCATATCGATATGGATGATCTTGCGCTGGCCGGGTTCTTCTTCGGCTGGCGTGCCGTTATCGGCAGGGGATCGGTCGGTCGCGTCGCTCATGCCCGTCCAACATACGCACTGCGCTTGCAAAGTGCACCCGTGCGGGCCACCTGCGTTTTGTGCACATGCGAACAAACCTCAGCGGAGACGTCGATACGCGCCCGCGTGCCGCTGCGGCCACGCGCAAGCCCATCGGCGAGCGAGAGCTGATCTGGATGATGGCGATGCTGATGGCGTTGAACGCGTTCGGTATTGATGCGGTGTTGCCCGCGCTCGACGTGCTGGCCGTCGATCTGGGCGTTACTGGCAACGACCGGCAGTTCGTGATCGGTGCTTTCCTACTGGCAGCGGGTTTCGGAGCGCTGGTTCCGGGCAGTTTCGCGGATCGGTTCGGGCGTCGGCCGGTGCTGTTTACAGGGCTGGCGATCTATTTCGTTCTCTCACTCGCCTGCGCGTTCACGACCGGATTCACCCAGCTGATCGTTCTGCGCGCCATGCAGGGGTTCGGCGCGGCTGCGATCATCGCCCTGCCGCCTGCCATCATCCGCGACCGGGTGGGCGGGGACAAGATGGCCCGTATGATGAGTCTGATCTTCGTGATATTCCTGTTGGTCCCGGCAGTCGCCCCCACGATCGGGCAGGGGATATTGTCGATCGCGGGCGATTGGCGCTGGATATTCGTGGCGATGGCGGCGGCATCGGTGGTGATGTTCGCCTGGGTCTATCGCCGGTTGCCGGAAACCCTGCACGAGGCGGACCGGCAGGAGATTCGACCCGGCCCGATCGCGCGCAACATGACATCCGCGCTGACCATGCGCGGCACGATCGGGTACACGTTGGGCAGCGCGCTGGTGTTCGGCGGCCTGTTCGGCTTCATCAATTCCAGCCAGCAACTGATCGGCGAGGCATTCGGCGCAGGCGACAATTTCTCCTACATCTTCGGGGTGTGCGCCGGGTGCATGGCGGTGGCGAGCTGGACCAATTCGCGGATCGTCGAACGGTTCGGGGCACGGCGGGTCAGCCATACCGCGCTGCTGGCGTTCATCGGCGTATCGGGTCTGCAATTGTTCTTCGCCATGCAACCCGAAGAAAGCCTGTACACGTTCGTCCCGTTGATGGCGGCGAACATGGCGCTGATCGGGTTCATCGGCGCGAATTTCGGGTCGATCGCGATGGAACCGTTCCGCAATATCGCAGGCGCGGCTTCTTCGGCGCAAAGCTTCGTGCGGTTGGTCACCGGCGCGACGCTGGGCAGCGTGATCGGTTTCGCCTATGACGGGACGGCGCGGCCATTGGCCGCGGCGCTGTTGATTACGGCGACGATCTGCCTGCTGCTGGTCCTGTTCAGCGAGCGGGGACGGCTGTTTCCGGCCAAGGTTGCGGACTAGCTATTCGCCGACCGGTTCCACAACCGCCAGCACCGCTTCCACCTGAACCTGCTCACCTTCGCTGGCGTTCAGCTCGGTCACGGTTCCGTCGAACGGGGCAGTCAGCGCGTGTTCCATCTTCATCGCCTCGAGCACCATCAGCCGCTGCCCGGCGGTCACGCTGTCTCCCTCAGCCACGTCGACCGCAATGACCTTCCCCGGCATGGGCGATAGAATTGCGCCATCGGCGATGGAGGCATTTGCAGTCGCGGGCGGTCGCAGACTGACACGATGGCCCACGCCATCTGCGGTTACGATTATGTCCCGATCGAGCCAATCGAAGCGGGCGTTGGTTTGAACTGCCCGGTCGTCAGGTTCGACGGTTTCCGCCTTCGCCATCGACGTAAACAGTGATCGCTGTTTGGGAGTCGCGGTTCAAACGAAAGGCGCCGATGGTCTGCGACCGAGGTGGGGGCGGGGTCGGTGGCCGTCCGATGAAAACAGGCGTCTGTGTCGCGGGCGGACCATTCATTACGCGCGCCGCGGCGATGGACAGATTGCCCGTGCCGATCGGGCTCTTCTCCAGCAACGCATCGCCCAGATCCGCAATCGTTCCGGTCGTCATGGTGGCGCTGCGAAACGCTTCGGTTTGAACCAGATTGTGCAGGAAACCGGCGTTCGTCTTGACCCCATGCACGCGCAGTTCGCTGCCCAATGCCGCTGTCATCGTGCCTATCGCGTCGAGCCGTGGTTCCGGGTGGTCCGAGGCGCAATGTACGATTACCTTCGCAATCATCGGATCGTAAAAGGGGGAGATATCGGACCCTTCCTCGACCCCGGTATCCACGCGCAAGCCCATCGATCCATGCCCATCATCGATCCGAAATATGTCCAGCCTGCCGGTACTGGGCAGGAAACCTGCTGCCGGGTCTTCGGCATAGAGGCGCACCTCTATGGCGTGTCCGAGAATTGCCAGCTCATCCTGTTTCTTCGGCAAAGGCTCGCCGCTCGCCACACGGAGTTGCCATTCGACCAGATCGACGCCGGTGATTTCCTCGGTCACCGGATGTTCGACCTGCAAACGCGTGTTCATTTCCATGAAGAAAATGCGGTCGGCGCGCAGACCTTCGCTGGCATCCGCGATGAACTCGATCGTGCCTGCGCCCTCGTAATCGACCGCCTGGGCCGCGCGCACGGCGGCAGCGCAGATGGCCTCGCGCGTCGCTTCGTCCATGCCGGGGGCAGGGGCTTCCTCGATCACTTTTTGGTGGCGGCGTTGCAGCGAACAGTCGCGTTCGAACAGATGGACGACATTGCCGTGACTGTCGCCGAACACCTGAACCTCGATATGGCGCGGGCTGGTAATCCATTTTTCCAGCAGCACTTCGTCGTTGGAAAAACTCGCTTTCGCTTCCCGGCGACACGATTGCAGATCGGCGGCAAAGTCTTCGGGCCGTTCGACTTTCCGCATTCCCTTGCCGCCGCCGCCCGCCACCGCTTTGATCAATACGGGATAGCCGATCGTGGCAGCCTCGCTTTGCAAGCGTTCTACCGACTGGTCCGC
This sequence comes from uncultured Alphaproteobacteria bacterium, assembly GCA_963815535.1. Taxonomy (GTDB): domain Bacteria; phylum Pseudomonadota; class Alphaproteobacteria; order Sphingomonadales; family Sphingomonadaceae; genus CAWFGS01. Next base: position 214,962 of record CAWFGS010000006.1, read on the forward strand.
GCCCAGATAACCCGGAGTCACCGGCACGCCTGCATCGATCATCAGCTGCTTGGCCGCATCCTTCAGGCCCATCGCGCGAATGCTGTCCGGCTTGGGACCGACCCAGATCAGCCCCGCATCGATAACGCTTTGCGCGAAATCGGCATTTTCGGACAGGAAGCCATAACCCGGATGGATCGCGTCTGCACCCGTCTGCTTCGCTGCGGCGATGATCTTTTCGCCGACGAGGTAGCTTGTCGCGGCCGGCGAAGCGCCAATATGCACCGCCTCGTTCGCGGATCGCACATGCAGCGCCTTCGCATCGGCATCGGAATAGACGGCGATGGTGCGGATGCCCATCGCGCGGGCGGTGCGGATGATGCGGCAGGCGATCTCGCCGCGATTGGCGATCAGAAGGGATTGGATCATGGGTTCGTGGGGTAGCTTGCAAGACCCCATTTGCAAAGCGCGCTCAGTACCCCTTCATCGGACGAAGATCGGCACGCGTCCATTTCGGCATCGGATCGGGCACGCGCGGACGGTTCCACACCGCCTCCGCGAACGCTGCGGAGACATGGCGTAGCTTAGCCCATTTGCCGACCGTGACGCGGTTGTTCCACGCCAGTTGCCCGCGATCGAGCACCTTATGGCCGATCGCGGTGTAGATGCGCGCGGCGGACAGCACCGCCCAGCGCTGCCGAAAACCGAGCTGCGCCGCGCCCAACCGGGCGGCATCCGCATGGCTGTCCATCATCGCGATCATGCGCGGCATCATGCTGGCCAGAATGAAACGATTGGCGGGTTTGGTATGCTGACCGGGCGCAAGGTCGCGTTCCGCCAGCCATTCCGCAGGCAGATAGCATCGTCCCGCCGCATCGTCGTCCACCACGTCGCGCGCGATATTGGCGAGTTGAAACGCCAGACCCAGATCGCACGCCCGGTCGAACGTCTCGCTGTTGGACGCTGGCACGCCCATCACATGCGCCATCATCACGCCGACTGCGCCCGCAACGTGGTAGCAATAGCGCATCATGTCCTTTTCGGACCGGGGCCGCCATTCCTCCGCATCCAGCTTGAACCCCTGGATGACGTCCGCCGCCATGTCCTTCGTGATGGCGCTTTCGACCGATAGCTGGCCCAGCGCGTCGAAAGCGGGGTCGGCGGTGGGCATGCCGTCGAACGCGCGGTCGGTCAGCACCTTGATCGCCTTGAACCCGTTTTTGCCCGACTGGCGTATCGGCATTGCATCGCGCTGCCGTGATCCTGATCGTCGGCGATATCGTCGCACCGGCGACACCAGAAATAGAGCAGCCACGCCTTTTCGCGCGTGTTCCGATCGAACAGCTTGGAGGCGGAAGCGAAGCTTTTCGATCCCTTGACGATGGACACCCGCGCCTTCTCCACCAGAGCCGCCCGATCGCGCCCGCCGCCGGGCCGCCGCTGGGTTTCGCGCATGACCATCGACGGCGCGAGCAGGCGTTCGCGTTTGGCCCGCGCGGCGGGAGTCATCGGAACTTGATCGCCGCCTTCGTTCACAGATCGTCGGCTTTCATGCGGAATATCGGGGTGTGCGGGACATAGGCCGCCATCCTGTCGAGCAGCGAGGTTAAATTATCCTCTGCAATCAGGATTTTTCGATGCGCCGCGCGCACGAAGCCGACCTCGGCCATAGTGTCGTTGAACGCAATCAGATGGTCGTAGAACCCGAAAGCGTTGAGCAGGCCGACGGGTTTGGTGTGATAGCCAAGCTGCGCCCAGCTCATCGCTTCCCACAATTCGTCCATGGTCCCGACGCCGCCGGGCAAAGTGATGAATCCGTCGCGATAAGTCCGTGAACATCTGTTTACGTTCGTGCATGCCGGACACGGTGTGCAATTCGCTGCAATCGTGGTTGGCGACCTCGCTGTTCGCCAGCGCTTGCGGAATGACGCCGACGACCTCGCCGCCCGCACCCAGCGCGCCTGACGCAAGCGCGCCCATCAACCCCAGCCGCCCACCGCCATAAACGACGCCGATGCCACGCGCGGCAAGGCCTGCGCCGACATCGCGCGCCAGGCCCATATAACGCGGATCGGCGGGGGTGGCCGATCCGCAGTAAACGGCAATGCGCTTCATCGCGCGGTTTGCGCCAGATCTTCCAACATCAGCCCCGCCGTTGCTTTCGCGCTGCCGACCACGCCGGGGATGCCCGCGCCGGGATGCGTGCCTGCGCCGGTCAGGTAGAAATTGCCGATCACGTCGTCGCGGTTGTGGCCGCGGAACCAGGCGCTTTGGGTCAGCACCGGTTCCAGGCTGAAGGCACTGCCCTGATGCGCGCTGAGGTCGTGCGCGAAATCCTTGGGCGCATAGCTGAACTTGGTCACGATCCGGTCGTGAATATCGGGGATCAGCCGCCGTCCGATCTCGTCCAATATGCGCTTTTCCAGGATCGGGCCGACTTCGTCCCAATCGACTGCCAGCTTGCCCATATGGGCGACCGGAACCAGCGCGTAGAACGTGCTTTTACCCGGCGGGGCCATGCCCGGATCGGTCACGGTGGGGTGGTGCAGATAGATGCTGAAATCTTCCGGCAGAATACCCTTGTCGTAGATATCGACCAGCAATTCCTTGTAGCGCGGACCGAACAGGATCATGTGATGCGGGATACCGGGCCAGGTTCCCTCCAGCCCGAAATGCACCACGAACAGGCCGGGGCTGAATTTCTTGCGGGCAAGCGTCTTGGCGTAGCTTTTGCCGCGCGGCGTTTCGGACAGCAGGTCGCGATAGGTGTGCATGATGTCGCCATTGCTGGCCACCGCGTCGAACCGTTCGCGAAAGCCGCTTTTGGTTTCGACTTCGGTCGCGCGATTGCCGACCGTGTGCACCTGCACCACCGGATCGCCGATCGCGCATCTGTGCCGCCGAGCCGTTCGAAATGGCGGATCATGCCCGCGATCAGGCGGTTCGTGCCACCACGCGTCCACCACACGCCGCCATCCTTCTCCAGCTTATGGATCAGGGTGTAGATCGCGCTGGTCTTGAACGGATCGCCGCCCACCAGCAGAGTGTGGAAACTTAGCGCCTGGCGTATCTTCTCGTTCTGAATATATTTCGACACGATGGAATAGACGCTGCGCCATGCCTGCTTCTTCGCCAGCGCAGGCGCGGCCTTCAACATCGATTTGAAATCGAGGAAGGGGACCGTGCCGAGCTTGACGTACCCTTCTTCGTACACTCCTGCCGAATAATCGAGGAACCGCTGATATCCGGCGACATCGTCCGGGTTCAGTTTGCGGATTTCCTCGTTCAGTTCGGCGACATCGTTGGAATAATCGAAATTATGACCGTCGGGCCAGTTGAGGCGATAGAAGGGGTGGACCTTCATCAGCTCGACATCTTCCTTCATATCGTGGCCGGAAATCGACCACAATTCTTCCAGACAGGGCGGATCGGTCACCACGGTCGGCCCGGCGTCGAAGGTGAAGCCGTCCTTCTCCCAGAAATAGCCGCGACCGCCGGGCTTGTCCCGCGCCTCGATCACGGTGGTCTGCACGCCGGCGCTTTGCAGTCGCATGGCCAATGCCAGGCCACCGAAACCCGCGCCGATCACGCAGGCCGATTTGCCCTCCAGCGCCTGGATACGGGCATTGCTGGCGTTCGGGCTGGCAGGCTTTATGGGGCTTTGAGCGTTCATGGGTGCGATCCTGTGGTCAATCGATTGCCGGTGGTGGCGAGCGCGCGCACGGCGCCGGTTACGGGAACGGGGGGTTTGCCGATCAACAACCGCGCCTTGTCCGCGGCGGTCGATCGTCCGGCATAGAACCGTTCGATCAAACCGGCGCGCAGCCGGTATGTATGGGCAAAAACCTTGTATCGCCGGTCCGGCTGCGCCGCGCCGAACATCATGCGCGCGAGTGTACGATAGAACGCCGTATCGCCCCAATGTTTCTGCGCGCGTGCCTCCATCCGCCCGGCCAGTCCGCCGTCGAGCAGATTGGGATCGGCAGCGATTTCGCAAGCCATCGCGGCGGCGTAGGGTACGGTGTAGCTGGTCAGCGGATGGGTGAACCCGCCCCGCGCGCCGACGGTGGCCACCCCATCGATCCGACCATCCGCCTGAAACGCCGTAAAATCGCCACCGGTTACGACCGGCAGCATTCCGGTTTCGGTGGCGATGGTTTCACCGTCCCAACCCATAGCCTTGCAATAGGCGTCGAGGCGCAGGGTCAGCACGCCTTCCTCCAGCGTGGCGGTGTCCTGATAATAGGTATCTTCCACGAACAGGTCGTTCGGCCCCAGCGGCAGCGTATAGACGAAACGGCACGCGCCGTGCTGATCGATATGGGCATCCATGATGACCGGTTGTTCGACGCCATGCGGCTGCGAGAAGCGCAGGTGCCGCCCCATAAATACCTGCCACCCGCCGGTGAAGTGATGCGCGCCGGTCGCCCCGCGACAATCGATGACGACCTTGGCCGCAATGCGCGTCCCATTCGCGCAATCGACACCGCTGCGGTCGAGGGCAGCAACCGGTGTATCTGTCAGCAAGGTGTGACCGGAAAGTTGCGCGCGCAATCCGGCATCGTAATCTGCGCTCGCCAGCGAATTGTAGGGGGTGGGCAGACGCCGCGCGAATTCGGGGAATATGACCGCGTAGCCATCGGTCCAACGCGCGGTGGTAAAGGCATCGAACAGACCGCCTGTTCGGCCGTCAGATCGCTGTCGAACCAGCTCCACCGGTGATTGCCGCCGAACGTACTGCCTGCCTCGATCAGCGCGATCGACAGGCCGGGCCGCTGGCGCGCGATGGCCAGCGCGGTCAAGCCACCTGCAAGCCCGCCGCCGACAATAGCTACGTCTGTTTTCTCAATACCCATATTCGCATTCGACCGTAGGATGCGGCGTGCTTATTCGCAAACGCGTTCCATACAACACCACATGGCGTTATATGCGATCAATCGTCGTCATCCTGCGCTTCGGCCCCCTTTGCGCCGTCGGCCAGTTGCGGGCGGGCGGCGGGCAAGGCCGCATTGCGATCCCCGGTTTTCAGGTACGTGTCGAACCAGTCCATCATCCGCAGATTGTAATCGTAGCGTGATCCCGCCCGCTGGTTGCCGTGGCCTTCACCGGGAAACAGCACCAGCCGTACCGGGGTTTCGGGCTGGCGAACCTTGATGTTGCGATAAAGTTCGTAGGACTGGCTGGGCGCGACCCGCGTATCTTCCGCGCCGTGCATGATCAGGATCGGCGTTTTCGCCTTGTCCACGTGGTAGATCGGGCTGACTTCCAGCATGCCCTGCCAATCTTCCCAGGGCCATTTGCGGCTGTGGACGTTGAACATTTCCACCGGAATGTCGGTCGTGCCGAACTTGCTGATCTGGTTGGAAATGCCGACGAACATCACGCTGGCGGCATATTCGTCGCTATGCGCCGTTGCCCCCCATGCGCTGGCATAGCCGCCATAGGAACCGCCGGTGATGCCCGTGCGGTCTGCATCCGCGATGCCTTGTGCGACAAGGAAGCGCTTGGCATCGACGATGTCGTTGAATTCCTTGCCTGCGTAATCATCCTGGTGCGCCTTCGCGAAATCGACGCCATAACCGGTCGAGCCGCGATAGTTGGGCAGGAATACGGCATAGCCCTGACCTGCCGCAACCTGGCCGGGTTTGCTGTAGGTTGTTTGCCAGCCGTTCGATTCATGCGCTTCGGGGCCGCCGTGGATGTTCATGATCGTCGGCGATCCGCCGCGCGCCACGCGCCGTCCTGGTTGGGCAACAGGCTCGATCAGCACGCCTTCAACTTGCTGCCCGTCGCGCGCGGTGTAGGTCACGACACTCTGTTTGCCGAAATCGATATCGGACAGCCAAGGGTTGTGGCTGGTCCATCGGGTGAACGCGCCATCTGCAAAACTGAACAGTTCGGATGGATGCGTGGCGCTGCTGGCGCGCAAGACGATGGTATTTCCCGCCGCCTCGATCGCGCTCAACGACAGATCGCCGGCGGGGGTTTCGGAAAGCTGACGGCCATCCGCGCCGTAGATCCGCAGGAACGTCGATGCGCCCTTGCTGATGATTGCCGCCAATCTGCCGTCGGGCAGAAATTCGGCATCGTCCGCCGCTTCTGCAGCGCCTGCATTCAGCGCGGTGATGGCCCCGCTTGCCATATCGACGAAATGCAGCGTCGTGGGGGCGGGATCGTTTTCATCCACGGCCGCGATCAGCGCCATCTTGCTGCTGTCGGGCGCAATTTCGACATCGCCCAGCTTGCCCGGAGTTTCGATCACGCGGGACACGTTGCCGGTGGAAAGGTCGATCACGTTGACGCGTTGCAGGACGTAGCTGTCATCGACATTGGGGGTTGGGGCGGTCTGCACGATGGCCTGGCGACCGTCGGGTGCGATGGCGAAGCCGCTGACATAGCCGGGGATCGTGATGGCGGTCGGGTCCGCATCTACTTCCATTCCCACCCGTGCGGTGAACATACGGTTGAGGCGGGCTTCCTCCTCATACACGATCGAATTGAAGCCCGCGTCTTTTTGCGTGTCGCGCTGATCGTCGGGCTCGGCATCGGCGAGCATGTAGATCGTCGCGCCGTCGGGCGCCCAATCATAGGCGCGCACATTCGCATCTTCGATCGCGGCGAGTTTGCGCTGCGCCCCGCCATCGACGGGAATGCCCCATACGGCGCGCTTTTCATCGTCCTTGCTCCAGACGAAACTGACCATGCGGCCATCGGGCGAAAAGGCGACGCTGCGCGCATTGATGTCGGCGGGCAGGAAATCGCGCGCATTGCCAGGGCCGTAAGCCATTTTCAGCTGCGCGGTCGTGGTGCCGTCCTTCTCGCCTTCGGTCACATCGGGCAGACTGAGCGTGGTGAAGGCGACGCGCGTTCCATCGGGGGAAACCGCCATCGCGCCGGCGGATTCCAGCTTGGCCACATCTTCGGGCGTCATCGGGCGGGCGGAAGCGGTGGCGGCGATGGAGGCCGATCCAAGCAGGGCGGCAGTCAGCAGCAGAGTGCGCGTCATGGATAATCCTTGAAACTATGAAACATTGCCCCGTGGTCATAGCGCGGCAGGGCGGTCATGCAAGGGGGCGGACGGAGCGGCGAGGCAATGCGGCAATGAGGCGATACAAGCGATCACCCGGCGAGTTTTCCCGGTATCTTCCCCTGGCCCGCCAAACGCGTTACGCCCAACCTTAACCATAAAAGAGGGGCAGAGCCGATGACAAGCTGGATGAAAAGCGCGAGTGCGGCGATTGCACTGACGGCGGGGTCGATGGTGGGCAGCGCGGCGGTGGCGCAAACGCAAACGCAAACCACGATCATCGCTGCGGGTGATATCATCCCGGACGCGCAAACCGGATCCATCGGTGCGGGGACCATTACCGTGGTCGATGGGCGTATCGTCGATATCAGCGCGGGCGGCAGTTACCCTTCCGCCCCGCAAGACGGGGTGACGGTCGTGAACATGTTGGACAAGACCGTCCTGCCGGGCCTGATCGACTTGCATGTTCATCTGACCGGCGATCCGGGTGGAGATTTCTGGAAACAGGCAACCGAAGCCGACGAATGGGGCGTGGTTCTGGGTATGAAAAACGCGCGCGCCGACCGCCCGTGCCGGGTTCACCACCGTACGCGAAGCGGGCAGCGCGCAGCAGACCGCCTATGCCCTTCGGCGCGGCACGGCGGAAGGGATCATCGCGGGACCGCGCATCGTGGCTGCGGGACCGGCGCTCGCCATCGTGGGTGGGCATGGCGACGTGTCCGGTTTTCGCCCCGAAGTGAACGAAGTGCTGTCGGGTGGCTACACCTGTACAGGTCCGGTCGAATGCGCGCAGAAGGTCCGCCGCGCGGCCCAGAACGGGGCGGACGTCATCAAGATCACCGCCACGGGCGGCGTGCTGAGCCAGCAAGGCGCGGGGCTGGAAGCGCATTTCAGCAATGACGAGATGACCGCGATTGCCAGCACGGCGCGCTCGCTGGGTTTGAAAGTCATGGCCCATGCTCACGGCGCGCGTGGAATCGAGGCTGCGAGCCGCGCCGGGATCGACACGATCGAACATGGCACGTTCATCGACGTAGAGGCGGCGCGCGCGATGAAAGCCAACGGCACGGTACTGGTCCCGACCCTGATGGCGTTCCAGGGTGTCAGCGAAGGACTGGGCAAGGGCATCTATACCCCCGTGGTGGAAGATAAGATCCGCGCCACGGTCGAAGTCGCGGAATCGCTGGTCACACGCGCCCGGCGCGAAGGGGTGGAGATCGCCTTCGGCACCGATGCCGGCGTGTTCGATCACGGCCGCAATGCCGAGGAATTCGCACTGATGAAGGCGCAAGGGATGTCCGACCGGGAGGCGCTCGCCAGCGCGACGACCATTGCCGCGCGCGAATTGGGTATGGAAGATGAAATCGGCCGGCTCGCGCCCGGCTTTTCCGCCGACATCATCGCGGTCGCAGGCAATCCGCTGGACCGATGTGACCGTGCTGGAAAATGTCGATTGGGTGATGGTGCGCGGGCGGACGATCGAGTGAATTGGCGCGCCGATATGAACGAACGCAATGACGGGAAGATACGATAATGACCGCAATTCGCATGGCGCTGACCGGCGCATCCGCTCTTATTCTGGCAGCCTGCGCCCCGACCGGCGGTGAACAGATACGTCCGGTATCGCAAGCCGATGTGCTGGAGCTTCCCGAACAACCTGTCGCCGCGATGGCACAACATGACCATCTGTTCGCCCTGTTCGCCGCAGCGGACGAAGCGGGATCTGAAGCTCAACCCGCTGAGCGCGTTGTTCCGCGGCGACATGCGCTATGCGGACCGGCTGGGCGATTACCTGACCGACGCGTATAACGACGCAGGACCAGAGCGGATGCGCGGGCCAATCTGGCTGCGCTTGCACGGGATCGATCGCGAGGCGCTGACGCAGACGGACCGGATTGCGTATGATGTCTTTCGCTACAATCAGGATCAGACGCTGAGCCGGCCTGACGCCGGGGCTGCTGCGCCGTCACTCAGGTGCGCCCGGTCAACCATTTCAGCGGGTTTCACACATTCTACCCCACCTTCGCCAGCGGGCAGAGCGCAGCCCCGTTCGAGACCGTCGACGGATTACGACAACAATCTGAAACGGCACGACGATTACATCGCCATCAACGATCGTGCGATCGGCCGCTTTCGCGAAGGGATGAAATCGGGCGTGCTGGAAACCAGCCTGACCATCCGCAACGTGATCGAACAGCTGGACACGCAATTGGCAATGCCGATCGAGGAATCGCACCTATTGGGGTCCGATCGGCATGTTCCCGGACGATTTCAGCGTCGCCGACAAGACCCGGCTGACGGCGGGAATATCGCGCGAAGACGCAAGGCATTTACGACGCCAATGCCCGCATGCGCGATTTCCTGCGCGATGAATATCTGCCCGCCGCACGCACCACCACCGGCCTGACCCAGATGAAGGGCGGGCAGGCGCTGTATGCCCAGATGATCGAAGATACGACCACATTGCCGCTGACGGCGGATTATCTGCACGATCTCGGCCTGTCCGAAGTCGCACGCATCCTGCAGGGAATGGAAGGGGTAAAGGACGAGGTCGGTTTCGACGGGGATCTGGCAGGAATTCTTCGATCACATTCGCAGCGATCCGAAGTTCAAACCCGAAAGCCGCGAATGGCTGACGCAGGAATATTACCACGTCGGCAAGATCGTGGATGCCAAAGTACCCGAATTCTTTCAGCCTGGTTCCCAAAAGCGAACTGGAAATAAAACCGTACGAGGAATTTCGCGAGAAATTCGAGGCGGGCGGTTCGTATCAAGTCGGGCACGCCGGATGGTTCGCGTCCCGGCACATTCTATTTCAACGCATATGACCTGCCCAGCCGGACCACACCGGGTATCATGACGCTGTATCTGCACGAAGGCGCGCCGGGGCATCATTTCCAGATCAGCGCTGGCCCAGGAAAACGAAGTCGTTGCCAGCCTTCATGCGGTTCGGCGGGAATACGGCGTATGTGGAAGGGTGGGCGCTTTATTCCGAAACGCTCGGCTACGATATGGGCCTGTTCGACGAACCCTATGCGCGGCAGGGCACGCTGGACGATGAAATGCTGCGCGCGATGCGGCTGGTGGTCGATACAGGGCTTCATGCGAAAGGGTGGAGCCGGGAGCAGGCGATCCAGTACATGACCGACAATTCCGCGATGGGCGTAACCGATGCGACGGCGGAAGTGGAACGGTATATCGCCATCCCGACGCAGGCGCTGGCTTACAAGGTCGGGGCGTTGAAGATACAGGAGTTGCGCGACAGAGGCGAAAGCGTCGCTGGGCGACGGATTTCGATATCAAGGCATTCCACGCGCAGGTTCTGGGCACGGGTGCACTGCCGCTGCCGGTGCTGGAGACGAAGATCGACGATTGGATCGCAGCCGGCGGGCTGTGACCGGAAACCCGTGTAACCTTTTCGCGAAGGCCGTCGAACCTGCGGGACATAGCGGGTCTGCCCTGGCCCGACGATAAAGAGGAACGCATGATGGATATTACCGCATCGCAAATGCCGCCAGACTGACAGGCTATGCCCTGTTCGCTGCCATATTGACGCAGGTGCTGCACTATGCTCACCGTGCAGGGCGAGGTCGTTACCGCGACACGATGATCTGGACGGGCGGAGGCGGTGATTTTCCTGGCCATATCGGCGCTGGCACTGGTTGCCGATGGCGCGCGTGCCCGCTTTCGCCGCTGGCATGGGCGGGGATTGCGCTGTTCGGTGTATTCAATCTGGTGCAGGTCGGGTTGGGGCTGTTCGCGTTCGGCCCATTGCTGGAAGCGGGCGAACCGTTGTCGCCCGTGTTTCAGGCCGTTTTGGGCACGGCGTTCTTCTTCTTTTTCGCAGCCAAGGCGCTGATCGGGTTGGCGGGCATCGTCTCGGGCGCGTCGCTGTGGAAGGAGACCGGGCGCGGCGAAGATTATCGGCGGACTGGCCATCGCGACCGGTCTGGCGGCGTTGGCGACCAATGTGCGTCGCCATGCTGTTCGGGCGGGACATGGCCTACGATGGCCGGTGCGATCGGTACGGCGGCAACCCTGTTTGTGGCTTGCGCCATCGTGATGCGCCCGAACATGACGGCCGTGCGAACCTGACCCGAACCGTTTCGAACCCTTTACGCTTCCGCCCGATCGGCTTACCAAGGGATCATACCCCGGGGAGCCGATTGGGCTGAGAGGCAGGGCATCCTGCGACCCGTAGAACCTGAACCGATTAACATCGGCGTAGGGAGCGGGCCGGCTCAACGGCATGTCGCCGATTGACGTCCGTTCTCCGCCCATAGGAGACAACCGCAATGGCCGACATCAATTCTCAGTTTCGAAATCGGCGTCACCACCGGCCCCATCCGCGGCAGCCGCAAGGTCCATATCGGCCCCTACGACGTCGCCATGCGCGAGATCGATCTGGAGCCGGGCAGCGGAGAGCCGCCGTTGCGTGTGTACGACACCTCCGGCCCCTATACCGACCCCGACTGTCCGTGATCGACATCCAGGCCGGCCTCGCCCCGCTGCGCCGCGAGTGGCAGCTGGCGCGCGGCGATGTCGAGGAATACACCCCGCGCGAGGTCAAGCCCGAAGACAACGGCCAGCTCGGCCCCGACCGCAGCGGCGGCGTGCCCCCGTTCCCGACCGCGCTGCGCAAACCGCTGCGCGCCAAGGCGGGCCAGAACCTCAGCCAGATGCATTATGCGCGCCAGGGCATCATCACGCCGGAAATGGAATATGTCGCCGCGCGCGAAAATCTCGGCCGCGAACTGGCGCGCGAGGCATCGTCCGGCGGCGAGAGCTTCGGCGCGTCCATCCCGATGAACGTAACGCCCGAATTCGTTCGCGACGAGGTGGCGCGCGGGCGGGCGATCATCCCCTCCAACGTCAACCACCCCGAATGCGAACCGATGGCGATCGGGCGCAATTTCCTGGTCAAGATCAACGCCAATATCGGCAACAGCGCGGTCGCGTCCGACGTGGCGAGCGAAGTCGACAAGATGGTCTGGTCGATCCGCTGGGGCGCGGACACGGTGATGGACCTTTCCACGGGCCGCAACATCCACGACACCCGCGAATGGATCATCCGCAACAGCCCCGTGCCGATCGGCACCGTGCCGATCTATCAGGCGCTGGAAAAGGTCGGCGGCGTGGCCGAGGACCTGACCTGGGACATCTTCCGCGACACGCTGATCGAACAGGCCGAACAGGGCGTGGATTACTTCACCATCCATGCGGGCGTGCGCCTGCCCTACGTGCCGATGGCGGCCAAGCGCGTCACCGGCATCGTGTCGCGCGGCGGCGCATCATGGCGAAATGGTGCCTCGCGCATCACAAGGAAAGCGTTCCTCTACGAACATTTCGACGACATCACGGAGATCATGAAGGCGTATGACATCGCCTATTCGCCTGGGCGATGGCCTGCGCCCCGGCAGCATCGCGGACGCCAATGACGAGGCGCAGTTTGCGGAGCTCTACACGCTGGGCGAACTGACCCACCGCGCGTGGAAATCGGACGTGCAGGTGATGATCGAGGGGCCGGGCCACGTCCCGATGCACAAGATCAAGGAGAACATGGACGAAGCAGCTGGAAGTGTGCGGCGAAGCGCCGTTCTACACCCTCGGCCCCCTCGTCACCGACATTGCGCCGGGCTACGACCACATCACCAGCGGCATCGGCGCGGCGCAGATCGGCTGGTACGGCACGGCGATGCTCTGCTACGTCACGCCGAAGGAACATCTGGGCCTGCCCGACCGCGACGATGTGAAGGTGGGCGTGGTCACCTACAAGCTGGCCGCCCACGCTGCCGATCTGGCGAAGGGTCATCCCGCGGCACAGATGCGCGACGATGCGCTCTGTCCAGGCGCGCTTCGAATTCCGCTGGCGCGACCAGTTCAACCTGTCGCTCGACCCCGATACGGCGGAGGAGTATCACGACCAGACCCTGCCCGCGGAAGGCGCGAAGACGGCGCATTTCTGTTCGATGTGCGGGCCGAAATTCTGCAGCATGAAGATCAGCCAGGAAGTGCGCGATTTCGCCAGCCAAGCAGAACCAGAGCGCCGACGGCTTCCTGGAAGCGGAAAAATGGGGCGCGGACACCGCCGCCGCCAGCAAGGCCGCAGCGGAAGAGGGCATGCGCGAAATGAGCGAATTGTATAAGGAAAAGGGTGAGCGGCTGTATCTGCCGGAAGAGGAAGTCGCGAAAGAGGGTGAACAGGGGTGAACACGGGGTAAACAAGTTCGGCCGGTGTTCCGCACCCTAATCACGCAATCGTCCCGGCACGCCCGGCCGCTGGCCTATCTGCCGCCAACCGTCGCGCGCGTGGTGCTGGTCGGCATCGTGGCGGCGTTGGCATGGTTGGCCTGGCATCACGCAGCCGCACCGGCTCCTTCCGCACCATCGCCAAGCACGGCGAGCGATGCATCGTCGTTCGGCGATATGGACCTGTACGAGAGTATTGCGGCGCGGGTGATGGCCGGCGAGGACTACTACGTCGCCGCTCTGGCAGAGCAGCGCGCGCATGATTATCCCACCGCGCCGTTCGTGACGGTCCGATCCCCGGCGATGGCGTGGGGCGATGCGCTGTGGGGTCCGGGCGGCTGGCGCATGGTCGCGGTTGCCATGCTGCTGATCGGTATCATCGGCTGGACGGTTCGCCTGTCGCATATGCGGCATCCCGCTGCGGTTCTGCCTGCCGAGCGGATCGGTGCGGCAATCGTGATATTTCTGTGCGGTATCGCCGCCTTCGACGAGCGTGTGCATGTGTTGCACGAAGTGATCGCCGGTCTGGCGTTGACGGCAGCTTTCGCATTTTACGGCACGCGCTATTGGTTGGTCGGCCTGTTCTTCATCGCTGTGGCCGTGGCGGTGCGCGAATTGGCGGTTCCGGCACTGCTGTTGTGGAGCGCCTTGGCAGCTATGCGCCGGTCATGGCGCGAAGTTGCGGTGGCGTTGGCGTTGCTGGCTTCGTTCGCGCTGGGCATGGCAGCCCACGCCCATGCGGTCCTGGAACTGCGGCTGCCGGGCGATGCGACATCCGAAGGGTGGACGGGGATGGGCGGTCCGGCATTCGTCCTCGATGCCGTGCGCCGGCTGACCCCGCTGGCGTTCGCGCCCGCGTGGCTGGCGGTACCGCTCGCCATCCTGCCGATGGTCGGGTGGGCAGGGCTGGGCAGCCGCGCCGCGTTTGCGGTATTGCTGTGGAGCGCGGGCTTCGCGCTGATTATCGCGGTGGCGGCGCGGCCCGAAAACTTCTATTGGGCGCAGCTGATCCTGCCGATCTATGCGGCGGGCCTCGTCTTCACCCCGCGCGCAATTGCCGATTTGGTAAAGGCGGCAAGAGGCACATCGAAAAGCTGACCTATGGCCGATTTGTATCTTAAAAAGCTGGAATCCGAACGCAAGGCGCTCTGGGCGACATGCCGTTTGAAAGGGCTGGCGCGCGACACGCCGGAACGCCAGCGCATCGCCGCGATCGACGAACAGATCGCGGCGCACAAGGCCAAAACCAAGGCCGGGTGACTATCGCCCCTATTGCGGAATGTCGAAATCCGCTTCGGCATCGCCATCCCAATACGCAGCCCGCGTGGAATGGACATGCAGCATCACCATGCCTTCGGTTTCGATGCCGTCTTCGAACCAACGGTCCAGTTCGTCCACCCAATGATCGCGGAACGCCTGCTTGTCGCGCACGATCTCGGCGCTTCCCTCGATCGATATGAAGATGCCGGGCGCACCATCATCGGACCCCGCTCCCTGATAGGATAGGCCGACCTTCGGATTGCGTTTGATATCGTCCACCATCAGGCAATCTTCCCAAGTGAAGAAGAAACTGTCGCCGTCGAATTCCACCTGTCGGTTGTTGCTCATCGGGCGAGCGCCGATCTGGCCATCTTTCGTATGCGTGTTGAGCATGGCGAAATCGATGTCCTGCATCGCTTTGGCGATATGTTCGAGATGGTCGGCGGGGCTTTGGTCGGTCATGCGGATGTCCTTCGTCCAGTTTGGCGGTCATACGATGGTTAAAGCGACGATCCCCGCATGATGTTCCCTTCAGCGGCGTTCGGCGGACCGTGCCATCCGGACCAGCTCACGATCCAGCGCTTGCAGAAATCGCGATCGGTCGTTCTTGGAAAAAGGTCGCGGTCCGCCGATGTTTTCGGTTGTCGCGCCTGCGCGCAAATCCGCCATGATCGCGCGAGTGGCAACCGCATTGCCGATGGAACTTGCCGTAAAGGGTTTGCCGTTGTTCGCCAGCACCGTCGCGCCCGCTTTCACGCATCGTTCGGCCAGCAGGATGTCGCCCGTAACGACGACGGTGTTCACATCAGCCCGTTCCGCGATCCAGTCATCCGCAGCGTCGAAGCCGTCATCGACCACGATCCGGCTGATCGATGCATGGTCGGGAATGCGGAACGGCGAATTGCTGACGATAACGACCGGCACTTTATGGCGCAGCGCAACGCGGTAGATCTCGTCTTTGACCGGGCAGGCGTCGCCATCCACCAAAACCTGCAAACTTGCCTCTCGCTTGTCTTCCATTGTACCCGGTCCGTCCGCTGCGCCATGTCGGTCGGTGCAATAGATCAGGATGCCCGCAATGTCTGCCATTCCCAAATCCATCGTCCGGCAGACGGCCCCATACATGGCCCTATGCATGGGGGCGTGTCTTGCCGCGTGTCAGAGCGGGGACGGCGCACAGCGGGTTGCCGCCTTCGACGGTATCGAAGCGGGCGAAACGCTGCGATTTGCAGGGAACGAGCCGTTTTGGGGCGGCACGGTGACAGGCACGACCTTGCGATACGACACGATGAACGATCCGGACGGCGTCGCCATTGCGGTGCAGCGGTTTGCCGGCAATGGCGGGTTGGGCTTTACCGGCACGCTGGATGGCCGCGCATTCGTCATGACCGTGTCGCCCGGCGCATGCGACGATACGATGGCGGATCGCAGCTACCCCTATGTCGTTACGGTTCAGATCGGCGACGAATTGCGCGATGGCTGCGGATGGACGGATCGCCAGCCTTTTACCGGGGATCGCACCCCATGACGGTCGGTCTGCCGGATAAGGGCGCACTGCTACGACAGGTGCGCGGCAGGCGGGATCACTGGGATCGCAGTTTTCGCCCCGCCGGATTGGAAACCGCCGGGCCAGGGCAGGAATCCGTTTGGGATTATCCGCGCCCGCCGGTCGTCGTTTCGGCATCGGGCACGCCGTCCGCGCGGATCGGCGGCCATGTCGTTGCCAGCGGCGATCGCGCTGTCGAGGTCAAGGAAACCGCTGGCGCACCAGTCCCCTACTTCCCGCCCGACGATGTCCGCACCGACTGGCTGATCCCCAACGCGTCCCTGTCGGTGTGCGAATGGAAGGGCGCGGCGCAGGGGTACGATCTGGTCGTTCCCGGCGGACCCAGCGTCCCCGATGCCGCTTGGACCTATCTCGATCCGTTCGACGATCTGGCGCAAGGATACGCGCAGATCGCAGGCTGGTTCGCATTCTATCCCGCAAAACTGGAATGTTACGTGGACCAAGAACGCGTGCGCCCCCAGCCGGGGGGCTTTTACGGCGGTTGGGTCACGGACCGTATTCGCGGGCCGATCAAAGGCGTCCTTGGATCGGCGGGATGGTAATCGTTGCAACAACTGCAACAAAAGCTAATTATTTCGGAACGGGTGTAACCCCGCTTGGTTGGTTGAATGAAACGAGCCGGTAGAACCTGTTCGCACAACCATTAAGGCACGCACTATGAAATTCCTTGGAACCACCATTCTCGCATCCGCAACGCTGGCATTGGCCGCATGCGGAACACCCGAAACCGCCGAGACCGACACTTCGATGGAAGCCGATGCGATGGCAAATTCGACCGACGCGACGGCCGCCGGTGACATCGTTGCCGTGGCGCAGGGCAACCCGGAGTTTTCGACTCTCGTCAGCGCGGTAACCGCCGCAGATCTGGGCGCGACATTACAGGGTGACGGACCGTTCACGGTCTTCGCACCCACCAACGCCGCGTTCGAAAAGATCGACGCCGCCACGCTGGAAGGGCTGATGACGCCCGAAAGCAAGGATGCGCTGACCGGCATTCTGACGTATCATGTCGTTTCGGGCAATATGAGCGCCGCCGCGATTACGGAAGCGATTACCGCCGGTAACGGTACCGCCGAACTGACCACCGTGAACGGCGCGACATTGAGCGCGATGATGGACGGCAGCAACGTCGTGCTGACCGATGCGGCAGGCAACACCTCCACCGTGACGGCCACCGATACGCAAGCGTCCAACGGCGTGATCCATGTGATCGACACGGTACTGATGCCAAGCTGATCGGCATTTCGACCTGAATGAAAAAAGGGACCGCCGCATCACTGATGCGGCGGTCCCTTTTTTCGTATCGCCGCCGCCGCGATACCGTTAAGCGTTTACGCCGACAATTCGGCAAAGTACCCGCGGCGACATGCCGCCCGCCAATGGAGTTTTTATGACCGACGCAGTGCCAGCCTGGTTGACGAAAGCCATACCCGGATCGCCCGCCGGGCTGGGTGATCTGGCCATCGCATCGCTGGCCGACGACAAGAGTTTCGGGCGGGGCGGTCTGACGCTTCGCAGCCCCGCTTTTGCCGACGGGGAGGAACTGGACCCTTCCTTTACCGCCGGCGAAGAGGATGCGGTTGCCCCGCCGCTGGAGTGGGCCGCCCCCCCTCCCGGCGCTCAGGAACTGGTTCTGATCGTGGAAGACGCCAGCACGGGCGGCGGCAAGACGCCCCATTGCCACTGGCTGGTCTGGGGGCTTGCGCCGCAGCGCGGGAAGCTGCTGGAAGGGGAAGTCCCCCCACGCGTCGGCAAGAATACAGGCGGCAATTCCGAATGGCTGTTGCCCGATCCCGCGCTGGACAGCGGCAGCCATGCCTACGTGTTTCAACTGTTCGCGGTCGATCTGCCGCTGACACTTATGCCCGGCGCAACGCGCGACGATTTGCTTAGCGCCATCAAAGGGCGCATTATGTCCGCCGCAGTCCTGACCGGTACCTTCACGGGCCGGCCCAAGACTGAAGAAGGGGAGTGGTCGCAAGACCTGTAACAACGCAATGCGCGTCTGTCGGATATCTCGGTCGGACGGCGCGCGGATATCGTCGATAATCGAAAGGAAACATTTATGGCCGGCAAGAACAACGCATTGCAAAAACCCGTAACCCTGACGCCGGAGCTGGAAGATGTCGTGGGCAAAGGCCCGATGACACGCGCTCAGGTTACGTCGAAGGTCTGGGAATATATCAAGGGGAAGGATTTGCAGGCGAAGGACGATCGCCGCAATATCGAACCTGACGACAAGCTGGGCAAAGTGATCGGCAAGGAAACGATTTCCATGTTCAAGATGACGGCGGCGGTGTCCAAGCACCTGACCTGATTGAAATTATCTGGATCGGCGGCGGTCCGCGCGATTGGCGAACGGCCAGCGCGTGACCCCGCCGACCCACAGCGACAGCCAGATTATCAACGGCTGCGCGAACATGCGCGGAACGTGATAGGCAAGACCCAGCGCCCCTCCGTTACCCCCCGATCCGTCATGCGCCATGTCGATGATGAAATGATTGATATTGGCTGGAAACACCATCAGCGCATACAGGGCCAAGCCGATCGCGCCTACCTTTCGTAAAGGCGGAGAAAACGGCTGAATCAGTGCAATGGCGCCCGCGAGTTCGGCCACTCCGGTCCAAATAACCACCTGTTCGGGGTACGGAACCCACGATGGCATGATCCGCAAAAACGATGCGGGCGCGGCCAGATGGAAATAGCCGGCAGCGAAATAGAACAGGCCCAAGGTCCAGCGAAGCAGACGGCGGATCACGATACGTCGTCCCGGTTGATGGTGACGCGATAGGGCCCGTCATCGACAGCGCGGGGCGCGCCCTTCCAGGTCAACCGCACCCGGTTTTGCCGCGACAGCGATCGTACCGCGTCATGCACCTGCGGCATCATGTCGCGCCAACCGCCATCGTCTTGCGTCAATATGCGTGCGACCTCGCTGGGGCAAAACGTCTTGTCCACACCGCGCTCGATTGCCAGCGCCATCACGGCAGCTTGCGCCTCGGCATTGTCGCCGTTCAAACTTCGCGAACCTCGACCCCGCGCCAGAACGCCACGCGGTCGCGGATGTTTGCAGCTTTTTCCTTGGGTTCGGGATAGTACCAGGCGGCATTTTCGTTGCGATCCCCATCCACTTCCAACGTCAGATAGCTTGCCGTTCCCTTCCACGGACAGGATGTGTGGTAATCGCTGGGCCGAACATATTGCGCCATCACTGCATCGCGCGGGAAATAATGATTGCCTTCGACCACGACGGTATCGTCCGACGATGCGATCGATTTGCCGTTCCAGCGCGCTTCGACTGTCATTCTCTATTCCTTCGATCCGTATTCGCACGAGCGTTTGCGCGGTGGCGCACGCCCTGCCTTTGCCGTAACCTCGCGTGCGATCATGCGCCCCATGCCGGAGACTGTAAATGAACAAGTTCGCCCTTCTCGCCAGCCTGCCCCTCGTTGCGATGGCCGTATCTCCGGCGGCGGCGCAATCGCCGGAGGAGGTGGCGGCTGCAGCGCTGGAGGCGGCGCCGGTGTTCGATGGGCATAACGATGTGCCCTATCAACTGCGCGAACGGTTCGGCAATCTGATCGGCGATTTCGATTTTCGCGACACCACGCGAACCGGGCCCGAGCTGCCCGATGGCGAACCGATGCATACCGATCTCAACCGACTGGCAACCGGGCAGGTCGGCGCCCAGTTCTGGAGCGTTTACGTCAAAGCCGATCTGCCCGAACCCGAAGCGGTTCAGGCGGTGCTGGAACAGATCGATGTCACCAAGCGGTTGCTGGCCCGCTATCCCGGCAATCTGACGCTGGCGCTGACGGCGGCCGACATGGATCGCGCGATGGGCGAAGGCAGGATCGCATCGATGCTGGGGATGGAGGGCGGCCACGCCATCGGGTCCAGCCTGGCGGTTCTGCGCCAGACCTACGATCTGGGGGTGCGGTACATGACGCTGACCCATTCGAGGAATACGCCGTGGGCCGACAGCGCGACGGACCAGCCGCAGCATGGCGGGCTGACCGAGTTCGGGGTGCTGGTCGTGCGGGAGATGAACCGGTTGGGAATGCTTGTCGATCTCAGCCATGTCAGCGAAGCGACCATGGCGGACGTGCTGGACGTGGCCACCGCGCCGGTGATTTTCAGCCATTCCGGCGCGCGTGCGATCAACGGCCATGCGCGCAATGTGCCCGATGCCATATTGGCGCGTCTGCCCGACAATGGCGGTATCGTCATGGTCGTCGGCCTGCCCGGTTTTTTGAGCGAGGCGCAGCGCCAATGGTATGCAGGTCGTCAGGCTGAAATAGCCCGACTTGCCGCCTTGTGGCAGGGCCAGGGGGCCGTTGCGGAGGCAGCCCTGTCGCAGTGGGACGCGGCGAACCCCACTCCCGTCGCCACGATTTCCGACATGGCGGATCACATCGATCACATTCGCGACATTGCCGGTGTGGATCATATCGGGATCGGCGGCGATTATGACGGGATGCCGACCGGGCCCGTCGGAATGGAAGATGTCAGCGGCTACCCCGCTTTGTTCGCCGAATTGGCCAGTCGCGGCTATTCACAGGGCGATCTGGAGAAGATTTCACAAAAGAATGCCATGCGCGTCTTGCGCGCCGCCGAAACCACTAAGCGCGATCAGGCGGCAATACGGCCGTTCGAAACGGCGGTCGCGAAACGGTAATCGTCGCGCCTGCTACTGCGGGTCGGCGGTCAGTTCCGATCCGCGCTTCAGCACCTCGTCGCCGTCGTCCTGTTCGATCAGATAGGCGGGGTTGTCGCTGTCGCCCTTCTTGGTGACTTCGCTGCCCTGCAGGGTGCGAGTCACTTCTTCTTCGAACCGTTCGGTAATCTGGCCCTTCCCTTCGCCGTTGCCCCAGTTCCATTTGACGTATTGCCGCGTTTGGAAACTGTTGGAATTGCTCATGAAAGGCCCCTTGCGATTGGTTTGCGATCAGTTTTCGATAGTTTCCTGGGGAACGCCGGTATCGGCAACCGGTTCCGCGCCCAATGTGTCGTTCTGATCGGTTTCAAGAATGATGCTGTCGGTATCCGCACCATCGTTTTCCTGCGCGTCGATGCGTCCGGTGGCGGTGATCTCGCTTTCGACATCGCCCTGCGACGCGGCGCCGAAGATCCATATCGCGCTCAACAAGACGATCGCGAGCAGCGTGCCCAGCACCAGCACCCAGCGCACGACGCCTTCTTTCGATCCGCCGCTGGCTTCTTCCTGCGTTACGTGAACTTCGCCGTTTTTGCGTTGCATGATGTCGTTCCTGTTCGAATTCAGCTTCGCCCGTAAGCGAATGGTTGGGGTAATTGCCGTGTGCTTACGCCATTTGCAACGCCGACGCCAACGTCAACGACAAAGCGTCCGCCGAAAGGTCAGTCGCGCAGCAATTCGTTGATGCCGGTTTTGGACCGGGTCTGCGCGTCCACGGTTTTGACGATTACCGCGCAATAGAGGGCGGGGCCCGGTGTGCCGTCGGGCAGGGGTTTGCCGGGCAGCGATCCCGGCACGACCACGGAAAAGGGGGGAACGTGGCCCATGTGAACCTGCCCGGTCGCGCGGTCCACGATTTTGGTCGATGCACCCAGATAGACGCCCATCGACAGGACCGCGCCTTCGCCGATGCGGACCCCTTCGGCAACTTCCGATCGTGCGCCGATGAATGCGCCGTCTTCGATGATGACGGGATCGGCCTGCAGGGGTTCCAGCACGCCGCCGATGCCCGCCCCGCCGGAGATATGCACATTCTTCCCGATCTGCGCGCAACTGCCGACGGTCGCCCAGGTGTCGACCATCGTGCCGGTCATCGACGAACGCACCGATATTGACGAAGCTGGGCATCAGCACCACGCCGCGCGCAATGTGGCTGCCGTGGCGGGCAACCGCGCCGGGCACGACGCGAAAACCGGCATCGCGAAAACGGTTCTCACCCCAACCGGCGAATTTCGACGGCACTTTGTCGAAAGCCGGCGCACCGGCGCTGCCGCCGTCCTGCAGGACATTGTCGTTCAGGCGGAAAGACAGCAGCACCGCCTTCTTCAGCCATTGGTTCACTGTCCAGCCGCCATCGCCATCGGGCTGGGCCACGCGCGCATCGCCGCTGTCGAGCAGCGCCAGCGCCTCGTTCACCGGCGCGGCGACATCCGCGCTGGCGGGAGTGACATCCGCGCGATCGTCCCAGGCGCGGTCGATCGCGGCGGCAAGTGTTTCGGTCATGGCAATCGGTCCCGGTTCGTTGGTCTGCAAATATGCACGACCGCTACCGCGCCGGGCGGCGATTGCCAAGATGCCAGCCCCCGTTAAGGTTCGATCTATCGTCCTCGTCTATAGGAAAGACGATCGGCCGTTCCCATGGCCGGACTGTGCCTGTGAGAAAGCCGCCCCATGATCGCAAAAAACATGACCGCAAGAAACACGACTGCAAAAGGAATGTCTGCAGGAAAATCGTGTCCGCAGGGATCGGATTCCTTCGCAGCTTCGGCCATCCTGCCGTTGATCAGAACGACCGGGCTGGCGGTTTCCGTGGGACTGCTGGCGGCATGCGGCGGCGGCGGCGCGGCAATGGCGGGGGAGGCGGCGTCATCAGCACGCCCACCCCGCCGCCACCGCCACCTCCGGCCCCGCCACCGCCACCGCCTCCCCCGCCGCCGACCACGACGCAATTTCGATACGGCGGAATTGCGCCGATCGGATGGGCCGGAGTTTCACGGTGCGGTCAGTGCGTGGCAGGCGGGCATCAACGGCGTGGGCAAGACGATCGCCGTCATCGACACCGGCATCGATGTGGACAGCCCGGAATTTGCAGGGCGCCTCCATCCCAACTCGGCCAGCGTATCGGGCACGGGCACCGTCCAGCAGGAAGATGATCACGGAACCAACGTCGCGCTGGTTGCGGCGGCGGCGCGCGACGATACCGGGGTGGTCGGTATCGCGTACAATGCGACCGTGCTGGCCATCCGCGCCGACACGCCGGACAGCTGCGCAACGGAAGATCCCGAAGATACGACGCTTGGCTGCACGTTCAACGATCGCAGCATCGCCGCCGGGCTGGATCTTGCCGTGCGGTCGGGCGCGAGGGTCGTCAATCTGAGTTTGGGCGGCAGTCGCCCGTCCTCCATCCTTGCGCAATGCGGTTGCCCGCGCCGCCGCAGCCGGGCTGGTCATCGTCGTATCGGCGGGCAATGACGGGGCATCGACGGAAGACGATGTCGATCCCGATCAGCCCGATCCCTTCGCCGCCGGTCTGCTGGAAGCGGGCGGCGGCGAACGTCATCATCGTGGGTTCGGTGGACGACCAGGGCGTAATTTCCAGCTTCAGCAATCGTGCAGGCAATCTGGGCGCATCCTATCTGCAGGCGCGCGGCCAGCGGATTTGCTGCGTTTACGAAGATGGCTCTCTGTTCGTAACGGAACGCGACGGGCAGCGTTTCGTCACGCTGTTTTCGGGCACGAGCTTCAGCGCGCCGCAGGTGTCGGGCGCGGCGGCGTTGCTCGCACAGGCATTCCCCAATTTGACGGGCGCACAGATCGTGGAAATCCTGCTCGACAGCGCGCGCGATGCGGGCGACGCGGGCACCGACGCCATCTATGGGCGAGGCATCCTCGACATCGCGCGTGCGCTTGCCCCCGCAGGTACGACGCGGCTGGCCGGAACCAGTACGGCCATCGCCTTGGGGGACGACGCCATCGTCGGGTCCAGCGCGATGGGCGATGCGCTGTCCGGGCAACAACTGGGCGCGATCGTTACCGACAAATACCAGCGTGCGTATAATTTCGACCTCAGCAACCGCCTGCGTGGGGCTGCCGTGCCGCAGCGTCTCTATTCCGCGCTCGATCCCGATGTCGGACGGCGCGTAACCGTCGGCGGCGGTCCGGTTGCGATGGCATTTTCGCTGGGGGTCGATACCGCACGCGACAGTCTGGGCGCGATGCCGCAGCTGCGTTTGACGCAGGAGGATGCCGGACAGGCGAAAGTCCTGGCGGCGCGCGTTGCATTGAAATTGGATGCCGACACGGCAATGGGCTTTACGCTGGGCGAAAGCGCGCAAGGGCTGGTCGCGCAGTTGCAAGGCGCGCGCCGTCCGGCCTTCCTGGTCGCCGGCGATGCGGCGGGCGATCACGGATATGCAGCGAGGAGTCGATTTCGCGACCGCGTTGCGGCGGCAGGTGGGATCGTGGGGCATAACCGCGTCAGCCGAAATGGGTGAGGCATGGCTCGGCAATGCGCGCCAGTCGCAAGCGCTTCCCGGTCAGCGGCGCGAACGCCGACCGGTTTCCAGCGTGACGATCGGTGCGGATCGGCAATTCGGTGATTTGAACGCCATCGCGAGCGTTAGCTTGGTGAACGAATCCGAAACGGTGCTGGGCGCGCTGGTGCACGAATCGTTCGGGGCCAGCGGGGCGAATACGATGTTCGTCGATCTGGGCGCGACCTACGGCATCGCCGCCGATTGGACTTTGGGCGCGCAGATGCGACGCGGCACGACGAGCGCGCGGCGCAGCGGGCTGATCTCCGACGGTTCGCAATTCGCCAGCACGGCCTGGTCGCTGGACCTGTCGCGCAGCAACGCCTTCGCCAGCGGCGACCGTATCGGTTTGCGGGTGTCGCAGCCGTTGCGTGTGTCGGGGGGAGGGCTGAATCTGAACCTGCCGGTCGGATACGATTACGCCACCGAGACGCCCGCTATATGGCGTGCGTTCGATTTCGCTTGCGCCGGATGGGCGCGAAATGGTCGGGGAGCTCAGCTGGCAGGGGCGAATGCTGTATGGCAACGCGACGGCGGCGCTGTTCTATCGCGATCAGCCGGGCCATTACGCACGGCTGCCCGCCGATGCAGGCGTGGCGTTCAAATGGCGCGCACAGTTCTAGGGCCGCCGGTCCGGGTTAAGCTCCCGCCGCCTGTGCAAACGCCCATGCGCGTTCGGCCAGCGGCTGCACGCGGTCCGACATCGCCTTGGCATGGGCGCTCGATGCCGTGCCGTCGATGACGCGTTTCTTGATGCCCTGCATGATGCCGGACAGGCGGAACAGGTTGAACGCGAAATACCAGTCCATCGGCGGAACCGGGAAGCCGGTCCGCTCGACGTAGCGTTCGACGGCCTCGTCGACCGATGGAATGCCGAGCGCCTTCGAGGTCCAGTCCCTCGATCCCGGCACGACCGTCCGGCGGGCTGAACCAGTTGAGCATCAGATAGGCGAAATCGGCCACCGGATCGCCCAGCGTGGACAGTTCCCAGTCGAGCACCGCAATCACTTCTGGCTCGTCATGATCGAAGATCATGTTGTCGAGCCGGTAATCGCCATGCACGATGCCGCTGGCGTGCTGATCGGGAATGGTCTGCGGCAACCATTCGATCAGGCGGTCCATTTCCGGTATCTCGTTCGGTTTCGGACAGCTTGTACTGCTTCGACCAGCGGGCGATCTGCCGCGCGCAGTAATCGGTCGGCTTGCCGTAATCGGTCAGGCCGATCGCATCGGGATCCTGAGTGCAGATCGGCCATCGTGTCGATCATCGCGTGGTAGATCGCGCGGCGTTCGTCAGGCTCGCGGCCGGGCAATGCACCGTCCCACAGGCTGCGCCCATCGGCCAGCGCCATCACGAAGAACTTGGAACCGAGCAGAGCGGGGTCTTCGCACAGGCCATAGGGTTTGGGCACGGGGAAGCCGGTGGGATGCAGCGCCGCCATGACGGTGTATTCGCGGTCCACCGCGTGCGCGGACGGCAGCAGCTTGCCGAAAGGCTGGCGGCGCAGGACGTAGGACCGGTCCGGCGTGTCGAGGCGATAGGTCGGGTTGGACTGCCCGCCCTTGAACTTCGACATCGTCAGCGGGCCGGCAAACCCCGACACGTTGATTTTCATCCATTCGGTCAGGATGTTGACGTCCAGCTTGTCCTTTGCCGGAACATCGACCGTGCCGACCATGGCCTCTTCGTAATCCATGCGAATTTCCTTTTAATCGAACACGATGACCGACCGCGCGGAATGACCGGCGCGCATCTTGTCGAAACCGTCATTGATCTGGTCCAGCGAGATGCGTTCGGCGATGATGGTGTCGAGATCGAGCAGGCCGCGCAGGTAGAAATCGACCAGGCGCGGCAGATCGACCGGGAAATGGTTCATGCCCATGATCGCGCCTTGCAGTTTCTTGCCGCCCAGCAAATCCATCGCGCCCAGGCCGACCTTGCAGTCCAGCGGCATCATGCCCAGGATCGTCGCCGTCCCGCCGCGCTGCAGGACCTTGACGGCCAGATCGGCCGATGCCTGCCGGCCGACCGCCTCGATCGCGTGATCGACGCCGCCGCCGGTCATCGCGACGATCTGCTGCGCGGCATCTTCCGCCATTGCGTCGACCACGTCGGTCGCGCCCAAGACCTGCGCCAGTTCGCGCTTTTCCGGCAGGGGATCGACTGCGATGACCCGTCCGGCACCGGCAATCTTCGCTGCGTTGATCGTGGCAAGGCCGACCCCGCCGCAACCGATGACGGCGACCGTTTCGCCCGGCACCAGCTTGCAGGCGTTGAAGATCGCGCCCGCACCGGTGGTTACCGCGCAACCGAGAATGGCTGCGCGGTCCAGCGGCATCGTCCTTGTCGATGGCGACGCAGGCGTTTTCGTGGACCAGCATCTGTTCGGCAAAGGCGACGAGGTTGAGCATCTGGGCGACTGGCTCGCCGCCCCGAGACAGGCGCGACGCCGCGCCCTTCGCACGGCGCGTGTCTCCGCCGAGGCACAGCGCCATGCGCCCGGTGACGCAGAATTCGCACAGTCCGCAAAACGCGCTGAGGCAGGTCACGACGTGATCGCCCGGCGCAACCGTGCTGACCTCGCTGCCCACCGCTTCGACCACGCCCGACGCCTCGTGTCCGGGAACGCAGGGCATGGCGTGCGGATAGGTCCCGTCGATGAAATGCAGGTCGGAATGGCACAGCCCGCAGGCGGCGGTCTTGATCAGCACCTCATGCGGGCCGGGCTCCGCAATATCCAAGGTTTCGATCTCGAGCGGCTTACCCGCTTCGCGAAGAATGGCTGCTTTCATACTAACTCCTACAAACCCCCTGCTCTTCAGAGGAGGGGCAGCGCAACTTGCGAACTTGCTCGCTAGTCGCAGCGGGGTGGTGTCTCGCGGCTTTCTTGCGACCTTCGGTCGCACAACCACCCCTAACCCCTCCTTTGAAAAAGGAGGGGGATTGACCGCGGTTAAGCCGCCCCCGCAGTCGCCGCAGCCGAACCCGCGCCGCTGCCCGCCGCCATGCCTTCACCGATGCCGTTCTTGTAATCGCCATTGCCATAGGCGCTGTCGTAATCGGTATCCTGCGGTGCATGCTTGGCGAATTCCATTCGGGCGATGGCGCGTTCGTGCACTTCGTCCGGACCGTCCGCCAGTCGCAGCGTGCGCTGATGGGCGTAAGCCTGCGCCAGACCGTAATCGTTGGACACGCCGCCGCCGCCATGCGCCTGAATGGCATCGTCGATGATTTTCAGCGCCATGTTGGGTGCCTGCACCTTGATCATGGCGATTTCCTGGCTGGCGGCCTTGTTGCCGACCTTGTCCATCATGTCGGCGGCTTTCAGGCACAGCAGGCGAGTCATGTCGATATCGATGCGGGCGCGGGCGATGCGCCCTTCCCAAACGCAGTGTTGGTAGATCGGCTTGCCGAACGCCTCGCGCGCTTGCAGGCGGCGGGCCATCTTGTGCAGCGCTTCTTCCGCGACGCCGATGGTCCGCATGCAATGGTGAATGCGGCCCGGCCCGAGGCGGCCCTGCGCGATTTCGAACCCGCGCCCTTCGCCCAGCAGCATCGCGGTGGCGGGAACGCGAACATCTTTCAGTTCGACTTCCATGTGACCATGCGGCGCGTCGTCGTAACCGAACACCGGCAGGTGGCGGATGATGTTCACGCCTTTCGCATCGATGGGCATCAGGATCATCGATTGCTGCGCGTGCCGTTTGGCTTCGAAGTCGGTCTTGCCCATCACGATGGACACCTTGCAGCGCGGATCGCCCAGGCCCGACGACCACCATTTGCGGCCGTTGATAACGTATTCGTCGCCGTCGCGAACGATCGAACATTGCACATTGGTCGCGTCGGACGATGCGACCTGCGGTTCCGTCATCAGGAATGCGCTGCGGATTTCGCCGTTCATCAGCGGTGTAAGGTATTGCTCCTTCTGCTCGAGCGTGCCGTAGCGGTGCAGCACTTCCATGTTGCCGGTGTCGGGCGCGGAACAGTTGAACACTTCGCTGGCCCAGCCGATGCGGCCCATTTCTTCGGCGCACAGCGCGTATTCGAGGTTGGTCAGGCCCGGACCTTCGAATTCGAAGCTGTCGTCGACATGATGATGGCTGTCGTTGCGGGGCGGCATGAACAGGTTCCAGATGCCCGCCTCTTTCGCCTTCGCCTTCATGTCCTGAACCACCTGGATCACTTTCCAGCGGTCGCCTTCGGCATCCTGTTCGGCATAAGTGGCGACGTGCGGGCGGACGTTCGCCTCGATGAAATCGCGCACCCGGTCGCGCCAATATTGCTGCCGTTCGGTTGGTTGGAAATCCATGATCTGTTCCTCTCGCTTGCGATTCTGTTTGTCTTGTAAGTGGCAGACGGCAACCGATGCGCCAAGGGGACATCGGTTGCCGATCCGCCGATCAGGATGCGGGCGAATCCGTTCCCCTCCGTCCGCGCGGCCGGCATCCAGCGCGGCCAGCCGCGCCTCGTGATCGGCGCGGTCGATGGGGAAACGGCCCAGCCAATAGGCCGACAGCGAGCGCCAGCACGATCGATACGCCGATGTAGAAGATCGTCAGCCGATCGACCACGCCGCCCGCAACCTCGTCCGGGCTCCGCGCCGTTCGGGAATGCCGGCATAATCGACGATCAGCCCGGCAGCGAATATGCCGAGGCCGGTGGCGCATTTCTGGATGAACCAGTATCCCGAATAGAACGACCCCTCCGCCCGGCGTCCGGTCCGTTCCTGGAACGCCTCGACGATGTCCGCCACCATCGAGGAACACGACACCATCACCATCACGGCGAAGCACGTTTGCGGCCAGCACGAAGACATAGACCAGCGCCGTGGAGGCCGTCCCGCCGATGTCAGGCCAGATGCCCGCCAGTCTCAGCAGGTAGGGGACGATCGCCGAACACCAGCGCCAACACCGTGCAAATCTGCGCCGTCCGGGGTTTGCCGAAGGCGCCGATGCATCCCGCCCAGCGTCACGAAACACGATCACCACGCTGGCGAACAGCACCAGCGGATAGATGCTGAACGCGGTTTCGGAAAACTGCCAGACGAAATTGTAGAGATACAGGGTCAGCGCGAAGGTCATGCCCTGCGCCACGAACGCCCCCAGCGCGCCGAATGCCAGAATGATGAACGCCCGTTCCGAAAACGCCTGCCGTGATTTCCGCGAACGCCACCGACAGGGCGAAAGGCGGCGGCTTGTCGGCAGGGAGATGCGCCACGCGGCGATGCTGGCCCAACGCGGAGCCCACCACCGATACGAAGATCAGCGCGGCCCCGAAGACACCGAATGCGACATACCCTTCGCGCTCGAACATGGCGTCGCCTGGAATGAACACGGTGTAGGCAAGCAGCATCATGGTCAGACCGCCGATCCACCCGAACAAGAAGCGATAACGGAACAGCGTGGTGCGCTCGTCGTAATCGCGCGTCAGTTCCGGGACCAGTGCGGTGGAGGGAACCTCGCACGCCGACAGCAGCAGACGCACCACGATGGCAATGCCCAGCAGACCTGCGAAAGACGGCGCTTCGTCCACCGGCGGCGACCACAATATCACCCAGGCCACCGCCAGCGGCAACGCGGCGGCGTACAGCCACGGCAGGCGGCGTCCCCACCGTGTGTAGGTGCGGTCACCCAGATTGCCGAGCATGGGATCGATTACCGCATCGACCAGCAACGCGATGAACAATGCGGCGCTGACCGTGGTGGCGGGCATTCCCAGCACCTGGTTGTAATACAGCAGCAGGAAGACCGAAAACCCGTTGTCCTTCACCCCGAACGCCACTGCGCCGAAGCCGTGCGCGATTTTCAGCTTGAACGGCAGCGGGGCGGTGGTGGACGCAGCGCATCGTGGTCATACGGTGCGGCGCAGCGTGCTGCCATTGCGGGCGGGGGTGGCGGGCATCGAACTCTCCGGGCGCCGATGCATTCAGCGCATCCGGTCGCGTGGTTCGCAGGGTAGGGGCAAAAGCGGGCGCGTCAACGCGTTCGTCGTGACGCTACGGCATTGGTCCGCAATGCGAAACTTGCGCGCAAACGGGTTGCACGACCGGGAAGAATCGCCTTATCTGATGGCCATGAAGGCCCGTTAGATGCCAGGACAAATTGCCGACACACCGCTTTGCGAGAGGATATCCCGATGGCCGACGAACAATTCCGCACCGAAATCCGCGACTGGCTGGAGGCGAACTGCCCGAAGAAATGCGCCAGCCCGTCCGTGACGAGGCCGATGTGTATTGGGGCGGTCGCAAGGCGACTTTCAAGAACGACGCGCAGAAAGCAGTGGTTCGAAGCATGCCGGGACAAGGGCTACACCGTTCCCGACTGGCCCACGGAAGTCGGCGGCGCAGGCCTGACTGCGGCGGAAGCGAAGATCCTGCGGCAGGAAATGGCGGCGATCAACGCGCGCTCGCCATTGAGCAGCTTCGGCATCTGGATGCTCGGCCCCGCCTTGCTGAAATTCGGCACGGACGAACAGAAGACAGCATTATCTGACCCAGATCGCACGCGGCGAAATTCGCTGGTGCCAGGGCTATTCCGAACCGGGCAGCGGCAGCGATCTCGTATCGATGCAGACCTTCGGCGAGGAAGTTTCGATCCCGAAGGCGGCGATCATTGGGTGGTGAACGGCCAGAAAATCTGGACATCCTACGCCGACGAAGCGGACTGGATTTTCTGCCTGGTCCGCACGGACAAGGCGAACAAGTATCAGGGCATCACCTTCATGCTGTTCGACATGGAATCGGAAGGCGTTTCGACCAAGCCGATCCTGCTGATCAGCGGCAACAGCCCGTTCTGCGAAACCTTCTTCGACGATGTGAAAGTGCCGCAGCGACCAATATGTCGGCGAGGTCAATCGCGGCTGGGACGTGGCGAAATATCTGCTCGGCCACGAACGCGAGATGATTTCGGGCGCGGGCGGCGGTGATCGCACCAGCGCCATCGGTGCGGCGATGCTGCGCCATGCGGGTGAACTGGACCCGGTGCTGCGCGCGGAACTGGCGATGTTCGATGTCGATGCGCTGGCCTATGGCGCGATGGGGGAGAAATTCCTCGACGAAATGAAGGCGGGCAAGGGCCATCCGGCGCAGCCCAACATGATGAAATATGTCGGCACGGAACTGAACAAGCGCCGCCACGAACTGATGATGAGCGCGGGCGGATCGCGCGCGCCTGGAATGGGAAAGCGAAGAAACCGGCGGCGGCAAGGCCTCGCGTGGCTGGTTGCGGACCAAAGCCAACTCCATCGAAGGCGGTACGAGCGAAGTGATGCTGAACGTCGTCGCCAAGCGCATTCTGGAACTGCCGGGCGCTTGATCGGATCGCTATGACCTGATCGTCGCCTCAGCGAAAGCTGGGCCGCTTTCAATAAAGCGCCAAGTTCGAAGCGATCCCGGCTTTCGCTGGGATGACGACTGTTACGAATTCAAGGATTGACCCGAATGCCACTATACCACGACGACGATCAGGCCATGCTGGCCGACAGCGCCAAGCAGTTCATGGCCGAAGAAGGCAGCATCAAGAAACAGCTGCGCCACTGGCGGGACCGCGATTGCAAGGATGGGTTCGGCCACGAATTGTGGGAACAGTTCGGCGAAATGGGCTTCACCGGCATTCTGGTATCGGAAGAGGATGGCGGGCTGGGCCTCGGCAATGTCGAGGCGGGCATCGTGCTCGAGGAAATCGGCCGCAATTTGACGCCGTCGCCGTTCCTGACCAGCTCGGTGCTGGCCGCGACCGCGCTGAAACATGGCGGCGACAATGTGCGCGAGCGCTATCTGCCCGGCCTGATCGAAGGCAAGAGCGTGTTCGCCGTCGCTATCGACGAGGGCGCGAAGCACCGCCCCGAACGTATCGCTGCGAAGGCGGAAAAATCGGGCAACGGCTTCAAGCTTACCGGCAAGAAGGATTTCGTCGTCCACGGGGCGAGCGCGGACATGCTGATCGTGGCGGCGCGCACTTCGGGTTCCGATGACGATGCGGACGGCATTACCTTGTTCGCCGTGCCGAAAGACGCCGCCAATCTGTCGCAGGAAGCGGTGCGGCTGGTCGACAGCTCGATGGCGACGCACGCGAAATTCGACGGGATCGAGCTGGATGGCGACGCGGTCATCGGCGAAGTCGACAATGGCCGCGAAGTGTTGAACGCGATGCTGAATGCCGGCCGCGTCGGCGCGGCGGCGGAAGGCGCGGGCGTTGCCGGCGGGGCGATGGATATGACCATCGATTACCTGAAACAGCGCAAACAGTTCGGCAAGCTGATCGGCGAATTCCAGGCTTTGCAACACCGCGCCGCGCATCTCTATTCCGAAGTCGAGATCGCCCGCGCGGTGACGATCAAGGCGCAGCAGTTGCTCGACGGCGGCAGCGAACAGGCGGACATCATGGCCAGCGTCGCCAAGGCGAAAGTCGCGCAGGCCGCAGGTCTCGCCGTGCGCGAAGGGGTGCAGATGCATGGCGGCATCGGCATGACCGACGAATACGACATCGGCCTGTACATGAAACGCGACCGGGCGCTGAACGAGTTCCTCGGCGACGCATATTACCACGCCGGCCGCGTCGCGCAATTGAGCGGATATTGAGGGAACCACGAACCATGATGAAACTCACCGACCTGTTTGGCCTCGAAGGCAAGATCGCACTGGTAACCGGCGGCAGCCGCGGCATCGGCAAGATGATCGTGGAAGGCCTGCTGGAAGCGGGCTGCGCCAAGATCTACATCGTCGCGCGCAAGAAGGAACAGGTGGACGCCACCGCCGCCGAACTGGGCGACAAGGTGATCGGCATGGTCGGCGACCTGTCGCAGATGGACGGCATCCAGCAACTGGCGGACGACCTTTCGGCGCAGGAAGACAAGCTCGACCTGCTGGTCAACAATGCGGGCGCCGCATGGGGCGAACCGTTCGAGAAATTCACCGAGGCCGGCTGGGACCGGACGATGGATCTGAACGTGAAAACTCCGTTCTTCCTGACCCAGAAACTGCTGCCGCTGCTGAAAGCGGCGGGCACGAAGGACCGCCCGGCCAAGGTGCTGATGATCGCCAGCATCGACGGGATGAAGAGCAATCCATGGCCGACCTACCCCTATCAGGCGTCCAAGGCCGGGCTGATCCATCTGACGCGCCGGATGGCGGCGGAGCTGATCGGGCACAACATCGTCGTCAACGGCATCGGCCCCGGCGCCTTCCCCAGCGACATGAACCGCGCCGCGCGGGACAATAAGGACATGGTCGAAAAGGGCATTCCATCCCGCCGCGTCGGCGTGACCGAGGACATGGCGGCCGGCGCGATCTACCTCCTCAGCCGAGCTGGAGATTACGTGGTCGGCACCACGATCCCGATCGACGGCGGCGTGGTGAACGCCAATATCGGCGCCGGCAATTTCGTCGATCCATCGGGCGACTGAAGCGGGAGTTGCACGCAACGCAAGTTGATGAAAGCCATCCGGGCGACTCATTCCAAAACGATCCGTAGAGATCGCCAGAACCACAAAAGCCCCGCACGATAGCGGGGCTTTTTATGGAGCATATTCGCTTGTGAAAGAACGGCTTGGCTATGGCAGGCAAAGCGCGTGTAGGAAAACGGTTTGTCCGCTGTTGGGTGGGAAGCAGTCGTTCAACTATGATCCGGCAAATGACTGGTTCTGGGCCGATTGCTGACTGTCCGCTCTTGGTCTACCAGCGTCACGAAGCAGACATTCCGCTCCCGACCCACATGCTGACACTAATGCTAAGCCGCTAGTTAGCATGATAAGGCGTCATTGATGTTCTACGAACGTTTGCTGTAACGATGGCTGATGCTGCCGCTATTTTTCCTAGTTCAAAACGCCCTGCTGATTCTAGCATTGGCGTGGTTGGCTTGCACGAAATCGTCGAACCGCTTTGAGCTGATTGTTCGCGCAGTCGCAGCTTGGGTTTTGTTCATAGGCACATTGACAGCCGGTATTTGGTATTATCCGCCCAACTCAGGCAAGTTGATCTACGGCCTGCTGTTTGTGGGCGCGACCGCCTTGCATATTTATCGGTCGGATCAGTCTGGCACCGCAAAACTACTCCGACTGAACCACATTCCGACTCTGCTTTGTGTTTCCCTTGGAGGCATATTGATTTGGCAAGGATTGAGCGGACGACTTGCCCCGGCTGATGACTCAATTACCTTGGCACCGCCGATGAAAAGAGGCGATGGTGTTTGCGTCATGTCTGGCGGTGCTTCTTTGGCATTGAACCTGCACTACCTGCTCGCCCTTTCGCCTAAGGGCCGCTATGAAAAGCACTCGATAGATTTCACGCGTCACGACAATAGTGGTGTGAGAACGAAGTTGCGATGGTTCTCAGACCCTCAACCACGTAACATAGAAGAGTATCTGGTCTACGATCAACCCGTTTTTGCCCCGTGCTCTGGTTCAGTCGTCTCGATAGAGAACGACGAAGAAGATCATCCGGCGGGCGACCGCTTCCGCGACACATCTGGCAGCAATCATGTAACCCTCCTCTGCGATAGCAATCATGTTGTTTTGGCTCATTTGAAAAAGGGGTCAGTGTTGGTCAAACGGGGCCAGATTATAAGTGTAGGCAGTCGGGTAGGCTTAGTTGGAAATTCTGGAAACACCGAGGAGCCACATCTGCATATCAACGCACAATCTATCGTTTCACCCGAAGATACTAACGCAAATCCTGAGCCTGTAGTGATGCTCTTTAGCGGAGAGTATCTATCCCGAGGCGATTGTCTGTAATTCTCAGACCAACGTCCGCTTTCACCCCCACTCCTTGTCGTAGAACTGGTGCGGCAGTGAACCTGAAAGCGGTCACTCAGAATTTCTGAGCAACCGCCCGAACGTCAGATTTCTGTCTTCTCCGCGAGCGTGAGAGCATCTTCAATGTCGACGCCGAGGTAGCGAACAGTGTTCTCTATCTTGGAATGGGCAAGCAATATCTGGATGGCCCGGATGTTACCCGTTGCCTTGTAGATGATCGACGCCTTGGTTCTTCGAAGCGAGTGCGTGCCATACTCTTCAGGCCGAAGACCGATAGCTTCGACCCATTCGTCGACAAGCCTTGCGTATTGTCTTGTGCTCAAATGCCGCGAATGATCGATCCGGCTAGGGAACACAAAGTCCTCAACAGCGCCCCCTCGAAGTTCGAGCCATGCGAACAGACTTTCTCGGGCGTCCTTAGCGATCGCGAATTGGACTTGCCGCCCTGTCTTTCGCTGAGTGATTGTTGCACGCGTTCTGACTTCCGGCCCGCTGACCAGATCGCGGATCTTGAGTTCGACTAGGTCACAGCCTCGCAACTTGCTATTAATCGCGAGATCAAAGAGTGCTCGATCCCGAATGCGTTTTTCGCGATCCAGGAAGAACCTGATCGCCCATATCTGCTTTTGATTGAACGGACGCTTGGGCCCGATCTTAGCGCCGAAGTTCCATGGCACGCGGCTTTGTGCTGCCGGATCAAATTGTGAGTAAGTCATGTTCATTCTCCTTGGCCGGAATGGCCGAAGAGAATGTCCGCTCTTGGGAGCTAAGAATTCGGAACGCTACGTCCGATACTGGGGCGCGAAGCAGACGTGGGGACCTGCTAACTCATAATGTCCGCTTCTGGTTCGCAACCAAACCTCCGCTTAACCCATCAATTCCCGCACGAACGGGATCAGGCCCGTCTGCCGCTGCCGTTTCATGCGTTCCGCGGCCAGGATGCGGTTTACCTTGGCGAAGCAGGTGTCCACGTCGTCGTTGATGACCACGTAATCATACGCGTCCCAGTGGCTGATTTCGCTGCGGGCGCGTTCCATGCGGTCGTCTATCACGGCGACGCTGTCCTGCGCGCGGGATTCCAGGCGGCGGCGCAGTTCGTCGATGCTCGGCGGCAGGATGAACACGCGCACCACGTCCTGCTGGTCTTTCTGGTACAGTTGCTGCGTGCCCTGCCAGTCGATGTCGAACAGGAAATCCTGCCCGTCTTTCAAGGCGTTACGGATGCGACCCTTGGGCGTGCCGTAACGGTAATCGAACACCGGTGCGTATTCGTAGAAATCGTCCTCCGCGATCATGGCGTCGAACTGGGCGTCGCTGACGAAGTGATAATCCATCCCGTCCACCTCGCCGGGACGCGGCGGGCGGGTGGTGACGGAAACGGACAGCTTGATCCGCTCGTCCCGGTCCAGCAGCATGCGCGAAATGGTGGTCTTGCCCGCGCCCGATGGGGAGGACAGGATGAACAGCAGGCCGCGGCGATGCAGGGTGTCGAGATGGGTGTCGGACGGGTCGCGTTGGGCATAGGCGCTGTTGCCGCAAACCGCAGGCCAGATCAAGCGCATCGGGCACGCCGCCGGATCGTCGCAATGCGGCGCAAGGCTTGCCACCGCCCTGCAACCGCCCTGCGACCGGCCGACCGGATCAATCGTCGGCGTGCGGTTTCCCTGATCGCTGCGTCGCCAGCATTCTTGGCCGCGCGGCGCGACTGGCTGCGGTCGAACAGGGTCTTGGCCAGCAGGCCGCCGCCGACCAGAACCGCACCCGGCACGGACCGGGTCGCCACCTTGGTCACGCCATAGGATACCAGCGTGGAAACCATCGACCGGTTGTCGACCGCATCCTTCGCCACACTCGGCGCCGTAACGCCGCGCGAGCAGGCCCTTTTCCACCGATTTGCGCGCCATGCGGCCCGACGCTGCGCAGCACGATTTCGTGGATCAGCGCGTTGGTCTGCGGATTGGTGCTGGGGCCGGGCACGGACGGCTTGCCGACTGTCCTGCCGCGACGTCGCCTGCGCCCGTGCGTCGCCATCGGCTTTTCCGCCGCCAGATCGGTAATGTGTTTTGCCATGCCGCCTCGATGCCCCGCAAGCAGCGTCAGTTCTTTCTTGCCGAAATCGACCGTCACCACGTTCGATCCGTCCTTCCGCTGCACCAACGGCCGCGTCATCGTTGCCGCGCATGTCGCCCGCGCCGCCGTGCCCCTTCGTGCCGCCGTCGTTTTGGGCGGCATCATGCGCTTCGGGCGCCATATCGTCCACCGTGGCCTGGAATTGCAGCCCGAAATCGACCGCCGGATCGACGAAGGCGGTGATCGCCGCGAACGGAATCTCCAGTTTGGACGGGATCTGGTTGAAGCTGAGGCCGACGCCGAAACCCGTCATCCGTCACGTCCAGATCCCAGAACTTGTTCTGCAGCACGATGGTCATTTCGTCGGGGAACCGTTCGCGCAGATGCGGCGGAATCGATCGACGCCCGCCGCGCCCGGTCTTGAACGTGATGTAGAAATGGTGCTCGCCCGGCAGTGTCGCGCCGTTATCCTGCACTTCGCCCAGCACGCGGCCGACCACGGCGCGCAGCGCCTCCTGCACGATTTCGTCATAGGGGATCAGGCTGTCGGGTGCATCGTCGCTCATAATCGGCGCTAGGTGGCGGCGCGCGCGCGCGGGGTCAAGCGGCAATGGCGTTGCAGCGTGGCGCACGCATCATTGTCTTGTCATGGCCCGCATTTCGACTTATAGCGCGCCCATGCGCACCGGCCGGATCGAACGAAACACCACCGAAACGAAGATCCTGGTCGAGGTCAATCTCGACGGAACGGGCACTTACGACGTGTCGACCGGGATCGGCTTTCTCGATCATATGGTCGAACAGTTTTCGCCGCCATTCGCTGATCGACGTCACGATGAAGGTCGATGGCGATCTGCATGTCGACCAGCATCACACGACGGAAGACAGCGCGCTGGCGCTGGGGCAGGCATTGGCGGAGGCGCTGGGCGACAAGGCGGGCATCGGGCGTTACGGCCTTGCCTATTCGCCGATGGACGAAACGCTGGCGCGCGTGGCGCTCGATATTTCGGGCCGCCCCTATCTGGTCTGGAAAGCCGCGTTCACGCAGGAAAAGCTGGGCGAATGGGACACCGAACTGATCGAACACTGGTTCCATTCGGTGGCGCAGACGGCGGGCATCACGCTGCATGCCGAACTGCTCTATGGCAGCAACAACCACCACATCTGCGAGGCGTTGTACAAGGGCTTCGCCCGCGCCATGCGCCAGGCGGTGGAACTCGATCCGCGCAAGGGCGACGCGGTGCCCAGCACCAAGGGCCAGCTGGGTGGCTGAAACGGTTGCGCTGATCGATTACGGCGCGGGCAATCTGCATTCGGTGCACAACGCCCTGCAGGCGCGTGGGGCGCGAGTGTCACGGTGACCGCCGATCCGGACATGGTGCGCGCGCGGACCGGATCGTGCTGCCCGGCGTCGGCTCGTTTCGCGCATGCGCCGAAGGGTTGCGCGCGCTCGACGGGCATGGTCGAGGCGATGACGCGGCGGGTGCGGGACGACGGCGTGCCGTTCCTGGGCATTTGCGTGGGCATGCAGTTGCTCGCCACGCGCGGGCTGGAACATGGCGAGACGCCGGGGCTCGGCTGGATCGCGGGCGAGGTGCGCGCGATCGAAGCGCACCGACCCATGCCGTGAAGGTGCCGCATATGGGCTGGAACGACGTGGCCCTGCCGCCTCACGCGCGCGATCACGCGGTGCTGGAGGAGGGGGAGGCCTATTTCCTGCATTCCTATCACTTCGCCGCGGCGATGGCGCGGACATCGCCGCGATGACCGATCACGGCGGCGGGCATGGTGGCGGCGGTGGCGCGCGACAACATGCTCGGCGTGCAGTTCCACCCGGAAAAGAGCCAGGCCTACGGGCTGGCCTGCTGACACGGTTTCTGGAGTCGGAAGACGGCATGATCGTCTTTCCCGCCATCGATCTGAAGGGCGGCCAGGTCGTGCGCCTTGCCGAAGGCGATATGGACCGCGCCACCGTCTATGGCGACGATCCCGCCGCGCAGGCGATGCTGTTTGCCGAGGCCGGCGCGCAGCATCTGCATGTCGTCGATCTGGACGGCGCGTTCGCGGGCGAAAGCCGCAACCGTGAGGCGGTCGAGGCGATCGTCGAGCGCTTTCCCGGCCATGTGCAGCTGGGCGGCGGCATCCGCGACGCCAGAAGCGGTGGAGGGCTGGTTCGAGCTTGGGCGTCAGCCGCATCGTGATCGGCACCGCGGCGCTGACCGACCCGGAATTCGTCAAGGCGATGGCGCAGGGAATGGGAAGGCGGCATCGTCGTCGCGGTCGATGCGCGCGACGGCATGGTCGCGACCGAGGGCTGGGCCGATGTGTCCGACGTGCCGGTGGTCGACATGGCCCGCCGGTTCGAGGATGCGGGCGTCGCCAGCCTGCTGTTCACCGATATCGGGCGCGACGGCATGCTGAAAGGCTGCAACATCGACGCGACGGTGGAACTGGCGCGGCAAACCGATCTGCCGGTGATCGCCAGCGGCGGGGTGAAGGGGCTGGACGATATCCACATCCTGTCGCATGCAGGCGGGACATTGGCGAGTCGGCGGATCGAAGGCGTGATCACCGGCCGCGCGCTGTATGACGGCCGGCTGGATCTGGCGGCGGCGCTGGCGATGGCGGCGCGGGCGGATGAGGTGTGATGCAGTGATCGCCAGAGCGTGGTTCCTGTGCCCTGCCGCTGGTGTGGTTCGCGCTGGTCGGGCGCGACCGTCGGGCGCGATGGACGGGATTGGCATTGTCGGGCTGCTGTCGTTCGTATTTCGCAGCCGTCCGCCTATCTCATCAGCCGATGCGGTTACCGCATTCCTGCGGCGGGACCGATGGCGGGCGGCTTCGCCATGATCGGTCCATTCGTGTTCAGCGCGGTGTACGGCGCGACTGTTCGGGACTGCGACGCCGGCGACTGTGTTCGCCGTCGCGTCGACCGCGAGCTCCGCATCGACCACTCCGCTTCGGCGTCGCCATCCGCTTCGACGCCATGACCGTCCGCATCCGCGTCATCCCCTGCCTCGACGTGGCCGATGGGCGCGTGGTGAAGGGCGTGAATTTCGTCGATCTGAAGGATGCGGGCGATCCGGTCGAACAGGCGCAGGCCTATGATGCGGCGGGCGCGGACGAGCTGTGCTTTCTCGACATTTCCGCCACCCATGAAGGGCGCGGCACGCTGCTCGACATGGTGCGGCGCACGGCGGCAGGTCTGCTTCATGCCGCTGACCGTGGGCGGCGGGGTGCGCAGCGTGGAGGATGCGCGCGCGCTGCTGCTGGCGGGCGCGGACAAGGTGGCGGTCAACAGCGCGGCGGTCGCCCGGCCCGAACTGGTGGGCGAAATCGCCGCGCGCTTCGGCAGCCAGTGCGTGGTCGCCAGCGTCGATGCGCGGCAAGTGGCGGATGGCCAGTGGGAAATCTTCACCCATGGCGGACGCAAGCCGACCGGGATCGACGCGCTCGACTATGCACGCCGAGTGGCGCGATCTGGGCGCGGGCGAATTGCTCGTCACCTCGATGGATGGCGACGGGACGAAGGCGGGATACGATCTCGACCTGACGCGCGCCATTGCCGATGCCGTGCCCGTACCGGTGGTGGCGAGCGGCGGCGTCGGCACGCTGGAGCATCTGGTCGACGGTGTGACGAAGGGCCATGCCAGCGCGGTTCTGGCCGCATCGATCTTCCATTTCGGCACCCACACCATGGGCGAGGCGCATGCCGCCTTGCGCGCGGCCGGATTGCCCGCGCGCGGCTAGGGTCGTATGTGACGCTGTCGGGGCGGTCCCATCGCGGGACAGCCCGCGCGCTCGCCGCTTGTGCAAGCGCAGCAAATGGTCCATGGCAGCGCATCATGCGCAACGCTTCCTCCTGATCCTGCTGGCAACTGCCGGGCCGTTGCACGCGGCGCACGGGCGGCGAGCACGCAGGTTCCCGAACCGTCCAATCTGGCGCTGTTCGCGCTGGGTCTGGCGGGCGTCATCATCGGCCGCCGCGTGGCGCGCGTCGCAACGGCGCGACGACGAGTGAAGGTACGAATAACGCCGCCAATGACAGGTCTGAT
The DNA here is from genome assembly GCA_963815535.1 of uncultured Alphaproteobacteria bacterium. GTDB lineage: Bacteria > Pseudomonadota > Alphaproteobacteria > Sphingomonadales > Sphingomonadaceae > CAWFGS01. The sequence continues at coordinate 256,169 of CAWFGS010000006.1, forward strand.
GACAGGGCGTTGACCGATGCGCTTGACCGAACCGGCACGCTCGCGCATCGATGCGCGATGCGCGCATGGATACTCTGACCCGCCTCGAAACCACGATCGCGCAGCGCCGCGACGCCGATCCCGACGCCAGCTACGTCGCGCAGTTGCACGCGCGCGGCCTGCCCGTGATCGCGCGCAAGCTGGGCGAGGAAGCGGTGGAAACGGTGGTCGCCGCGCTTTCCGGGCGACGACGCGGAACTGGTCGGGGAAGCGGCCGATCTGCTGTTCCACCTGCTGGTCCTGCTGTCCGCGCGCGATATTCCGCTGTGCCGACGTGCTGGCCGAACTGGACCGGCGCGAGGGCATCTCGGGCCTCGCGGAAAAGGCAGCCGCGGCCTTCGGCGACGCAAGATCAGCCTGCGCGCGGAGGAGGGGTAACCATGCCGATCGACGCGACCCAGCCCTACGATCCCGACAATATCTTCGCGAAGATCCTGCGCGGCGAAATCCCCACCGACACGGTTTACGAAGACGACTGGGCCTGGCCTTCCACGACATCAACCCGCAGGCGACAGCTGCATATCCTGGTCATTCCCAAGGGCGCCTATGTCAGCTGGGACGATTTTTCGCGCAAGCGCAGTCGGACGCCGAAATCGCCGGTTTCGTCCGCGCGGTGGGTCATGTCGCGCGCGAGCACGATCTGGTCGAACCGGGCTATCGCCTGCTCGCCAATGTCGGCGCGCATGGCGGGCAGGAAGTGCCGCATCTGCACGTCCACCTGTTCGGCGGCGAGCCGCTCGGCCCGATGATCGCGCGCTGATCGGCCGCATTGACCGCGCGATGAGGCGGTTCGTCGCGCACGCTGCGGACGCAAAAGGTCGCTTGCCGCCGCAACATCCCGCCCGTATCAGCCGCGGCCACGATCATGACGATAACGCTCCCCTCCCACTCCCGACGGCGTATTGAACGGCACGCTGCACCACTATGCGGTGCGCGTCTATTACGAGGATACCGATCTGTCCGGCATCACCTATCACGCGAATTACCTGCGCTGGTTCGAACGCGCGCGGTCCGATCTGCTGGTCCGGCTGGGCATCGACCAGCGCGCGGCGATCGAGGACGGCACGGGCGCCTATGCCGTGGCCGATATGACCATCAAATATCTGCGCCCGGCCAGGCTCGACGACGATGTGCTGATCGAAACACGCTGCACGCAGCTGCGCGCCGCCAGCTGCCGGATGCACCAGATGGCGACGCGCGGACCGGGCATGGGTGGCGAGCGTGCTGTGCGAAGCCGGACTTGCGCGTCGGCTTCGTCGCGCCCGATGGCCGCCCGGTCCGCGCAACCCGAAGCCTGGCGCGACGCCTTCACCCGCTTTCTGTCGCCGGAAGCAACACATTCCACCATGAATGACCTTCCTGATCCTCGTCTCGGCGTTGCCGCGCGGCAGCGCCCACCCGGCTCGATCCGCTGGAACTGTTCCTCGATGCCGATATCGTGGTGCAGGCGGTGATGGCGGGCCTGCTGATCGCCAGTATCTGGACCTGGATGATCATCCTGTCCTTCACCCTGCGGATCGCCAAGGTGCGGCGCGCATCCGCGCAAATACGAAGGCGAATTCTGGCAGACCGACGATGTCGACGCGTTCATGAAAGCGCGCAAGGGCAAGGATATCCCCTCCGCCCGCATCGCGGCGACGGGCCTTGCCGAATGGCGGCGCTCCACCGGCGGCGCGGCAATCGACCGCGACGGCACGCGCCAGCGGATCGCGGCGACGATGGAAAGCCAGGTCGCGACGCGAGGCCGACGATCTGGCCGAGCGGCTGAACTTTCTCGCCACCGTCGGCTCGGTCGCGCCGTTCGTCGGCCTGTTCGGCACGGTGTGGGGCATCATGAACAGCTTCTTCCAGATCGGCGCGCAGGAAAACAGCTCCCTCGCGGTGGTCGCGCCGGGCATTTCGGAGGCGCTGTTCGCCACCGCCATCGGCCTGTTCGCCGCCATTCCCGCCGTCATCGCCTACAACCGGTTCAGCCACAGGTGAACCGGCTCGAGGCGCGGCTGCAACGCTTCGCCGACCGGTTCCACGCCAGCCTCAGCCGCGAGCTGGAGCACGTTGATGGCGATGGGCATGGCCCGGACCGGTGGGCGCGGGGCGGCAGGGCGGCGGGCGGCAAGCGCACCCCGATGGCGGAAATCAACGTCACGCCGTTCGTCGACGTGATGCTGGTGCTGCTGATCATCTTCATGGTCACCGCCCCGCTGCTGACCGCCGGCGTGCCGGTCGATCTGCCGGACAGCCGCGCCAATCCGCTGCCGTCCGGAACGGAGGACCTGACGATCAGCATCGTGGCGGACGGCACGATCTATATCGATCGCGAACGCACTGTCGCCACGGGCAATTGCCGGCCGACTGGAATCGGTGCGCGGCGGCCGCCGGGGGGAACAGCCCGAGCGTGACGCTGCGCGCGGATCAGGCGCTCGACTATGGCCGGGTGATGGCGGTGATGGGCGAGCTGAACCGGGCCGGGTTCAATTCGATTTCGCTGGTCACCAACGGTTCAGTCACCGCGCCATAGCCCTGAACGGATGATGGCCGCCGCTCACCCTGCCGCCACGGACAAGCGATCGCTTCGCGCGGCGAAGAGATCGTCGCACTGGCTCGTCGCGCTGGGGCTGCATGTCGCGCTGGTGCTTGTCTTGCTGCTGCAGCCCGATCCGCCTGCGCCGTCGCCGGAACCCGAACGCATGGTGGTGAACCTGTCGACCGACGTGAGGCTGGCCTCGACTGCGCCCGATCCGGTCAGCGAAAGCCGCGCATCGCAGGCGCCCGAACTGTCGGACAGCCCCGCGCCGCCGGTGACCGACAGCTTCGCACCGGCGCCGCCCGAACGCCCGGTCGAGGCGCAGCCTGTGCCCCGGACCGAGCCGGTCGTGACACCGCGCCGCGCCCCGCCGCCCGTCCGACCAGCCGTCCGACCAGCCGCCCGACCAGCCGCCCAACTGCTCGCGCAACCTCAGCCGCCCGCCCGCGCGCGACATCGCGTCCGACGCCCGCGCGCACCAGCGCGGCAGCGCCCTGCTTCAAGGCCAAGCGCCGCCCCGACCCGCAGCGGCGGCAGCCGCATCGGCGACGATTTCCTGGGCGGGGCGGGGACCAGCACCACGACCACCGAAACGCGCACCCCGGCCAGCCAGATCGGTGCCAGCGCGCAGGCGTCCCTGCTGTCCCAGATCACCCGCGAAGTGCGCCCGAAATTCGATCCGCCCAGCCGGGGTCGAGGTGGACAAGCTGGTCAGCGTGGTGCGGTTCAATCTGGATGAAAACGGCGCGCTGCGCGGGCGGCCCCGCGTGGTCCGGCAAACCGGCGTGACCGACGCCAACCGCGCGCAGGCCGCGCGTCACGCGGAACAGGCCATCCGTGCGGTGCAACTGGCCGCGCCGTTCGACCTGCCGCCCGAATATTACGACGCATTGAAGACCGTGACACTCAATTTCGATGCGAGTTTGTAAGATGACAGTTCCATGCCACCTTCGCCCGCTCGCTCTTCGCCGCTCGCGTCCTGGCGTTCGCCGCGCCTGCAATCGCGCAGGATCTGGGCGCGCCGCTGCCCGCCGGACGGGCAGGTCGAAATCGACCGAGATCGAGGACGCGGACGAAGGCGGCCTGGTCGGTACCGTTTCGGTCGAGGGGCAGTTCGACGAAGCGCGCATCGCCATCCCCGCCTTCGCCACCGACCGCAACGTGCCCACCGCCGCCAGCAGCGACGGCACGGCGGCACTGGGCGTGCAGCTCGCGCGCGTCATCACCACCGATCTTACCAACAACGGCCTGTTCCGCCCGACCGGCCCGGATGCCCTGCCCAAGCCCAGCTATGCCCAGATTACCGCGCCCGCATGGGCGACATGGAGCGGGCGCAATTCCGAAATGCTGGTGCAGGGTTACGTGCGCGGGCGCAGCGACGGGCGGCTGATCGTCGGCTGCTATCTCTACGACGTCGCCTTGCAGAGCGAACTGGTGCGCGAAGGCTGGGTGGTCCCGCCGTCCGACTGGCGCCGCGCCGCGCACAAATGCGCCGATCTGGTCTATTCGCGCCTGACCGGGGAAAGCCCGTTCTTCGACAGCCGCATCGCCTATATCGCGGAAACCGGGCCGAAGGATAACCGCACCAAACGGCTCGCCATCATGGACAGCGACGGGGCCAACCACCGCTTCATCACCACCGGGCGGTCGACCGCGCTGACGCCGCGCTATTCGCCCGATTACCAGCAGCTTGCTCTATCTCAGCTATGTCGACGGCAATCCGCGCATCTACATCTACGATATCGGCACCGGGCGGCAGACGCTGGTGACCGAAAGCCGCAACCCGACCTTCGCCCCGCGCTGGAGCCCGGATGGCCGCTCCATCCTGTATTCGATGGCGGTGGGCGGCAATACCGACATCTACCGCGTTTCGGCGCAAGGCGGGGCACAGCGTCCGGCTGACCGATACGCCCGGCATCGATATTGGCGGCAGCTATTCGCCCGATGGCAGCCAGATCGTGTTCGAAAGCGACCGTTCGGGCAGCCAGCAGATCTATGTCGATGAATGCCGACGGTTCGAACCAGCGCCGCCTGTCCTTCTTCGGCGGGCGCGCGGCGACGCCCGAATGGAGCCCGCGCGGCGACCAGATCGCCTTCACCCACATCGCCGGCAATTTCCGCATCGCCGTGATGAACCCGCGAGGGCGGCAATCTGCGGCACCTGACCAATAGCTGGCAGGACGAGGCACCGACCTGGGCGCCCAATGGCCGCATCGTGCAGTTCTTCCGCACCGAACGCGGCAGCGGGCGCACCTCGCTGTGGCAGGTCGATCTGACCGGCGAGAACGAACGCCGCCTGCCGACGCCGGTCGATGCGTCCGACCCGGCCTGGGGACCGATCCTGCCCTGACTTGGCCGTCGTTTAATTCGAAACGTCGCATTTCGAGCGAAAGGAACTGCATTATGAATACCCGTATTGCTTCCGTCGTTCTGCTCTCCGCTGCCGCCAGCGCTGGCCGCCTGCAAATCCAGCGCGCCCGAGGAGTTGCCGCCGCAGCCGGTGCCGACGACGCACCGATCACCAGCACGACCACCAACGACACCACGCAGTTCGGCCCCGGCACGCAGCAGCATTTCGAACAGGCGGTGAACGGCCAGAACGTGATCTATTTCGATACGGACCGGTACAATATCGACAGCGCCGATGCCGCCGCCCTGCAGACGCAGGCGCAGTATCTGTTGCAATTCGCCAATGTCAGCGTCACCATCGAAGGGCACACCGACGAACGCGGCACGCGCGAATACAACCTTGCGCTGGGCGAACGCCGCGCGAATGCGGCGAAGAACTATCTGGTCAGCCTGGGCGTGCCGGCGAACCGCATCAACACGGTCAGCTACGGCAAGGAACGCCCCGTCGCGCTGGGTTCGGACGAACAGGCATGGGCGCAGAACCGCCGCGCGGTGACCGTCGTCATCAACTAGGCCGGCGAATGCGCCGCGGCGGGATTGCACTGCCCCGGCCTTATCCGTTGCGCCGCTGCCGCCACGTCGTTAGAACGCCATGCACATGAAAGCGATTTCAACATGAGCGGCGCAGGGCGGTCGATGGACTGGGGCTTTCCCCGCTGGCGCAGCTACGACGCGACCGACCGCGCGGCGGTCACCGTGCGCCTGTGCGACCGGCATGGGTGCGAGGAGAAGGGCGATTGCCCCGCGCCCAAATCCCCCAACAGCCCGGACCGCTGGTATTTCTGCCAGAAACACGCAGCCGAATACAATCGCGGCTGGGATTATTTCGAAGGGCTGGACAAGGAAGAGGCCGCCGCCCGCGCGAAATCCGAACAGGCGGAAAACGCAGGCTACGCCGAAAGCGCGCATTATGGCTGGGCCGGATCGGGCGACGGCACGCGCACCGGCGACGAATTGCGCGCGCTGGAAGTGCTGGAACTGGAAGCCGATGCCGATTTCGAAGCGGTCAAGAAAGCCTTCCGCACCAAGGCGAAGGAAGTGCACCCCGACGTGAAGCCGGGCGACGCCGAAGCGGCGCAGCAATTCCAGGCCATCCAGGTCGCTTACGAAGTGCTGAAACAGGGCGAAGACCGGCGCGAATGGAAGGGGTAGGGGCATGACGGCAATCAACCTGCCGAATATCGGAACGGCCTCGCGATAGGCGCCGCGTGCTGGCGTTGCCACCGATTGTCGCCGATAGTCGCAGCGGCAGTGCGGCCATGATGGTTCCCGGCGGGGCGGCGACAACAAATCCCGGCTCGATCCCGCTGGGGGTGCGTCTTCGCACCAAATGATGGGGTTCCCTTATCCGCGCAATTGGCCGAACGCGGACCGATGACCGAGCGCCACATCGTTACCCCCGAACGAAATGACCGACGTGGAAACGCAGGCCGCGATCGCGACCGACGTTCTGGTGGGTTACATCCCGATCCTGTCGGCCATCGGTTTCCTGATCCTGATGGTCGCATGGTTGCCGCTGTTGATCAAAAACGCGCCCCTGTCGTTGCCGATTGCCTGCGTCGCGATGGGCGCGCTGGTGTTCACGTTTACCCCCTTCGCCGACTATTCGCCGCACCCCATCGAAACCCCTATCATTATCGAGAAGGCGACGGAGCTGATCGTGATCGTGTCGCTGATGGGCGCGGGGTTGAAGATCGACCGGCTGTTCTCGTTCGGGGGTTGGGCGCTGACCACCCGGCTGCTGGCGATCACCATGCCGCTGTGCATCGTCGCGCTGGCGCTGATCGGGCATGGTATGCTTGGGCTGGGCCTCGCATCCGCGCTGCTGCTGGGCGCGTGCCTTGCCCCGACCGATCCGGTGCTGGCGGCGGATATCTCGATCGAGGATCCCCATTCGGCGCAGGATTCAGAAGCGCGCTTCGCGTTGACCAGCGAGGCCGGGCTGAACGATGCGCTGGCGTTCCCCTTCGTTCATCTCGCCATCGCGATCAGCGCGACCGGGTTGGGCTGGGCGATGCTGGGCGAATGGGCGCTCGACAAGGTGTTGATTAAGCTGACGGTCGGAACGCTGGTCGGCTTGGGTCGGGCTGGCTGCTGGGGCTGATCGTCTACAAGCTGCCCAAGGATACGCAACTGTCGCGCACCGGTGACGGGTTCGTCGCGCTGGGGGCGACGCTGCTGATCTATGGCGGGACCGAATTGCTCCATGGCTACGGCTTTCTGGCGGTGTTCCTGGCGGGCCTGATGCTGCGCCAGGCCTCGCGCGAACATGATTTCAACGACCGGTTGCACGACTTCGCGGATGAACCGAGCGCCTGTTGATGATGGCGCTGCTGATCCTGTTCGGCGGGATGCTGGCGAATGGCGGACTGATCGAACGGTTCACTGCGCCGATCGTGGTGTTCAGCCTGATCGCGCTGCTGCTGGTGCGCCCGATCGCGGGCTGGATCGGCCTGATGGGGTCGTCGACGCCCAAGCCGGAACGGTCGGTCATCGCGTTCTTCGGCATTCGCGGGCTCGGCTCGGTCTATTACCTCGCTTACGCGCTCGAACCACGGCCAGTTCGAAGGCGCGCTGCTGCTGTGGCAGACGCTGGCATTCATCGTGCTGGTGTCCATCGTGATGCACGGCGTGCTCGCAACGCCCGCGATGGGCTGGCTGGACCGGCAGAACAAGGTCCGCGCGGAGGAGTGACGCGGTTGGGGTCGAGGGTGCGTAAGAGGGTGTTGGGTGGAACGGC
>CAWFGS010000007.1:0-111886 GCA_963815535.1 uncultured Alphaproteobacteria bacterium
TAACGGAACTGCTGCACGGTTATGGTTTTCTGGCGGTGTTTCTGGCCGGGCTGATGCTGCGCCAGGCATCGCGCGAACATGATTTCAACGACCGCCTGCATGATTTCGCGGACGAGACGGAGCGATTGCTGATGATGGCGCTGCTGATCCTGTTCGGCGGAATGCTGGCGAATGGCGGATTGATCGAACGGTTCACTGCGCCGATCGTGGTGTTCAGCCTGATCGCAGCTCTACTGGTGCGCCCGATCGCGGGCTGGGTCGGCCTGATGGGGGTCGAACACGCCGAAGCCGGAACGATCGGTCATCGCATTCTTCGGCATTCGCGGGCTCGGCTCGGTCTATTACCTCGCCTACGCGCTCAATCACGGCCAGTTCGACGATGCGCTGCTGCTGTGGCAGACGTTGGCCTTCATCGTGCTGGTTTCGATCCTGATGATGGCGCCGGCAATGCCGGCGATGGAATGGCTGGACCGGCAAAACAAGGTCCGCGCGGAGGAGTGACGCGGTTGGGTTGAGGGTGCGTAAGAGGGTGTTGGGTGGAACGGCTGCTTACGACCCAATTGCGGTCATTGACGATACGGGACTTTGAGGGCAGCTTGATCCCGATGAAGACACTGTCCTTTCGCTGCTGCTGGTCATAGGTGGCGCATGCTCGAAGGAGCAAAGGGCGACGAAAGCGGCGGAGCCTGACGAGCGTCAGCAAACAGCTTCGGCATCCGCCAACGTTGCTTTGCTTGGCCGCGTCTCCGATCATGCTGAAATACTTGATTTGTCAGAAGAGGAGATGCTCTCTGCGCGTCTTGAAGCGCTTGAAAATGAACAACTAGCATCAATTAGTGATCGTTAGCGTAAACTCCCTAAAGGGTATGGATATTGCAGACTTTACCCGAGACCTAGCGAATGCATGGGGGATTGGCCGAGGAGGATACGATGACGGAGTGGTTCTGCTTGTTGCCCCAAATGAGCGCAAGGTCAGGATTGCGGTTGGCCTCGGCCTCGAAGAGACTCTGCCGATAGTCTGTGTGAGCGGATAATCGACGAGGAGATGTTACCGCGTTTCCGGCAAAGTGATCTGGCGGGAGGTGTGGAGGCAGGTACTGACGCGCTTCTGAAGGCGCTCTCATAAGAAGTAGTCAGCTTGCGTCGGCACCCCACACAAAAGCGGACAAAAGTGCCCTTGTCCGCCGCCCAAATACCCCCGAACCGTCCGTTAAACCGCCGCCAGCGCCTGTTCGAAATCGGCGATCAGATCGTCTGCGTCCTCGATGCCGACCGATATTCGCACCAGATTGTCGGCGATCCGCAATTCGGTGCGGCGACCTTCCGCGACGGACAGGTGGGTCATGCTGGCGGGGTGGCTGGCTAGGGTTTCGGTTTCCCAACGACACGGCCAGCTTGGCCACGGTCAGATGATCGAGGAAGCGGAAGCATTCCGCTTCCCCGCCCTTGATGAACACGCTGAACGTGCTGCCCGCGCCCAGGCAATGCCGGTCGTAGATATCCTGCTGCCGCGCATCGTCGATCATGCCGAGATAACCCAGCCCCTCCACCTTGGGGTGCGCTTTAAGAAACGCGCAAACCTTTGCCGCATTCTGCCCGGCGCGGTCCATCCGCAGTTCCACGGTTTCCAGCGATTGCAACAGCATCCACGCGGTGTTGGGATCGCAGATGCCGCCCATCGTGTTGCGGAGCGCGCGCACCGGGTCCATCCACGCCATCGCCGACAATGCTGCCCGCGACCAGATCTGGAATGCCCGCCGACATATTTGGTCAGCGAATAGGCGACGATATCCGCGCCGTGGTCCAGCGGGCGCTGCCACAGGGGGCCAAGGAACGTGTTGTCGATCGCAATCGGGCAATCGGGAAGGCCCATTGCATCGCGCGCATCGCGAACCGCCTCGATATCGACCAGCGCATTGGTCGGATTGCCCGGGCTTTCGAGGTAGATCATCGCAACTTTCCCACCTTGATCCTGCGCTAGACCCTGCGCCTTCGCCAGAACGCCATCCAGTTCTTCGCGGCTGGCACCTGCCGGAAAATCCTACATAGGTCACGTTGAATTTCGACAGCACCTTGGCAACGAAGCCTTCGCTCGCCGCGTAAAGCGGGCCGGAATGCCGCCGCACGATCACGTCGCCCGCGCTGCAATAGGCCATCATCAGCACGCATATCGCGGTCATCCCGCTGGAGAACACCAGCGCATCTTCCGCCCCGTCCCAGATTGCCAGCCGGTCTTCCAAAATCTCCTGATTGGGGCCGTTGAACCGGGAATAGACCAACCCTTCTGCGCCGCCGGGGCGTTTGCCGGTAATGCCTTCGAAATGCCGCTGCCTGCTGCCGCATTTTCGAACGCGAAAGTGCTGGTGAGGAAGATCGGCGCTTTCAGCGATCCTTCGGACAGGACGGGGTCGTAACCGTATCCCATCATCAGCGGCGCCCGGTTTCGATTTCGCGGCCCGCGATGGTCGTCACCGCCTGTTTCGCCTTGCGACGGGGTGTGGGGGCTTTGGTCGGATCGATGGCGTCGGTCATGGTGGGGGGCTTCCTGCAAACACGCTCCCAGGAAGGCAGGAGCCGATTGACGCATGACGAGGGTTCCTAACCTCCGCAGGAACGCAGCCGATCGGGGTCGGCGATCGTCATGCAACGCCCTTGAATAATATCGTCCCTACAGGATGTGTGCAAGCGGTGTGGGTGGTGGGGGCGTTAACGACCGCCGCGATTCCCCATACCACGCTGACGATCAGCACGATGCCGATCAGGTCCAGCACCAGACCTGCGCCCACCATGCGTGGCAAGGCGATGCGGCCCGTGGACCAGGCGATGGCGTTCGGCCCGGTTCCGGCAGGCAGCATGAAGCCCCAGCTGGCGGCGAGCGCGGCGGGCATCGCCAGCAGCAGCGGGTCCGCACCCAACGCCACGGTCAGGCTGGCGACCACGGAACGATCGCGCTGGCAGTGGCGACGTTGCTCGCAAATTCCGTCACCAGCACCACCATGCCGACCAGCGCCGCCAGGGCGACCCACACCAGTGGCCAGACCGACAGCGGCAGCAGCGCATTCCCAGCCAGGTCGCCAAGCCCGATGCCGTCATCCCGGCGGCCAACGCCAGACCGCCGCCGAACATCATGATGATGCCACCGGCGCGCGGTCCGCCTCCGCCCAGTTGAGCAGCGGCCGCCCGGTCCCCGTCGGGCGCGATGAACAGCAGCAGGCTGACCGCGATGGCGATCGTTCCGTCCGTCAGCGATCCATCGGGCAGATAGGGTTCCAGCAAAGGCCGCGTCATCCACAGAAGGAATGCGAGCGCCACGACCGGTACCAGTCGCCGCTCCGCACTGGACCATGCCGCATGAGTGTCGATCGCCGCGCGGGCCGCACCGACATCGAAGGGGTGGGCGCTGACCTTCTGCACTTTTGCAATGATGAATGCCGCGATCGGCACGCCCAGAACGACGATCGGCAATCCGAACAGGGTCCATTGCGCGAAGCTGATCGATACGCCGATGGTTGGTGTCGAGCAGACCGACCGCAATGGCGTTGGTGGGCGAACCGACGATCGGCGCCCGAGCCCGCCGATACTGGCGGCGAACGCGATCCCCATCGGCAGCGCGCCGGCCAGCCCGTCCTTCGCATCCTCCGCCAGCCCGCAGCCGAGCACCGCCAGCGCCATCGGCATCATGATGAGCGCGGTCGAGGTGTTGGAAATCAGCATCGACAGCAAAGCCGCACTGACCATGAATGCCAGCAGCAGCCGCGCCTGGCCGCCGTTCGCGCCGATGGTTTTCAGGATCGCGAGCGACAGGCGGCGGTGCAGGCCGGTCCGCTTCATCGCCAGCGCGATGAACGCACCGCCCAACAAACAGGAACAGGATGGGGGAATAATACGCGCTCGCCGCGTCGCCCGCATCCATGATCCCGGCGAAAAGGCAGGACGAGGAACGGCAGCAGCGCGGTCGCAGTCAACGGTATCGCTTCCGTCATCCACCAGCTCGCCATCCACACCACCAGCCCGGCGACGATCCAAGCTTGCGGCGGCATTCCGGCGGGGGCGGGGATAAGCAGAGTTGTGGCGATGGCGGCAAAGCCGATCGCGAAGCCGACGCGCTGTGCGGTCATCGTGTATCTCTCCCAAATGCCTTTCATGGGATTAGCAAATTGGGGCACGCAGGCAAGCTGAACACCCTCGAATAGCCAGATGCGCGAGATGGCGCGACAGTAGCAGGGCCGTGATTACGTCAAATTGCGATGGCTTGGCGTCGTTTGGCAGGTATCTTGGGTGCCGCATCAACTAAACGGATAACGCGTACGGCAACGATTCATATTGGCGAGCCAGAACCAAAGTCGCTTCACGTCCCAATTGCAGCTCTGGATCGTCCGGCAGGGCAGTCGCTGTATCGTGTACGGTTGTCTTCATTACGACCAACCAATTGTCGACGATGGCTGCCGTTTGATTGACGCCAGGGTTCGAGGATCGCCCTTCCACGATGCCGTATTCCGCGCTCAATCTTAACGAATTCGATCGTTGGCCAATAGAGTTGTTCGAATGCTGGAATCTTCGAACTCACTCAGCCCTCTGTAGGAGCTTCCCGTTTGGTTCGCTCGTGCGTAATCGTTGGTACGAATGGCTCCAGCCCCTTTGCAGTAAGCCGCTGGCGCGAAACATACGGTGGTCCGGCCATTCGCCGATTACGAATTGCACCGTACTCAGGGATCCGTCGTTCATACGAATATGAAAACAGCCGCGAAAATCCACCGTTACCATTGCCGATTAGCTTGGCCTGCAAGCAAGCCCTAATGCGGCCATCGGCAGTATGGGTATCGCGTTCACGCTGTAAGTCGTCCCCATCGGAACCGCACGACGCCATGATGAGTGCCGCGACTGATAATGTCACAACGGCACAGCCCCGGACGAACCGCATCGCGGCGATGCCCTACTTCGGCGACAGCACCATCAGCATTTGCCGCCCTTCGAGGCGGGGGAAGCCTCGATCTTGGCGACCTCGTCGTGTCGTCCTGCACACGTTTCAGCAGGTTCATGCCCAGTTCCTGATGCGCGATTTCACGCGCCGCGGAAGCGCAGGGTGACTTTTACCTTGTCGCCATTGTCGATGAACTCGAACACGTTACGCATCTTCACGTCGTAATCGTGGACATCGATTTCGGGCAGCATCTGGACCTCTTTGATGTCTTGCGTCTTTGCGTCTTCCGCGCGGTATCGGCTTTCTTCTGCGCTTCGAAGCGGTGCTTGCCGACGTCCAGGAACTTGCACACCGGCGGGGCCGCGTTCGGGCTGACTTCCACCAGGTTCAGCCCCGTCCGCGCCGCCTGTTCGATGGCGTCGCGCGTGGACATGACGCCGACATTCTCGCCGGTTTTCGTTCGATCACCCGCACTTTGTCGGACTGGATCATATTGTCATATCGCGGGCCGCTCTTGATGGGCGGCGTGTTCATGCGACGAGGGGGACGGGCTATCGGTAGTTCTCCTGAATTGGTTTAGTTCATCCGTTACGTAGAGAGTAACGCACGGTTTCGCTAGTGGGAATGGCGGGTTTTGTCAGCGGGGCGGGACGCAGATTGCCGCGTTACCCCCCTGGCTCACACTTACGCGGCCTCGCGCCACAATTCGAACCGCACCAGCTTCCTGCGGCCGGCAGCACCGCGTCGATGCGTTGGCGGGTTGCAACGCCTTCACGATGGCGGGGTGGCGGCATCCACCGCCGGTCAGCGCGCCGAAGCGGGCAGGATCATCCGGCAGCTTTCATGGTTCGCACCGTCGCATTCCGACACCACGGCACAGGCGCGGCGGATGCGGCGCTGCCGGATGGTCAGTTGCAGGCGCGGGTGGAAATGGCCGGAAGTTCCGGCGCGTTTCGCCGCGTTTGGCTATATGGCGCAGGATCATGCCGCCGATCGCCAGCTCGTCCGCAATCGTGCCGCCGCTGCACGCTTCCATATCGGGATCGTGGTCGCCGGTGATCCACACCAATCGACCCAACGCGTCAGCGCCGCCAACATGCCCGCCGATCGTTTCCAACCGGGTGCTGCCCGATGAATCATGGAAATCGTCGCCCAGCGTGAACACGCGGCGCGCACCGGTTTCGCGGATCGCGCACGCCACCCGCTCCAGCGTTTCGCGGCTGTCATAGGGGGCAGCATCTGGCCGCGCTGGCGTAAACTCGCTTTTTCCAAATGCAGGTCCGCGACCAGCAACGCATTCGCGCGGCCAGTACAGCGCGCGGCCGGTGGTCAGGACGAATCCTGATCGGCGAACGAAGGGGGACCATTGCCCCAACTTGCCGGGCGGCAGCAGTTTGGCAAGTCGGGTTCCATGTCCGATGCTTCCCCCGTTTCGATACGCATTCAGTCCGAACGCACTTTGGCCGCGAAACCTGGTCGAAACGCTGCGGACGCGGTCTGCGACGCGTTCCAGGCGATCGAGCGTGAAGCGGGCAGCGACACCGCCTTCAGTTTCACACCGTGGGACCGGCACGAGGATGGGAACGACGATCCGGGTGGCGGCTTGCAGGGATCGATGACGGGCCGCGTGTTCGAAAAGGTCGGCGTGAACGTTTCGACCGTGCGCGGCAGTTTCGCGCCCGAATTCGCCGCCACGGTCAATGGCGCGAGTGCGGATGCGCCGGACTTCACCGCCACGGGGATCAGTCTGGTCGCGCATATGGCGAACCCGCACGTTCCCGCCGTGCATATCAATTGCCGGTTTCTGACCACCGGCAAATCGTGGTTCGGCGGTGGGGCGGATCTGAACCCGCCGATCCCCAACGATGAAGATACACGCGATTTCCACGCCGCCCTTCGCGCGGCCTGCGCGGCGCACAATCCGATCTATTACGAAAGATTCGCCAAATGGGCGGACGATTATTTCTACATTCCCGCATCGCCAATGTCATCGCGGCGTCGGCGGCATATTCTACGACCATCTGGACTGCGACGAGGGGATGGCGCGTTCGACCGCAATTTCGCCTTTACGAAAGATGTGGGGGAGGCGTTTCTCGACATCTTCCCCGAACTGGTCCGCCGCCGTATCGACGCCCCTTCACCGATGCCGACCAGCAGCAGCCAATTGGAATGGCGCGGCCGCTATGCCGAATTCAATCTGGTGTACGACCGGGGCACGTTGTTCGGCTTGAAAACCGGCGGCACATCGACGCGATCCTGATGAGCCTGCCACCGCACGCGGTGTGGAGTTAGGCAGGAACGGTATGGGCGCGGAACCAGCCGGCCAGATCGTCCTGCGCCAGATCGCCGGATGCCAGAGCCAGTATCGTTACCACCAGTTCGGCATTCGATATTGTCAAAGTACCGCCGTTTAGATCGATAAAAGTTTCAGCCACGACCGCAGCCGTTCTTTTGTTGCCATCTGCGAATGGGTGGTTGCGTGCAATACCAAACGCATAGGCCGCCGCCAGTTCGGCCAGGTCGGGATTGCCATAGGCCTCAATCTGCAAGGGTCGCGCCATTGCGCTTTCCGGCAATGTCAGGTCGCGCACGCCATCGGCACCGCCATGTTCGGCAAGCTGTTCGCTATGCGCTGCCAATGCCACCTCTACGGTGATCCATGTCCAGGATTTCGGCACGAGCTACTTCGCCAGTTCGCGCAGCGCGCTACGGCGTCGATCCATCACCTTGCGCGCAACGGCCATTTGTTTGTCGAAGTTGTCTTCGCCATCGCCAGCATTCCGCCGCGAGATCACACCGTTCTCGTCGATCTGTATTTCGTCGCCGATATGCCAGTCGAGCGCGTCCAGCATCGCGTGGGGTATGACGATCCGCGCGCCGTCCGCGGTTTCTTCGATCGTGCCGACATGCGGGAATTTGCTGCGTGCGTTCATAATGGCACGCACCCTATTGCACCGCGCCGCGCCCGCGCAACAACAAACCGCTTGCCCCCCTTGCGGTTCGCACGCACATTCACACTGCGATGCTGCGCCAGTATGAATTAGTCGAACGGGTCAAGGAATACGATCCCAACGCCAACGAGGCGCTGCTCAATCGCGCCTATGTCTATACCGTGCAGAAACACGGCAGCCAGAAACGCGCCAGCGGCGATCCCTATTTCAGTCACCCGATCGAGGTCGCCGGCCTGATGACGGATCTGAAACTGGATCAGGAAACCATCATGACCGCGCTGCTGCACGACACGGTCGAAGATACGCTGGTCACGATCGAGGACATCGCCGAAAATTTCGGGCCGGAGGTTGCTCGCCTGGTCGATGGCGTGACCAAATTGAGCAAGATCGAGGCGATGCCCGAAGACGAGCGGGCGGCGGAAAATCTGCGGAAGTTCCTGCTTGCCATGTCGGAGGATATTCGCGTCCTGCTGGTGAAACTGGCCGACCGGCTGCACAATATGCGGACCTTGCATTTCATCAAGCGCGAAGAAAAGCGGCAGCGTATCGCGCGTGAAACGATGGATATCTACGCCCCGCTGGCCGAACGTGTCGGCATGTACGAATATATGCGCGAGATGCAGGCGCTGGCGTTCCAGCAGCTGGAGCCGGATGCCCACGCGACCATCACGGGGCGGCTGACGCAGATCCGCGAACAGGACGATGGCCAGGTGGACGCCATCGCGCTCGCGATCAAGCAGGCGCTGGCCGAGGCCGGGTTGAAAGTGGAGGTTTCGGGCCGCGAAAAGCACCCCTATTCGATCTGGCGCAAAATGGCCGAACGCCATGTCAGTTTCGAACAGGTGACCGACATCATGGCATTTCGCGTCATTACCGAAAACGAGGCCGATTGTTACCGCGCGCTGGGGTTGTTGCACACCGTGTGGCAATTCATTCCCGGCCGGTTCAAGGATTACCTCAGCACGCCCAAAACGAACGGTTACCGTTCGCTCCACACATCGCTGATCTATGGCAAATCAATGCGGGTTGAGGTGCAGATCCGCACGCAGGAAATGCATCGCCTGAACGAATTCGGGCTGGCGGCGCATTGGGCCTACAAGCAGGGCGACCGTCCCGACGGTGCAGTCGGCTGGCTGCGCGATCTGATCGAGATCGTCGATGCGAGCCATGATGCCGAAGAGCTGCTGGAACACACCCGTATGGCGATCTATCAGGATCGCATCTTCGCCTTCACGCCCAAGGGTGCGCTGCATCAGCTGCCCAAGGGGTCCACCCCGGTCGATTTCGCCTTCGCCGTGCACACCGATCTGGGCGCGCAGACGGTGGGGGTGAAGATCAACAACCGCCACATGCCGCTCAGAACGCAGCTCAACAATGGCGACGTGGTGGAAATCATCAAGAGCGGGGATGCCGGCCCGCAGATGAGCTGGCTGGGCTTCGTCGTCACGGGCAAGGCGCGGTCCGCCATCAGGCGCGCCGTGCGGATGAAGGAACGCGCGGAAGTCGCAGCAATCGGCGCGAAACTGTTCGACGAGATCGCAACGCACGTTCCCGCGAAAATCGGCAAGAAAGCCTTGCGCGCCGCCATCCGCCGGTTGGACCTACCCGACGAGGAAACGCTGATGTACGCGATCGGCGCGGCCAAACTGTCCGATCACGAGGTGATGGAGGCGTTGCTGCCCGGCTCCACGGCGGACCTGCCCGCCGCCAGCGACTGGTCGCAGCACGAACGCGCGATTTCCATTCGCGGGCTGACGGCGGGGGTTGGTTTCCAACTGGCGACATGCTGCCACCCCGTTCCCGGCGACCGGATCGTGGGCCTGCGCAAACGGGACGAAGGGGTGGAAGTGCACACTATCGACTGTTTGGCGCTGGCCAGCGGCATCGACGCGGACTGGCTCGATCTGTCGTGGGACAAGCACAGCGTGGGCGCAATCGGACGCTTGCGCGCGACGCTGTACGATCGCCCCGGCGCGCTTGCCGACATGGCGGGCATCTTCGCGCAGAACATGGCCAACATCACTGCGCTGACGTTGAGCCAGGTTGAAAAGCCGTTCGGCATCTACGAAATCGATCTGCAGGTGCAGGATCTGGCGCACATGACCCGCATCATCGGTGCGCTGCGAGCCAGCGATGCGGTGGCGCAGGCGGAGAGGGTTTAGTCTTGTTTCGGTTTCGCGCAGAGGCGCAGAGGGGAAGGGGAGGCGCGGAGAAGAAGAAAGAGTATTAGAAGCCTGCGGCGCAGCCGCTTTGATCGATCTTACGTGCGATGCGAATTCGGCCGTTTCACAAAGGCAGTCGCTCCGAGTTCTCTCTGCTCCCTCTGCATCTCTGCGCGAAACCATAATCACCCAACCCGCCGAACCGGCACGGGAATGTTGCAAATATCCGCGCCCCCTGCTGGCGTAATGAAGAACGGATCGCGACGATTGGCGCGCGCTTCGGCATATCGGGCGAAGGTTTCGCCTTCGGTCGTGAGATATTCGAATTTCGGCGTGTCGGACAATTCGCTGGCAAGCCGAACGGACTGGATCGGCACGCGCTCCTCGGCGGTTTCGTAGAAGCCGAGCTCGCCCGTTCCGCGTGGCAGGCTGGACAGATGCTCGATCCCCTCGATCACTCGCCCGACCAGCGCGATATTGCGATCGAGATGACGCGGCGCGTGGCCGATAACGGTATAAAGCTCCGCGCCGGAGCCGGTGTCCGGGGAATAACCGCGACCCACGCCGACCATGCCGTAGCAATGGACGGGCCAATATCGCTGCGCCTTGATATTATAGTTATTTGCGATGGGCCAACCAAGCAGGTGACTCACAACAGGGGCGTACCGGTCGCTCACATTCGGCATGGTCGGTTCGGGAATATGCTCAAAGTTATCGCTTTCCAAGTCCTCTAAATATTGAGGTGGCACCACAAGTTCGACATCCGCAGCATTCATGGCGTTTTTCACGAAATGATAGCCCATTGTTTGCCATGCCATTTGATTGGCAGCCGCAATTTCGCGAGTAAATAGTTTGCCGGAGGTATAATCCGCTTCATCCATCACTTGCAGCCTGTCTGGCAGCGGCTTGTCCTCCGTTGCATCGCCCCACTGGACGACGTAATTGTCCTGTACGCGGTTCACGCTGACCCCGTCATACCAACGCGCACGGGTCAGGGTGCGGATGTTTTCCACCCAGCCTTGCGAAAACGGCGCGGGCATCAGCTGAATGACGACTTCGCGCCGCTTCCCGTCGCGGTCGGGGGCCAGCGTCATGACCAGCAGATCGTTCGCCGCGATGGCGACCCATTCCTCGGCCGCCGCCTGTTCGACGATCTGGTTCGGCGAGGGCGCGGCCCCTTCCTCCTGCGCTGCAACGGGCAGGGCAAGCGACAGGGCAACGGCGGCAAGCAGAGCATGTTTCATCATGACGCGTATCCTGCCACCCGAAACGCCCTTGCGAAAGCGCGTTATCGCAGATAGGGCGCACGCTCGCCTTTCGGGGCGATGCGGAGACGTGGCAGAGTGGTCGATCGCGCTCGCTTGGAAAGCGTGTATAGGGCAACCTATCGAGGGTTCGAATCCCTCCGTCTCCGCCATTATATCTGACATGATTGGCAATCGTTTTGCACCTGATCCAGAGGGTGAATGCCCCCGCGCGTCGTTGCGGGTTTGCGCGATAATCGCTTTTTGTCCCATCTGGGATATTCTGGACCTGGCACGCGCCATCTAACCCCCTTGTCACGACACCGCCCGCCAACACGGGTCCGGGCCGGGTCACCACAAAAGGGGAATTCACATGAGATATTCGATGATCGCGCTGACCGGCGCTTTGCTGGCCACGGGCTTTTACGCCGCACCGGTCGAAGCTGGCCCGTTCAGCAAACTGAAGAAAGCCGCCAAGAAGATGGAGCGCGTTGCCGACGATGCGGCAGAGGTTGCCGCGACGGTGGAGGATGTTTCGAATTCCGTCGACGCCGTCAGTCGCGGCGAAATCCCCGCCGTTTCCAGCGCCGGTGCAACTCGCCAGACACGGTCGAACCGCTATCCCGGCAGCGCCAAACGCCTCGCCCATGCGGGCCGCGCGGGGCCGTCGCCCGCAAAATACACCGCAATGACGAAATGCGCCGGCCTGCCCATCAGCAACGCGATGATCGGACAATATGGCAAATACACCTACAGCCAGGGGCTGCAGCAGGAAGAATTGACCGGTATGGTCAACCGCGAAACGGTCGCTCCGGTATCGGATTGCGTGATGCCGTCGCTGGGCACGGGCGACATTCTGTATCTGGAAGTGCCCGCAGGCCAGTTGAAAGCCATGAAGGCGAACTGGGAAATGCAATGCATCGATTCCGCCACCGGGAAACCGGCGAATTTCAGCGCCCTGCCTGCCGCGCACAACGTCCGTGGCAAGGATATCATGCTGCATACCGGCAATTCGGCAGGCTACACCCCGACCGCAACCGGCAGCATTTCCGACCGATCGGGTGCATGGGATGCCGATCTGAAACGGCGCGGCAAGTCCATGATGGGCTTCAACATGCCCGACCTGCATACCGATAAGGGCACCGATTTTTACTGCCAGTATTACGACAAGAATTCCGGCAGAAGCGCGGTCGCCTTCTCCTATCGCCGCAGCGCAGGCGGCTGATTTTCTATTTTACATGAAGGAGATACGACCATGAAAATTCTGACACTATCTGCCAGCGCCATCCTGTTTGCATTCGGCACCGCGCCCGCTGTCGCGCAGTCGAGCGCAAGCGAAGTGGAGCGCAACGGCAGCTGCCCGTCCGGCTTCAAATCGTCGGGTTCGAAATGCGTGGCGAGCGGCAATCAGGTGGCCATCGCCAAGGACGGCTCGTGCCCACGCGGGTTCAGCGCGTCGGCGAAATATTGCGTCGGCGACAAGGGCGCATATGCCGAAATGCGTAGCGGCAGTTGCCCGACCGGCCTGAAGGCGAGCGGCGCTTACTGCATCAAATGATCGAGCTTTCGTTCGCGGAGTGAGTGCCGGTTGTGACCCGTCGGCATTTCACGACGCGAACGGAGAGGGAGGCTGCGTCTTACGGCGCAGCCTCCTTTGCGCGTCATGAGAAGTCATGCCGCATTGCACTGAAACGACGGTTTCCGTAACGCAATACGGCAAGGGGGGACGGAATTGGTGACGGATACGAGCAACGATCTGCAAGCGATGGTCGCAAAAGCCTATGGCGCGATCGCCCGGCCTGAAAGCCTGGTCGACATGCTTAGCGAATTGCTGGCAATCGACCCGGACCTTGCCGATCTCGGCCCCGACGCCCAGCTGCATTTCGACAATGCGGCCACCATTCTCGGCGAAATGTATCCCGCCACGGGCACGGATTTTCATGCGCTGAATACGCAGGCCGATGCGGCGTTGCCGTGCGATCTTGCCGTGAGCCGCGACTTGCGGGTAACATCGGTCAATCGCGATCTGTTCGAAGACGACCTCGTCGAAGGCACATTCGCCCCCGACTGGTTGTTCGACCCCGTCACGATGGCAAACGATCGCGAGCGACTGCGCGAGTTTTCGGGCGCCGCGACACAAACGATGTTCCGCCTGTTCGAAACGCGTGGCGATAATAGCGGGCGGTGGTTTCTGGCTCGCCATGCCGATATCGAAGATCAGTCGATGGTTCTGCTATCCGCCGTCCGACTGCGCTGGGCGCACAGCACCGGGCGGCAGTTTCAATCCGCCTTGCATCTGACGGATACCGAGCTTGCTTTGGTCAGACATCTGGTCACCGGCGGAACCTTGCGCGGGTTTGCCGAATTGCGCGATCGATCGATCGGCACGGTCCGCAACCAGATGAAGGCGCTGCAGCGCAAACTGTCGATCAATTCGAAAGAAGAATTGTTGTTGCTGTATGTGGGGTTCAACCACTCGCTGGCGTCGCCCGGTGGTGGGGAGGTGACGAACCATGTCTGCCGCAATCGGTTCGATACCGATGGCGCAGACGGCTCGCGCGAATGCATTGCCTGGGAAGAATATGGCGATCCGGCTGGGTGTCCGGTGCTGTATTTCCACGCATTGGAAGGCGCGTTGCTGACCGATGCGGTGGCGCGTTCGGCCCTGGCGCATGGTTTGCGGATTATCGTTCCCTGGCGTCCGCATTACGGCGAAACCACGGGATCGGGGCGGGGGCTCGCCTCGTCACGCGACTTTGCGCAGCGTCTGCCCGCATTTCTGGACCACCTCGGCATCGAAACCTGCACTGGCCTGGGCACGCAGGCCGGTACGCCCTATCTGATGGCATTCGCGAAAGCGCATCCCGAGCGGCTGGATAAGGTCGTTGCCGCCGGCCCGTTTTTGCCGGTGACGGACGGTTCGGATTACGGCTTCGTTCCCAAACGCCACCGGTTGCAGATGCGCCTCGCCCGCGCGGTGCCGGCCTTTGCCAGCATCTATCAACGCGCGATGCTGGCGACGATGGGAACCGGCGAGTTCTACCGTTTCGTGGAAAACTACTACATCGATTGCCCACGCGAACTGCGGACCGTGCGGGATCAGGATATGGTCCGCATGTTCCGCCGATCGGCGACCTATGCGGTGACGGAAAATTTCGGCGGAACCATTGAAACGATGCTGGTCTGGGCAGCCGATTGGGGGACATTGTGCGATCAGCTGCGCGTGCCGGTCCATCTGATGGTCGGGGCGGAAGACGGCAATATCAGTCCGCAATTTTCCTATGTTACCGCGCAAAGATACGGGTTTGCGCCGCCTGTGACCATTGCCGATGCCGGCAGTTTCCTGATCAACGACCAGCCGGACCGGGTCATGCAGGCGGTGGCCAGGCCATAACGTGGCGCGTTTGCTTCCCACCTTCGCAATCCACCGCTAGGGCAGCGCGAACGTATTTTCGCGCTGGGGAGTTTCCCGAATGAGCATCCCGTCACCCGGCCCATCATCCCAAACGCGTACGGAACGCGGCGGGTTCTACCTGCTGCTGGCGCTGATATCGGCCGTGCTGGTCGTAATAGTGTGGCCGTTCGCATCGCCATTGTTGTGGAGCGCGCTGGCGGCAATCATTTTCCAGCCGCTATATCTGCGGATCCTGTCGTTCATGCCCCGCCATCCCAATCGGGCGGCGATGACGACGCTGCTGATCATCATCGTCGCCGTCATCGTGCCTGCGATCGGCCTTGGTACGGTCGTTTTCGAACAGGCGCTGGCGCTGTACAATTCGCTGCGGGGCGGGACTTTCAATACAGCGACGCTGTTCAACCAGTTCCACGACGCGCTGCCGACTCAGTTGCGCATCATGCTCGACCGGTCCGAATATGGCGAATACAGCGCCGTTCAGGCGCGGGTGGAACAGTTCCTGACCGAAAGCGCGGGCGTCATCGCGCGCCAGGCACTGGCCATCGGCGGCAGTGCATTCGGTTTCGTGCTGTCGTTGGGGGTGGGCCTCTACATCACCTATTTCCTGGTGCGCGATGGGCAGACGATCGGTCCGCGCATCCGCAACGCTTTGCCGGTTTCCGCCCCGATCGCAGAGGCGCTGGCCGAAAAGTTCGTGTTGATCGTGCGCGCAACGATCAAGGGGTCGGTCGTGGTCGGGCTGGTTCAAGGCGCACTGGGCGGCATCACGTTCTGGATCGTGGGCATGCCGTCCGCCGTACTGTTCGGATTGTTGATGGCGATATTCTCGCTGCTGCCCGCATTGGGCCCGGCAATCGTGTGGCTGCCGGTTGCGATCTATCTGTTGGTGATCGGCGATGTCTGGCAGGCCGTGGTCGTCGTCGTGTCGGGTGTCGCGGTGATCGGCATGGCGGACAATGTGCTGCGCCCGATACTGGTCGGGCGCGACACGGGCATTCCCGACTGGATCGTGCTGGTTACCACATTGAGCGGCATCGCGACGATCGGGCTGAGCGGTATCGTGCTCGGCCCCCTGGCAGCAGGGCTGTTTTTGGCGGGCTGGAGCTTGTTCACCGAAATGCGGGACGGGAACGGCACGGTATAATTCTGCGCCCGTATCTGCAGAGCAATAAAAAAGCCCCGGCGAACCGGGGCTTTCTTAATTCGTAAAAGGCGTCACCGCTTAGCGGGAGCCGAACAGGTCAGTAAACCATGTCCACATAAAGACCTCCTGTTTGCACGGTATGTGCTAACAGCCATAGTTAACAGATGGTAAACTTTATGCAAGCTTAGGCAGCAATCTTTCGAGATGTTAATTTTTCGATAAAATCGTGGATGGGAATTGCCGGATCGTACAGATAGCCCTGACCGCATTCGCAACCGATAGAGCGTAGTAAATCGGCGACGGCTTGGGTCTCCACCCCCTCGGCAACGACCGTACGTCCCAGAGAATGCGCCATTTTTACCGATGCCTCGACGATGATGCGGTCCTGCTCGACCATGTCCATATTAGTCACGAAAGACCGATCGATCTTGACTTCGCTGCTTGGAATCTGGCGCAGATAATCGATCGTGGAACGTCCGGTTCCAAAATCGTCGATCGATAATTTTACCCCCAAATCCTTCAATTCCTGCAGGCTTTTCGGGATTACGCCATCCTCGATCGAACATGATTCGGTAATTTCCAGCATCAAGTTCGCAGGCAAGATATGATGTCGTGCGAGCAGCGCTTGCACATCGTCGATCAGCTTGCGCGATTTCAACGATAGCGCCGACACATTGACCGCGATTACGAAGTCGGGATCGAAAGCGATCGCCGTTCGCGCACCGGCCAGCGCCTTGTTCAAAATATAATATGTCAGGTCGTGCACGCGATTATGCGCTTCGGCGGCGGCGACGATCTTGCTGGGATCGATGTAACCGCGAGTGGGATGGGTCCAGCGCAGCAGCGCTTCCGCGCCGGTGATCTTCCCGGTCGCAATGGCCACTTTCGGCTGGAACCCGATCATCACCTGGTCGCGTTCGATCGCTTCGTCCAATGCCGACAGCATTTGCAAACGCCAGGACCGATCTTCCAGCCGTTCGGAGCTGCCTATTTCGACGACCTGCCCCTTTTGCGCGGCATCTTCCGCACATTGAATGGCCGTTTGAATGCGTTCGCGTACGGAAGTCTGATTGTTGGTATCGACGCCGATGGAATGGGCGATGTCGATCGCTGCGCCATCCAAAGCTATTCCGGTGCTGTAAAGCGCATGAATTCCCGCAACATGACCTTCCAGTTCATTGGCAGGCAAACGGGGGCGCAACCAAACCAAAGTGTCTTTCGAAAATGCGATCTGCGAAGTCGGTTCGGTCACCTGCAAACGGCTCATCACCAAATGCAGGAACTGCGTCAGTTGGTCCGATGTAAGACTGGCTGCGATGCTGGCAAGATTGCCTAGTTTTAAGGCATATACGTCGTTATCTACATCCGTCTTATTCACCTTTAAAGCGCCCAAACGTAGCATACGTGTATTTTCATTGTAGCTTTTGCGCGCAAGACGGCGAAGTTGAACGATTGCGAAAGTTAAACACATAACCGCTGGCATAATATCGATATTAATGGCCCTTAAGTCTAAAATTAGAGGCAGAAAGGCCAGTCCAAAAAGCGTCGCAATCGTAACCGTTTTTAGCGGTCGCCTGCGGCGTGCCTGTAAGCCAGCCACGATTACGATAACCGCTAGTGCTGGCTGCCATCCCCACTCAGTTGGAAGTCCAGTCGCCAACGTGTGCGCGGCTATTACATGAAAATAGACCCCCGGTATTTCGCCCCCTAATGGCAGGGGGTGCCAGTCTGCAGAACTGATACTTGCTGAAGCTACTATAGCTTGTTTGTTAGTCAAGCTATTGAGAGGTAAATTACCATTCAAAGCATCAATATATTTGACGCGAGGAATTGATGAGTGATCAAAGGCGTAATCGGTGCGGAATGATCCGGAAGGGCCGGAGTAATCTGAAAGTCTTGCCGCGAAAGACGGCGTGAGTGCGCCTGATATTTTCAATTCCGTAGGGAAACGGGTCGATAGGCCGAATGGTCCTTTATCTCCCGCCATAGAAACCAATCGAACATGCGGTTCAAACATGTTTATAGGAGTCAATTCTGTCTGCGATTGAAAAGTCGTCTCAATTCTTGGAAAGCCCCCTAGATACACCTTTCCCTTGTGCCGCATCAGTGCTGCCAGAAACGCCGCATCGGATGCTGGGTTCGTCTTGTCGGCATAGGCTTTGTCGAACAGCACGCGTTTTGCGCCGGCGGCGAACAGGTTGTCGATGACTTTCGCGTCGTCGATCCGGTCCGGGCTTGCCGTTTCCAGCGCATTCAGCGATTCGTCGTCCACCTCGACCACGACGATGTTCTGATCGGCGGGATGTTTGCGGATTTCGGCGCGTATCGCGCGGAAGGCGTCTTCGGCCGGTAACGGCAGATCGATCGCGCCTGCGACGATGCCGATCAGCGCGGCCCAAACCACGATCATGACGCGTTTCTTCGCAATCATATCGAAGCGATCCCAACGCCGCCTGAGGCTGGCCGGCATCATACTACGTTCGCGTTCGGATGGGGTGCGATACCGGCAAAACGGTCAAGCGAGGCACGCATAATGATGTTCATGATACCCCCCATTCGTCGCGACATTGGTCCAATTCGGATGTGAACCTGCCGAAATACGGATAACATTCGGTTAATATCGACAGGGGCGACTGCGTAGGGATTACCGCGCTTGGCCCGCAGATGTTGCGCCGAACGCAACGTTCGATGTTGCGAAAACACTTTCGCGCGTTACGCATTCGGTGGCACATGGGGTTATGGAACACCTTCCCGATGCCCTCCTCCTGGCGCGGATACAGTTCGCGTTCACCGTCAGCTTCCATTTCATTTTCCCGGCCTTTTCGATCGGCCTCGCGAGCTACCTCGCCGTGTTGGAGGGGTTGTGGCTGAAAACGGGGAAGCCGCTCTACCTCGATCTGTTCAAATATTGGGTGAAGATCTTCGCGATCGCGTTTGCGATGGGGGTCGTGTCGGGCATCGTCATGTCCTATCAATTCGGGACCAACTGGTCGGTTTTCTCGGATCGTACCGGGCCCATCCTCGGCCCGCTGATGGCGTATGAAGTCCTGACGGCGTTCTTCCTCGAAGCCGGCTTTCTGGGCGTCATGCTGTTCGGAATGGAACGTGTGGGCAGGAAACTGCATTTCTTCGCCACGCTGATGGTCGCGTTCGGCACGCTGATGTCGGCGACCTGGATCCTGAGCGTGAACAGCTGGATGCAGACGCCTGTCGGTTTCGAAATGGGCGCGAACGGGCAATTCCTGCCCGGCCCCAGCTGGCTCGCCATCATATTCAGCCCCAGCTTCCCCTATCGCCTGTTTCACACCGTCAATGCGGCCTACCTAACGACCGCTTTCGTCGTCGGCGGGGTCGGCGCATGGCATCTGCTGAAGGACCGGGAGAACCGCCATGCGCGCAAGATGTTCTCTATGGCGATGTGGATGGCGGCGATCGTCGCGCCCATTCAGATCGTGGCGGGCGATCTGCACGGGTTGAACACGCTGGAACATCAGCCGCAAAAGGTGATGGCGATGGAGGGGCATTTCGACAGCCACCCCGACGGCGCGCCGCTGATCCTGTTCGGTATTCCCAACAGCGCGGAAAAGCGGGTGGATTACAAGGTGGAAGTTCCCAAGCTGTCTTCCCTGATCCTGAAACACGATCTCGATGCGCCGATGGCCGGGTTGGACACCATCCCCGATGACGAAGAGCCGCCGGTCGGCATCGTGTTCTGGTCGTTCCGCATCATGGTCGGTATCGGCTTCGCCATGTTGGGGATCGGTTTGTGGAGCCTGTTCGCGCGGTGGCGCAAGGGGCTGTATCGCTGGACCTGG
Source organism: uncultured Alphaproteobacteria bacterium (assembly GCA_963815535.1). Lineage (GTDB taxonomy): Bacteria > Pseudomonadota > Alphaproteobacteria > Sphingomonadales > Sphingomonadaceae > CAWFGS01. The sequence continues at coordinate 19,653 of CAWFGS010000007.1, forward strand.
TTGCACCGCGCCGCGCTGGCGATGGCGCCGTCGGGCTTCGTCGCGGTGCTGGCGGGGTGGATCACGACGGAGGTCGGCCGCCAGCCCTTCGTCGTCTATAATCTGATGCGAACGTCGGAGGCGGCATCGCCGCTGGCTGCGCCCGCCGTCGCGGCATCTTTGCTGGCATTCGTGGTGGTGTACTTCGCCGTCTTTTCGGTGGGCACATGGTATATCCTGCGTCTGATGAAGGCCAAGCCGCACGCTTACGAACAGGGGATCAAGCGCGGGATGGATGGCGTGCAGGACGGCCCGGACGGCGGCCACCCGACGGTTTGCAGGATGGCCCGATCCGCACCGCAGGGATTACGCCGGGGCCGACGCAGAACCCGCAGCATCGCACGCCTTTGCCGCACGACCACGATGACGCGGTGGAAGATGGCCCCGAAGATAGCCTCGATAGACAGCGCGCCGGATAAGACGCCATGAGCGCCGGCGTGTCGTTCGACCTGACCGTGATCTGGGCGTTCATCATCGCCTTCGCCGTCTTCGCCTATGTCGTGATGGACGGGTTCGATCTGGGCATCGGCATCCTGTTTCCGACTTTCAATGTCGGGCCGGAGCGGGATCAGGCGATGAACTCCATCGCGCCCGTGTGGGACGGGAACGAGACATGGCTGGTGCTGGGCGGCGGCGGACTGTTCGCGGCGTTTCCGCTGGCCTATGCGATCGTGTTGCCCGCGACATATCCGCTGATTATCGCGATGCTGCTGGGGCTGGTGTTTCGCGGCGTCGCGTTCGAAGCGCGCTGGCGCGATCCCGCCCATCGCCGCTGGTGGGATGCGGCGTTCACCTTCGGTTCGATCATGTCGGCGATGACGCAGGGCATGATTTTGGGCGCGCTGTTGCAGGGCGTGTCGGTGACCGGGCGATCCTATTCCGGGAGCTGGCTGGACTGGCTGACGCCTTACACCCTGCTGACCGGGGTGGGGACGCTGGCGGGGTATGCCCTGTTGGGATCGACATGGCTGATCTGGAAGCTGGAGGGGCCGGCGCAGGCCCATGCGCGGCGGCTGGCGGTCAAGGCCGCCTGGGCGACGTTCGGATTGATGGGGGCGGTCAGCATCTACAATCTGGCCCTGCGCGCCGAGTATGCGGACCGCTGGCTGACCGCGCCGGAGATCTACTACACCTGGCCCGTTCCGGTCGCATCGGGACTGCTGGCGATCGGGTTGCTGCGGTCGCTCGCGACGGGGCGGGAGGCGCTGCCGTTCGGTCTGTCGCTGGGGCTGTTCCTGATGGGAATGGCCGGGCTGGGGCTGACCATGTGGCCCAACGTCGTTCCGCCCGACCTGACCATCTGGGACGCCGCCGCGCCCGCGCGCAGCCAGATTTTCATGCTCGTCGGCGTGGCGATCACCATGCCGCTGATCATCGGGTACACCGGCTGGGCCTATTGGGTGTTTCGCGGCAAGGTGGGTGACGAGGGGTATCATTGATGGCCGGCGGACCATCGAATGAGGGGCCGCGCGAAGGCCCAAAAGAAGGTCCAAACGAAGGCCCACTGTGGAAACGCATCGCCTGGATGGCCGCCATCTGGCTTGGCAGCGTGACCGTGCTGGGCATCGTGGCGCAGATCATCCGCTATTGGCTGGGCTTGAACTAACTGGCGACGTCGTCCGCCTTGATCAGCACTGCCGCCGCAATCGACCCGGCCACCGCGCATCCCGCCGCCGCCAATGCCGCGATACCGAAATAGCTGACGATTTGCGGGCCGCTGGTCAGCACCGGGCCCAGCAAAGCCGTCGCCACCAATCCGGCAATGCGCGAAATCGCATTGTTGACGCCCGATGCGACGCCGGATTTCGCGTCACCCGCGCTTGCCAGAACCGCGCCGGTCAGGGGGGCGACGCTGGCTGCCATGCCCACCGCCATCACGATCAGTCCGGGCATGATGTCCCGCCAATAGGACGGGTCGTTTTCGGGGACGAAGGATAGCCAAACGAAACCCGCCGCGACCACCAGCGGCCCGCCGATCAGCACTGTGCGCGTGCCGATCCGTTCCGCAACCGTGCCGCCGAGATATCGCGACAGCAGACCCATCACCAATGGGAACGGCAACAGCGCCGCGCCCGCCGCCGTCGCGCTGTATTCCAGGGCGTCGATCAAGACGTATGGCAGCAGCACCAGCAGCCCGCCCAACGCCGCGTAAAGGAACAGGGTCAGGATCGAAATGCCGGAAAACGTACTGGTCGCGAACAGGCTGGGCGGAGTCATCGCCGCGTCGCCTTTGCGATATTCGACGGTGATGAACACGGCCAGCAGCACCGCGCCGCCGATGGCAGCGGCGATGGGCAAAGTGGTGTCGTCCGCGCCGGGGAAGGCGATCAGCGCCCAGATCAATGCGAACAGGGTCGCCGCGATCAGCCCCGCGCCCAGCCAATCCAGCGGGGAACGCTCTGCGCCCGACGCCGTGCTTTCCCGGATGGATGTGTAAGCCAGCGCCAACGCCCCCAACGCCACCGGAACCACCGCGCCGAACGCCCAGCGCCACCCGGCATTGTCGACGATCCACCCGCCCGCGACCGGCGCGACGGCCCCGGCGATGGCCCCGGCGGCGGCCCATGTTCCAACCGCCTTGGCGCGTTCTTTACCGCTGAACCCGTCCGCGATGATCGACAGGCTGTTGGGTGCGACCATCGCCGCACCGACGCCCAGCAGCGCGCGCGCCGCGAACAGCATCGGCAAGCTTGGGGCCAGCGCGCAGGCAAGGCAGGCGGCGGCGAATATGCTCAGGCCGATCAGATACAGCCGCCGCCGTCCGTAATGATCCCCCAGCGCGCCGCCCAGAAGGACCAGCGCGCCCAGCGGCAGCAGGTAAGCGTTGACGATCCACTGCGCGCCCGCCGCATCGGTATCGAACGCGGTCTGCATCGATGGCAGCGCGACGTTGACGATCGACCCGACCACGAAGGCCAGGCTGGATCCCGCCACCGTCGCAATCAACGTGCCGCGTTTGTTGACGCAATCGCCGGCCGCGCTGTCGGGACGTCCGGCGGTTTCATCGCATGGGGGCAGGGTGATCGTCGTCATGGCATGGCCCCTTGGGATCGACCGCGGGGATTGCGGTTCGTCAGCTGTCCCTAGCAGGTTTCACGGGCCGGAGTATGCCGATCCGTCCCGGTTCGCATTCCAAGGCATCCCGGTCCCAGTCGCCGAGTTCCGCGTCGTAGCGTGCGCCGGGCGGTCCGACGGTCTGCGCCCACAGATGCAGCGCCGCGCCCGTTTCGCACTATGCGGCGTAATTCAGCGTCGCCCAGTTCAAGACTTGTCGCCGATGGGCTCCATATCCTGTCGCGACAGGGCGATCGCGACCGCTTCGTCCCGCTCCATCCGATCGCGATGCGTTTTCAGGGCGGGGTAGTCGCCGATCGCCAGCGGCGTCTGTTCGATCCAGCGGCACACGACATACAGATACGCATCGGCAAAGGACCGCTTGCCCAGATAATACTCGCCGCCCGCCTCGGCCAGAGTGTCGTTCAAGCGCCGATAATGATCGGCGAGGTTTTCGTAAGCCTTGGCCTTTACTTCCTGCTGCGCTGCGTCGCTGTCGGCAAAACGCTGCGCCGCGAAATGCGGACCGTAGGCGGAATGCACTTCCGATGTCAGGTAAGACAGCGCCTCGGCTTCCTTGCGGCCAAGCTTCGTATCGCGGGCATAGCCTTTCGTGCCGTATTCCGCGCCCAGCCAGGACAGGATCGCCGCCGCTTCGGTCAGCACGTCGCCATCGTCGAATGCGACCGCGGGAACCTGCGCCTTGGGATTGATGGCGAGATAGGCGTCTTTCTTGTGATCGCCATAGGCCATGTTTTCGACAGTCACCGGCGCTTCCAGCCACGCAACCGCGATGTTGGGGGCCAGCGCGCAGGTTCCGGGCATGGTGTAGAGGGTGGGCATCGTTCGATCCTTCGGTAAAACATGTCTGCCCCATCAATGGTTCGCACAAAGGTTGGGTTCCGCCTTGGGTTATAGGGGCGCCGGTGGTAACGCCCGCGCCCATGTTGGGTATTAATGGAATTACCGTGCGGCTGGGCGGGCAGACGATCCTGGATCGCGCCACCGCCGCCATCCCGCCGGGCGGGCGCGTCGGGCTGATCGGGCGCAACGGCGCGGGCAAATCGACGCTGATGAAAGCGATCGTCGGCGAAATCGATCCCGACGAGGGGACGATCGATATGCCGCGCGCGCGGCGTATGGGTTATATGGCGCAATCGACGCCGGACGACGATCTGACGCCGAGCGAAGCGGTGCTGAACGCCGATACCGAACGCATGGCGTTGCTGGCGGAAAGCGAAACCTGCGTCGAACCGAACCGGCTGGGCGACATTCACGACCGCTTGCTGGCCATCGACGCCTATTCCGCCCCGTCGCGCGCGGCGCGCATCCTGACCGGACTTGGTTTCGACGAGGGGATGCAGGAACAGAAGCTGGCCGATTTTTCGGGCGGTTGGAAAATGCGCGCAGGCCTTGCCGCGCTGTTGTTTACGATGCCCGATGTGCTGTTGCTGGACGAACCGTCCAACCACCTCGATCTCGAAGCGACATTGTGGCTGGAAAACTTCCTCAAATCCTATCCCGCGACGGTGCTGGTCATCAGTCACGAACGCGATCTGCTCAACAATGTGGTCGATAATATCCTGCATCTGCAGGGCGGCCAGTTGACGCTGTATCCCGGCGGTTACGACAGTTTCGAACGGCAACGGGCGGAACGCGCGGCGCAGCTGGCGGCGGCGAAGGCATCGCAGGATGCCCAGCGCGAACGGTTGCAGGATTACGTCAACCGCAATTCCGCGCGCGCTTCCACCGCGAAACAGGCGCAGTCGCGCGCCAAGATGCTCGCCAAGATGCAGCCGATCGCCGCGTTGATCGACGATCCGACGTTGAGCTTCGATTTCCCAAACCCGTCGGAATTGAAACCGCCGTTGATCACGCTCGACCTGGCGGCAGTCGGCTATGCCGAAGATACGCCGATCCTGCAGCGGCTGAACCTACGCATCGATCCCGACGAACGCATCGCGTTGCTGGGGCGCAACGGCAACGGCAAGACCACGCTCGCTCGCCTGCTGGCCGCGCAATTGCCGCCGATGGAAGGGGAAATGAACGCCAGCACCAAGATGAAGGTCGGGTATTTCACCCAATATCAGGTGGAAGAACTGGATTCCGACGGTACGCCGCTGGAACATATGACGCGGGTGATGCCGGATGCGAAGCCGGGCGCGGTGCGCGCGCAATTGGGGCGGTTCGGCTTTTCAGGTGCATATGGCGACCGGGCCGGTCGGGAAGATGTCGGGCGGGGAACGCGCGCGGCTGGCGCTGGCGTTGATCACGCGCGACGAACCGCATTTGCTGATCCTGGACGAACCGACCAACCATCTGGATGTCGATGCACGCGAGGCGCTGGTGCAGGCGCTCAACGATTTTACCGGTGCGGTCATCCTGATCAGCCACGACCGGCATATGGTGGAACTGTCGGCGGATCGGCTGGTGTTGGTCGATGACGGAATGGCCGTAGATTACGATGGCAGCATGGACGATTACATCGACTTCGTTCTCGACCGAAAACCGGCCGGAGAACGGGGCGCGAAATCCGACAAGCCGAAGGGATCGAAGAAAGACCGCAAGGCTGCCGCCCGCGCCAAGAACATCGCTCGCGAAGAGGCCAAAAAGGCGAAAGCGGCCATCGGAGCGGTCGAAAAGGCGGTCGCCAAGCTTGAAGAACAGGGTAGCGCCATCGATCGGGCCATGTTCGAACCTGCCGGTGCGCCTGCCGAATTTGCCGATCTCAACATGGGCGAACTGGCGCAGCGGCGCGCGAAGATTACTGCGGAACTCGAAGCGAAGGAGGCCGAATGGCTGGAATTGAGCGAGCGGGTTTCGGTCGGTGAATGACGCGCGTCTGATCGCGTTCAACAAACCGTTCGGGGTGCTGTCGCAATTCACCGATGCGAAAAGCCCGACCGCGCGGCCCACCCTGTCGGCCTATATCGATGTGCCCGGCGTCTATCCGGCGGGGCGGCTCGATCGCGACAGCGAGGGGCTGTTGCTGTTGACCGACGACGGCAAATTGCAGGCGCGCATTGCGGACCCGAAATACAAGGTCGCGAAAACCTATCTGGCGCAGGTGGAAGGGGATGCGACCGAGGCCGCGCTGGACCGGTTGCGGCGCGGGGTCCGGTTGAAAGACGGCATGACTCGCCCCGCCGATGTGGCGCGGATCGGCGCGCCCGATCTGTGGCCGCGCGACCCGCCGGTTCGGTTTCGCAAGACCGTCCCCGATTGCTGGCTAAAACTTACCATCGGGGAGGGGCGCAATCGGCAGGTGCGGCGCATGACGGCGGCGGTCGGGCCTGCCCACCCTGCGCCTGATCCGCTGGAGTATCGGCGACTGGACGTTGGACGGCATCGCACCGGGCGACTGGAACTCGATCGAAATCTAACAGTCTTCGAAAGCGATCGCGCCCGTGTTGTGCAGCGTAACGAGCAGCGCCATCGCGGGTGCGTCGGGCTGCGTATCGAACGCCTCGCCATTGCACAAACGGCGCGCCATATCCGCCGCCGCGCCTTCGCAATCGTAGCTGACGCCGTCGATGAACAGGGTCAGCGCCGTGTCGCCCCGGGCGATATAGGCGAACCGACTGGCCGGGTTGCGAATCAGTTCGCGCGACGGATCGGCCAATTGCGCGCGCATCGTGTCGCGGTCGATCGGTTGGTCCGGCGACCAGTCGATATGGGGGTATTTGGGCGCGCTGTTATATTCGCCGAACCAGCGCGCGAAGGCGGCGCGATCGTTCAACCGCTCCATCGCCATAGCGTGCAACCGGGCGATCTGCGCCGCAGTGATTTCCCCCGGTCGCACCGGTGAGCTCGGTGTCGCGATATCGGTCGTCGTCCGTTAGCGCGTCCAGCACATCGTCCGTCCAATGCGCGATCAGATCGGCGCGCGACGGCGCACGGAACCCGACCGAATAGGTCATGCAGTCGTCCCCCACCGCCACGCCGTGATGCGCGATGCCGGGCGGCACATAGAGAATATCGCCGGGTTCCAGCACCCATTCCTCCACCGCCCGAAAGTCCGCGAGAAGGCGCAGATCGTCGTTCGGCGCAAGCGGGGTATCCTCGCCGCACGGTCCGCCGATCTGCCACCGCCGCCGCCCGGACCCCTGGATCAGAAAAACGTCGTACTGGTCGAAATGCGGCCCCACGCCGCCGCCATCGGCCGCCAGGCTGACCATTACATCGTCTACGCGCCAGTTCGGAACGAAGCGGAAGGGGGTCAACAAATCGGCAATTTCGGGCACATGATGATCGACTGCCTGCACCAGCAGGGTCCAGTCCGCCTGCGGCAATCGTTCCAGCCGATCGAATGCGAACGGCCCGTCCTCACACGTATAGTCGTCACCCGATCGCAGCACCAGCCGCGCCTCCACCTCTTCTTCGCACGCCAGCCCCGCCAGGGCGTCCGGTTCCAGCGGGTTCGACCAGTCCTTCCACGCATTGCGGATAAGGCACGGGCTGCGCTGCCAATGGTCGCGCAGGAATGCGGGAATGTCGAAAGTGTGAAGCAGATGGTTGGGCATGAACCCGATGCCTGTAAGCCATCGCCCCGGTCGGCGAAAGCGCCGGCTTTACATCGGCCGTTCCAACGGGAAAGGTGGTTCCCGACAGATAAGCCACCGCAAAGTCAGGATCGTTTCATGCTCGATAGCAGCCGCCGCACCGCCTACAATTCCGATCACGAGGCGTTTCGCGACACCGTTCGCAAGGTGTTCGATCAGCACATGACCCCCAATCTCGACCAGCACGAGGTGGACGGCATCGTCGGGCGCGAGGCGTGGAAGGCGTTGGGCGATGCGGGCATGTTGTGCCCCACCATCGCCGAAGAAAACGGCGGACTGGGCCTCGATTTCGGATACAATTCGATCATCAACGAAGAACTTGCCTATCTGGGCAGCGCGGCGGGCTTCACCTTGCAGAACGACATCACCTGCAATTATTTCGAACGGCTGGGGACGGACGCGCAGAAGGAACGGTATCTGCCCGGCATGATAACCGGCGACGTCATCACCGCGATCGCGATGACGGAACCGGGCGCGGGGTCCGATCTGCAGGGCGTGCGAACCACGGCGAAGCGGGACGGCGACGATTATGTCGTCAATGGATCGAAAACCTACATCACCAACGGGCAGAACGCCGATGCGGTAATCGTGGTGGCGAAGACCGACCCCGACGCAGGGGCGAAGGGGACGTCGCTGATCCTGGTCGATGCCGAAACGAAGGGGTTCGAGAAAGGGCGCAACCTCGACAAGATCGGTCAGCACAGCGCCGACACTTCGGAACTGTTTTTCGACGATGTCCGCGTGCCGAAGGAAAACCTGCTGGGCGGGGAAGGGCGCGGCTTCGTGCATCTGATGGAAGAATTGCCGCAGGAGCGGCTCAGCATCGCGATCGGTTGCCAGGCGGGCGCGCAGCGCGCTTTCGACGAGGCGGTGAAGTTCACCAAGGAAAGGAAAGCCTTCGGCAAGACGGTGTTCGAATTCCAGAACACCAAGTTCACGCTGGCCGATCTCGCCACGCAGATACAGGTCGGCTGGGCGCATATCGACTGGTGTCTGACCCGGCACATGGCGGGCGAACTGACGACCGAGGAAGCCTCCGCCGCCAAACTGTGGCATACCGAAATGCAATGGAAAGCGGTGGACGTGTCGCTGCAACTGCATGGCGGCGCAGGCTATATGAACGAATATGCCATCGCCCGTCTGTGGCGCGATGCGCGCGTCAGCCGCATCTATGGCGGAACCAGCGAAATCATGAAGGAAGTGATCAGCCGGGGGATTTGAACGGCATGACCCGCAGGCCGGGTTTCTTTCATGCAATGGCAGGGGAATGGGCGTAAGGGGCAGCGACCATGAGCAAGGAACCCGTCCCGCAAACCACGAATCCCGACGATGCGGGCGCGCGGTATATCAATCGCGAGCTGAGCTGGCTGGCGTTCAACGACCGTGTCCTGTCCGAAGCGGCGAACACCGATTATCCCTTGCTGGAACGCGTCCGGTTCCTGTCCATATCGGGCAGCAATCTGGACGAGTTCATGATGATCCGCGTCGCCGGGCTGGCAGGGCAGGTCAAACGCGGGATCGAACGGTTGTCCATCGACGGGCGCACCCCATCGCAACAGTTGACCGCGGTGCGCGAAACGGTGCGCGCCCTGAACGCCCGGCAGCAGGATCTGTGGCGGACCCTGCGCGGCGATCTGGCCGATGCGGGCATTTTCGTGGCGCAGGACAGCAAGCTGGGCGATGCCGCGCACGATTGGCTCCGAACCTACTTCCTGGATGAAATCATGCCGGTCATCACGCCGCAGGCGATCGACCCGGCGCATCCGTTTCCCTTCGTCGCGAACGAGGGGATGGGCGTGCTGTTCACCCTGACCCGCAAGACGGATCGGGAACGGGTGATCGAAATGATCCTGATCCCATCCGCTCTGCCGCGCTTCGTCCGCATTCCGGCGGAGATATTGCAAAGCGAAGAGGGCGATGCGCCCCGCGCGCATTACATCAGCATGGAACGGCTGATCTGCCGGTTCGCGGACGAGCTGTTTCCCGGTTTCAAGATCAAGGGCGACGGCGCGTTCCGCGTCTTGCGCGATAGCGACATCGAGATCGAGGAGGAAGCCGAAGATCTGGTCCGCACATTCCGCAGCGCGATCCAGCGGCGGCGACGCGGGCGGGTGATCCAGCTGGAGCTGGAAGACGATTTCGATCCCGTCGCCGAAGCGATGCTGCGCGAACAGCTGGGTATTCAGGCGGCAACCGTAGTCGATACCGAAGGGTTGATCGGCATGGACGGCCTGGCCGCGATCGTCGCCGAAGATCGCCCGGCGCTGAAATTTCCAAGCTACACCCCGCGCTACCCCGAACGCGTGCTGGAACATGACGGCGATTGTTTTTCGGCCATCGGGGAAAAGGATCTGGTGATCCATCACCCGTATGAAAGTTTCGAGGTGGTGGTCGATTTCATCCGGCAGGCGGCGGACGATCCCGACGTCGTCGCCATCAAGCAAACGCTGTATCGCGCCGGCAACCAGTCGCAGATCATCGGCGCGCTGATCGCGGCGGCGGAAGCGGGCAAATCCGTAACCGCCGTGGTCGAATTGAAGGCGCGGTTCGACGAAGAACAGAACCTGTTATGGGCGCACAAGCTGGAACGCGCGGGCGTTCAGGTCATCTACGGCTTCGTCGATTGGAAAACCCACGCGAAGGTATCGATGGTGGTCCGGCGTGAAGAGAACGGATTTCGCACATATTGCCATTTCGGGACGGGCAATTACCATCCGCAGACCGCGCGCATCTACACCGATCTGTCCTTCTTCACCGCCGATGCGAAATTCGCGCGCGATGCCGGCAAACTGTTCAATTTCGTCACCGGTTATGTGGAACCGCGCAGCACGGAATCCCTCACCATCGCCCCGCTGGGCCTGCGCGACAAATTGTATGCGATGATCGATCGGGAGGCGGCTAATGCGGCGGACGGCAAATGCGGCGCGATCTGGGCGAAGATGAACTCCCTGACGGATAAAGGGGTGATCGACCGGCTCTATGCCGCCAGCCGCGCCGGGGTGCAGGTGCAGCTGGTCATTCGCGGTATCTGCTGTCTGCGCGCGGGCGTGCCGGGCCTGTCCGACAATATCCGCGTCAAATCGATCATTGGGCGTTTTCTAGAACACAGCCGGATATGGGCCTTCGCCAACGGCAATCCGATGCCCAGCGAAAAGTCCAAAGTCTATATCACCAGCGCCGATGCCATGTCGCGCAATATGGACCGGCGGGTGGAAGTGATGGTGCCGATCCGCAACAAAACCGTCCACGATCAGGTGCTGCAGCAGGTGATGCTGGCCAATCTGCTGGATGTCGAACAAAGCTGGGACATGCAAGGCGACGGAACCTATACGCGAACCCGCACGGCACAAGGCGATGATGGGGGCCCAGATGGGGGCAAGGCCGCATTCAATTGCCACCGCTATTTCATGACCAACCCGTCGCTGTCCGGGCGCGGCGGCGCGTTGGAAGCGGGCGCCGTGCCGAAACTCAACCTCAATCGCGGCAAGGGCTGACATGGGTGCGATCGGGCGGCGGGGCGATCGCGACGGCGTGTTCTCCGGCACGGAGGCCGACCGCGCCATCATCGATATTGGCAGCAATACGGTGCGGATGGTCTTGTATGGCGGCGCGCCCAGAGCGCCGCTGACTCTGTACAACGAAAAGGTCACCGCCCGGCTCGGCCGCGACATCGCGACGACGGGCGCGCTGGCGGACGACGCGATGACGATGGCTCTGCGCGCGTTGCGCCGATATGCCCTGTTGCTCGGCGATTTGGGCATCACCGACATCGAATGCGTGGCGACCGCCGCCATGCGCGAAGCGACGAACGGCGCGGCTTTCCTGCGCGAGATCGAGGAGTTGGGCCTGGCGCCGCGCCTGTTGCCGGGACGCGAGGAAGCGCGGATCAGCGCGATGGGTGTGTTGGGCGCGTTCCCCGGTGCGTCGGGCATCGTCGCCGATGTCGGCGGGGGCAGTCTGGAACTGGTCACGATTGGCGGCGACGACAGCGCAAAAAAATCGGACAGTCTGCCGCTGGGCACGTTGCGCCTGCCGCAATTGCGGGACGATAATGACGGCGATCTGGCGGGCGGCGCCGATGCTCTGCTGGCGGCGGCGGGATGGGGCGACGATGTCGGCGGCGATACGCTGTATCTGGTGGGCGGAACCTGGCGCGCGATGGCGGTGTTCGCGATGCAGGCGCGCGATTATCCGCTGACCGATCCGCACGGCTTCATGCTGGATTACGACGCGGCGAAATCGCTTGCCAAGCGGATGATGGCAAGCGAGCCCGACGATCTGTCCGACATGGCGCGCATATCCAGCATGCGTGCGGCCAGCTTGCCCGATGCGGGCATTTTATTGAAAACCATGCTGAAACGTCTGCGCCCCGAACGGGTCGTTTTTTCGTCCTGGGGTCTGCGCGAAGGGCTGCTGTTCGACCGACTGGAGGATTACGTGCGCGCGCAGGATCCCCTGCTGGCGGGCGTCGGCATGTTCGGCGATATGCGCGGCGCACCCCCGATCTTAGCGACGCGGATGGCGGCGTGGTATGCAGGGGTCGTTCCCGCCAGCCGCGACGGCAGCGAGCGATTGCGCCTGGCCGCCACCACATTGGCGCTGGCATCCATGCAGATCGAACCCAATCTGCGCGTCGATCACGCGATCGAATGGGCGCTGGCGAAACGCTGGATCGGCGTCGATGCGGGCGAACGCGCGATGCTGGCCGCTGCCATCGCCGCCAATTCCAAGGGGTACGATCTGCCTGCCGGGATCGCCGAACTGGTGGGCGGGGGTGGGCTGGAACAGGCGGTCTGCTGGGGCCTGGCCGTGCGCCTGTGCCGCCGGATCGGGGGCCGTTCGCTGCGATCGTTGGAAGTCAGCCGGTTGCGCCGTGACGGCGATGCGTTGGTCCTGACTCTGGACGACAGCCACGCCGCCCTGTTCGGCGCTTCGAACGAGAAGGATCTGGACCTCCTCGCCGACCGGTTGGGCCTGACCGCGCAGGTCGTCATCGCGGCCGCCCGTAACGGATGACGTAACGGATGACGTTACGGATGACGTTACGGCCCCTGACGGGCAGGGGACCGCGCGCCCCACAGCTTGAGAAAAGGGCGCATAGCTGGCACAAACGAGTCAGGAGAATCCCAGCATATGACCGACATCGCCACCATCGAAGACATCATCGAAGAAGCGCGCAACGGGCGCCCTTACATACTGGTCGATGCGGAAGATCGGGAGAATGAAGGCGACGTCATCATCCCCGCGCAGTTCGCCACGCCCGATCAGGTGAACTTCATGGCTCGCAACGCGCGCGGACTGATCTGCCTTGCGTTGACGAAAGCCCGTGCGGACGAGCTCGATCTGATGCCGATGGCGCGCCACAATCAAAGCCAGCACGAAACCGCCTTCACCATCAGTATCGAGGCGCGCGAGGGGGTGACGACCGGCATTTCCGCGGCCGACCGGTCGCATTCCATCGCGACCGCCATCGATCCCAAACAGGGGCGTTACGACGTAGTGTCGCCCGGCCATGTCTTCCCCCTGGTCGCGCGCGACGGCGGGACGCTGGTTCGGGCCGGCCATACCGAAGCGGCGGTGGATATCTCACGGCTGGCAGGGCTGAACCCGGCGGGCGTCATCTGCGAGATCATGAACGAGGACGGCACGATGGCCCGCCTGCCGGAGCTGAAAGTGTTCGCGCGCGAACATGGACTGAAAATCGGCACGATCGCCGATCTCATTACCTTCCGCCGGCGCAAGGAAACCCTGGTGGAACGCGTCGCTTCGGCTCCGTTCGAAAGCCATTACGGCGGCAATTTTCAGCTTCACGTCTATCGCAACAAGGTGGATCAGGCGGAACACGTCGCGCTGGTCCGGGGCGAACCCACGCGGGGCCAACCGACTTTGGTGCGGGTGCATCAGGTCGATATCATGTCCGACATTCTGGCCTGGCAGGGCGGGCGGCGCGATTATGTGGGTACGGCATTGCGCCATCTTGCCGACCATGACGGTCCGGCGGTGGCGGTGTTCGTGCGCGATGCGAACCCCGCTTCGGTGTCCGACAAGGTGCGATCGCGCGGCGAATATTTTCAGAAGAAGGGCCTGATCGACATCGGCGTCGGCGCGCAGATCCTGCGCGATATCGGGGTGGGCAAGATGATCCTGCTCAGTTCGTCGCAGATGAAGCTGGATGCGCTGGGCGGTTTCGGTCTGGAAGTGATCGACCGCGTTCCCATGCGCGCCGAAGATGAAAAGAACATCCGCCTGGTGAAATAGGCGGCAATCAGGAACTGCGCGCGAAGGGTGAAAAGTCGGTCTGCGTGTCGAACGCATCCAGCCCTTCGCGTCGTTTCAGTGTGCCCACTGCCCAATATGTCACCGGAGTCAGCGCCGCTTCCCACACGGTTTTGATCAGCCATTGCGACAGCACGACCTGCACCAGCAATTCGGGCGGCCAACCGGCGATGCCGTAAAACGCCAACGGATAGAATATGGCGCTGTCGATCCCCTGGCCCACCACCGTCGAACCGATGGTGCGGGTCCACAGCGCCTTGCCCTTCGTCCAGATCTTCATCTTCGCCATGACGAAGCTGTTGGCGAATTCGCCTGCCCAGAACGCCGCCATCGACGCGGCGACGATGCGCCAGCTGTTGCCGAAAACGGCTTCGTACGCAGCCTGGTTGGGCCACCCCGCGGCAGGCGGCAGCGCAACCACGACCCAGGCCATGAACGCCATGAAGGTCAGCGCCGCGAAGCCCACCCAGATCACGCGCCGCGCGCGGGCATAGCCATACACTTCGGTCAGCACGTCGCCGATGATATAGCTGATCGGGAAGAACAGCACGCCCGCGCCGAACGTCCATTGCGAACCGTCGGGCATGGGGATGTAGGACGGCTTCGACGCGCCGATCAGGTTCGACAGCAGCAAAATTGCGACGAAGGCCGCCATAATCAGATCGTAATATCGCAAGGGCCGCCCGGCCTGCGGTTCGGCGGCATCGGATCGGGGCGTTTCCATCATGACGGTCCCTATGGCCCATTTGCGCTACGGTCAAAGCACGCTATGGCCGTGCCCGCTGCGCCCGTAGCTCATCTGGATAGAGCGCGAGACTTCTAATCTTGAGGCAGCAGGTTCGAGTCCTGCCGGGCGCACCAACCGCCCTTTCTCAGTCCCCCCCTCAAACCAGCCCCAATCAGCCCCGCAATACCGTGCCGATCGGTTCGCGCGTGACGGGGTAGCCCGCATCGTCCGGTATCGTCAGCCAGCGTTGGCCGCCGGTTTCCACCAGTGCGGGCATGATGGTCCGCACGGGGATTTCCTCGCACTGGCGGACGGCGGCGGCGTAATCGGGGAAGCTCGCCAAACGTTCCAGATTGCGCCGGGTCGGGTAGATCAGCGACAGATCGCCCGTTTCGGCAGCGTCCAGCGCCCCTTGCGCCGTGGTCCAGAACAGGCGCGAGTTTTCCGTCGCATCCACTTCCACTTCCACGCGGCCCGTGCCCAGATCGAACAGATAGAACCGCGTATCGAATATCCGCGACAGGCGCTCGTTCTTGGGAAACCAGCGTGCGAAGGGCACGACGTCGTCCAGCGACAATTGCCAGCCGAACTGCGCCAGCACCGGGGCCAGTTCGCCGCGATCGAACAGCATCGCGCGCGCATCGGCGGCGCGGCCTGCGTCCACCGCGCCCCTAAGGCCGATGACGAGGCCGGTTTCCTCCAGCGTTTCGCGAATGGCGGCGATGCGGTGCGCGATTTCGTCTGCGGGCAGGGGGGATTGGACGGTTTGCGCCAACGCAATATCGGCAGGGTCCACCCGGCCACCGGGGAACACTGCCGCACCGCCGGCGAAGGACATGGTGCGGGAACGCACGACCATCAGTATTTCGGGCGCGTCGCCCGACCTGCCGTTGCGGAAGATCACGACGGTGGCGGCCTGCATGACCGTTTGTCCGCTTGCATGCGATTGCGGGGTCGAGGCTGTTTTCGGGGTGTCGTTCATCGCAATGGGTGTGGCGCGGCGGGCCGGGTTTGCCAAGTCCGTTGGCCGGGGCATGGTGTCGGAAATCGTTACAGAACCGACCGCATGCAAATGTGCGTTAACCATTGTGAGGTAGGGAATTGCGGCATTCGTGCGGTTTGGCACGCTGCATGCAACGTCATCCACGTACACAGTCTTCGTACGAAAAGGTCATTCCCTGACCGGTCTTTGGGATAAAAGAGGCGGAACCTTCCTGGTAACCCGGTTCCGCCTCTTTCCCCTCCCCATACAGTCGGACACGAAAAACCCCGCGCCTTGCGGCTGCGGGGTCGTCGCGGCGTTACGCCGATCGGTCGGAACGATCAGTCCTGATCGGCGGAGGCTTTTTCCACCTTCTTGTCATCCATCAATTGCTGCAATTCGCCCGCTTCGAACATTTCCATCATAATGTCGCTGCCGCCGACGAATTCGCCCTTCACGTAAAGCTGGGGGATGGTCGGCCATTCGGAAAACGCCTTGATCCCCTGGCGCACTTCCATGTCCTGCAACACGTCCACGCTGTCATATCCCACGCCGCAATGGTCCAGGATCGCAATCGCCTTGCTGGAGAAACCGCATTGGGGGAACAGCGGCGTGCCTTTCATGAACAGCACGACGTCCTTCGCACCGACCATTTCGGTCAGGCGCTGATGGGTCTGCGGGGCAAGTTCGGACGGGGTAGAGGCCATTGGGGAGGGTTCCTGAAACTGAAAACGATAATTTTCAGGTGGGAACCGACGTGGTCAGTTGCAAGGCGTGGAGCACGCCGCCCATATTTCCATCGAGCGCGGCATAGACCATCTTGTGTTGCTGAATGCGCGATTTGCCGACGAAATCGGGGGAGGTGACGCGTGCCGCCCAATGGTCGCCGTCACCTGCCAGATCGGTCATTTCCACCGTCGCGTCGGGCATGGCCGCCTTGATCATGCCTTCTATTTCCGGGCCGGACATGGGCATGGGTCAGGACTCCGACATCAATTGGCGCCGCGCCTCGATGGATTTTTCCTCCAGCGCGGCGCGAATGCTCGCCTCGTCCGCATCGACGCCCGCCGCCGTCAGATCGCCGAGCAGTTTGCGGATCACATCCTCGTCCCCCGCTTCTTCGAAATCCGCCTGCACGACGGCGGTGGCGTAGGATTGCGTTTCTTCGGGCGTCAGGTTCATCTTTTCGGCTGCCCAATGGCCCAGCAGGCGATTGCGCCGCGCCGCGATCTTGAACGCGTTTTCCTCGTCGAAGGCGAATTTGGCTTCCTCGCCCCGTTCGCGGTCCTTGAAATCGGTCATGTCATGCTCCGGCAAAGTGTTCGCCGGGCGATACAGGGGGCCGGGTGCAGGGGCAAGCGGCTACATCGTCACGACCAGCTTGCCGATCGCCTTGCGCGCTTCCAGCTTGGCGATGGCTTCGTGCGCCCGGTCCAGCGGATAGGTTTCGCTGATCAGCGGTTTGATCTTGCCCGCCTTCCACAGATCGAACAGTTCCGCGATATTGGCGGCGTTGCGCTTGGGTTCGCGCGCGGCGAATGCGCCCCAGAACACGCCGCGAATATCGCAGCTTTTCAGCAGCGTCAGATTGAGCGGCATTTTCGCGATCCCGGCGGGGAAGCCCACCACCAGGAAGCGTCCCTCCCACGCGATGGAGCGCAAGGCCGGTTCGGAATAGGCGCCGCCCACGATGTCGTAGACGATGTCTGCGCCCTTCTCACCGACGGCAGCTTTGAACTGGCCCGCCAGCGCTTTCGATGTATCCTTGTCGAACGCGGTTTCGCCGTCCTTCAGCCGGGGGTAGATGACGACATCGTCCGCGCCCGCTTTGCGCGCGGCTGCGCCTTTTTCCTCGCTCGATACGGCGGCGACCACGCGCGCGCCGTATGCCTTGGCCAGTTCCACGCCGGACAGGCCGACGCCGCCTGCCGCGCCCAGCACCAGCACGGTGTCGCCTTCCGCAATGTCGCCGCGATCCTTCAGCCCGTGGATGGTCGTGCCGTAAGTCATCAACAGGGCGGAGGCATCGACCAGATCGATACCGTCGGGCACGCGAAACGCGCTGGCGGCGGGAATGGCGATCTTCTCTCGCAAGCCGCCGCTGCCGATGCCCGACAGCACCCGGTCGCCCACTTTCCAGTCGGTCACGCCTTCGCCGACCGCTTCCACCGTGCCCGATATCTCGCCGCCGGGGGAAAAGGGGCGGGGCGGTTTGAATTGATAGAGGTCGCGAATGATCAGCGTATCGGGGAAATTGATGGCGCAGGCGGCGATCTTCACCAGCACTTCGCCTTTGGCGGGGGTGGGATCGGCGATGTCATCGACCACCAGTGTTTCGGGGCCGCCGGTTTCTTTCGACAGGACTGCTTTCATGCGAGCTTCTCCATTGCTGTTTCGGTGGTTCCGCGCGCGACCCACGGCATTTGCGCGGCCATGCGGGTTTCATAAGCGCCGATCGCGTCGTCGCGCGCCAGGGTCAGGCCGATTTCGTCCAGCCCTTGCGTCAGGCAGTGTTTGCGGAACGGGTCGATGGCGAATTCGAACCGATCCTGGAACGGGGTGGTGACGGTCTGCGCGTCCAGATCGATGGTGATCGGATGGGTTTGCGCCACTTCCATCAACCGATCGATCGCCGCACGGGGCAGGGCAACCGCAAGAATGCCGTTCTTGAACGCGTTGCCGCTGAAAATATCGGAAAAGCTGGGCGCGACGACCGCGTCGATCCCCCTATCGAGCAGCGCCCAGGCGGCATGTTCCCGGCTGGACCCGCAACCGAAATTGTCGCCCGCGATCAGGATGGGCGCGCCGACATTTTCCGGGCGGTCGAACACATTGCCCGGCTGCGCGCGGATGGTTTCGAACGCCCCCCGGCCCAACCCCTCGCGCGTGATGGTTTTCAACCAATGTGCGGGGATGATGATGTCGGTGTCGATATTCTTGACACCAAAAGGGATCGCCCGCCCTTCGATCCGCTGAACCTTCCGCATTGCGCGCTCAATCCGTTTCCGGTGGCTCGCCCGAAGGGATCGCGCCGGGCTGGGTCGGCTCGTTGCGTTTCTTGCGCTTCGACGCATAGAGCAGCGCCGCTGCGACGGCTGCGGACCCAACTGCGGCAACGGCAGCGGCGGCAGCCTTGCCCGCAATGGAGGAGGGGAGGTCGTTGCTCATAAAAATATCCGGTTACAGCGATAGGGGGGTAAACGATGGGGTCAACAAGGGGGTCAACAAGAGGGTCACACAGTGAACGGGCGAGTGTCCGAAAGGTTCGCGGCGAAATGCATCGCAAGCTCCATCGCACTCATGCAGGCGACCCCGCCACAGGCGTGGGTTCGACATCGGATGGTGCCACACCGCAGGCCATGCAGAACCGGAAAAACGCCATTTTGCGGGTGTCGCAATTCGCGCAGTGATCGAACAGCGTCATCCCGCAATGGACGCAGAAATTGGACTGCACGCCATCCATGCTGGCGATCGGTCGATCGCAGCCCGGGCAGACTTTCGCCGCCATTTTCTTGAACGCCTCGTCATGGCTGACCAGTTTGCGCCGCTCGTCCTCCGCCTGCGCTTCCACTTCCTTTCGCCGGGCGAGATAATCGCGCATGTTGCGGATCAGGAAATGCCCCGCAACGAAAGTCAGCACGATGCCGACGCCGTAACGGATGTAGCCGCCATAGCTGGGCAGATAGGGGACCAGTTCCACGAAGAAGACGAACACCGCCGCCAGCACGAACCCGCGCGCGAGCGGCCAGTAATCCGATTTGCGTTTCTTCATCACCAGCCACGCCGCGATCAGCAGCATGGGCAAGGTAAGCAGCAGGCGAAGCCCGAAAATGCGTGCTTCCTGCCAGAACTGCGCGCGTTCGTAAGCGGGGTAGGCAGCGGATTCGATCTGCGCCAACCGTGCATCGTTGGCGGCGATTTTGCCGTCGATGGCGAGCTGGCGATTGTCGATTTCGTCGATCTGAACTTGCAAGGCACGCTCGTTCGCTTTCAGCTGTTCGAGCGCGCGGGTCCGTTCCAGAACCTGCGGATCCTGCTGCGGATTGGTGGTCGCCTGCCGCGTGCGGATCCACGCTTCGAAGGTTTCTTCGCCGGTGCGCGAGGCGGTGCGCGCCTGATCCAGCTGCAACTGGATGATCGCGCGTTCGTCCATAATCGCGCCGCGTTCAATTTCGAGCGCGTCGTTCTCCCGCGCGAAATCGGCGGTCTGTTCGCTTTCGATGAAATCGCCGACGACGACCGTATTTTCGACCTGCGGCAGATCGCCGATAATCAGATTGCCGAACCCGATGATAAAGCCCGCGAACACGAAGGATACGATCCACAAGACGATGGTGTAGGCGCGTTCCGGCACTCGCACCCCTTTCAACGCATTCGCCATTGCACCATCTCCCCGACCCTATCGATGGAGAGCCTAACGCGTGCCTTCAACCGGGTAAAGCGCACCCGCCGTCAATTCGCGCACATCCACCAGATGGCCCGCCACCGCCGCCGCCGCCGCCATTGCGGGCGACATCAGATGGGTGCGCGCGCCCGGACCCTGCCGCCCCACGAAATTGCGGTTGCTGGTGGAGGCGCAGCGTTCGCCCGGCGGAACCTTGTCGGGGTTCATCGCAAGGCACGCGGAACAGCCCGGTTCGCGCCATTCGAAGCCCGCATCGCGAAACACGGCATCCAGTCCTTCGCTTTCGGCCTGACGTTTGACGAGGCCGGAACCGGGCACGACGATCGCCCAACGCACAGTGTCCGCCTTGCGCCGCCCGCGCAGAATGTCGGCGGCGGCGCGCATGTCTTCTATCCGGCTGTTGGTGCAGCTGCCGATGAAGACGTTTTCGACTGCGATATCCGCCATGCGTTGCCCTGCCCGCAGGCCCATGTAATCCAGGCTGGCGCGCGCGGCGGCCTGCTTGTTCGGGTCGGCAAAGCTGGCGGGATCGGGGATGGCAGCGTTGATGGGAGCCGTGTCTTCCGGGCTGGTCCCCCAGGTCACGGTGGGTTCGACATCGGCTGCGTCGATATCGACGACCGTGTCGAACACCGCACCGGGATCGGTTCTCAGCGTCCGCCAATAGGATACCGCCGCGTCCCAATCCGCACCGGTCGGGGCCATCGGGCGGCCTTTGAGATAGGCGAACGTCGTATCGTCGGGCGCGATCAGGCCCGCCCGCGCGCCCGCCTCGATCGACATGTTGCACACGGTCAGCCGGCTTTCCACGCTCATGCGTTCGAACACCGGCCCGCGATATTCGATGACGTGCCCGGTCCCGCCCGCCGTTCCGACGACGCCGATGATATGCAGGATCAGATCCTTGGCCGAAACGCCCGGACCCAGCGCGCCATCGACGCGCACCTCCATCGTTTTCGACCGGGTCAGCAGCAAGGCCTGCGTCGCCAGCACATGTTCGACTTCGCTCGTGCCGATGCCGAATGCCAGCGCGCCGACCCCGCCATGCGCCGCGGTGTGGCTGTCGCCGCATACGATGGTGGTTCCGGGCAGGGAGAACCCCTGTTCCGGCCCCACGACATGAACGATGCCCTGCGCCGCATCGGTGGCACCGATGTAACGGATGCCGAATTCCGGCGCATTGCGTTCCAGCGCGGCCAGCTGCTGCGCGCTTTGCGGATCGGCGATCGGCAGGCGTGCGCCTGCCGCATCGATACGGGGGGTCGTCGGCAAATTGTGATCGGGTACGGCCAACGTCAGATCGGGGCGGCGCACCGTGCGGCCGGCCAGCCGCAACGCCTCGAACGCTTGCGGACTGGTCACTTCGTGCACCAGATGGCGATCGATATAGATCAGGCTGGTCCCATCGCCGCGCGTTTCGACGACGTGCGCGTCCCAGATCTTGTCGTATAACGTGCGTGGTTTGCTGGCCATATCGGCATGCGATAGCGGCGATAATGCCATTGCGACACAACAAAAGGGGCAACAAAAGCGGGCGTGGATACGCAACAGTCATGGAAAGGTAAGGTTGCGCCCGCTAACGCCCGGCACATGTTGAACGAAATCCGCGACTCATCCGCCAAATCGGGCGCCAGATCGGGCGCCGCGCCATACGCCTTCCCGATCACGATCCTGCCTGCGGATATCGATTTCATGGGGCATGTGAACAACGCCCGCTATCTGGGTTGGGTTCAGGATGCGGTGTTGTCGCACTGGCACAATCTGGCCCCGAAAGACGCTATTGCCGGGCGCGCCTGGGTCGCGCTGAAGCATGAGATCACGTACCGCAAACCGGCGTTCCTGGACGACGACGTCATCGCCAACACGGTGCTGGAAAAGGTTGCGGGCGCGCGCGCATTCTATCGCACGATCATCGAACGGGGCGAAGAAGTTCTGGCGGAGATCAATTCCAGCTGGTGCTGCATCGATTCCGAAACCTTGCGGCCTGCACGGATTGGCCGCGAAATCGCGAACCATTTCTTCCCCGCGGCTAAGGCGTAGCGGCACGGTCGCCTTCGCCCTTACATCGGGCGCGCAAACAGCCTATACCATACGCATGGCAACGATATCAGCCACTTCCCCACGCCAACGCGACCGGTCGGCCCAGACGGCCACCGGACTGACATTGGCGGCAGGCGTGGTGGCGGCATGGCTCGCAATACATTTCTACGCGATGTTCGGGTTTCAATTTTCGTGGGCCACAGTGCCGATCGCGCTGGTATTGGCGGCGGTGCAATGCTGGCTGTCGGTGGGGTTGTTCATCGTCAGCCATGACGCGATGCACGGTTCGCTCGCGCCGGGACGTTCGCGTCTGAATGCGGTTATCGGGGCGAGCCTGCTGTTCCTTTATGCGGGATTCGGCTGGCGCAAGATGCGAACCGCGCATTTCGATCATCACAAGCTGTCGGGCAAAGCGGGCGATCCCGATTTTGACGAGCATAATCCGACAGGCTTCGTGCGCTGGTATGCGACGTTCCTGCGCCGTTATTTCGGATGGCAGTCGGTGTTGTTCGTTAATACGGTGGTGGCGGCATACTGGTTCATTTTCGACGTTCCGACCGCCAATATCATCGTGCTGTACGGTTTGCCCGCCATCGCATCGTCGTTTCAACTGTTCTATTTCGGCACTTTCCGCCCGCACCGTCATCTGATCGTGCCGGGTGAGGGTGGTGGCCAGTTCGCCGATCGCCACAATGCCCGATCGGAAAGTTTCGGCCCGGTCGCAAGTTTGCTCAGCTGTTTTCATTTCGGGTATCACCATGAGCATCATCTGCGCCCCGATTTGCCCTGGTGGGCCCTGCCCGGCGCGCGGCGGCGGACGCTTCAAAGTCCAGCGACTACGTCCCTGGACGCCGCACCGATTATGGAGGAAGCACGGTCATGACGGTTTGGTCCATTATCGCCATCGTCGCAGGCTCCGTTATCGGTATGGAGCTGTTCGCGTGGTGGTCCCACAAATACATCATGCATGGCTGGGGCTGGGGCTGGCATCGCGACCATCACGAACCGCACGATCGAGCACTGGAGAAGAACGACCTGTTCGCGGTGGTGTTCGGCGCGGCGGTGTTCGCCATGTTCCTGATCGGATATTACCATTCGCCCGCATTGTGGTGGGCCGCGTTCGGCATCACGGTGTATGGCGTGATCTATACTCTGGTGCATGACGGGCTGGTGCATCAGCGGTTCTGGCGCTGGGTTCCCAAGCGCGGCTATGCCAAGCGGTTGGTGCAGGCGCATAAATTGCATCACGCCACGATCGGTAAGGAAGGGGGCGTCAGCTTCGGTTTCGTCTTCGCGCGCGACCCGGCGTTGTTGAAGGCCGATCTGAAACGTCAGCGGCTGGCGGGTAAGGCCGTGGTGCGCGACAGCGCGGGGGCATAATACCTTCGCTCCAATGACCTACCGAACTTCGCCCTTCCGGACTGGGTCCGAAATGGCGATCGACGAGTCAGGCAATGTCAGCGCAGATAATTGACATAAACCCCGTGGATTACGCCGGGCACGAAGAAGATGATCGTCAGGATCAGATTGATCCAGAAATCGCGGTCCAACCCATGTTTCATGGCGACGCCCAATGGCGGCAGCAGAATGGTCGCGATCAGGATGATGATGTTGGTCATGGCAGGTTCGTTTTTCCAATGGTTTTGCAATGCGTTACGCATCGCTCGATCTGCCGTCTAAACCGGTCGCGCCGTAATGCGTTCCCTGCAAGCGGTATATTTCAGCCGAGATCAGGCCACGATCAAGCCGCGATCCGCGCCGCATGGTCGCGTACCAGCGCAATCATGTTCGGAACGCCCTGCGTCCGGTTGGAACTCAACTGGTTCTTGAGGTCGAACGGGGCCAGCGCTTCCACCACGTTCATCGCCGCGATCTCGGCAGCCGGACGATCCTGAACCGCCGCGATGACCAGCGCGACGATCCCCTTGGTGATGGCGGCGTTGCTGTCCGCCAGAAAATGCAATCGCCCGTCATCCTGCGTCGGATAGACCCAGACGCTGGCGGAACATCCACGCACCAGCGTCGCGTCGGTTTTCAGCGCGTCGGGCATGGCGTCAAGTTCTCGCCCCAACTCGATCAGCAGACGATATCGTTCGTCCCCTTCCAGAAAATCGTATTCTTCGGCGATGTCGTCCAGCGTTCTCATGCCGGGGGATATAGGCAAGCGCGCCCGAATAACGAGAGGGGGGCTACAGATCGATCCCGCTGGCGATCGCTTCCAGCTTGCGGACGCGCTCTTTCAGATCGGCAACTTCGATACGCGCGCTGCCGATCGTTTGCGGCGGCTGGCGCTGGGCAGCGGGCGCATCCAGCTCGCGCGCTTTCAGCGCCAGCCAATCGCGCCATCCGCGCAGCAGGGTCGCGACGATGATGCACAGTCCGATGACGGCGGCGACCGCGATGGTCAGAACGGGATCGATCATGGCGGGCATCCTTCCTTCGATCAGTTGCGGCGTTATTTATCGCGCAGTTTGTCGATTTCCTCGGAAATCGCGCGGGTTTCGCGAGCCATCGGGGTGTTGGCGTCAGTAGCGATGCGTTCGAGAACCTTGATCCGTTCGCGCAGTTCCTCGACCTCGCGAGTTTGTTCTGAATTGTCGCGCTTCTGTATGGTTTCATTGCCATACTCGTCTTCGGTAATCCCGTTCATCGCGCGATAGCGTGCCATCAAGACGTTCGCGATCGCGGTCACCAGCACGATGATGACGATGGCAGTCCACAGGTTCATGACCGGTTACCCTTGTCCGATTGCGTTACCCGCAACGCCTCGATCTCGTGCGTCAGGCCGTAACCGCCATCGGTGACGATGCGTTCGACATTGGCGAGGCGGTCTTTCATCGATCCGACCTCCGCCCGCAATTGCGCGTTTTCCTGAGTCAGCAGGCTGACCCGTTCCACCGTCTGCCCATCGCTGGTGGGTTTGAGGGACTGCCCCCACATCCCTTCCAACGGGTAACCATGCTTGATCTTCAGCCGGGTGGTGTGGATCCACCCCAGCGTGCTGACCATACCGACGGTAAGCGCCCCGCCCACTACCCAGGGAAGATAGGGGATCAAATCGAAGCTTTGCATCACACAGCCTCCTTGCGCGCCATATCGATCGGAACGCCGCTATCGTTCGACTGCACGGATTGCGTATCGCGCAACGCGTCGATCTGGGTGGCGATATCGTAGCCGCGATCGGTGACGATGCGTTCCAGCACCTGAACCCGCTGTTCCAGCGTCGCGACCTGACTGGAATATTGCGCCGCCTTTTCCGCCGTTGCGTCGGCAGTCGCGCCGATCTGCATTTCGGCGATTTTCTGTTTATGTTTGGTCCAGATCGCGACGATCGGAATCATCAGCGCGATTATCGGAACCATCACCCCCAAAATCTGCGGTGTCATAATTATCCCTCCCAATCGATAGTTTCAGCGAAGCCGTTCGATCTCTGCCGACAGGCCCGAATTGTTGGCGACGTAATGGCTTTCCACTTCGGCCAGCCGGCGATCGACATCGCGCATCTGGCTGCGAATTTGCCGCGCCGTGCGTTGCGGCGACTGGCGCACACCCTGCCAGTATCGTTGTTCCTGTTGATCGACGTAAAGATGCGCTGGTTTCTTGTTCAGCAATATGCCCGCCAGGAAATACAGCGGCAGCGTGATGCCGCTGACGGCGAAGGTCAGGAACACCAGACCCAGCCTGATCCACAGCGTATCGACCCCGGTGTAATCGGCAATGCCGGAACATACGCCCATCAGCTTCGCGTTCTGTTTGTCCCGGTAAAGGGTGGTGCGGGGCGAGTTCATGCGCCGGTTCCTTTCTTCTCGGCAAGCAGGCGGTCCAGCTCGCGCAGTTTCTGATTGTCCTGTTCCTGTTCGTGCATCAGCCGGTTGGGGTTGAAATCGGGATTGTCGGCCGATACCAGGCGTTCGACGGTATCCATACGGTCGTCCAGCCGCTTCGCCAGATGATACAGTTCATCCAGCAATTGCTCGTCATCGTTGGTGATGGTCCCGGCCGTTTTCCATTTGGTCACGTAATGAAAAACCATCCACGGCAGCGCGATGAAAATGGTGACGATCGCGATAATTCCGACGACATCTTCCATAATTATTCTCCCTTCTTGTCGGACCTGCCGCCGATGGCGCGTTTCATGGCTTCCAGTTCCTCGTCCACCTTGTCGCTGCCTTCCAGGGCGGCGATCTCGTCGGACAGGCTGGGTTTCTGATTGCCTTCCGCGATGTTCATCGCATCGGCGCGCCCTTCGGCGTAATCGACCCGGCGTTCCAGCTGGTCGAACCGGGCGAGGGCATCATCGACGCGCTCGGTCGAAAGCAGCGTTCGCAGTTTGACGCGGTTTTCCGCGCTTTCCAACCGCGCGGCGATGGCGGTCTGGCGGCTGCGGGCTTCGCGCAGGCGATGCTGCAACTTGGCGATGTCCTGTTCGTAAGCGCGCAGGGCATCGTCCAGCACGGTGATTTCCGCGTTGAGCTGTTCGGCCATATCGACCGCCTTCTTCTTTTCGACCAGCGCACCGCGGGCCAGATCTTCGCGATCCTTGCTCAGCGCCAGTTGCGCCTTCTCGCTCCAATCCGCTTGCAGCTTGTCCAGCTTGACCGTGTGGCGGTGCATTTCCTTTTGATCGGCGATGGTCCGGGCGGCGCTGGCGCGCACTTCGACCAGCGTTTCCTCCATTTCCATGATGATCATCCGGATCATCTTCGCCGGATCGTCGGCCTGATCCAGCATTTCGTTGAAATTGGCCGCGATAATATCGCGGGTGCGGCTGAATATTCCCATCCAGGATGCTCCGTCGTTGAAATTGGTTGCGCGGTTGGTGTTGCGGGTCGTCGATTGCTGGGCAGCCGATCCGCGCCCTGCCGGTCCACGACCTTGCGTCGGGGTCGGGCTGCGGCGAAGGCGTTCGACTTCGAGATCGAGGCGCGACACATCGTTGCGGATCGTCGCTTCGTCTTCAGGCGTCAGACCGACATCGGCGACATCGCGTGCGATTTGCGCCTCGTCTTCGGGCGTCAGGGGGCCATCGGATTTGCTCATGCGCGCTCCGCCGAACCGGCGTCCAACTGCATCGCCGTTACCGGTGCGGCGGTCATCTGCGAACCGAACGCCACGAATGCCAGCATGGCCATGGTGCTGGCCACGGATGCCTGGCCCAGTTTGGTGGCGAAGAAGCGGTGTTTGGTCATATCGTATGTCCTTAAATTCGGTATGGTTCCACTATAGCAAACGCCATGCCAAACCTGAAAAACCTAACGACGCCAGTATTTTACAAGATCTTCAATCGCAACACGGTGGCAATGATTGCCAACAGTTGGGAATTATCGCTATAGCTTGGGAATGCAGCGGGACAATCAGTTCATCGGGCAATCCGGAGCTTTTCTCGATTCGGTGGAACGCGCCAGCCGCGCCGCGCCCTTGCGGCGGCCCGTTCTGGTCGTGGGGGAGCGCGGGACCGGGAAGGAACTGATTGCGGAACGGTTGCATCGGCTGTCCACCCGCTGGGACGAGCCGCTGGTCACCATGAATTGCGCTGCGATGCCGGAAACGTTGATCGAGGCGGAATTGTTCGGGCACGAAGCGGGCGCGTTCACCGGCGCGACCAAAGCGCGCGTCGGCCGGTTCGAAGAGGCCGATCGCGGCACGTTGTTCCTGGACGAATTGGGCACTTTATCGATGGGCGCGCAGGAACGTCTGTTGCGCGCGGTCGAATATGGCGAGGTTACGCGCATCGGATCGTCGCGCCCCATTCGCGTCGATGTGCGGATCGTGGCCGCCACGAACGAAAACCTGCCCGGCATGGCGGGGGAGGGGCGGTTTCGCGCCGATCTGCTCGACCGCCTCAGCTTCGAAGTCATCACCTTGCCGCCCTTGCGCGTGCGGGAAGGGGACATCGGCGTGCTGGCGGATTATTTCGGGCGGCGCATGGCGGCGGAACTGGAATGGGACGCGTGGCCGGGTTTCGCCGACCATCTGCAGGACGAGCTGGAGGAACATCCCTGGCCCGGCAATGTGCGCGAATTGCGGAACGTGGTGGAACGCGCGGTCTATCGCTGGGACGATCCCGAAAACCCGGTCGGGCACGCGCAGTTCGATCCCTTCGAATCGCCGTGGAAGCCAACTGGCGAAGTCCGCAAGGCAGGCGCGAATGCCGATGCCAATGGCGGCGATGGCCGGAGCGCAGCGCAGCCGGTCAAATCCGCAATGCCCGCCAATGTCGATTCGATCGACGATCTGCGCGGCGCGGTGGACCGGCACGAACGCACCATCGTCGAACATGCGCTGGGCCGACACCGCTGGAACCAGCGCCAGACGGCCAAGGCGCTGGGGCTAAGTTACGATCAGCTGCGTCATTGCATCAAGAAGCACGGCTTGAGCGATCAGGCG
This sequence comes from uncultured Alphaproteobacteria bacterium, assembly GCA_963815535.1. GTDB lineage: Bacteria > Pseudomonadota > Alphaproteobacteria > Sphingomonadales > Sphingomonadaceae > CAWFGS01. The sequence goes on from CAWFGS010000007.1 coordinate 48,125, forward strand.
TGAGCGGGACGGCAACCGCGCTTGCACTTTTGCCCGACACCCTCTATCTGACCGGCATCCCGACATTGTGAATGCAAGTCTGGCTGGCGCTTCGGGGCCGGCCCCGTTCACTCTGTCGCAACCGATTGCTATGGAGTATCGATGGCCGATCTGGCACGCCTGACCGAACTGATCGAACCCGAAGCCGCCGCTTTGGGTTTCGAACTGGTGCGCGTGAAGATCATGAGTTCCGAAGCGGGCGACGGCGCGCAGGCGTTGCAGATCATGGCGGAAGACCCCGCGACGGGACAGCTGGTGATCGAGCAATGCGCCGCCCTGTCGCGCCGCGTGTCCGACCGGCTGGACGCGCTGGAGGAAGCGGGCGACGATCCGCTGCCCGGATCCTACCACCTCGAAGTCAGCAGCCCCGGCATCGACCGTCCGTTGACCCGCGCGAAGGATTACACGCAATGGGCGGGGCACGAGGTCAAGATCGCGCTTGCCGAAAAGCTGGATGGTCAGCGCAACATCCGCGGCAAATTGGTCGGTCTGAACGATGGCGGCGATGCTGCGATCGTCGAGGACAATAAGGGCAAGCGGGTGGACGTTCCGCTCGCCAGCGTTCATTCGGCCAAGTTGATCCTGACGGATGCATTGATCGCCGCAACCAAACCGATCGATACGGCCGGCGTCGAAGATATTGTAGAAATCGAAGAAGAGAAGGCTGAAGACTGATGGCCACTGCTATTTCCGCGAACAAGGCTGAACTGCTCGCGATCGCGACCTCCGTCGCATCCGAAAAGATGATCGACAAGGCCATCGTGATCGAAGCGATGGAAGAAGCGATCCAGAAATCCGCGCGCAACCGTTACGGCGCGGAAAACGACATCCGCGCCAAGCTGGACCCGCAATCGGGCGATTTGCGCCTGTGGCGCGTGGTCGAGGTGGTCGAGGAAGTGGAGGATTACTTCAAGCAGGTCGATCTCGCCGCCGCGCAGAAACTGGAAGAGGGCGCGGCTATCGGCGACTTCATCGTCGATCCGCTGCCCCCGGTCGATCTGGGCCGCATCGACGCGCAGAGTGCGAAGCAGGTCATTTTCCAGAAGGTCCGCGATGCCGAACGCGAACGCCAGTTCGAAGAGTTCAAGGACCGCACCGACGAAGTCATCACCGGCGTCATCAAATCGGTCGAATTCGGCCACGTCATCGTCAATCTGGGCCGCGCGGAAGGCGTCATCCGCCGCGATCAGCAGATCCCGCGCGAAGCGGTCCGTGTCGGCGAACGTATTCGCGCGCTGATCACGAAGGTGGAACGCAACAATCGCGGCCCGCAGATCTATCTCAGCCGCGCGCATCCCGATTTCATGCGGAAACTGTTCGCGCAGGAAGTGCCCGAAATCTACGACGGGATCATCGAGATCAAGGCCGCCGCGCGCGATCCGGGCAGCCGGGCGAAAATCGGCGTCATCAGCCATGACAGCAGCATCGACCCCGTGGGCGCATGCGTCGGCATGAAGGGTTCCAGAGTTCAGGCCGTGGTGCAGGAATTGCAGGGCGAGAAGATCGACATCATTCCCTGGTCCGAAGACACGGCGACGTTCGTGGTCAACGGCTTGCAGCCGGCCACGGTGGCACGCGTGGTTCTGGACGAGGACGAAGGGCGCATCGAAGTGGTCGTGCCCGACGATCAGCTGTCGCTCGCCATCGGTCGCCGCGGCCAGAACGTCCGTCTCGCCAGCCAGCTGACCGGTCATCAGATCGACATCATGACCGAAGAGGAATCGAGCGTTAAGCGGCAGAAGGAATTTTCCGAACGCTCCAAACTGTTCGAAGAAGAACTGGACGTCGACGAAACCCTGTCGCAGCTGCTGGTTGCCGAAGGGTTCACCGAACTGGACGAAGTCGCCTATGTCGAACTGGCCGAACTGGCCGCGATCGAAGGGTTCGACGAAGATCTGGCCGGCGAATTGCAAAGCCGCGCGGTCGAGGCGATCGAACGGCACGAGGCGATCGCCCGTACCGAACGCCAGGAAATGGGCGTCGAGGACGATCTGGCGGAAATGCCGCATCTGACCGAACAGATGCTGGTCGTGCTGGGCCGCGCCGGAATCAAGACCCTGGACGATCTGGCCGATCTGGCGACGGACGAACTGATCGCGAAGAAGCGCGATGCGCCCCGCCGCCGCCAGCCGACCGTGTCCGAAGGTCCGCGCTTGAAAGAGGACGTGCAGCCCAAACGCGCCGAAGACAAGGGCGGCGTTCTGGGCGAATACGGCCTGAGCGAAGAGCAGGGCAACGAAATCATCATGGCCGCGCGCGCGCACTGGTTCGAAGACGAGGACGTTCCGGCAACGGAACCCGACACACAGGAGGCCGCCGATGCGGACTCCCCACAATGAGCCTGTAAGCTCCGACATCGTGGCCCCTGTGTCGGCCCCCGAAACGGGGTCCGATGGCACACGTCCGCCCAAACCCCGCCGCAAAGCTGTGCCCGAACGGCGCTGTATCCTGACCGGCGCGGTCGCAGCGCGCGACGGTCTGTTGCGGCTGGCGCTATCCCCCGACGGTGTCGTCCTGCCCGATCCGCTGGCGAAGGCGCCGGGGCGTGGCGCATGGATCGGGGTAACGCGCGCCGAACTCGAAATGGCGATGGCCAATGGGAAGCTGCGCGGCGGGCTGGCGCGGGCGCATAAGGGCGCATCGCTGACGATACCTGCCGATCTGCCTACGCTCATCGATCAGGCGCTGGAACGCATCGCTCTCAACCGTTTGGGCATCGAAATGCGCGGCGGCATGATCCTGATGGGGTCTGACAAGATTGCGGAAAAGGCCCGGTCCGGACGTATATCGCTGTTGATGCATGCGGTGGATGCGGGCGAAGACGGCACGAAAAAGCTCGATCAGGCATGGCGCGTCGGGCGCGATGCGGAAGGGTCCGGCGCGCGCGGCATCGTCTTGCCACTGGACCGCGCGGCGCTGTCTATGGCATTGGGGCGCGACAATGTCGTCCACCTTGCCGTGGCCGACCGGGCGGCAGCGGCGCGGATATCGCAAGCCGTGTCGCGTCTGACAGATTACCGGGGCGCCGATGGCGCTTCATCCAAGAACACACGGGACGATGCGAACACGCGCGCGCATCCCGATGAACTGAACGCGTGAAGGAATACCGGTTTTTATGAGCGATAGCGACAACACCCCACCCCGCACCCGCAAGCCGTTGGGGCTGAAAAGCGCGGGCGACGGCGGCGAGGTCAAGCAGACTTTCAGCCACGGGCGGACGAACAACGTCACCGTGGAAGTGAAGCGCAAGCGCAAGCTGCTGCGGCCTGGCGAAAAACCGCCGGAGAAGCCGGCTGCACCCGCGCCGGTCGCGAAAGTCGCGCCGCCGCCTCCACCACCGCCAGCACCCGCGCCGACAACGCCCAAGGCAAAGGTCGCCGCATCCAGCGAAACGCCGCAGGAACGGGTCGCCCGCCTTCAGCGAGAGGCCGAAGAGGCACGCCTTCAGGTTGCCGAAACGAACCGCAAGCGCGACGAGGTCAAGAAGGCCAAGGCCGCCGAAGAGAAGAAACAGCGCGCCGCCGAAGCGAAGAAGGCCGAGGAAGAAGCCGCGAAGAAGCCGATCAAGGCGGCCATCCCCACGTTGATCAAGAAATCGACGGCCAAGACCAAGGACGCCGAAAAAGACGCCGAAAAAGCGGGCGAGGCCGAGCAGTCACCCGCAGCCGAAGCTGCGCCTGCAGCAGACGCAGCACGACGCAGCGACGGACGATGCGCCGACGGCAAAGGCGCCAGCTGCGCCCGTCACGCCGGTTGCGCGCAAGTTCACGCCGGTCGCACGCCCGGAAATCAAGCGCCCTCCGCGTAAGAAGGAAGAGAAGAAAACAGAAGGCGAAGCAACCGACGATCGCCGTCGCAGCGGCAAGCTCAGCGTCAACAAGGCGCTGAACCAGAACGAGGGCGCGCGCGCCCGCAGTCTGGCCGCGTTGAAGCGTGCGCGCGAAAAAGAACGCCGGATGCAGGGCGGCGGATCGTCCAAGCCGCGCGAGAAGGTCGCGCGCGACGTGATCGTGCCCGAAGCGATCACCGTGCAGGAACTGGCACAGCGGATGACGGAAAAGGGCGCCGAACTGGTGAAAGCCCTGTTCAACATGGGCATGCCCGTGACCGTCAACCAGACGATCGATCAGGATACGGCGGAATTGCTGGTCGAGGAATTCGGCCACAATATCAAACGCGTGTCCGAAGACGATGTGGACATCAAACCGGTCGAAGAAACCGATCCCGAAGAAACGCTGCGTCCGCGTCCACCGGTCGTCACCATCATGGGCCATGTCGATCACGGCAAGACCAGCCTGCTCGACGCGCTGCGCGGTACGAATGTGACCAGAGGCGAAGCGGGCGGCATCACCCAGCATATCGGATCGTATCAGATCACGACGAAGGGTTCGGGCAAGGAAAAGGGGTCGAAGATCACTTTCCTCGACACGCCCGGCCACGCCGCGTTCAGCGAAATGCGCCAGCGCGGTGCGAATGTGACCGATATCGTCGTGCTGGTCGTGGCTGCCGACGATGGCATCATGCCCCAGACGATCGAGGCGATCAAACACACCAAGGCGGCCGATGTGCCGATGATCGTCGCCATCAACAAGATCGACAAGCCCGAAGCGAATGCACAGAAAGTGCGCGAGCGGTTGCTGGAACATGAAGTCATCGTGGAAGCGATGTCCGGCGATGTGCAGGACGTGGAAATCTCCGCCAAGGAGGGCACGGGTCTCGACGAACTGCTCGACAAAATCGCGCTGCAGGCCGAATTGCTGGAGCTGAAAGCGCGCCCCGATCGTGCGGCCGAAGCGACCGTGATCGAAGCGCAGCTCGACAAGGGTCGTGGCCCCGTCGCCACCGTGCTGATCACGCGCGGCACCCTGAAACGCGGCGATACGTTCGTCGTCGGCACGGAAAGCGGCAAGGTGCGCGCGATCGTCAACGATGCGGGCAAGCAGATCAAGGAAGCCGGCCCCTCCATGCCCGTCGAAGTGCTCGGCCTGGGCGGCGTGCCCGGCGCGGGCGAACAGATGAGCGTGGTCGAAAACGAACAACGCGCCCGCGAAGTGGCGCAGTTCCGCCGCGAACGCGCGACTGCGAAACGCACCGCGCTGGCCCCGACCAGCTTCGACACGATGTTCAACAGTCTGCAGAACAACGTCGTGGAATTTCCGGTGCTGGTGAAGGCGGACGTGCAAGGTTCGGTGGAAGCGATCAACACGGCGCTGCACAATCTGTCCAACGATCTGATCAAGGTCCGCGTTCTGCATGCAGGCGTGGGGGCGATTACCGAAAGCGACGTGACGCTGGCGGCGGCATCGGGCGCGCCGATCATCGGGTTCAACGTGCGGCCCAATCCCAAGGCGCGCGAACTGGTGAAACGCGACGGCGTGGAAATGAAATATTTCGACGTGATCTACCATCTGACCGACGAGATTTCGAAAGAAATGATCGGTGAGCTCGGCCCGGAAAAGATCGAAAACGTGCTTGGTCGTGCAGAGGTCAAGGAGGTTTTCAAATCCGGCAAGAAGGACAAGGCCGCCGGCCTCATGGTTATCGAAGGCGTTCTTCGCAAAGGGCTGCATGCCCGCCTCACCCGCGACGACGTCATCGTATCGGCGACCACCATCGCCAGCTTGCGCCGGTTCAAGGACGATGTGGACGAAGTCCGCACCGGCCTGGAATGCGGGGTCGTGCTGGAAGACACCAACGATATCCAGCCGGGCGACAACCTCGAAGTGTTCGAAATCGAGGAGCGCGAGCGGACTTTGTAAGTTCGCGCTCAAACGTTTGCTATGTCCCGGTCCGTCGCCTTTCTCGGCAGCATCAACGTCGGCGGCAATCGCTTGCTGATGGTCGATCTGCGCGAAGCGTTGGAGCGTGAGGATTTCGCGAATGTCGAAACCGTGGCGGCCAGCGGAAACGTGCTGTTCGATCACGTTCCGACGCCGTCCGACGGGCTGGCGGAAAAGATCGCCTGGATCTTGCGGGAGGAGTTCGCGATCGACAGTCTGGTCGTCGTGAAGACGCGCGACGAACTGGCAGCTGTAATCGCTGACAATCCCTTCGCAGCCAGCGGCAATCCGGCCAACGTCCACACGATGTTCCTCAGCGAAGATCCGGGTGCATTTCAGATGAAGGCGTTGACGATGGACCATGCAGGGCGGGGCAACGAACGCATCGCCGCCGGGCCTTGCGCGCTGCATATCGATTATGTCGATGGGGTTGCGCGCAGCCGACTGACCGGGGATTTCATCGCCCGCCGCCTTGGCATCGCGGGCACGGCGCGCAATATGAAAAGCATGACGCGCATCCTTGCCAAGATGGAAGAGCCGAACTGATGGTCGTTCGCAGAACCGATGGGCATACCCGCGAACAGCAGACGGTGCGGGTGTTGAAAGTGGGCGAGCGCGTGCGCCATATCCTGTCCGAACTGCTGTCGCGCGGCGAAGTGCACGATGAAACGCTGACCGCAACCACCGTCAGCGTGACGGAGGTTCGCATGTCCCCCGATCTGCGAATGGCGAAAGTCTATGTGAAACCTCTGCTCGGCAATGCGGAGGACGCGGTGGTGCAGGCGTTGCGGCACAACACCGCCTATTTCCAGCGTGAGGTCGCCAAACGGCTCGGCCTGAAATCCGCGCCCAGGCTGCAATTCAAACCCGACGAAAGTTTCGACGAGGCGGCGCGGATCGAAAAGCTGCTGAACGATCCCTTGGTCGCGCGCGATCTGGATGATGGAGACGCGGGTCGGGGCGACTGATGGCCAAGCTGTACTTCTACTATGCCAGCATGAATGCCGGCAAATCGACCACATTGCTGCAGGCGGATTTCAACTATCGCGAACGGGGCATGGCGACGATGCTGTGGACGGCGGCGCTGGATGACAGGGTCGGCGAACAGGCCATCGAAAGCCGTATCGGGCTGGGCGCGAACGCGCACCGGTTCGGGCCGGATACCGATCTGACCCATGCCGTCGCGCAAGCCCACGCCGCCGACGCTCTCGCCTGCGTTCTGGTGGACGAGGCGCAGTTCCTGACCACGCAGCAAGTGTGGCAATGCGCGCATATCGCGGACGAGCTCGGCATTCCCGTCCTGTGCTACGGCTTGCGGACGGATTTCGTCGGCGCGCTGTTTCCCGGTTCCGCCGCGCTGTTGGGCATTGCCGATGCATTGGTCGAATTGAAAGCGGTGTGCCATTGCGGTCGCAAGGCGAGCATGAACCTGCGCGTCGATGCCGATGGCCGGTCCGTGTCGGACGGCGCGCAAACGGAAATCGGCGGCAACGACCGCTATGTCGCGTTATGCCGCAAACATTTCGTGCGGACATTGGCGCGGTAACGCACCGGCGCGCTTGGTGATGCGCGCCGGGCGTCCTATCTACCCACGATGACCGAAACCCTGTTACTCGCCGCGCTGGTGATCCCGTGCCTGATGGTCGCCATCGTCTTTCACGAGGTGTCGCATGGCTACGCCGCGCTGGCGCTGGGCGATACGACCGCGACGCGACCAGCGGCGGTTGAGCCTCAATCCGATACGCCATGCGGACCTCGTCGGCACGCTGATCGTGCCGCTGGGGCTTTGGCTGGTCGGTGGACCGATCTTCGGCTGGGCGAAGCCGGTTCCCGTGCGCCGCGATCGGCTGGACAATCCGCGTTACGGCATGATGGCAGTCGCCGCCGCCGGGCCGGTCAGCAATCTGGTGCTGGCGACCATCGGCGCGGTGGCCCTGGGCCTGATCGTCGGTTTCGCGCCGGAGCCGTTGGTGGGCGGGTTCCACATGCTGGCGCAGGCGATGCAGGTGTTCATCCTGATCAACATCTTTCTGGCGCTGTTCAACCTGTTGCCGATCCCGCCTTTCGATGGGTCGCATATATTGGAGGGGTTGCTGCCCCGGTCGATGGCCCGGCATTTCGCGCAGTTTCAGAAGGTCGGCATTCTGTTCATCATCGCCCTGGTCGCGCTGACCTGGATCGCACCTGAAAGCGGTATCATCGCCAATGTCGTGCTGCCGCCCGTCGAATGGACTTTCACACAGTTTGCGAAGCTGGCCGATTTCGTCGCCGGGTATTGAAACCGGTTCAGGTCGCAGTGGCCGGGACGTGGAACCTTGCCTGCAAGCGCTGCGCGTTGTTCGGGTGTCATATGCAGTCCCAGCTTGCTGCGCCGCCATAGAATGTCGTCGGCGGTGGTCGCGAATTCATGCGCGATCAGATAGGCGACCTCTATCTCGGTCAAACCGGCGCCGTAATCCGCACCCAGATCCGCCATCGACCCGGCCCCCGCCAGCAATTCTTCGATGTCGGTTCCGTAGGCCCGGCACCAGCGATGGACGAGGTCCGGCGCGGCCCAGCCATACCGGTCCCGCATCGCCGCGACGAAGGCGTCGAACCCGTCACCGGAATGTCGCCGCCGGGCAGGGCGGCCCCCTTCGTCCACGGGCGCATCGGCCACCACGCCGATCTTCGCCAGCTTCGCCAGCGCGTGTTCGGCCAGCTTGCGATAGGTGGTGATCTTGCCGCCGAAGATGGACAGGATCGGCGCGCCGCCCGGCGGGTCGTCCAGTTCGAACACGTAATCGCGCGTGACGGTGGAATTGTCCTGCGACCGGTCGTCGTAAAGCGGGCGCACCCCGGAATAGGACCAGACGGCATCGGCGGGCCGCACGTCGCGCGCCAGATATTCGTTCACGGCATCGCAGATATAGTCGGCCTCTGTATCGGATATCGCAATGTCGTCCGGGTCGCCGGAAAATGCGACATCGGTCGTGCCGACCAGCGTGAACTCGTGTTCGTAAGGGATCGCGAACACGATCCGGCCGTCGCCGTTCTGAAAGATGTAGCAATGGTCGCCATCATACAGCTTGCGAAAAACCAGATGGCTTCCCTTGACCAGCCGCAGGTTTTCGTGCGGCTTCGTCCGGTCCGCGTGACCCAGAACGCCATCGACCCACGGCCCGGCGGCGTTGACGGTGGCGCTGGCGGTCACGACCTCTTCGCCGTTCGGACCCGCCAGCGTCGCCCGCCACATTGCGCCGTCGCGCGCCAATGCGGTGCAGCGCGTGCGGACGCGAATATCGGCCCCCTTCGCCGACGCGTCGCGGGCGTTGAGCGCGACCAGCCGGGCATCCTCCACCCAGCAGTCCGAATATTCGAACCCCTTGACCAGCCGATCGTCCAGCACCGCCCCGTGCGGCGCGGTCCGCAGATCGACCGTGCGCGTCGGCGGCAGCAATTTGCGCCCGCCGATATGATCGTACATCAGCAGCCCCAGCCGCAGCAGCCATGCCGGGCGTAGACCGGTGTCGTGCGGCAGCACGAACCGCAGCGGCCAGATGATATGGGGCGCCATCGCCAACAGACGTTCGCGTTCGATCAGGCTTTCGCGCACCAGCCGGAATTCGTAATGTTCGAGGTAGCGCAGGCCGCCATGCACCAGCTTCGTACTGGCGGAGGAGGTGTGGCTGGCCAGATCGTCCTTCTCGCACAGCATGACGCGTGCCCCGCGCCCCGCCGCATCGCGTGCGATGCCGACGCCGTTGATGCCGCCGCCGATCACCAGAATATCGTATTGCGTGTTCATGCACTTTACGTTTGGCGTGGGGCGCGCCCTTTGGCTAGGGCGCAGGTGTGACGGACACCGCAAAACTGCCGCCCAACGGCTGGATCATTCTCGACAAACCGCATGGGCTGGGATCGACCCAGGCGGTCGCCGCAGTGAAACGCAATCTGCGCGATGCGGGTTATGCCAAGACGAAGGTCGGCCATGGCGGCACGCTGGACCCGCTGGCGCAAGGGGTGCTGCCGATCGCACTTGGGGGAAGCGACGAAGCTGGCCGGGCGGATGCTGGATGCCAGCAAGATCTATGAATTTACGGTGCAGTTCGGGGAGGAAACCAGCACGCTGGACAGCGAAGGGGAAATCGTCACCACGCAGCGACCGCCGCCCGCCGATGCTGGCAGTGGCGGCGATCCTGCGAGCATTTCACTGGCGAAATCGAACAGGTTCCGCCGGCCTATTCCGCGATCAAGGTGGATGGCAAGCGCGCATACGACCGGGCGCGGGCGGGCGAGGATGTCGAACTGAAAACCCGGCAGGTGACGATCCATTCGCTGATCCTTCCCGGACCGGAAGGGGGCGAACCGGACAGGGCGGGGGGCGGCGCGGGCAGGTCGGGGCGTTCGCAGAATCTCGACAGCGCCTTCGCCACCACATCCGGTCGTCCCGACCCCTACGATCCGGGCGCGCCGCTGGAATTGGCGGACAGCGTCACGCTGGTCGCGCATGTCAGCAAGGGGACGTATATTCGCAGCCTCGCCCGCGACATCGCGCGCGCATTGGGCACGGTCGGGCACGTTACCTATCTGCGCCGTACGAAGGCCGGTCCCTTCGGCGAGGAACAGGCGATTTCGCTGGACAATCTGAACGCAATCGGTCAGGGCGCACCCCTAGCAGACGTAATATTGCCGCTGGAGGCGGGGCTGGACGACATCCCGGCTTTCCCCCTCACGTCCCAGCAGGCGATGGCGATCCGTCAGGGTCGCGTTCTCACCGGACAAGCCCAGCCAGACGGCCTCTATTGTGCGACGTTCGGGACGGTCACCGGTCGCGCTGGTGGAGCTTTCGGGCGGAACGACGACAATCGTTCGCGGGTTCAACCTACCCGATGTCGCGGAGTATACGGAATGACGATTACTGCAGAACGCAAACAGGAAGTGATCAAGGAATACGGCCAGGCCGATGGCGACACCGGTTCCCCCGAAGTCCAGGTCGCGATCCTGACCGAACGCATCCGCAACCTGACCGACCATTTCAAATCCAATCACAAGGACAATCATTCGCGGCGCGGCCTGCTGATGATGGTCAACCGCCGTCGCAGCCTGCTCGCCTATTTGAAAAAGGTCGATGTGCAGCCGCTACAACGAATTGATCCAGAAACTGGGTCTGCGTAAATAACGATATACGTGGGGCGGCGCCGGAAACGGGCCGCCCTTCGCTTATGGGCATACCCGCATCCGGCGGGATGCCCGTGGGACGATAACAGTCCCAAGCCGGTTCGGGCCGGAAACCCCGAAAACAAGAAGGCCCCGCCCATGCATTCGGCCGGCGGGTCATAAGGAAAACATATGTTCGACAAGAAAACCGTATCGCTCGAGTGGGGCGGCAAGACCCTCACCCTCGAAACAGGACAGATCGCCCGTCAGGCAGACGGCGCCGTTCTGGCCACCTATGGCGAAACCGTGGTGCTGTGCGCCGTGACCGCCGCCAAATCCGTGCGCGAAGGGCAGGATTTCTTCCCGCTGACCGTGCATTACCAGGAAAAATTCTCCTCCGCCGGGCGCATTCCGGGCGGATTTTTCAAGCGTGAAGGCCGCGCGACCGAAAAGGAAACGCTGACCAGCCGCCTGATCGATCGCCCCGTTCGCCCGCTGTTTCCCGAAGGTTTCTTCAATGAAATCAACGTGATATGCCAGGTTCTGTCCTATGACGGCGAAACCGAGCCCGACATCGTCGCCATGGTCGCCGCTTCCGCTGCGCTGACCATTTCCGGCCTGCCCTTCATGGGCCCGATCGGCGCCGCGCGCGTCGGATATGACGGTTCGGACTACATTCTAAACCCGAGCATCGCGGATGCACTTGGTGAACAAGGTCACCTCGATCTGGTCGTTGCGGCGACCAACGATGCCGTGATGATGGTGGAATCCGAAGCCAAGGAATTGCCCGAAGACGTCATGCTGGGTGCGGTCATGTTCGCGCATGAAGAAAGCCGCAAGGTCATCGGCGCGATCATCGATCTGGCCGAACAGGCTGCGAAGGATCCCGTGGGAAGTCGACCTGTCGGACGACACCGCCGCGATCAAGGAAAAGCTGCGCGGCATCGTGGGCGACGACATTGCGGCGGCTTACAAGCTGACCGACAAGTCCGAACGGTCCGACGCGCTGAACGCCGCCCGTGCGAAGGCGAAGGAAGCCTACGCCGGCGAAGAAGGCCAGACGCAGATGACCGCGAACAAGGCGGTCAAGAAGCTGGAAGCCGAAATCGTGCGCGGTGCCATCCTGAAGGACGGCCAGCGGATCGACGGTCGCAAGACCGACGAGGTTCGCCCGATCGAAGCGATGGTCGGCCTGCTGCCCCGCACGCACGGTTCGGCGCTGTTCACGCGCGGTGAAACGCAGGCGATCTGCACCACTACGCTGGGCACGAAAGATGCCGAACAGATGATCGACGGGCTGGAGGGTCTTTCCTACTCGCCGTTCATGCTGCACTACAATTTCCCACCCTATTCGGTCGGCGAAGTGGGCCGTTTCGGCTTCACGAGCCGCCGGGAAACCGGGCACGGGAAACTGGCATGGCGCGCACTGCACCCGGTGCTGCCGACGCAGGACGATTTCCCGTACACCATCCGCATTCTGTCCGACATCACCGAAAGCAACGGTTCGTCGTCGATGGCGACGGTGTGCGGCGGCTGCCTGTCGATGATGGACGCCGGCGTTCCCATCGAACGCCCGGTTTCCGGCATCGCGATGGGTCTGATCCTGGAAGGCGACGATTACACCGTCCTGTCCGACATTCTGGGTGACGAAGATCACCTGGGCGACATGGACTTCAAGGTGGCGGGTTCCGAAAGCGGGATCACCTCGCTGCAGATGGACATCAAGGTTGCCGGCATCACGCAGGAAATCATGACCAAGGCGCTGGAACAGGCGAAAGCCGGCCGGTCGCACATCCTGGGCGAAATGACGAAGGCGCTGGGCAATGCCCGCACCGAAGTCAGCGAGCACGCACCGCGCATCGAAACGATCCAGATCGACAAGTCGAAGATCCGGGACATCATCGGTACCGGCGGCAAGGTCATTCGCGAAATCGTGGCGGAAACCGGCGCGAAGGTGGACATCGACGATGAAGGCATCATCAAGATTTCCTCCTCCGATTCCAGCCAGATCGAAGCTGCGAAGAAATGGATCGAGGGCATCGTGGAAGAAGCCGAAGTTGGCAAGATCTACGACGGCAAGGTCGTCAACATCGTCGATTTCGGTGCGTTCGTGAACTTCATGGGCGGCAAGGACGGTCTGGTCCATGTCTCCGAAATGAAGAACGAACGGGTCGAAAAAGTGACCGACGTCGTTTCCGAAGGGGACGAGGTCAAGGTCAAGGTTCTGGAAATCGACCAGCGGGGCAAGGTTCGCCTGTCCATGCGTGTGGTCGATCAGGAAAGCGGCGAGGAACTGGAAGATACCCGTCCCCCACGTGAACCCCGCGGCGATCGCGGCCCGCGCGGTGGTGGCGGCCGTGATGGTGGCGGCGATCGTCGTCCGCGCCGTGATGGCGGCGGTGGCCGTTCGGGCGGGGGCGGTCGTGACCGTGGTCCGCGCGGCGGCAATCGCGACGGCGGCGGCAATGATGGCGGGAACAATGGCGGCGGCAATGCCGACCACATGCCGGACTTCCTGAAGGATTGAAGTCACTTCGCTTTCCATAAAACCAACTGGAAAGGGCTGCGAGCGATCGCGGCCCTTTCTATTTATGCGCCGCGCGGGCAGAAACGCGCAAACCGAACAAAGGCCATGCCGTGACCAAACCCGCACCCGTCCCCGATTTCGAACTGGCCGGTCATTTCATCAAACCGGGCACAAGTGCGACGATCGACATTCCGGTCAGCCGCCTTTCCACGCATACCGAAATCAACCTGTCGGTTCGTGTCATCCACGGCAAGAAGCCCGGCCCGGTCGTGTTCGTCAGCGGCGGGGTGCATGGGGATGAGATCATCGGCGTGGAAATCGTGCGCCGCCTGCTGAAATCCGTATCGCCCAAACGTCTGGCGGGCACGCTGCTGTGTATTCCCATCGTCAACGCGTACGGTTTCATCGCGCATAGCCGCTATCTACCCGATCGCCGCGATCTCAATCGCTGTTTCCCCGGCGCGGCGCGCGGTTCGCTGGCATCGCAACTGGCGCACCGATTTACCGAAGAGATCATCAAACGCAGCGATTTCGGCATCGACCTGCATTCGGCGGGACTTAACCGTATCAACCTGCCGCAGATCCGCATCAGCGAAGGGCGCCCGCGCGCCGAATTGCTGGCGCAACTGTTCGGCGCGCCCGCGATCATCACGTCCCCCTTGCGCGAGGGATCGCTGCGGCAGACGGCGGCGGATCACGACTGCGATATCCTGCTGCTGGAAGCGGGCGAAGCCTTGCGGTTCGACGAATTGGGCATTCGCGTGGGAGTGAAGGGCATCCTGCGCGTAATGGCCGATCTGCAAATGAACGTGCCCTATCAAAAGGATCCTGCCGCCCGATCGGTGCAAAGCAAACGCAGCATGTGGCTGCGATCCCCCGAAGGGGGCATTTTCCGCGCCGCCAAGAAAACCGGCGCATTTGCAACCACGGACGAGATCGTCGGCACTATTTCCGATCCGTTCGGCGATGACGACATCTATGTCCGCACGCCGATACCCGGCCTGATTATCGGGATGAGCATGTTGCCGGTCGTCAATCAGGGCGACGCGTTGATCCATATTGCGGAAGTGCAGGTGCCCGGCACGGCCGAAGATCGGCTGAACGCGATCGAAGATGCCGCATTCGCCGATCCGCTGTTCGATGAAGACGAGATCGTCTGACATGCTGGAACGCAAGCTGATCGATACGGCGCAGGTTCCCGGCGGGGCGGAACTGCAACTGATCGCGCATGGCCGCGATCATATGATAACGCTCGACCGGAACGAGCTGATGAGCACGCGGATGCAGTTTTCCGAAGAACAGCTCGCGGAACTGACACTGGACCGGGTCGCCGGCGAACGTCCCACCATCCTGATCGGTGGATACGGTATGGGCTTTACCCTGCGCGCTGCATTGGCCCGCCTGCCGATGGATGCCCGCGTCATTGTGGCGGAACTGGTCCCCACCATCATCGAATGGGCGAAAGGGCCGTTGGCGCACCACACCGGCAAATGTCTGGCCGATCCACGCCTGACGCTGGAATTGACCGACGTCGCCGACCCGATCGGAGAGGCGGCGGATGGCATGCGCCCGCAGTTCGATGCGATATTGCTCGATGTCGATAACGGCCCGGACGGTTTGGTTCGCCCGGCGAACGATCGGCTTTACTCGCCCAAATCGCTACGCGAAATGCGTGAAGCGATGGTGGCGGGCGGTGTGCTGTCGATCTGGTCCGCCGCGCCGGACCCGCGTTTTACCAAACGGTTGGAGAATGCAGGATTTGCCGTCGAGGTCCGCGAAGTGCGCGCCCGGCCCAATAACAAAGGTCCGCGCCACACAATCTGGTTCGCCCGGAGCTGAGCGCGCTCACGCGCCTCACTGGGCGATACGCACGCGCCCGAGATAATCGCGTTTGCCGATCGATACACCCTTCGCCCGCAATATGGCGTAAGCCATGCTGGAGTGGAAATAGAAATTGGGCTGCGCGAAGCTCAGCAGGAATTGATCTGCCGTAAAATCCATCCGGCTGTCTTTAAATTCGAACCGCATGGGTTGCCCGATGAAAGCGGATGTCTCGGATTGATCCAGACCGTCGATAAACGATACCGCATCGGCAAGTTTGGCGCGCAGTCCGTCATAAGAGGCGGGCGGCGGATTTAAGTCCGGCGAATACAACCCGGCGCGAACACCCTCCACCGCGCCTTGCGTATGTTCGGCCACGCATTTGATCTGATAGGCGAAGGGCAGCATATCTTCGGCGATGCGCGATCCGATCATGTCGGCTTCCGACACGCCATGTTCCGTTCCCCACGCCTCCGCCTTGTCCACCAGATGCCGTGCAGTGCCAAGCATTTGCAGGGCACTGGGAAAGAAGGCGTCGTGCAGCGATAGCGGCGATACGGACATGGAATTCTCCTGAAACGGGCGGGGTTAGCGTACGCGCGGGCCGCCGAACGGCAAGGGTGGGGGGGGGCGCCGTGCGCCGCGCGGCAGCTGCGCCTGATAGGCTCGGCCGCAATGTTCCACGCAATAGGGGAAGCCCGGATTGACCGTTTCACCGCAGAAATGGAAATCGGCCTCGCCCGGATGGCCCATCGGCCAGCGGCACACCTTGTCGCTCAGTTCCAGCAGGCTGGTCTTGTCCGAAATGTCGTCGCTGGGTTTTGCCGGGACCAGTCGGCGCGGCGGCGCGGGCGGAATCGGCGGTTGCTGATCGCCCGGACCCTGACGCAGGAAGCCGCCGGGACCGACCGAAACGATCTTCGCCGCATCTGTATTGCGACCCGGCATCGGCTGCGATGGAATGGCGTTGTTGCTGCCGGTCGCGCCAGCTTTGGCGGCGGGCGGGGTGTCGGCGGCGGGTTTTGCCGGTGCGGCATTTTCGTTCGCCGAGGCATGCGCGGGTGCGGCAGGTTTTGTCTTGGTTTTCTTCGCCACAGGTTTGGCGGGTGCAGTCTTGGCGGCAGATGCTTTCTTCGCAACCTTCTTGGTCGCGGCTTTCACAGGCGACGGGCGGGATTTCAGGCCCAGCCGGTGCGCCTTGCCGATCACCGCATTGCGGCTGACCCCGGTCAGTTCTTCCGCGATTTTCGAGGCGGTCGATCCCCCCTCCCACAGCTTCTTCAGCAACGCGATCCGTTCGTCCGTCCAGCTCATATGATTTTTTCCGATAATCTCTCTATTGGATCGCCGACGAAGGGGTGCACCCTAAAGCCTTGCCAGCATGCGCGCTTCGCCCTAGTCGCCAGCGAATGGCCGATCAAGTGCAGACACCCCAATCGCAGCCACTGGCGCCTGCATTCAGGCCGCATGGCGAACCGGTTTTTCAGGGTATCAACTGGATCGGTCTGTGGAGTCTCTATATTAAGGAGATCAAGCGGTTTTTAAAGGTCCAGACCCAAACCATCTGGGCGCCCGCAGTCACCACCTTGCTGTTCCTGGTGATTTTCACGATCGCATTGGGGCGTAGCGGGCGCGACGTGTTGGGCGTTCCGTTCGCCACGTTCATCGCGCCCGGACTGATCGTGATGGGCATGATGCAGAACGCATTCGCCAATTCCAGTTTCAGCCTGCTTGCGGGCAAGATCATGGGGACCATCATCGATCTGCTGATGCCGCCGCTGTCGGAAGGGGAACTGATGATCGGCATCGTGGCCGCCGCCGTGACCCGCGCGATCATGGTGGGTGTGGCGGTCGCGCTGGCGATGGCGCTTTATCCGGGCGTCGATCTGTCAGCGGCGCATCCGTGGGCGATCGTATGGTTTGGATTGATGGGTGCGATCATGCTGGCATTGTTCGGATTGCTGGCATCCATCTGGTCGGAAAAATTCGATCACAACGCCGCAGTGACCAATTTCGTCATCGCGCCGTTGTCGTTGCTGTCGGGCACATTTTACGTGATCGACAATCTTGCCCCGATTTTCCAGACGATCAGCAGGTTGAACCCGTTCTTCTACGTTATTTCAGGCTTCCGCTTCGGCTTCCTGGGGCAAAGCGATATCGGCGATACGAACGCCGCTGTCGTGCAAAGCGCGATCGGGTTGGGCGTGCTGAACCTGGTGCTGGGCTATGCGACCTATCGCTTGCTGAAAACCGGCTGGAAAATCAAAAGCTGATCAGCTGCGGCGCTCAATGCGTCAGGCTGCGGCGCATTTTGTACCGGCCATCGTCGAACCCGTCGAACAATTCGGATACGCTGGGATGATCCACCGGTCCGCTGCCGCTGTCGGGCAGCAGGTTCTGCTGACTGACATAGGCAACATAGGACGATTCGTCATTCTCGGCGAGGAGATGGTAAAAGGGCTGATCTCGGTCGGGCCTGATGTCCTGCGGAATGGATTCGTACCACTCTTCGCTATTGGCGAAGACGGGGTCGATATCGAAGACCACGCCGCGAAAATCGAACATGCGGTGGCGAACCACGTCACCGATCCCGAACCGGGCGGATGCGTTGCGCGGCACATCGATCGTGCGGCCGGCTTGCGAAGAGAAAAACTGGGTGCGTTCCATATGTGAAGGATATGGGCTGTTGCGCTCGCTTTCACAAGCGGTGCGCGAACGGCGTCTCCGTTCGCCCAAGGACGCGCCGATCGGTGCACCGCGCAAACGCCCCTTGGCAATCGCCGTGCCTTACGCTAATCGCCGCGCTTCCAGCCGACCATAGGGCTGATGCGCGGGACAAACCGCGCGCGATTTTGCGGAGAGGTGCCGGAGTGGTCGAACGGGGCAGTCTCGAAAACTGTTGAGCTCTTACGGGTTCCGAGGGTTCGAATCCCTCCCTCTCCGCCAAGGTCCTGTTCGCTGCATCTTTATATAGTGCCCCGGAGCCCCATAAAACCTTGACTTACGGTCGGGATTACCGCCAAATCGGTTCAACACGATTTGCCTGCATTCAACCCGAAAGTGGGGTAGAGAGCGGGTATAAAATCTGGCGAAGTGGGGTATAATCATGCTTACCGATCTCGCGGCAAAATCCGCAAAAGCGAAGGATAAGGGATACAAGCTTAACGACGCGCAAGGGTTGCATCTTTACGTGTCCCCGGCGAGCGGAAAAGCTTGGCGCTACCGCTTCAAGCTAAAAGGTAAGGAGCAGTTGCTGACCATTGGGTCTTATCCGGAGGTTTCTTTGGCGCAAGCGCGCGAGAAACGCGCTGAAGCCCATAGATCGCTTCGTGAAGGTCGCGATCCACGTCACGCGTTTCAACGCTCTAAACTCCTTGGAAAACTGGACGAGGATCAGACATTCGAAAAACTGGCCCGAAGCTGGTTCGATTTGCAGCGTGAACGTTGGAAGACGGTTCATGCCAATGACGTCATCACAAGCCTCGAGCGCGACATCTTTCCAGCAATCGGCACTATGCCAATCGATGAAATCGACGAACCGCTTTTGCTGGCAGTGCTGCGGAAAGTGGAAAAGCGCGGCGCTATTGAAACTTCCAAACGGCTTAAACAGCGGATCAGTGCGATTTTTCTTCATTGTCGTGGGTTGGGCCTTAAAACAGACAATCCCGCAGCGAACATTGGAGCTGCGTTGAAACCTGTTCCGCCAGCAAAACGACTACCTGCACTGGTTACCATACCTGACATTCGCAAGATGGTATCGATTATTGACGATGCGGGTGCTTCACCGATCACTAGGCTAGCGAGCCGAATGCTTGCTCTGACTTCACAGCGACCGGGCATGGTTCGTAACATGCAGTGGAGCGAACTCACAGGTATCGACTGGTCGAATGCTGCCCAAGGCACAGGTGAAGCGCTGTGGACGATACCATCTGACAAAATGAAGCAGGAATTGCATTTAAGATCGGACGATGCCTTCGAGCATCTGGTGCCGCTTTCAACCCAGTCGGTCGAAACCCTGCGCGCAGTACGGTGGCTGACGGGAAGGGCACCTTATGTGTTTCCCAATTCACTATCGGGTATCAAACCCATGAGCACCAACGCTATCGGTTATCTCTATAACCGTGAAGGCTACAAAGGGCGCCATGTACCACATGGCTGGCGCAGTTCTTTCTCCACTATCATGAACGAAGTTGCCGAACGTGAACTTGGGGTCGACATGCGCCTTCTGGCAGACCGCTTTGTCATCGACCTTATGCTCGCGCATAGTTCGAAAGGGCTCACCGCGAGCGAATTGCGATACAACAGGGCTGCATATTTGCCACGACGCCGCGAGCTTGCCCAATTGTGGGCGGATAAGATTATGGAAGGGGCGGCACTGCCGCACGATATGCTGGAAACGCCACGTCGCAGACTGCGAATCTAAGTTTCGGATTTATCAATCTGATCGAGAATCCATTTGTCAATTTCTCGATCATCCCAAAACGCGCGCTCTCCGACTTTGATTTTCTTGGGAAATTTCCCGCTTTCCATCCTGGTGCGAATGGTACTGCGACCTATACCAACGCGTTTGAGCACTTCCTTTTCTGGGATTAGCTTCGGGCCGACACCTGGCGGGTCATTTGGATGGGAATGATCTTCTTCAATGTTTTCGTTCAGAGATGCGTCGTTCTGCACGACAAAATCCATTTTGGTTTTTGATGTAGATAGCGGGTCACCGATACGGTCGATCTGGTACTTACTTAACGTTTCTGGAGATTGAAGCTGTTTCGCCCAATCGTAGAAAGCTTCGGCGTGTACAAAAATGCGATGGGTCGGTTCTGCATCGACATTATCCCATTGTTCCAAGTTCAAGGCAGCAAACGCGTACCGGTCGAGGGGATCATCGATTTCCCACGTATGCCTTGGCAAGGGAGTTAAGCTGCCACCCCCGACGGGACGCGCGAAGGCAGGCAAATCACCATTTACAAAAGCCTCGGTTATTATTTCGGCCTGCAGCCTGACGAGGTCGCGAGCGAGATCATTTTCGCCTTCATCGACAGGAGCTGAGAAAATTTGCGGCAGTTCGCGCGGAACGGTGCCGGTCCGCGAAAGAAGAAGCTGACCAAAGGCAAGCTCCAGCGGAATTCGGCCTTCAGATGCTGCAAAAGGGCGATACTCGTAAACACACCATGGGATCGCATCGGACATGAAAGTTTTAAACGCAATATAACGCTGCGTTGCAAGCTGAAGCTTGGTTTTGAAATGCCTTGAAAAGCTGATCAGGTTTGTTATCCAAATTTCGGGCCTAGTTATTCGTCAAACTACACTTAAAATAACACCACCATCACCTACTAGAAAACTACTGCGTTTGATCACTTAATGGATAAGCGCAATCCAGACGGTGCAACAACCGAAAACGGCATAATCAAGTAATCAATATAGTTACATCATCTTCCTACTATAATAATCTAGCGTTTGATAAACGATATGAGGGTTTTGGTCCAAGCTGAGCGAATACTAACTACATTCGCCCCTTCTTTGCCAAACGGTTAAGCTCCGGATGGGTGAATGAAAATTCAAACCGGTCATCGTCAGATTGCCATAGTTTTCCGCCAATTGACTCAATGAGCCGGCCGCGAGTGCTTTGCGATCGTTCAATTCTCGATAATTGGGAAACGGATAAGCCGACAACGTCAGCAACAACTTGCAGGCTTTTTCTCTCTTTAATACGACCGTTACGAAGTGCATCTCCAAGATCCTGACGATTGTCGGACGCGTAGATAAGGGCTGGCGCAACGTTTGTGCCCCTAACAGCTATCGTTTCCCACTCGATACCAAGCAGGCCCATAATTTTATAGATCGTTGGGTAGCTAGGCCAGCGAAAGCCGTGCTCGATACGCGACAGCGTTTCACGGCTAACGCCCAGTTCTGCAGCGAATTCGGTCATGTTGAACTTGCCATATGTCTCGTGGGTCAAACGACAAGACCGCAAGGTTGCTCCCAGTTCTTCACACAACGTAATATACCCTTGTGGCAACCGCATTCGACTTTTTTTCAACTAAATGCTCCTACGGCGTGACGTTTTTGCATAGAACACCTAACGCATTCCTACAAGCTGGTCGATGGACGACCTGCGCACAGATAAGCCCGCTCTTTCTCCTACGCCGCATAGCGCGTCGCTATCCTGCGCGCGTCGACAATGTACGGCACACGGTAATAAAACCCCGTCTCGCAAAGGTAAGCCATCCCGATCGAAGAATATCGCAGATGAGCTCGATCAGTTTTACACTCTGCCGAGGGTGGCAAAAGAACACTATAGATCTCTTTGCAATCGACTCGATCTAAGCAATCATCGGTTCATCGAACCGAGCGCCGGAACGGGATCGTTTTCAAACTTGCTGCCACCCGGTAGCAGGGCCTACGATCTCGATCCGAAAGCTCCCGGTATAGTTAAAGCTGATTTTCTGAAGACGAGGCTTGAACGTTCAGAAAAAAATGTCGTTATTGGCAACCCGCCATTTGGCAACAGCTGCGACATGGCGATCAAATTTTTCAATCATGCAGCAAAATTTGCGTCGGTCATTGCCTTCATCGTGCCACGAACATTTCAGAAACAGTCGATCACAAACCGGCTCAATCTTTCGTTTCATCTGCTGACTGAGATGACTGTTGAAGATAATGCGTTCGTGTTCGAAGGCCAGCCGAGAAATGTGCCGACGGTTTTCCAGATATGGATCAAAAAAGAAGAGCGTCGCGAAAAACAGACCGCGCCCACAGAGCATTCAGATTTTGATTTCACATCAGCAGATGACGCGAACTTTGCCATTCAGCGTATCGGCAGCAACGCTGGTTTGGTGCATCGTAACCTCAAAATGAGTAAAAAGTCCCATTATTTTATAAAGCCGAATGTCGAGGGCGTGGAAACTATTATGAAGGCGCTTGATTTTGCGGCGGCAGCGTGCCGAACGGCGGGCAATCCCAGTCTTGCTAAAACCGAAGTGGTCGCGCTGTACGCCGAATACAAAGCCAACAACCCGAATGTGGCAGGGTTTCCGTTGTACGCTAGAATGTCATGATCTGCTGGTCATTAAGGACCTTCCATGCCTGGAACGCCGCCAACAGCGAAGGTAATTCCGGATCGTAACGCAGGCACAAACAGGCCCATGCGAGCCAGATCGATTGGGCCCGATTGGGCGTCGTTCTAGCGCGTTCGATAAGACCAGCGCCCGGTTTCGCCATAGGTATGCCGAACTGGTCGGCAAACCGCAGCAAAACCCTTTCACGAACATAGGGGACTGGTTATGCCGCCGGCTGCGTCGCGGCAGTGTTTGGCGGTTGGCAGCCTCTTCCAGATCGTAATAGCGTAGAAGATAATGGAAAGATCGACCCCTGGATCTTTCTCGCGCCGCGATAAGGTAGGTGTCGCTTCTCAGCAGATCGAGTACGTCCGTAAGTGGGTGGCCGACATGGTCTGCAGAATAGACCCTGTGATGCTGCTTGAACCGCACATCACTGCCGGTTTCCAAGTGCTACCTCCAACGCAGCTATCGAATAAATGGACTGGCACCTTCCAGCTTGCGGCGGATGATACACGATTGCGTATGCAACTGCATGGTCGGGATGGACGGGTGGTATGGGAAGTCTGCGCACAGCTTCCTCCTTTCGATACAAAAAGGGCGGTCATCCAAAGATGCCGCCCTCACAATTTATGAATGTTCGGCCCGAGTTAGAGCCGCAACCTTGGCGGCTTCGGGTCCTAGCGTGAGGCTAAGAAGCGGGTGATCGATCTACGATCACCCGCTGAGGTTCCATCGTGGGAAGATACCACAGGATCACTACCTGGTTTTCCGGCCCCACAATGAATGGTTAGCCGGACGGATTGTCCCGTTCGGGCTGGTTGATGAGCTGGTCAGCGAACTTGATATGCAGAAGCCGCTCGCTAAGCGCCCGTGCGCCTCTGCGATGCGCCAGCAGACCCCAGTCGATTCCATCGGTCAATCCGGTGATGCAACCACAGATAAAACCGGTCGCGCGCGTAACGATCATGGAACGTCAACGTCCACAGCGTCCGGCGCAACGGCACGTTCGGGCCGAGGGCATCGCCGACCAGCTTGATCGCGTACTGTCTGCCGATCAAAGAGCAGCTGAACCGGAAATCGAGCCGGTCTGCGAACGCTTCAAGCTCGGCGATTGCGGCATCGTGCTCGGGTGTCAGTGCCGCCGGATCGAGGCCGCGATGGGCGTCCAGGGTCGGAAGTCCGATCGCCAGTGGCACATCCTCGCTCCGCCGCGTGCTCGCAAGCATAACAAGGATCGCCTGCCCTTCGGTAGGCACGTAGTCGAACATCTCTAGCTCATTCATCGGCACACCAATGCCCAGAGAACTGAGCCAGTCGCTATAGAAACGCGCATGTTCCCAGCTATGGAACAGATCGACTATCGCTTCTTCGATTGGGACGATACGCCGCTCCTTTGCAACCAGAACGGCCAACAGGAACTCGAGCTGGTCGTGCATGGTCTCAAAATTATCAGGCGCTTTCATGCCAAGCCTGTCGCACCAGAGATATTCTCGAACTGAAAACCAATACCGACCTTCTTCGTCGCGCAGTGCCCGCCGCTTGTTCGGATCGTCGGTCGTCTCAAGCCAATAGCCCCATGGCAAGCGTGAGTTGCGGCGCTCTTCGTATGAAATATCGTCCATCTTACGCCTCCCCTTCATCGGTGGATTTGGGCGGTGCGATGGCCTTGGACACTTTCCTTCGTAACCCCCGGCTCGTCATTGCTACCGATGGCGGCAAGCTGCTTTGCGAGGCGTGTGCATTCTCCGAACACGAACTCGGCATCGCGATAGGTGCGACCTTCCTCATCGCGAAGATGCGCTACCTTCGCGACCAGGCACAAAATCGAAGTGTGGAGTTACAGGTGAACCCGAACCACCAGTCCTGATCCTTCTCGGCGTCGCGTCCGCGAACAAGATGGGTCGCATGACAGATTTGAAGCTCGACTGGACCTCCCTCGTTGCACGGTTCGGCATAGGACAGTCCATTATACGCCTCGACATCGACCGAACCGGGGATTGCGTCATGAGCAAACCCGTACAGTTCATGTCCTGGCGGCACGGCGACGTAACCGCCCAACGTGCCGTCCCGCTGACGCAGGATGATGCAGTGCAGACCTGTTTCAGCATCCTGCCAGGCGAGCTTGTCCGGCTCGCTCGTCCAGGGACCTGGCCGGGACGGCTTGCGACTGGGAATGTCGAACAGCTGGTCTGGTTGGATGACCGTGCCGGCGATTGGGTAGGATTTTGGCGGCGCGGGTAGGTTTTGCGTGGTGGATGTGGTCAGCGCACGCGATTTGGTTGGCTTCTTGGCCATGATTGTATTTCCTTCAGATGTGAAAAAAGCCGCGCGACGAAAGGGTCGGGCGGCTCGATTTGTTTGGTGTTTGGATGCAGCGTCTGCCCGCTGCCAGCTTGATGCGTTTGCTACATAGCTATCTCCGGTTTCTTGTCGGCACTGGGCGGGCATTCGACCAGTGCGGAATGGTAGACCTTTCCCGTCAGCTTCGAACGCGCCTTCACCGCACGCGCCCAATGGCGGAACACATGCCGCAAGAACTTGCTGCCGGGCAGAGTATCGACAGCCGCTTCGCCAAGCTGCAACACCGCTTCGGGAACGCTGCCGCCGATCCGACCACGCGAATATAAATGCCGCAGCAAAATGACGGCGGTAGCCAGCACGTCGGCCAGACATTGTTCTTCTACATCGGCCCAACGGCCGCGTTCGACCAGCTTGCCGATCGACTTCGATGGACTCGGTTTAGCCGGGATCGAACAGGCGGAAGCGTATTCCCCAAGGTGGACGGACTCCGACCGAACCGACACCGCATCGCAAAGGTCGATCCGATGTAACGACAAGGGTGACAGGTCGGCCAGTTGACTGGGTAAAATCAGCCCGTGCTCGGCGGCGGATTGCCGCAGCACAGCCAAATCGCGGGTTTCTCCACCCCAAGTCGTGAAGATCGTTGCCTGATGCCGATCCAGCGTATTAAACAGCGCGCGGACCATCTCGCATTCAGAATAATTATTGGCGGACATGACCACCGGCAGGTCGATGTCCGGTGCATCCACCCCTGGTGTAAATCGCATGACCACCCAAGAGGCGGCTGCAATGCGGTTGAACGGCCAACGGAGCTTGCGTTCCGCGCTGCTGCCTTCCTGCACGCAATATTTTTCATAGCGGGCGGTGTCGCGCCCGAATTCGAGGTCAGCGACGATGTAGGTTCGCATGCCGCTGTCGTTTTCAGTCTTGTTGCGCGAGGCAAACAGGTTGGCCTGTTGTTCGAGTTCGCGCTCGAAATCATGGTGCTCGATAGTCATTGTCTTTCATCCTATAAAAAACCCGCCAAAGTGGCGGGCTGGGTGGTTGGTGTATTATTGGGTATTGGCTTACCGATGCCGTTCGTCCGCAGTGACAGTCACGGTACGGAACGGAGGTAGTCCGTTGGTTCGATACCAGCTGCGCTCTGCTGCCAGATCGTGCTGCGACATTTCCTTCGCCCAGATCTTGCGATCCGGGTTCCAGCGATATTGCCGCGCTTTCAAGCGATCCTTTGCCGCAAATGGCGCGTGGATCGCTTCCACGCGGAAGGTCGGCTGCGCGGATACATCGAGCAGACGCTGTAGGTGTGTGCGGCGCCTGTTCGATCCCGGATCGTTTTGCTCATGGCGGAGCAGATGAAAGAGCGACCAGACATCATCCGCGGCCCGGTGAGCGTTCGAGAACCAGCCATGCTGGACGAGCAGATGCTGCTGCGCGCGACCTTCATAGCCCAAGGTCAACCAATCGATCTCTGAGCATGAACAAGCCCATTCCTTACCCTTATGTTCGGGGAAGCGCTGTTCGATCCATGCCGCATCGAATTTTGCATTTTGAGCAAGGCACGAGGTCAGCCCGGTCGATCAGGGACGATACCATCTCATCGTTGATCTTTTCGCCAACCAGATGATGGGCAGCCAGGCCCGTGAGCAGCGTGATTTTCGGGTCGATTACCACTTGGGGATCTTCCAACCAGCTCAAAGGTCCGAAGTGCCTCGACACCACGCCTTCTTCATCAACCCATACCAGCATGATCGCGAGCTCGATCAGCTTGTCGTTCTCGATGTCCAAGCCTGTGGTTTCGACATCGATGATGCCGATGCATCGCCCATGAGGTGGGCACCCATCTTCGGGCATATCGGTGTATCGCGGCGGTACGGATCGCAGTACGCGGTAGCGTTTGTCCTGCTCGAGGAGTTCGACAAGCGCGTCGGACTCATATTGATGATGAAGTATATCTGTCATTACGGTTTCCTTTCATGGAAACCGGCGAGGCGTAGCCGAGCGTTATACTCTGCTTTTTTCCTCTCTTCTGCCGGTTCCACCCGGCTATTCCTTCAAACTCCATTCTTCTGCTGAACTAAGCCGTATAGGCGCTTTTCCTAGTGGTGATTCATTCGAGACCGATCCAGCGGGCGATCCGCAGCCGCAGCCAAAGAGCGTTTCGAATTGATTATTTGTTATTCAGCGTATTCAAGCTGAAAATATTCGCGCCGCATTGCACATGACAAATTATTCGATCCCGAAATCGTCACGCGCATTTTTATCGGATCTGCGGTTCTGTTGTTTGATTGGTGAGGAAGGTGCGGGTTCATTATCACGCTCGGGAGAAGTCTTGCCGTACGCTTTTGTCATTCCCGCCTGCTGGTTCAGTGCGCGGTAATCGTTTTCGGTGGGCAGATGTCAGTTCTTCTTCCCTAATTACGGCATGTTGGCGTAATAAATCGTCGTTCAATTGACGCGCACTTCGAACCAGATCGTTGCCCAGACTTCTTTCAAGCCGCTCCCAGGCTATCTCCTTCAGCCCTTTTGGCATAAACGGGATTATCGAGTTCAAATCGTAGCCGAAATCTGGCTTTTTCGCCATGTCGGTTAGTGCGCCGCGAAGCAGGTTCAGCTCTCGTTGCTGTTTGGCATATCGATTACCAAGCTCCTGACGCTGATCTACGGAAGCGACGCTGAAATTCAGGCCTTCGGCATTGATGGCATGGTTGCTTTCGGCCCAGATAGCGCCGGACGGGTCCTTGAGATAGTCAGCGCCGCCGGTTTTCGTTTTCTCAAGAAACCTTTGAATTTCCGCTCTGTGTTCCGCAACCGATCGGCCTCGGGATACGACTGTCACGCGAGGGTTGTTTAATCCGGTTTTAGAACCTTGTTTGCCGGAATGTGCTTTGGGTTGAGTAGATTGGCCTTCCCGCTTTCGAATGGCGGCAGCTTCTAATCGGCGCCGATGTT
Source organism: uncultured Alphaproteobacteria bacterium (assembly GCA_963815535.1). Taxonomy (GTDB): domain Bacteria; phylum Pseudomonadota; class Alphaproteobacteria; order Sphingomonadales; family Sphingomonadaceae; genus CAWFGS01. The sequence goes on from CAWFGS010000007.1 coordinate 75,742, forward strand.
TCGCCTCCAATGCAGCATGCGAATTACTCAGTTTGATTCCATGTTTCACCGCAAGAGCAATTGCATCCCTTTGAAACCGGCGGGTTCCGGTGATCTTGACAGTGCCAAATCTTTCTTGAGCAAGCAGGAGAGCATCCAGAGTGCTCTGCCTGTCACGTTCGAAGACCGTGACAAAATTGCAGGTTTCAACAAAGGCTATATGCTGATTGCGGCGATATACAGTTCGATCTAAGCAGTGTTCGACCGTATAAGCCTCCCTCCATCTACCAGCTTGTTGATCGTGTAAATCGTCATTGCCGGTCAGGATTCCTTCGACCGGAGTGGCTTTGGAAGGGCGTCCTTTAGGATTGGGGGTGTCTTCGAACTTACGAGCGCGGCGCAGTCCAGCAATATGCTCGCATTCTACCCGTTCGGCTTCGGCACGTTCGTTTTGTAGTCTGTTGTGATCGGCACGTTTCGCCGCTGCGGATTTAAGCTTTGCGCGGGCCGTTTTGTCCGCAGCAGTAGCGCGCCGCGCTGCCTTGTGCTTCTCGCGGATGATGGCTTCCAGTTCGTCGATCGATGGAAGTACCTCTTTTTCGAGGGTCTGCTTGCATGAGATTTTGCGATGCTCTGCATCTTCTGATTGAGCGGAATATCTTGGCGAACGAAACAGCCGCACCTCAAGATCATCTGGCGGGGCTTCATACGACTGCGTTTTAAATTTCCGCAGCAATCGGCCGAACCCTGCGTTACAATCGCTGCCCGTTATGAAGCTTTCCTGCCTTCTGTACGGAATGTTGGCGACCAGATATCCGCCCGTGATCTTGCCACCCGCAGACTTTAGCTCATACGATATCCCGCAGCGGGCTAATCCACGGTGGAACTCTTCCCAGCTCTTCGCTTCATTTATGGCCCCCTTCGCCAGGAGAGTGATGGCCAACGGCATGGGAAGTTCTCCCTCGTTCGATGTGCCGGGGGGCGGGGTAATCGCTTTGTCAAAGTCGATCTGAGCGGGCTGAATTTTCTTTTTAAAGACGCCGCTCTTTGTAATCGTCCCGTCGGGGCCGGCAACTCTGACACCGCTCCAGGTGTGGTAGACACCTGTTTTATCGGCCACATATCGGCGATTGGGTTCACATTGAAGAGTACCCCGATATTCGCAGATCGCAGTCGCGATATGAACAGCTTCAATTTCATACTGTTGACCCCATGGGCCAAGTTCGTTCGATTTGGTGTCGTGGCGGCATAAAGCTAAATGGAAATGCGCGTGCTGAGTGTCACCGTGCATTGCGTATACACCGGGGTAGTTGTTTGCTCGTAGTACGCGCAGGAAAATGTCGCGATGCTCGCGGCAGTCTTCCGGCATGGCTTGGTCTTCCCCATACGACACCACCAGTTGCCGCAGGGCCGATGTGCCGTGGGCTGCAACGAGATACGCAAATTCCATCGCGCACTCGTCGGCCGATGGCGACTGCAGATTGAGCATCTGGCTATCTTGTATCCGATGTGGATCGTGTTTGTCATCGAGCGTGTATCCGGGCAGCGTTCCCATCTCGCTTAAAAGCTTCAGATCTTCGTTAGAAAGTTCCAGGTGCGCGACGTATTTCGCTACTGCCCATGCCAAAGCCAGCATCTTCTCGCTACCGGTACCAGCACGTGAAATGCCGCCGAACTGAGACTTATATGAGATAATCTTGGCGATCACTTGCGGTTACGCTTCATTGGTTTCACAGCCGTTGGGGCGCGCCGCTCCATGAGCAGTGCCATGTGCCTGTTTGCTACCTGAGACGAATTCGCCAGCAAGGCGTCTGCCGCATCTTTTAATTCACCCGCTCTGACGATGAGGCCTACCAGTTCTGAGCCGAGGTCGCCGCGCAGGTCAGCCCCTTGGTCTGCAGTCCTAATACTGTCTATTCGCTCACCCAACTGGTCGCACATCTCTTCGATACCGAACAATTTACTGGTGAAAGTCTGACAGGTTTTGCGCAGTCCACCGCTAGCCTCAAAGAGCGCGCTGATAGCAGCGATGGAAGGATCGTAAAATCCGTCGGAGTAAAGCGCGCGATCACGCAGAAACTCTGCTACCGGCAGGTTGCCACGCTTTTCGTCTATCCGCGCCCTTTCGAAAGCGTTGACGCGCAGCTTTATGACAAGGTCGCGCCTTGCTTCTGGCTCCAGATCTTTCACAACGCCTCCTTACCTCTAAAAACGGTGGCACGAAGCAAAGCGACACGACGCCGAATGGAGCGGCCCACGCTCCCATCCTGCTTTTCTTTCGACCCTAGTTTTGGTTTGTTGGACAATGATGGGTTATCCATCATGTTTAAGGCCAAGTTTGCCGAAGGCGTTCAGAAGATCGGTCTTCGCTAGTTCGCCATGTGCTAGCGCAGCGGCTAGCTCTTCGGGATCGTTGATAAGAGTCCAGCCTAAACGGCGTTGCTCATCAAGCGGCTTGCGCAAGGCGTTGGCGACGAGGAATGCAGAAGCTTTTGGAACCGGAAATTCTTTGCCGAAGGTTTTTGGCTTGTCGGGATAATCGGGAGTTGTAACCTGGTTCGGTATAACAGCCGAAGCGCGTCCCGCATGGCCGCCCGATTTGTCAGGCTGTGGTACATCAATGTCGTCATTTGGCATGGTGCCATAGCGAGTGTCGCCTTCCTTTATGAAGATAGGTTCCGCAGGCTCTCTGTGGTGGTCTGTGCCAGCAAATGCATCGTCATTGTTGGATACTGCGCCGACACTTTCAGTCGGCCGCTTGGCTTCCTCCGGTGACGCTGACTCGGTTACGGACTTGGCCGGGAAATTTGGTGCGTCTTCGATGTTTTGCGCGACGACGTCATCGGCATTTGGTGTGGGTGCCGCTTGTTCTGGCTTGACCGGTGCTGCGACAGCGCTTGCGGCAACACGCCGTGTAGAATGTTTCTTCGCAGATCGCGCTGGCTTGGCCGCAAAATATTCGGCGTAGCCATCGCGCACGTTCCAACGGAATGTATTGTTCTGTAGCCAGTTGATCCGCGCCGCCAGGGTTGCAACATCGTTGGCAGAGACTTGTCCCTGTCTCGTGATCTTCCTGGCCAGCGTGCTGCCTTTCGCAGCTTTAGCAGGTCCGCCGTTTTTACTTGTATTTGGAAATCCACGAGCGCGCAGTTCCGACATGATGACGCCATCGTAGATATGCAGGTGACTAGGTAGGATGATCGGTGGGTCAGGATCCAGATCGTTTATAAGCACATCTGAAGTTGATAGCTGGCGGCGGTGAAAGCTCTGCCTTTCAGCTACGATGTTGGTCTTGGGCATAATTCGGGCACTCCATGGGATTATAGGAGTGCTTGTAGAAATTTTTTGAACTTATGCCAAAGCGCCTGTTTAATTGGTGATTTAATTAAGCCGCGTATTTGTCGTCGGCTGTTCGACGTTCGAGGCCCACGCCGGTCAACGCCTGAAGGACCGGTCGGATGGTAGCGGCGCGTTTGCCTTTGAAGATGCGGGCGATGTCCTGTGCGGAAAGGGTTTCGCTGGCGCCTGTAAGCACACGACTGAAGGCACTGACTTGTTCGGTCAGCCCCTTTGGCCAAACGGTAGCGCTGGCGGAAAAGGCCAGAGCAGTCTCCCCGAAATCGAGGATTTCGGCGATTGGCGGGGTGTAGCCCGGGTCCTGAAATTCGGGGCGAAGGTAGCGAACCATTCCGTTTGTTTCTTCGACGGCGCGTTCACGGTTAATGGCGACCAGACGGGCAAGCACGGTTTCGTCGTCCAGCGAACCCGCTTTATAATCAGTCGCCCAGCCATACGCTTCGGTGACGGCTTCATCGATTGCGACGTGATGGCGACGGATCAGCGTGACAAGGCCGCGTTCGTGAATATCGCGCTCCGCTTCACTGAGGGTGCGGCCCTGACCAAGGTTAGCCAGCAACGCTTCCAGCACATTATACAGTTTGGTCAGTGTGAGATCGACATGTTCGGCCAACACATTCTTGCGCAACGCGTCAGGTTGTTCCGCCTCAGTGCGAAGGGTGTTTTTTAACTCTTGCGGAATATCGACTTGACAGGGAAAGGAGCAAAGCGACGGGTTTTGCTATAGCGTGGATCATTCCCCATACCCAGCCGCGCCCCGCTCGCCAGTGCTCATGTCGTGTGAATGAAACTGCTTACGACACCCAACGTCTACACGTCGGGGAAAGCAATTGCGACCAGCGGATTATCTGACACGATGCTACACGATGCTTCGCCGTTCCGACGGTCGCAATGTAACGTTCGCAACCTGCTATAGCCTTGCGTCATTCGGAATAGCCCGGTTCGCCATACAGCCGCCAGTTATCCCGATAACTCGCGCGATTATTGCTGGCGCGAATCGGGTTGTTTACACCGAGCCTCTCATTGCCGCCGCGCCGCTGCTTTCATTGACGGAGTTCAAAATGGCGCGGCCGTACGCTGTTTTTCTTGAAGCGCTCGCCGGCAGCGCGCGCTTGGTCAGCAGAAATGAAGCCCTTCTCGAAAGCAATTTCTTCGAGACACGCGACTTGCACCCCTTGGCGATGTTGCAGTGTCCGCACGAACTCGCCGGCTTCCAGCAAGCTGTCATGAGTACCGGTGTCAAGCCAGGCATAACCACGCCCCATCTGTTCAACATAAAGGTCGCCGGCTTCCAAATACAAGCGGTTGAGGTCGGTAATTTCTAATTCCCCGCGCAACGATGGTTTTAGGTCGCGGGCGAACTTTACAAACTCGATTATCGTAGAAATAAAGGCCGGTGACAGCATGGTTCGATTTAGGCTTCACCGGCTTTTCTTCGAGGCTTACCACACGTCCGCCATCGCTAAATTCCACAACGCCGTAACGCTCCGGATCCTCGACACGGTAACTGAATACCGTAGCGCCTTTCTCGCGTTCGACCGCGTTCGCAAGAAGGTCAGTCAGGTGTGCCCCAAAGAAGATGTTGTCGCCGAGCACCAACGCCACATTGTCATCACCAATGAAATCAGTACCAATAGTAAAGGCCTGAGCTAACCCATCGGGCCTCGGCTGCTCGGCATATTGCATGGAGAGGCCAAGTGCCGAACCGTCGTTAAACAGCTGTCGGTAGTTGTCGATGTATTCCGGGCTAGATATAATCAGGATCTCGCGAATTCCGGCAAGCATCAGCACGGATAACGGATAATAGATCATTGGTTTATCGTAGATCGGTAGAAGCTGTTTGTTTACCGCCAGCGTTGCCGGATGCAAACGCGTCCCGGAACCGCCAGCAAGAATAATGCCCTTCATTTTTTCGCTCCGATAAGTTCGTCAAGAATGTCGCTAAGTGCTTCCGCCCAGGATCGAGGTTCTATGCTATAGGCGTCGCGAATGGCCCGATGCGACAATATGGAATTCGCTGGCCGGCATGCAGGTGTGGGATATTGGGCGGTGGTGATCGGCAATACGTCGGCGTTGGGACCGCCGCGTATCGCTGACTGCTGAAAAATCTCATTCGCAAAGCCGGCCCAGCTGACTGCGCCAGCGTTGCTGAAATGAAAAGTGCCGGTCGGCGCGTCCTCATCCTCCAGCCAGTTGTACGGCAATGGTCACCAATGCCTGAGCTAAATCGGCCGCGCTGGTCGGGCTACCACGCTGGTCATCAACTACAGTCAACGCATCGCGGCTCTCGCCAAGCCGCAACATCGTCTTAATAAAATTATTGCCATGTGCCGAGACCACCCAGGCGGTGCGAATGATCGCATACCGCGCCCCTGACGTACGGACAGCTAATTCACCGCCAAGCTTTGAAGCCCCATAAACACCAAGTGGCGACACTGGATCGTCGACCTCCCACGGGCCGTCCTTGTCCCCGGGAAAGACGTAATCGGTAGACACTTGGACAATCGGAATGCCGTTTCTTGCGCAAATCTCGGCAAACGCCGCAGGCGCCAACGCGTTCACCGCCCACGCTGTCACCAGATCGGTTTCGGCCTTGTCTACCGCAGTGTAGGCAGCACCGTTTACAACCGCTGCCCAATCGTGGCTCGTCATGATGGTCGTGATCGCAGCGGTGTCAACTAGGTCGAGCGCGTCGTGATCGACAGCGACAATTTCCCACCCGTCCGGCCAGCGGCAACGTTGCAATTCGCTGCCTAGCTGACCACCGGCACCAGTGACGAGAATGGCACGGGACTGTTTCACAATTTACTCCGATAAACCGACAAGGCGGCAAACGATCCTCAGGACGCAACCCCACGGCGTTCGGTGGCCTCTGAAGCGACCAGTGGACGCCACCAGTCCTCATTCGCTAGATACCATTCTACGGTCTTTCTGATGCCCGTTTCAAATGTCTCGGCCGGAACCCACTCAAGTTCATCGCTAATGCGGCTGGCGTCGATTGCATAACGCATGTCGTGGCCTGGGCGATCAGCGACCTGGATCATCTGTTTGGCGTAGGGCGTGCCGTCCTTACTAGGACGAAGCAAATCAAGGATTGCGCAAATGGTCTGCACCACTTCGATATTCATAAGTTCATTGTGACCACCGACATTGTAAGTACGACCGGGCTTGCCGCGTTCGAACACCATCTGCAAAGCGCGAACATGATCCTCAACGTAAAGCCAGTCACGCACTTGGTCGCCCTTACCATAGATCGGAAGGGGTTCGCCATCTAGCGCTTTGGCAATCATCAGTGGAATCAGCTTTTCGGGAAAGTGATAAGGCCCGTAGTTGTTCGAACAATTGGAAATAAGCACTGGAAGTCCAAACGTGTGGCCCCATGCGCTGACCAGATGATCGCTGCCTGCCTTTGAGGCCGAATAGGGCGAACGGGGATCGTAAGGCGTCTCTTCAGTAAACAAACCAGAAGGGCCAAGTGATCCATAAACCTCGTCAGTGGAAATGTGATGGAAGCGGAAGCGCGCCTTCGCGTCTTCATCGAGCAACAGCCAGTAAGCGCGCGCTTCGGCCAACATAGTGTAAGTGCCGACAACGTTTGTTTGTATAAACGCTCCAGGCCCGTCGATTGAGCGATCTACATGACTTTCTGCCGCCAAATGAGTCACGATGTCGGGGCGGAACGCCGCGATTGCCGTACGCACTGCACTGGCATCGCAGATATCGCCTTGGACGAAACTGTAACGGTCATTGTCCGCGACCCGCTCAACGGTCGAAAGCGTGCCGGCATAAGTGAGTTTGTCGAAGTTCAGCACGTCGTGCTCAGTGTTTTCGATCAGGTGACGGACCAGAGCCGAACCGATGAAGCCGGCGCCGCCGGTCACAAAAATGCGAATGAGGATTTCCTTCAGGCGAGGTGAGAAAGCCGACGTCCGTCATAGGCGAAGGGGCTGTCGAAATTGACTAACTTTGGCTGGACAATATCTTTGGGGCTCAATTTGGGATCGGAACCGACAGGCATCGGCCAGTCGATACCCACGCTGTCCCACCGGATGCCGCTATCGTCTTCTGCGGAATAGATATTTGAGCATTTGTAAGCCACTTCACAATCGGGCTCGAGCGTCAGGAAGCCGTGCGCAAAGCCGATCGGTACGAAGAGTTGGTGGCCGTTCTCGGCGGTTAGCTCCACTCCTATCCAATGACCAAAAGTTGGTGAAGCCTTGCGAACATCGACAGCAACGTCGAAGATTCGCCCACGAATGCACCGCACCAGCTTGTCCTGTCCGTGCGGCGGCATTTGGAAATGCAAGCCCCGCAGGGTGAACGGCAGAGCAGAAAACGAGTGATTATCCTGTACAAACGTGCATTCAATGCCAAGCTCGGCGAACGCGCCCGCCGAATACACTTCGGTGAACCAACCCCGCGAATCGCTATGGCGTTTAGGCTTTATCAATTGGACTGGCGAAGTGCTCATGCGGGTCTTATATATGCGTGGCGTTAAATTGCTATCGTGTATTTAAGGTTCGAACCTACAAGTTTGGAGCGAGTAATTATTACCCGATCACTTTAAGTGATGGCAACGATAATTATGCTTATTTAAATATAGTTTAACTCTGCAGCGTAAGCTCTTGCTATTCAGGGAATCTGCTAGCATTTTTTGTCACTTGGGAAAGTCTTGCCTAGGAAATTTGCCGTTCGCTGCGAACCAGTGATATGAAATTTCCTAATTTCGCCTTTTAATGTAAATATACTTATATTGCGTGTCTTAATCGACGACACGTGCAGGCTCAACCGTTATTGGTGCGAAAAATGTGTTTATTCACTATGTATGGTATGCCTGTCACTGACGTTGAGAACCGAAGCGGTGCGGATGCGACTTGAAACGATACAAGCAACAGGGTCACTACAATTAAGTTGACAATGGTTCTTAAATTACTAACGCTGGGCGCCTAGACAGTTCGCCGTATCTAGGCCCTGGACTCATCAACGGGATTCCCCAAGGTTCGATGATCTGATTCAGCGCTGACGCAGACGAGGCGTTGTCGTAAGTCATCTGATCTGATTGTCGACGGTGCAGATGCGGCGGAGCGAGCCGTATTTCCTGCTGTCGCATGAGGTGCCCCGGGTCGATGATAGGTGGATCATCTTCGTGATCAGGAACGGGTTGCGCTGGAGAGATGCGCCGCGCGAGTATGGGCCGTACAAGATGATCTACAACCGGTTCGTGCGCTGGAGCCGGATGGGCGTGTTTAACAAGATCTTTGCCGCAGTGGTTGCAAAGGGCCCCAAGCCGGACCAGTTGATGATCGATGCCACGCATCTCAAGGCTCATCGGACAGCGGCAAGCCTCTTAAAAAAGGGCTCTTCCAGATGTATCGGACGCATCAAGGGAGGTCTGGACTCTAAGCTTCATGCAATCTGCGATAGCCAGGGCCGACCACTGATTACGCTGCTCAGCGAAGGCCAGAGAAGCGACTTCGAGGGTGCGGCACTGATGCTCAATGGTTTGCTCAAGGCCAAGGCATTACTCGGCGATAAGGGATATGATGCCGACTGGTTCCGCGCTGCTCCGGCCAACCGCAGCAGCATTGCATGTAATCTTTCAAAAGCCAATCGAAGGGTCCAGATCCCTCACGACCGGATCCTTTATCTCCAGCGCCACAGGTCGAAAACATGTTCGGCAAACTCAAGGACTGGCGCCGCATCCACACCCGCTACGACCGCTGCGCCCATACCTTAATGTCCGCCATCTGCATCGCCGCAACCGTCATTTTCTGATTCAATCAGTAAGTCCTGGGCCTAACTAGCTGGCAACAAACAGGGCGGTGATCCAACTGAAATCATGTCCATGATCCGGCCAACTTTGCCGCGAAAACGCACGCGCGGTGATGGACAACGCCTTTGCGAGCAACGCCGATGCCGTGTTAGCGGCAGGCTATCCCGCGCGCGCCGATGCTGCCTGGATCGACCTTGCTATGGTCGTCGTTACATCGTTCGTATTGATGCTGCTTGTCACACTGGCTTGCGGACCCGTTGCGGCGTTGCTGGTGGAGCTGTTCCCTGCCCAAATCCGCTATTCCGCGACGAGCCTGCCCTAATTGTATTACCAATAACTGGTTCGCCGGCTTCTTCTTCACCGTCAGCTTTGCTTCGCCGCCTAGACGGAGAACATCTTTTAGGGCCTGTGGCACCCTTTTGCCATCGCCACAATGACTGTGGTTCTGGGCGCGCTGTTCCTTTCGGAGACCTTAAGGCGTGGTGAGATGAAAGCGGCTGATTCCAACGGACTTGGCAGCCGGTCTCACGCATGCCCGTTGCAGTCGCCAGAACAATGACACCGGATTTCCGCTGGAAAAATGCTCGCAACGCGAATAGGGTAAAACGGCTAGGATGGGTGTTCGCCCATCGGCCTTAAATATGGAACAACGCATGTCCTCCAATCAGGTTTGTCCTACGGCAATCATCTCCGATAGCTGCAAGATGGGTTCCGGTGTGGTGGTAAAATCTTTCTGCGTTATCGGTGAAGTGATCATCGGCGATGGGGTGATCATCCATCCGCATGTTGTGATCGAAGATGGCGTTCGGATCGGAAACGATACGGAAATCTTCGCCGGCACCATACTCGGCAAAGAGCCGAAGGGTTCTGGTGCCACGGCGCGCCAACCCGAATTCGAAAAGACGCTGATTGTCGGCTCCGAATGTTCGATAGGGCCGCATGCAGTCGTTTATTATGATGTCAGGATTGGTCAGAACACGTTGATCGGCGATGGCGCATCCATCCGTGAAAAATGCAGCATTGGCAACTTCTGTATCATAAGCCGCTACGTGACGATTAATTACAACACCGCGATCGGCGATCGGTGTAAGATCATGGATCTAACCCATATTACGGGTAACATGACAATCGAGGCCGACGTGTTTATCAGCGTTTTGGTGGCAACCACCAACGACAATGTCGTTACCGCCGGGTATGCCGATCATATAGTTGGCCCGACCCTGAAAGAACATTCGATCGTTGGCGCATCGGCGACTCTCCTTCCCGGGGTGGAAGTCGGGCGGGAAGCTATGGTGGCTGCAGGGGCCGTGGTCACAAAGAACGTTGCGACGCAGGCAGTCGTCATGGGATCGCCGGCAAGGCCGAAACATCATGTGCCATGCGAAAATTGCGGCAGCGTACCCACCGAACACGGATGCTGTGAAAACCCCGCTTTCGGCAATCGGTCAAGCTACGCGAAAGCCACCTAGCTGTATGCCTTTAGCGGTCCAGTTGCGCACCAATATCATTGCGCTTCGCGCCGTCACAAATTATTTTCCGAAGGAAAGCCATGACGCCAGACACCGCGGTTCGCAAAGGCCAGTTCAGGCTGATCGACCTTCCCAAGATATCGGACCCGCGCGGCGATCTTACCTTTGTCGAAGGCGAGAACCATCTGCCTTTCGCCATTCGCAGGGTTTATTACCTGTATAACGTTCCGGTTGATGCAGAACGCGGCGGCCATGCGCATCGCGAGCTGGAACAGGTGGTTTTCGCTTTGTCCGGCAGCTTCCGCATTACGGTGGATGATGGCGAAGCCAGAACCGAAATCTGGCTCAGCAATCCGCAGCAGGGTCTTTATATCAATAGTATGATCTGGCGCGAAATGGATCGGTTCAGCCAGGGAGCAGTATGTATGGTTATTGCGTCCAGGCCATATGAGGAAGACGACTATTACCGTGAATACGATCACTTCCTTAGCGCGTTGAAAACAGGTAAACCATGACAATCCCTTTCCTCGATCTGGGGGCCACTTACCGCGAGCTTAAGGCCGAGTTGGATGAAAAGGTTGCACAAACCCTTGCAAGCGGGTGGTACATACTCGGACCAGAAGTTTCGGAATTCGAAGAGGCGTTCGCCGGTTATTGCGAGGCCAAGCACTGCGTCGGGGTGGCAAATGGTCTGGATGCCTTGATCCTTGCCCTGCGTGCTATAGGTATCGGGTCCGGGGATGAGGTGATCGTTCCGTCGAACACGTACATTGCTACCTGGCTCGCCGTATCCGCTGTTGGCGCAACACCCGTGCCTGTCGAGCCTGATCCGGCAACGCATAATATCGACGTGACCCGCATCGAGGCGGCCATCACCTCCAGAACAAAAGCACTGCTGCCGGTCCATCTATACGGGCAACCGGCGGATCTCGATCCGATTTTGCAACTGGCCAGGAAACACGGCGTGGCAGTGGTGGAGGATGCGGCGCAGGCCCATGGTGCACGCTATAAGGGCAAGCGGATCGGCGCGCATGGCGACATCGTGTGTTGGAGCTTTTACCCTGGGAAAAATCTCGGCGCATTCGGTGATGGCGGCGCAATAACCACCAATAACAGCGCCTTGGCTGAACGTGTCGACATGTTGCGCAATTATGGTAGCCAAAAGAAATACGTACACGAAATCAAGGGCGGGAATTCGCGCCTTGATCCCATTCAAGCTGCCGTGCTGAGCGTGAAGCTCAAATATCTGGATGAATGGACCGTACGCCGGCGCGCGGTGGCTGCAACGTATCAGGCGCGTCTGCAAGACTGCGCGTTGCGACTGCCGCACGTGCCCGACTATGCCGAGCCGGTATGGCACCTGTATGTCATCGCCAGCCAGACGAGAAGTGCGCTACAAACCGAACTTAGTGAATCGGGGGTCGACACCCTCATACATTATCCCATCCCGCCACATATGCAGGGTGCCTTTTCCGAATTGGGTCTGAAACCTGCGAATTTGCAGATTGCTCAGCGATTGGCTGACGAAGTTCTCAGCCTTCCTATCGGTCCGCATATGCAGGCCGGAAACGTCGATGTGGTTTGTGATGCCGTGCTTGCATCCGGCTGCACATCGCCAGCCTGACCGCGTAATTGCAGACCATGGCTAGCAATACGCGCGGTCTCGTCAAATCGATGACGCTCATCGGCAGCGCTCAGGCCGTCAGCATCGTGCTGACCATACTGCGCATAAAGGCGCTGGCCGTGCTGCTCGGCCCGGCGGGGATAGGGCTGCTCAGTGTGTTTCAGACCCTTCTTGATACGGTCAGGACGGCAGCCGGGCTGGGCCTCAATGTAAGCGGCGTTCGCCAGATCGCGAGAACGAAAAGCGATTTTGCGGCCCAGAAACAGGTCCGGAAGGTGCTGATTGCCGCCCACTGGATCCAGGGTGTGATCGCATTGGGGGCATTGTGGTTTCTGAAAACGCATATTTCCCTGTGGCTGTTTGGCACATCCGATTACGCGGTGGAAGTCGTTATTATTGGTGCCGCCGTCCTGGTTGCTCTTATTGGCACGGCACTGCTCACCATACTCCAGGGCCTTCGCCGGATCGGGGATTTCGGCAAGGTGACGGTCGCAGGCGCGCTGGCTGGAACGGTGTTTGGCGTGGCTGCCGTCTGGATCTGGGGAGAGGCTGGGCTTATCTGGTTCGTCACTATCCAGCCTGCGGCCATGCTGCTCGCTGTCTGGTATTATACCCGCCGCCTGCCTAAAATCTCCGATCGGGCTGTCAACGCAGCGAATTTCTGGAATGCCTGGAAGCCAATGGCATCGCTCGGCATCGCGTTCATGCTTGGCGGTCTCGCCAGTACGGCAACCTTGCTGTTTGCAAGGGGACTGGTGACGCAGGAGCTGGGGCTTGCCGCCGCCGGCCAGTTCGCTGCCGCCTGGGGCATCACCATGACTTATGTGGGATTTCTTCTTACAGCAATGAGGCGCGGACTATTTTCCGCGCCTGGCAGAAGTCGTCGACAATCCCGCAAGCGCAAACAGTCTGATGAACGATCAACTTCAGTTGGGACTTGCACTCGGTGGATCGGTATTGCTGGCACTGATCGGGCTTGCACCGTGGGCGGTACGCCTGCTCTATTCATCGCAGTTCGAACCGGCCGTGGAGCTGCTGCAATGGCAGACGGTGGGTAACGTGTTCAAGCTGGCGAGCTGGCCACTGGCCTTCTCTCTGGTTGCCGCAGGCAGATCCAAGCTCTTTTTATTGACCGAAGTAAGTTTCAACATCATATTCATCGCTGCCGTTTGGCTGTTCCTGCCAAGTTTCGGATTGCTTGTAACGGCTATAGGTTTTGTGGTCGGTTATATCGTGTATTTTGCCCTGGTAACCATGCTGGTTCGCCATGTGCAGGAATTTCGCTGGGAACGAGCTTCTCTTATGCTGCTGGCGATGCATTCGGTATTGGCATTCTTGTTATTGCTGTTGGCCTATACCGCACCCATCCTGGCGGCGGTTGCATCCTTGGTTCTCGGCGTGACGACCGCAGCGTTCGGAGCACGTATTGTGCTCGCTAAAATTGGCAAGGAAGGCAGACTGGCCGGAGCGGCTTTCGGCCTGTATCTCAAACTCGGCTGGCCCATCAGGAGCGAAGTGTGAACGACCATAGCCTAAACGAAGATGCGCTGCCGCTGGTTTCGTTTCTCATCGTTACATACAATCAGGTGGCCTACGTCGATGCGGCGGTGGAAGGGGCGCAGGCGCAGGATTATTCCAACCTTGAGATAGTTATAACGGACGACGGTTCGACCGACGGCACATGGGAACGCCTTAACGCGCTTGCCGAGAAAAACCCAGCGCTGACCGTGAGGCAGACGCCCAAGAACATGGGCACCTTGGGTAATTTGTATCATGGTGTAGAATACACGTCAGGCGCGCTGCTTGTGCTTGCGGCAGGAGATGACGTTTCAAAGCCTAACCGCGTATCCCGCTTAGCGAAGGAATGGCAGGACACCGGGGCGGACGCCCTACAATCGGCCTACTCGGTGATCAACGATCATGATCAAAAAGTAACCGACTACGGGATGCCAATTTCGGATCCGTCATTTCAAGATTGTTTTCAAGATCGACGCGTTAGTAGAATTGTAGGTGCGACTTCCGCTTATACCCGACGGGTTTTTCAGGAATTGGCTTGTCCGGAAGAACGAGTACTGGCCGAAGACATATTTTTTGGTTTATTTTTGAACATCTATGAACGTAAGATCGTAACTATACTTGAACCACTTGTGTATTATCGTCAGCATTCGCAGTCGAGTACTAATACCGGCGGCGGAATGGTGACCGACGCAGCCGAAATTCGTCAGTTAGAGGGCCGCGCGCAGATTGTAGCGGCATCCATGTCACTTTGTTTTACAGAAGCCCTAAATGCTGTTGATGAGCGGCGGTTCGCGTTTGGGCGGCGTCCTTCAACCGGAATTGACCGTAAGTTTCTAATGCAGAATGCCGCACATTACGCGTTCGCATCGAATTGGTTGCATTCTAAACTTGCCGCGCGCTGGAAAGCGTTCCTGCATGCTGGCGATCGTGATAAACGCAGATGGGCATTGGCGCGACTTTTCGGCGTGAGGGGGATTGCGCTGGCCCGGCGATTGAAAGGGCGAGGCAGGTCATGAGCTAACCGGCATGAACTGCACATCGTCCATGATTTGGGCGGGCGAAGTAGCTGCAAAATTGAGAACCAAATCCTATCGAGTGTAGCCGATCTAACGCGATCCTATTAGCCAATCGAGCTAGGCAATTGTAAAGAGACTTGACGGTTAGAGTCAAAGGACTTTGACTCCAGGCATGCTGTAAACACACTGAACATTAATGGTGAGCACGTTGACGATATTTATTCTTGATGCTTCCACGGCTAGGACAGGGTCTTTAGTTTGTGCAATATCTATAGCTAAAGCTATTAACAATATAGAGGATGTTGTATTAGTTGTGCCGAACAACGCGCAATTAAATAACGAAGATCGTCAGCAATTTACTCGGATAGTTCATCTGCCCTTAGCGGTTCTTAATAAGTCTTTGAAATCAATTTGTCTATATGGAATTCGACTACTAGTTTCCTCCTGGAAGTTGCGCGGTATTTTATATCGTTCGCAAAATAACATACTAATAGTAAACGATTTTTATCTCATGGAGGGCGCTGTTGTTCGCGCTTTTGGTTTCACTGGTCATATTTACACTTGGATACGCATTGATCCAAGTAGATATGGTTTCATTGGTAAGATATGGATGGCGTTTGCAAGGTGGTCCTCAACACGTATGGTAGTTGTTTCAAAGTTCATACGAAACATTGTGCGATACGAGGATGCTAATGTTTTGTATGATTCGGTTTCCGAAAAATTTCTGCAACTTAAGCAACCGTCATTGGTAGAAAATCTGCATTTTGTGTATATTGGAAACTATATAACGGGAAAGGGGCAGGACATAGCTTTATCAGCTTTTTCAAAACTGGTAATCAAATGGCCGGAGTCTTCACTAAGCTTTTATGGAGGAACAATGAATCTTTCAAAAAATCTTATCTATAAAAATGATTTGAAGGAACAAGCAAGATCATTGGGAATTGAGAAAAGCGTGCTATTTAATGATTTTGCGACTGACCCCGCCAGTGCCTTATCAGGAAAGTTTGCGGCATTAAATTTATCTAATTCCGAGTCCTTTTCTATGACCGTTCTTGAAGCTGCTGCTGCTGGCTTACCGGTAATCTCAACACGATCGGGGGGGCCTCAAGAAATTATAAACGATGGGATCGAAGGGTTGTTAATCCCCATCGCTGATGTGTCAGCATGCGAAGCAGCGATGTCGCTCCTTTGTTCTAATCGTGAACTCGCGCGTAAAATGGGGCAAGCCGGTCGACTGCGAGTAAAGGAACATTTCTCCAATGAAGCCTTTCGAGGTAGGCTGATGAACCTGTTGGCATTAGATGAAGTTAGCTTAAAAAATACTAAATACAAAAAATTTAAATGATGAACAGAATCGAGTTTCCTATATTTGTAAGTACACAACAATTCCCTGATCGAATGCATTATAATTTTGTTTAATCATTTTGACTTAGGAGTTTTTGGAACAAGTGGTTCTGAGGTTGTTGATAGGCATTTTTGTATTGTTGCTATACTTAATCCTACCGCCGCGCCACCGGTATCAACTGCCCAATCTATCAGCTCTCCGCTGCGGCCAGCGTCCATAGCGATCTGCAACAGTTCGGTCGCGGCGCCGAACAGCACCAGACCGGCGAACAGGAACCACGCAGACGCGCTGGCAAACGCCTTGCGCACCACGAAACCCAGCACGACGAAGCCTACGGCGTGGCTGTACGGGCCGGTCAGTTCGATGGGCAGATCGGGCTTGACCGCCAGATAGATCATGGCCGCCAGCAGCGCGGCAAGCACCCATTTTATCATGGGAAGACGCCGGGCGAACCGTCGTGATCCGCAATAACGCCGCGATAGGCGGCGATGATACGCTCGACGGAAAATTTGCGCTCTGCTTTGCCGCGACTTGCTTCGCCCATGGCGCGCTGCTCGGCATGGCTCAGCGCGCAAAACCGTTCGATCGCCGCAGCCAGCGATGCGCCGTTGCGCGGCGCGCATAGATAGCCGTTCACCCCGTCATCAACGACCGCGCGGCAGCCGGGCACATCGGTCGCGATCAGGGGGCGGGCAAGCGCAGCCGCCTCGATCAAAGTGCGCGGCGCGCCTTCCCTGTATGATGGGAGGACCACGCAATGCGCTTCTGCGATGAAAGGGCGCACATCGTCTGCCTCGCCGGCGTAGGTGAGGATGCCTTCCTCTTCCCAGCGGCGTACATCCTCGCGCGGGATGGCGGTGCGGTTGGCCGTATCGAGCGCACCCAGAAGGGTGAAGGCAATATCGCCGCGGGGGTGGAGCATCCGCGCTGCTTCGACGAATTCTAGCACGCCCTTGTCGCGCAGCACACGGGCGATCATCAGCACCCGGACCGGGGCTTTGGATGCCGGGTAGGGGCGGCACGGAACCTGTCCAGATCTATTCCCGAACCCGGCAACAGACGCGCCCGATCCTGCGCCACCAATCCGCGCGCGATGAACAAAGCGCGATCATCCGCGTTCTGGAAGAACACGAGGGGCGCTTTGGCGAACGCTGTGCGATACAGACGTTCCACCACGCGCCGCAACATGCCCGATGACAGGAACGCGGTGCCCAGCCCCGTCACATTGGGTATAAAGGGTATCCCCGTTAGCCGCGCGGCGATCGCGCCGTAAATGTTGTTTTTGATGGTGAAACCGAACACGATATCCGGCCGCGCTTGGGCGAACGCTGCGTGGAATTGCCGCAGCACGGCAAGCTCGCCAAGGGGGTTGAGCCCGCCCCTATTAATGCGCAGCGGCACATGATCGCAGCCGAGATCCGTAAGGGTTCGCGTTGCATCATCTATGGGAGCCAGGATGGTGATCCTGTGCCCGTCAGCTAGCAGCGCCTGGATCAGTGGCAGCCGGAAATTCACGATGTTCCAGCTGGCATTTACAGTGAAGAGCAGGTGCATGGCAGGCTACAGGCGAATGTCGGAGCCGGTCTTCGGCAGAATATTTTTTAGATCGTAGAGAAGGTGCCCCGCCGGATTGCCGAAGGCGCGGAAATCGGCTTCGTCCATCCGCCGATATTCGTCATGCGCCACCGCCAGGATGATCGCGTCATAGGTGCCAACTTCCGGCATGGCCAAAAGGTCCAGATCGTAATGGCTGTCTGGCCGCAGCCGCATCCGCCCAGCTGTCCGTCACATCCACCTGTACTCCGAAATCCCTTAGTTCGGAGATCACATCCACCACCCGTGTGTTGCGCAGGTCGGGGCAATTCTCCTTGAACGCCAGGCCCATCACCAGCACGCGCGCGCCGCTCACATGAATGCGTGCCTTCATCATCGCCTTTACCAGTTGATTGGCGACATAAATGCCCATCCCATCATTGATCCGCCGCCCAGCCAGGATCACGTCGGGATGATAGCCCAGGCTCTGCGCCTTATGCGTAAGATAATAGGGATCGACGCCAATGCAGTGCCCACCGACCAGCCCAGGGCGGAAGGGGAGGAAGTTCCATTTGGACCCCGCCGCCTCCAGCACGGCCTCGGTATCGATATCCATTCGGTTGAAAATGATCGCCAGTTCATTGACCAATGCGATGTTGAGATCGCGCTGCGTGTTCTCGATCACCTTGGCCGCTTCGGCAACCTTGATCGATGCCGCCTTGAACGTGCCGGCGGTGATGATTTCGCTGTAAAGCGCATCGACCTTGTCGGCGATGGCCGGCGTCGAGCCAGAGGTAACTTTCAGGATCGAGGGCAGCCGGTGCTGCTTGTCACCGGGATTGATGCGTTCCGGGCTGTAGCCGCAAAAGAAATCCTGGTTGTAAACGAGCCCTGAAAGTTCTCGAGCAGCGGGACGCATTCATCCTCGGTGGCGCCGGGGAACACCGTCGATTCGTAGATCACCGTATCGCCGCGTTTCAGCAGGTCGGCTATGGTGCGCGTGGCGCCCAGCAGCGGGGTAAGATTGGGCTGCTTATGATCATCGATCGGGGTGGGAACGGTAACGATGAAGATGGAACAGGCGGCCAGATCGTTGGCTCGGTGGTGAAGGAAAGATGCGCGGCGGCGGCGATTTCCTCGGTTTCCGTTTCCAAGCGTGGTATCGCGGCCGGATTTAAGCTGTTCGATCCGATCCGCATTCGTATCGAGCCCGATGACGCGGCGGTGCTTGCCAAATTCCACCGCCAGCGGCAGACCGACATAGCCCAATCCGATGATGCCAATGGTTTCGGTTTGCAACTGGTTATCAGTGGTATGAACGGCGGACATCGTTGGCACTCACTTGTTGTAATAGTCGCGGAACCAGTCGACGAATTTTTGGATACCGTCGCGGAAATCGGTTTGCGGCTGATAGCCCGTGAGGCGCTTCAGCAGCGAGGCATCTGCCCAGGTAGCGGGCACATCGCCCATCTGCATGGGCATGAAATTGCGCTGCGCCTTCTTGCCTAGCGCTTCTTCAATGGCATCCACGAAATCGAGGAGGCGCACCTTGTCCGAATTGCCAATATTGACCACGCGGTAGGGGGCAACAGGCGACAGGCTGTCCCCATCTGGGATGGCGTCGCGATTGGCGGGGCGCACGGGCGGGGTGTCTATTAACAAGCGAATGGCGCGCACCAGATCGTCCACATAAGTGAAATCGCGGTACATATCGCCGTGATTGTAGATGTCGATCGGGCGGTCTTCCAAAATCGCATCGACGAATTTGTACAGTGCCAGATCGGGCCGCCCATAAGTGCCATAGACGGTGAAGAAGCGGAACATGGTGGTCGGCAGATTCCACAGATGGGCATAGCTGTGGGCCATGCTCTCATTCGCTTTCTTGGTGGCGGCATAGATGGTGAGCTGGGTATCGCATTTTTCGGTTTCAGAAAACGGCATGTCGTCATTCGCACCATAGACCGAACTGGTGGACGCCATCAGCAGATGATCAACGTCGAGTCGGCGGGCTGCCTCCATTACGTTCATCGTGCCAACCACATTGGACTCGATATAAGCGCGCGGGTTTTCCAGGCTGTAGCGGACGCCGGCCTGCGCGGCCAAATGCACGATGATATCGGGCACAAAGCCATCGAATGCGGCGTCCAACGCGGCAGTGTCTTCCAGCTGCGCGATGGTACGGCCGAACGCCTCGTATTCATCGAGCAACGCATGGCGCGTTTCCTTAAGACTGACATCGTAATAACTCGTCAGCCCATCAAACCCATGCACGGTGAACCCTTCATCGAGCAGCATCCGACATAGGTGAAACCCGATAAATCCAGCCGAACCGGTCACGAGGATTTTTTGCATAAGCGACGGGTCCGCTGTGAAGTTGTGACAGCACGGCAATAGCACCGGCTTGTTAGCAGCTGGTGTTTGGCCGTTCGCGCGCGTGATCTCAAGCTTAATGCGGGAAAGCGGTTTTTTTGTTTGCTTTGCTCCTGTCTTACTGGGATTGGGCCGCCATGACCGACAAGACGGGAACATGGGTGGCCGCGCCCCGGGGAGACGTGCGGGGCAGGCCCGGCGCACCCGGGTCTGCGCGGCGAAACCAAGGCGGCGCGCGAGCCCATCGCGCGGCTGGCGATGGTGCGGGGCGGCGGGTCTGGATCGCCATGATCGCTTTGGCGGTGGCGGCTGCGCTGCTGGGTGGTAGTTCGCGTTATGACGCAGGGCAAGTGATCTTACTGCAACCGGTATCCTGGCTGGCACTAGGCGCGCTTTTATGGGGAACGACCCGCGCTGATCTTACGACGGTGAAATGGCCTGCGCTGCTGCTAGTGAGTTTCACCGTCATTACTGCGCTGCAACTAGTTACCCTGCCAGCTACTTGGTGGACCGCGCTTCCGGGGCGGCAGATTGTCGCCGATATGGATGGGGCGCTGGGCACGGTGCCTGGCCGGCCCATGTCGCTCGTTCCCACGCGTACCATGCATGCGCTGGCCAGTCTTGGCGTGCCGTTGGCCGGGCTGCTTGCTTTCCTAGCCCTGGGTCCGCGGCGCATATACACTGTCTCTATCATTATACTGGCGATAGCCGCCGCTAACGTCATACTTGGCGTGTTGCAGGTGATCGCGCCCGATACCGCTTGGCTCAATCTCTATAGCGATAACGGGCCGCGTGTGGCGAGTGGTCTGTTCGCGAACCCCAACCATGCCGGCGTGTTCGGTGCTGTGATCCTAGTGTTCATTGCGGCATTGCTGTTTGCGGGGGGGGCGGCTGGGCCACAAAACGATGCGGTTTCTCCGCAGCAGCGTATCCTTCTGTTTTTTCTGTACGCCCTCACCCTGATGGCAGCATTGATGTCGGGTTCACGCGCGGCGCTGCTGGCCTGCGTCATCGCCCTGGGCACCACATCCCTTTTGGCGTTGCGCCGTTCGCAGCGGGACAGCAGGCAAATATCCCAAAAATCACGTAGGGCTGCGGGCAGTACGTCCAATAAAGCGCGCAGTCGGCGGCCAATCATCTCCTATCTTTCCGGTCTTGCCGCGCTGGCAATATTCTTCTCTCTCGTTTTAGCAGATAGGCTGCCAGCGTTCGAGCAGTTAATGGCGGAAGATCCGATGTCCGACATCCGTTTCGACTATCTGCCGACGCTGTGGGGCATGGCGGGCATCTATTTCCCGTTCGGTGCCGGTATGGGGTCGCTGGAAGATGTGTTCTACATCCACGAACCTACTGGTCTGTTGCAGCCAGCCTATCTTAACATGGCTCATAATGACTGGCTGCAGCTGATCATAGAAGCGGGGCTGCCCGGTGCGGCTGTGCTGATGGGCACCTTGGCTTGGATTGCCTATCTCGTTATACGGTTGGTCCGCAGCGGAAAGGGAAATATGGCGCTCGCTCTGGTTTGTGGGTTTGGTATTGTGGCTTTTGCCAGCTATTTTGATTATCCGCTGCGCACGCCGTTAATGCAGCTGCTTTGCGTATGGTTTTTGCTGATCGTTCATGGCGTCGTAAGCGGGCATCTGCCTAATGATGCCCGGCTGCGGGCCGGGGCACAGGGCAGTGGCGCAGGGGTCGAGGGCAGGGGGCGGCAGGGATGACGCAAACGCACAGCGTAGCATGGGCGATGAAGGATACGGATTGGCTTATGTCGAGGGTATGGTTGAAGACAGTGCTGGCCATGTGCATCGCAAGCATGTTGAGTGCTTGCGCCGGTCAGCAGGTATTCGGCACCGCCCCGGGCATGGTCGTCACCGATCTTTCGGCGCTTCCGCGACCATCCCAGACGCCATCCTTCACGCTCCAGCCGTTCGACAGCGTCGAGATTAGCGTGTTGCAAGACAATAGGTTGAACGGAACTTATGTCATCGATGCCGACGGACTTCTAACTTTCCCCCTGATCGGCGGGGTGAATGCGGCTGGGCTGACGACTGCGCAGCTGTCCCGCCGCGTGGTTTCGGGCCTTGCCAATGGCTACATTCTCGATCCGGACGTCAATTTGCACACGACCGAACCTCGCAATTTTTCCGTCTCCATAGGAGGTGAGATCACCAAACCGGGCAGCTATCCACTGCAGACGGCCAGCACCTTACTGCGCGGGGTGAACACGGCCGGCGGGCTGACCGATTTTGCCAAGGTGGATGATGTGTTGATCATGCGCACAGTGGACAGTCAGAACTATATAGGGGCTTACAATCTGGGGGCGATCCGGCGTGGAAACTATCCCGATCCGCAGCTGGCCCCAGGCGATGTTGTCATGGTCGGCGATTTGCCGAGCCAGCGTCGACTCACCGCGCTGCTGCCCTATCTGTCCCTAATCACCACCGGCGCCGTGGTGATCAGCCAACTAGCGAGATAATTGCATTCTGCCATGACCCCAATCGACAACCCGAATCTTGCCGTTGGCCAACTTGCCGAAGCGCCTGGTGTACCCGGCGCGCTGGACTCGCGTCTGACGGGTAATACACAAAACGAAACTGAAAAAACGCTGAGTTTCGAATTCGAACAATACCTGCGCCGCGCGTTGGACATGAAGCTGTGGTTGCTTGCCATTTTCGTGCTCGCTCTGGCCGCAGGGGTGCTGATAACCCTGCTCAGCACGCCGCAATTCGCAGCGACATCGCGAATAGAGATCAACCGCGTGGACGCAGGCGCCGCCGATCTGGGTGATGATGGGCCGACGGGTGAAACCCGCGATCAGCAATATTACGAAACCCAGTATCAGCTGTTGGATTCACGATTCATGGCCGAACGTGTGGTAGAGGCGGAAAATCTGACGCGCGATGCCGAATTTCTGGATGCGTTCGGCATTGCGCCTGAAGCGCCGGGGATTGATCGGATCGCAGCCGCCGCCCTGCTTGACCGGGTTAATATCGAACCTTTGGAGGATTCAAACCTGGTTGACATTAACGTGTCGAGCTCGTCCAGCCTGCTGGCAGCGAAGCTGGCGAACAGTTGGGCCGAACAGTTCCTAGAAGCCAATTTCGAAAAACGCTTCGGCGATACCGTGCTTGCCCGCCAGCAGCTGGTAGAACAGTTGCAGGAACAGCGCGAATTGCTGGAGACGTCAGAAGCGGCGTTAATCAATTACGCCAATGCTAACGAGATCGTGGTTCTCGACAGTCCCGGGGCCGGCGAAGACGGGGCATCTGCAAGCCGTACGCTGGTATCCGTCGAGTTGAGTTCGCTCGCCGATGCGCTGGCGCAGGCGACCACCCAACGCATCGCCGCGCAAAGCGGCGTTCAGTCGGGTCCGAGCGCCGAGTTCGTCACCAGCAGTGCGGAATTGCGCACCCGCCTTGCCGAAGCGCGATCGGAGCTTGCCAATCTGCGTACGTCGTTCGGTGAGCAATATCCGAAGATCGTCGCGCTGAAGGCGCAGATTACCTCTCTCCAACAGTCTCTGTTCAGTGATCAACGGACATCGGGATCCTTGCAACGCGTGCAATTGGAAAAAGCGCAGATCGAAGAACGCGAACTGCGCAAACGGTTCAACGCGGCGAAATCGGCATATCTTTCCGAACAAGGTCAAGGCGTCAGTTATGGCATCTTGAAACGCGAGGTGGACACCAATCGCGAACTCTACGACGCTCTGCTTCAGCGGTTCAAAGAACTGGGTGTGGCGGGCACCGGCAGCAACAACATGACCTTGATCGAAGCCGCGGAAGTGCCGCGCGCGCCGTATGAACCGAGCCTCGCGGTCAATTTGCTGATTGCGCTGGTGGGTGCGGCGGTCGCGCGGCGGCCTTGGTTTTCCTCACCGAAAACTTCGATCAGACGATCCGCAATCCGTCTGACATTACACGGGAATTCAACCTGTCGACGCTGGGTCTTATACCCAAGATGGACGAGGGGGAGATAGCTTCACAGCTGGAAGATGCCCATTCCGAATTGGGCGAGGCCTACGCTGCTACCCGAACCAGTCTGCTGTTCGCCACACCCGCCGGGGCGCCGAAATCGGTGATGCTGACGAGCAGCCGCCCGGCGGAAGGCAAGACCGTGTCGTCTCTCGCCCTTGCCATCAGCTTTGCCCGGCTTAACAAGCGCGTGTTGCTGCTCGATCTGGATCTGCGGCGCATGGGATTGTCAACCAGATGCTCGGAATGGCCAATGCGGAAGCAGGCATGTGTGCCTTCCTGTCCGGCCAGGACAGAGGCGCCACGCGCGCACAGCCTCGAACAATATGGGTTCGACTTCATTCGCGGGCGGAAAGATTGCACCCAACCCCCGGAACTGTTGGCCAGCGCCCGCACCAGAGGGTTTATGGAGCAGATAGGCGAGAGCTACGACCAAATTATCGTGGACGGTCCGCCGGTATTAGGACTGGCCGATGCATTGGAGCTGGGCAAAGCGGTCGGCGGCGTCGCATTCGTTATTCAAGCCAATGCCGGCACGCGCCGATCCATCAACAGGCTTGAACCGGTTGCGCAGCAGCAACGCCAATCTGGTGGGCGGGATCGTCACTCAGCTCGACCGACGCAATGACTGGTATGGCTACGGCTACGGCTATGGTTACGGCTATGGTTATTCGGCCGATAAGGAAGCAGCCTGATTTATGCCTGAGGTCGCGGACAGACCCCAATA
This sequence comes from uncultured Alphaproteobacteria bacterium, assembly GCA_963815535.1. Classification (GTDB taxonomy): domain Bacteria; phylum Pseudomonadota; class Alphaproteobacteria; order Sphingomonadales; family Sphingomonadaceae; genus CAWFGS01. Next base: position 100,427 of record CAWFGS010000007.1, read on the forward strand.
CGCGGCAGCTGCGGACAGCGTGTCCGGCAAGTCGTCTAAGGGGCGATCCACACCGCCATCCGCAGGCCGCAAGGGTGTTGCTGTGAAAGTCAGCATCGTGCTCGCATCCACCGTACTGGCCGCCCTGTCTGCCGGGCAGGCGGCATCGAACGTACTTGCAAAAAGCGATCCGCTGCAGGCGCGGGCAGCATTTTTCGCCCCTGCCAAAGCTGACGATGCTGCAGCCAGGGCTATCTCTGCCGGGGGCCGGCCGGACCTGGCACAACCGTTCGCGCAGGCCGCTTACCGGATCAATCCCCTGTCAGGCAATGCGCTGGCCGTTATGGGTCAAACTGTCCAGAACCCGCGGCGTCAGGCAGAATTTCTTAATGCTGCTGCTCTGACGACGAAGCGGCGAACGTTGTTGCAAGGCGTGTTGCTGACCCATTATTCACAAGCGGGCGACGTCGATAATAGCCTTCAAACGATCGACTACGTAGCGCGCGTCTACCCCCGGACTGGCGCGGCAATGACCCCGCAACTCATCGCCACTTTGGATGCACCCGACGCTCTACCCGTATTCACGCGCCTGCTGGCCGGCGATCCACCGTGGATGAACGCTTTCATGATCGGCGCCGCCGCGAAGCCAGAACTGCTTCCAAAGGTAAAGGCATTGCGCGCCAGTTTGAACGGGAATGTCGCGATCGATACAGACGTGGACAGCGCGATTATGGCTGCGTTTTTCCAGACAGGCGATTACGGCGGCGCGTTCAATATCTATCAACAGCTGGTGCGTGGGGAAAATCCGAAACGCTCGGCAACTATGGCCGCTGCGCTTGACTGGACGGCACAATATCCACCCTTCGACTGGCTTCTTGCTGAAGATCCAAAGGAATATGCCCGAATTTCGCCAAACGGGCAGCGTGCGGAAATTTTCCTGAAGCGCGGCAATGGCGGTGTACTCGCAAGCCGCATATTCAGGGCGGCCAATCCGATCAGTGGCATCAAGCTTACACACGATCTGGAATACCCAAGCGAGGAAAGCCGGCTCGATGTTAAGCTTGTTTGCCTGGAAACGGCCACCTTGCTGATCGATGCGCCGATCACTGGTTCTCCTGCGACCTTCCCGATCGGTGCGGGTGGCCAGCGCTGCACCACATACGCCATCGAACTGTCGGGCCGGGCTCGGACGGTAGATGGCAACATCCGCGGTACTATTGCAAAGATCACCCTCGTTCCCGTGCGGTAATGGTAGGGCTGTGATCGGGCGGCGGCGTAGGGATGATGATCTGAACAACCGAGGTAAGTGTAGTGGTAGCCACCGATGTTCATGCGGTCTAATAGCCGCAATCTTGCGGTCTGCCATTCATATTTTGTGGCTTTGGAATGCAAAACGTTGCTGGACGGCGGCATAGAATGTGATTTCGCTGCGCGTTGAATTGGCGGAACATCGTTCTCACGACGATTGGACTGGCAAAGGCTGAATTATGTGCGGGTTTGTCGGTTTTTTATCGAAGGGTGCAGGCAGGAGCGCAGATATGCGTGCCGTTGCTGATCGCATGATTTAGATGCTGGAACATCGTGGGCCCGATGCCACCGGCCTATGGGTTGACGACAATATTGCCCTTGGTCACGCCAGACTGTCGATTATCGATCTCAGTCCTGCAGGTGCGCAGCCAATGGCCTCGCAGGACGACCGGTATATTCTGGCGTTCAATGGCGAGATCTACAACCACCTCGATCTGCGCACGGCGCTGGCCGAGGACGGCTATGGGGTTGCGTGGCGCGGCACATCGGACACAGAAACGCTATTGGCGGCAATCTGCCATTGGGGCCTCGACCGGGCTTTGCAAGCTACCAATGGGATGTTTGCTTTCGCATTATGGGATCGCACGGCAAAAACCCTTCATCTTGCGCGCGACCGTATCGGCGAAAAACCGCTTTACTGGGGCTGGGCCGGCGAGAATGTCGTGTTCGGTTCCGAACTCAAGGCACTGCGGCAACATCCTGAATTCAAACGGGCGGTATCACGCGCGGCGTTGTCGCAATATGTGACCTATGGCTATGTACCTGCGCCCTACAGCATCTATCAAAACGTGTTCAAGCTGGAGCCTGGCTGTGTGCTGGACATTGCCGCACCAGCGCTTGATCTTTCGATGCACAACCCGCCGCGTCCGGGATCGGACCATGCTGGAATGTCCGTAAGGCGGTTTTATTCCCTCAACGACGTGCTCGCTCATGGGCAGGAGAACCTGCTGCGCAACAAGGCCAAAGCTCGCGCAGAGCTGGAGACGTGTTTGGGCGATGCGGTGGCCCGGCAGATGTTGGCAGATGTGCCGCTGGGGGCATTTCTTTCAGGCGGGATCGACAGTTCGCTGATCGTCGCATTGATGCAGGAACGCGCCACGAGAAAGGTAGACACCTTCACCATAGGGTTCGACGAACGTGCCTATAATGAAGCGCCTTTCGCCGCTGCGGTTGCCCGCCACATCGGCACAGACCATCACGAAATGATCGTAACGCAGACAGACGCGCGCGATGTAATACCATCGCTGCCGCAACTCTATGATGAACCTTTCGCAGATTCGTCCCAGATCCCTACATTTTTGGTGTCCCGGCAGGCGCGCCGCCAAGTAACCGTAGCGCTGACGGGGGATGGGGGCGACGAGTTGTTCGGTGGATATAATCGGTATTTCTGGGGGCCGAGAATCTGGAACAAGCTGGCTTGGATGCCCGCGCCAATGCGGGACGCGCTAGGCAAGGCTATCCATCAGGTGCCTGTCGCTGCGTGGAACCGCGGGTCGCGCGCAATCAAGGTGGCCCATTTGGGGGACAAGGCGCATAAGCTGGCCGCACGGCTTCAGGGTGTTCGTACATTGGACGAACTGTACCGCAGCCTGGTCACCATCTGGACGGCGGACGATGTGCTGCTTGATGCCGAGCCCGATCCAGTATCGTTGCTAGACGACCCGCTTGCCGCCGCTGTTGGAGCGAATTCCGTGACGCGCATGATGGCGCAGGACATGCGAACCTATCTGGTGGATGATATTTTGTGCAAGGTTGACCGCGCCGCGATGCGCGTCAGTCTGGAAACGCGGGTACCGTTTCTAGATAAGGACGTTGTCGCACTATCGGCCCGCATACCGCTCGACATGAAGATACAGGGAAACACGGGAAAACAGATCCTGCGCGATATTCTCTACACCCGCGTCCCGCGCGAACTGATCGAACGGCCCAAAGCTGGCTTCGGCATACCGGTGGGGGATTGGCTGCGCGGTCCACTGCGCGAATGGGCGGAAAACCTGCTTTCCCGCCAAAGGCTGGAAACCGATGGACTGTTTCGCCCCGATATTATTCGGCAGGTCTGGCACGAGCATCTGGCCAGCGAACGAGATTGGACCTACCGGCTTTGGACCATCCTAATGTTCCAGGCCTGGATGGATGCAGAACGAGAATCGTAGATGGTAAAAAACAATATCGATTATGACACTGTCGCCTCGTTTGGTGATGAGTGGGGGCGGTACAAACAGAACACGCTGGGGTCCGACGAACATCAGAGCCTGTTCAACGCCTATTTCCATATTTTCCCATGGGATACGCTCGCGCCGTCCGCTGAAGGGTTCGATATGGGCTGCGGGTCGCGCCGTTGGGCGCATCTCATGGCCCCGCGCGGCGGTACTTTGAACTGCATCGATCGTTCGGCAGAAGCGCTGGCCGTCGCCAAGGCGAACCTTGCTGGCCAGAACAATGTCCGGTTCCTGAAAGGCGGCGTGTCCGATGACACCGTGCCCCACAAAAGCCAGGATTTTGGCTATTCTCTCGGTGTGTTGCACCATATCCCCGACACACCGGCCGCGCTGAAAAGCTGCACGGCACTGTTGAAGCCGGGCGCCCCATTTCTGCTTTATTTGTATTATCGTTTCGACAATCGCAGCAAGGCCTATGCTGCCCTATGGCGCACATTGGAACTGGTGCGTTCCATGATATCACGCACGCTGGCGCTGGTTAAAAACTTGGCGACTGAAGGAATCACAGCGGTGGTTTACTGGCCACTGGCGCGAACGGCGCTGCTGGCAGAAAAAGCGGGCGTGAATGTCCGCGGTTTCCTGCTCCTCTATTACCGTAACCACAGCATTCACACCATGCGAACCGGCAGCCGCAACAGGTTCGGCACTCCACTAAAACCGCGTTCTAAAAGGGCGAAAAAGGAACAGATAACGCTAGCCGCCGAACTGAAGAATATCGTTGTTTCAGATAATCCCCCTTTTTGGGCCAAAGTCAGTATAACGGTGTGACGACCCGTCCGCTGAAGATAGCGCAGTTTACCAAATACGGGACGCGGGCCGCCAGCACTCGGCAACGGTTCGATCAATACGCGCCGTATCTTGCTGCACAAGGCATTGCCGTCGAACAATTCCCATTGTTCGACAATCGGTATCTCGATGATCTGTATGAAGGCAAGCGGCGTAATATCGCGCGAGTAGCGAAGCGTAATTTTAACCGCATGCAGCAGTTGATTACGCTGCGCGGGTTCGATCTCATCTGGGTTCATATGGATTTGTTTCCCTATCTGCCTGGCACCTTCGAACGGCTGGCATTTCTGAAACGCATCCCGGTGATCTATGACTTCGATGATGCAGTGTTTCATAATTACGATCAGCTAAGCAATCCTTTGGGGCGGTGGGTACTGAAAGACCGTTTGAAACCGCTATTACAGGGCGCGGCAATGGCGTTTTGCGGCAATCGCTATCTGCAGGAATATGCGCAGCAATATTGCGACCGGACCATGATCGTGCCGACCATTCTGGACACCGACATCTACACGCCGCCCGCCGCCGATGCAGACCGCGCGAAGCTGCGCATAGGATGGCTGGGGACGCCGAGCACTTGGGAAAGCTACGTCGTCCCGATGCTTCCCATGCTGTTGGACGAGGCGGAAAAGGCAGACGCGGAACTGTACGTCGTCGGCGCGAATGGGGCAGGCGGCGTCGCGCCGCGCCTCATCCGCAAACGCTGGGCTGAAGCGGAGGAGGTTGCGGATATACAAGCCATGGATGTGTGCATCATGCCGCTGGACGACGGCCTGTGGGCGCGCGGCAAATGCGGATATAAGCTGATCCAGTACATGGCATGCGGCAAGCCGGTCATCGCATCGCCTGTCGGCGTCAACGCGCGTATCGTCGACGCGGGCGAAAACGGCTATCTGGCGCAGGACGAGCCGCAATGGCGCAGCGCCTTGTCTCGGTTATTAGGCGATGCCGGCCTGCGATCCCGAATGGGCGGCTATGGGCGGGCGAAGATGGAACGCGAATATTCTCTCGCGTATTGGGGCCCCGAAGTGGCAAAAACCCTGCGTACCATCGCGAGTAAGGGCGCCTAGATGTATTTCTACCTCATCAGCTATGTGTTTCTAAATGTGATCCGCGCAATAACCACGCTCAACACGCGGCCCTATACGGTCGTGTTCTACAGTTTGTTCATCATATTATTCATGGCAACGGCGTTCCGGTTCCAGGTCGGGTGCGACTGGGCGGGGTATTACTTCAACTACGAAATGGTGGAATCGCTGCCAGCGGACGAGGTGTTCCTGAGTTCCGACATCGCTTGGTGGGCCTTGCTGCTGGGGATTGTATCTCTCGATCTGCCATACCCCGTCGCCAACATCGTGCCGGCGATCATCCTGTTCTGGGGCCTCTGGCATTTAGCGAAGAATCAGCCTGATCCGATGACCGCTCTTATTTTCGCGGTGCCTATCATCGTGCTGGGGCTTGGCATGTCGGGCATTCGGCAAGGCGCTGCGCTAGGTCTGTTATGTTTTGCGTTCACTGCCCTTCGCAATGGACGGTCTCTGCGTTTTACGCTGTTCGTCCTGGCGGCGACCTTTTGGCATTCCAGCGCGATCGTGTTCATCATTCTCCTCCCATTCGTGATAACGCGCGAGATCCGGCGGCGGCTTCTGCTGCTCGCTTTGCTAGTCATTCCCACGGTCCTGATCCTGTTGTCCACATCGGCGGCTGACATCGCTCTCGAAAGATATACGGGCGAGGATGCAAGTTCCGCCGCCGGCGCCCCCGTCAGGCTGGCCGTCGCGGCAATTACCGGTTTGTTCTATCTGTTTTTCCTGAGGCCCAAATGGAAGGCCGTGCTGCCAGGTGATAGCGCGATCATAACCATATTTGCGCTGGCCATGATCGCATCTCCCGCGCTCATTCCGGTGTCATCCATCATCGCAGATAGGCTGGGTTATTATCTGATGATCCCGCAAATCGTGATCCTGGCCTCCATCCCCTATTTCCTGCGTGGTCGCGCGCTGCTAGCATCGCAGCTTTTCGCTTTCGGTCTGATGGCTGGATATATTGCGGTCTGGATACTTTTGTCGTCGCTCTTTGTACAGTGTTACGTGCCCTATCAGACGTGGCTTGGCGGGATGCCCAGCAAATATATGATCGATCTTTGACCCGAGAGCGGTGTGTAGCGGCAGTTATTTCGAGCCGGCCCGAGATAGCACCACCATCAATGTCTTCAGCACGATCAGCAGATCGAGCCAGAGCGAGAAGTTCTTGATGTAGTAAAAATCGTATTGGAGCTTCCGCGTGACGGCATCGTCCGAGGCGACATGGCCCTGCGTTACCTGCGCCCAGCCCGTAATGCCTGGTTTTACAACGTGGCGATACGGGTAGAACTCGATCCTTTCAGCATACCACTGCGACAGCGCTTCGGCTTCCGGGCGTGGGCCGATGAGCGACAGATCGCCGCGGATCACGTTCCACAGCTGCGGCAGTTCGTCGATCCTAGTTCCGCGTAGGAACGCGCCCACCTTGGTGATGCGCGCATCGTTGATTTGGGTGACGGCAGCATCGCGCGCGGAAATGCCGGCCTCAGTCGCGCGCATGGTGCGCAATTTGTACACGGTGAACGGGAACATCCGAAACCCGATGCGTTTCTGCTTGAAGATGGCGGGGCCGGGACTGTCCAGCTTGATGGCGATCATGGCGGCTGCGATGACGGGCGCAAGCAGCACGAATAAAATTAGCGCCGCACATCGATCCGTCACGTTTTTTGCCCAGAAATAGAATGTGCTGGGCCGAAGAGTGCCGAAGCTGTTTTCGCTGAGATGATCGATTCGCACCCGGCCTGTGAGCGATTCGCTGATCTGTTTGACGTGATAGATCGTGGCCCCGTTCATGGCAGCCTTGGCCAGCGCTCGTTCCCAACGGTCGTCAAATTGCGCATGGAGATCGGCGATGATGGGTGAACCGATTTCATCAAGATCGGCCGGATCGCTGCATACACGGTATTCCAGCCCGGACAGTTCGGCAATCAGGGCATCCGTTTTGTGCGAAGGAATAACGCAGAGCGGGGCGGAATTGGCGCGGCGCGTCATGGCGCTAGCCAGCCAGCTGAACCCGATCCCGCATGCGGCACCTACCAGTACGAATGTGATACTGTACGGCAATCGGAACGCCAGAAGGACCACCAGGGCCACGGCCCATGGCAGGAAAAACGCCGGTAGCAGATAGGACAGGCGCCGCGAACCGGGGAACAACCGCAATTTGCGGTAGGACAGCAGGCTGAAAAAATTAGCCGCCGCCGCAATGACGATGGAATTGACCAGCAGCGCAGGAAATCCCAGGATGCGATAACCGATCACTGCCACCAACCATTGGACCAGCGCCGTCAATAGAAGGATAACGGGCAATTGCGCGCGGAATTTGTCGCGCAGTCGCTGTTCTTGAAAGGATCGTTGATCGGCGTAATCCACCTTCAGAAGATCGTCGGATGCCGATTCGATAACGGGTTCGATGTGTGCGGACATGGCTCTGCTGTTGTATGATGCGCTTCCACCCAGCGCGGATTTCTGTAGCCTTCCTCGTTTAGGAGTTTCGCTGCGAGAATGATACAGGCTGTAGTGAGATGGCGCGGGAATGGTTGCATAGGTTTTTTAGTTTGGTGTAGATCGCGTCTATTTATAATTGAGTAAGTTGCACGCAAATATTCACGCGTTGCGCTCATGCGGTTAAGCTAAATCGTGATGTAGTAGCTTCCTAAACTGTTGACGACAATTCAACTGCCTTAACTTGCTCGCACCTGCGTCTGGACAAATAGAGGTTATTAAGCGCGCTGGCAATAGTATGAAAGTCTAGGCATCACCGCCCCGCACCGATTGGAGTGGTCTTCATTTTTACTCCCAATCGGAGATAGAACCTAGGTGCGTTGTTGTGTGTGAGCGCTGTTAAAGCAGCGGGCGACATGGCGGGCCCCATCAGGCCTAGCAGAAAACGACATAGCTTATTTAGTTTGGTGACGGACACCGCCAGAGCTGTATGCTCGAGAGACAAACATATTTTCTCCCGGTTGGAGGTATTTACCCAAAACCGCAACGACAAGAAGGGCCTGAGCAGGGTTCAAAAATAGCGTCTCATTGAGCAGCTTATCACGCATCCGGTCGTCGAAGCTTTCACAAAAGCCGTTAGACATCCTGCCCGGTGCGATATGATGTTAAACCATAGCAACATCCTGCACTACGTTACTAGTAGGCACAGTGCCATATTCGCTGATGAACATACTCGGCTTTCCGTGCTCGGCGATCAACCTGGCTAGTTCACGCACCACCATGCAACGAGATATTGATGTGACTGCTACCGCCTGCACGCAACTTTATGGTTGCGTCATTGGCGATGTGAAGCACACAAAACCGTCGCTCTGACGCTATCAAATCGTGAACATAGTCGAGGCTTCAACGTTAGTTCGGCAGAACCAAAACGGAAGCTGGTGCGCTTGTCCCAACAACACGCTAGCGGCTGCGCCGCCACCTTACCGCTGAGCCTTCCTCTCGATAAAGGTGCTGGCCCTTCTTCCGTATCGGATCACATAAAAAAAGGGTCGAACAAGTCGACCCTTTTTTATTTAACAGCAACTTGTGATCAAAGGCTAATTGGATCGTCGTCATCGCTGCCATCAGCTGCAATCACAATACCAGCAATCACAGCCGCTGCTGCGAGAATGGCAATCAAGATGCCGCTACCTGCAAGTTCTTCTTCTTGGGAAGAAGCTACAGCGCGCTGTGCAGCCGGGGCGGCGGATGCCGCGACAGGTGCCATAACCATAGAAGCAGCTGCAGCTGCTGCAAAAATCTTTTTCATTAAATTACTCCAATATCATTTTTACGATACAGCACTCTCAATGGCGATTCTCGAACGCAATGTCAATGGATTAGTGCATGATGCGAGCGCTCCCTGTCGCTTTCATCGAGTTGAGGGTGTGGTGCAAGCTCGAATGCTCTACGGCCAACCCCTCTGACCTTGGAGCCAGACCAGTAGTTTTGGGTGTTTGCGACGCCGTCTATCACCAGGATGGCTTACATCCATGAGGAATAGCGTTTTTTGATGCCGTCCGTTATGACCATCGTTGCAATGGTTTAATCGTGAGCTGCAATTTCCGTACACATGCGATACGAGAAGGTAAAAACAAACCTTCTTGCTCCTTCGTTTTTCGTGCACTCGCTTACTTGGCAAGCTAGGTGCGAGGCGTGTTAGTCTGATTTAGAAGAATGGCCGAGACCGTATAAGGAGGGTTGATCCAATACTAACATCAAAGATGGTTTCTGACGCAACGCGATCAAACCAGCCGGTAAGGATCGCCGACGGTAAAGGATTATATCTTGCAGTTGGAACAGGCAGTAGCAAAACGTGGATTTCTTAACGGCAAAAACCGTCGAAACCAGAAAGAATCGAACTCCTTCACGTATAATCCTTCGTTCGAGACATTGAAATAGGTTCTATCGGCATCTCCATATTCCACAACCTACCGAAGCTAATTTTAATCTTTCGGTGGGCAGCAACTATCAGCGCATGACGTTGGGGATTTTATTGTCGCCCTTCTGCGATTAGCGTTAGCGTAAAGGAGAGGTGAAGGATCGAAAGGGGCTAGCATTCCATGCTTACTCAGGAAATGGTGTCAAGTGCAGCCGCGACTGACAGGGCATATGAATTGAATGACGGGCATGGGCTGAACTTGCATGTCGCGACTAGCGGTCGTAAAACTTGGCGCTACGAGTATCGCTACCTAGGTGATGAGTACATCATCGTATTAGGGACCTTGGGCGAGCTATCCTTGATGCAAGCCCGATCGAAGCGGAATTTTGCTCGAAGACTGCTCGCCAGCGGGGGCGACCCTCGAGAATGGCATGAAGCCGGGATCCAACGCAGACGTGAAGCAGATCGGCATACGTTCGAAACGGTATTTCATGAATGGTACAACCTAAACCGCATTAGCTGGGGTAAGCGATACGCCAAAAATATCATCGCCGATATGAATCGCGATTTCATGCCAGACTTAGGGCGCCGCAAAATTTACGATATAAGCGAGCGACAGCTCTGCGAACTTCTTTGGAAGGTTGAGGACCGCATTACAAGCTTTTCGGCTTACCGCGTAGCTTTGCGATTGTCCCACGTATTTGATTATGCACAAGGCATCGGTGCGACCGATCGCAATCCTGCAAAATATCTACGGAATATCTTGAAGCCCAGGGCGCGTAACAAAAGTCGATCGTCTTTGCGAAACGTTAAAAAACTGCGCGCGATGATCTCCGATATCGAGCGCGCCAGATCGACCCTCAATCCAAAACTAGTATCCCGCCTTCTTATTTTAACATGTCAGCGCTTGGCACCTGTCGTATCTATGGAATGGTCGGAGCTTCGCGGTATCGATTGGTCGATGGAAGATATGACGAAATCGGAAGGATTATGGGTTATTCCAGCCGAAAAAGCCAAACAGGAAATGCGGCTACGAAGGGACGCTTCGTTTGAACAATCGGTGGCCCTCTCTTCTCAATCTCTTGAACTTCTGCGCTGCGTTCGAAATCAGAACATAGCCTCGATATATGTTTTTCCACAGCGGTGCAATCTTGATCGACCGATATCAATATCGACTGTAGCGCACCTATATCGAAACGCTGGCTATATCGGCATCCATACACCGCACGGGTGGCGAACTAGTTTCAGCACTATCATGAACGAACTGTTGGAACGCGAGCTTGGACACGATCAGCGGTTGATGATCGACCGAATGGTCGTGGACCTGATTTTAGGTCATCGGCCCAAAGGACTAACAGCAGCAGAATTGATCTACAACCGCGCATCATTCATGCCTAGGCGGCGGGAAATTGCGAATATGTGGGCCGACCTAATTTTCGAAGGCGCGATGCCGTTGGAAGAGCTTATTGCGGTTGGTGGCATAAAATTCGGGGAGGTATAAAAATGTGTGTATCAAAGAACATGAGCGGCACGAAATTTTCTTGGACAGTCTTTTTAAGCGCAGCAAACCAAGAGTGGTAAAGTTAGTTGAGGACCGGGAATCTTATTGCAGCCTATATCAGCCAACCAAAAAGCGGGTATAAGCAGGGGTATATTTCGAAGATACGTTAAATAAAAAGCACTTCTCGCATTCGTTTAGCTCAAGAATTCGAATCCCTCCCTCGCT